>CAVGQN010000057.1:0-21075 GCA_963631395.1 bacterium
TATTTCAAAATTACGTTAAATTATGCATGTGAATTTTCACTTGCGAAACTTCAGTTATTATATTTGCAGCATGAAATGGTGAAGAAATAAGCGATGCGGCCTTTCCGCTATTTTTATCCCCCTAATTTTTAACAGAATATGATTGACGAAAGAATATACGGGAATCCCATCCCGCCAGATGCGGAGCCCAATTTGGAAAAACAGCTGATGGTCCTAAAAGGTGACATTACGACTTTGCGCGTAGATGCCATAGTAAACGCTGCCAACACTTCCTTGCTGGGTGGCGGTGGCGTCGATGGGGCAATCCATCGGGCTGCCGGTCCCGGTTTGTTGGCAGAATGCCGTACTCTGAATGGTTGCAAAACCGGTCAGAGTAAAATGACGGATGCCTACGACCTGCCTTGCAACAAGATTATTCATACCGTCGGCCCGATATGGTATGGCGGTGGAAGGGGCGAAGACGAACTGCTGGCTTCATGCTATCGTACGGCCTTGGATATTGCTGCGGAGCAGAACCTGACAAGCATCGCATTCCCCTGCATCAGTACCGGAGTGTATAATTTTCCACAAGAGCGGGCTGCCGGGATTGCCCTTGGTGTGATAAGCGATTACATCCTCAGCGGAAAGTATAAGGGCTATGTGATTATATGTTGCTTTCTGGAGAAGGATGCCGAGATATACAGAAGGCTGTCAAGTACGCGTGGAAACGGAAAACAAGGATAGTGCCGGCGTAAATAATTGAACACGACAATCAAATGATTAAAGCAGGCGACTTGACTTGCCTGTAACTTGCCAATAACCCCTGAAAAACAACGAATATGTCACAGTTGAGTAAAGAAAAAATTACGTGTCCACACTGCCATAAAAAAGGCGAGTTTGACCTGTGGTCATCCGTGAATGTGGACTTGGACCCGGAGCTCAGAGAAAAGATATTCTCGGAGGAACTGTTCATGTATCATTGCCCTCACTGTGGCAAGGTAACGGGTATACCGGCAGACTTCCTTTATTACGACATGACGCATAAGTTTATGTTGTTCTTCGACTTCTTCAAGCCAGACGATTACGATTACGAGCCAATGGAACAGCCAGAAGATGCATTCGGGAAGCTGGAGGACTACACCTTCCGTGTCGTGTATGGCTTGAACCGCTTGAAAGAGAAGATACTCATACTCGAAAAGGGCTTGAACGACGTGGCAATAGAGCGTCAGAAATACATGATAACCCATGTCATCTGTCCCGAATTGGCAGAAAAAGGCTACGAAATTTACTTTGACCACACTGAGGATCCAACCGACGAGTCTCCTCGCGGCACCATCTTCTTCGTTTATGAAGATACGGAGGAGGGGAGCATGATGGAGGTATACTTTGACATGGCCAGTTATTACGAGCACTGCAAGTCTTGCGAAATGGACCCGCGCCTGGCTGTAAAAGGCACGACGTGTGTAGATGAAGGGTGGATTGGCAGACAACTGAAGGAAGAGTAGCTATGACCAAGTACGACTACGACAGCAACGGGGTGGCCAGAAGCCATCTGCCGGCTTCATCTCGAGCAAGATGGTCACCTCCAACATGGCCTTGGATCTTGCCTACACCATCTACCTTTTGCTCCAAGAATCAGACGTTCCTGTTGCAGAGCGGAAAAGGATTGTCCAGAAATGGTATGTGTTGTCGGTTCTGACAGGCCGCTATAGCAGTTCTCCAGAATCTGCTTTTGCCCGTGATATCCGTCAGATTACGGAGCAAGGTGTGACTGCTATGCTAAAAGCTATTGAGGATGCCACCTTATCTGAAAATTTTTGGAATGTTGCAGTTCCTCAAAACCTGGCAATGACTTCGACCAATAACCCGACTTATTTGGTCTATTTGGCGGCACAGGTATTCTTCAATGACATTTCACTTTTGTCTTCAAACATTACTGTCCGTGAGTTGATATGCCTTGGAGGCGACGTGCATCATGTATTCCCTAAGCAATATTTGATAAACAATCACTATGCCAAGAACCAATACAATCAAGATGCCAACTATGCTTATCTTGACAGACCGGTTAATGAGTCCATCGGCAAAAAGTCTCCGAAAGAATACTTCAATATTGCTTTGAAACAATGTGAGACAAAGGTGTCCGAATGTGGCTCCATTATCGACAAAGAACAATTGATGAACAACCTTTCTATGAACGGTATCCCATCCACTGTATTTGATATGGATTACAATAACTATTCAGAGTTCTTGGAAGAACGCCGTTTGCTCATGGCTCATAAGATACGGAGATTCTACGAAAGTCTATAAAGGACAATCCCTTTTGTCCAAGGCACTGTAGATGACGGGTTCTGACGAATGGTTTTACTCTTTGACCTCCTCCCAATCAAGAACCCCTTTGCCTTGCCGTCAAGTTCGATGGCGAGACCGATGACTTTGTGGGGACCATTCTTGAAAGGCTCCATATAGTCAGTCTCTATTTGCTTCGTGGCAGCAGAGAGCCCACCATCGTTCTTTAGTTTCAGTTCAATGACGTAGACGGTACGTACAGTCCATACAACCAAATCTATGCGACCTCGGGCCACCATCCGCTCTACTTGTACGCGGAAGCCTAAAGCATTGAAAATGCTGCTGACTATGAGGCGATAGCGTTCCTCCATATGCATCGATGCCATCTTCTTGTTGCTGTAAGGCACGTCAGCAATGAGGGCTTTCAAACAACGCATTGACTCTTGCACATCGCCCCGGTTCATATACAGACGTAACTGCGACTGTGTGGATATTGCCTCCGAGAGTGTACGCATTGTAAGAGCCGGCAGAACGACCTTGTATAGAGCTTGACGCACCTCTTGATTAGGGAACCCCAACAGATAGGTGTCGTCCTCGTAACCTTTTATCGTAAGGTAGCCCGATTGGTACACAGACTCAAGTGGCGCGGAACTCAAGAGGCAGCTGGCCGGTCTTTTGCTTGAAAACCTTGACGAAATAGGAGGGGTCTTCGAAGCCAAGCTGGTAGCCGACCTCCTTGCTGCTCAGATGTGTGAACCGCAGGAGCCGTTTGGCCTCAAGGGTGAGACGGGCATTGATGAGCTGCAGCGGGGTCTGGTTGGAGCACTCCAGCGTGCACAAGGTCAGCGTGCGTGAGGAGATGCCCAGCATCTTGGCATACTGCCCGACGGAATGGATCTGGCGGTAGTGCTGCTCCAGAAGTTGCCGGAACTTGACAAAGTGGCGGTGCTGCGGCGAGGTTATGCTGAGGGCCTGGTGCGATTCGTCGTGACGATGATAGCGCTGGACGGTAATCAGGAACAGACGGACCAACATGGCCAAGTAGTCGTGATGGGCAAATAGCCCGTTGTGCAGTTCCTCCTGTTGGATGGCATCCACGATGTGCTGCAGGTTCTCGCTGCCTTCCCGGTCTATGGTACGGTAGGGGAGGGTATCGTAGGCATTGAAGACATCGTATTTGAGGAAGAGGCTTTCGCTCGTCACCTCATCCTGCAGAAACTCCTGGCCGAACTCCAGCACATAACCCGTCTGCTCGTGGTTGGCGTCAAAGGTGTGGAGCTGTCCGGGGGAGATGAAGAAGACCATGCCGGGCTTCACCTCATACTCTTCAAAGTCGGCATAGTGCTTGCCCGTGCCGCCTTGAAACCAGATTACCGTATAGAAAGAGTGGGTGTGCAGATGCACGGAGCGGAATCCCTCTTCGAGAAACACGTCCGGCATCTTGCGGAGTCGGAACAGTTCGCCGCTCGGATATTTATCCTTGGGCGACATGTCGTAGCTGATTATCTTTCCATCTGATTTCATGCGCTTCTTGATTACTCCCCGCAAAGGTAAGGAACGGCATGGTAAAAACCAAACAAAACATGGTAAAAACGAGAAATTTAACCCCTCGGTTCGCAAAATTACCATGTTTTGTCATTTTTGTTATACGAAAGGGATAGTCAAACGTAATACCTTTGCACAAAAAATAAACAATCAGAAAATGCAGACCAATATGAAGCTCAGCAATCAACTTGATTTTTTTGAAGGTTCCATCTGGAAGCGTGAGATTAACGTGCGTGATTTTATCCAGCACAACTATACTCCCTACACGGGCGATGATTCATTCCTGGTAGGTCCGACGGAACGGACTCTGAAACTCTGGAACGAGGTTAGCGAACTATGCAAAGTGGAGCGCGAGAAGGGCGTGTATGACGCCGAGACCCGTATGCCGCAGACGCTCACCACTTATGGTGCCGGATATATAGACAAGGACAACGAGGTCATCGTAGGCCTGCAGACCGACAAGCCGCTGAAGCGCGGCATCTTCCCCAAGGGCGGCATCCGTATGGTCGAGACTGCCCTGGAGTCGTACGGCTACAAACTCGACCCGGAGACTAAGGAAATCTACACCCGCTATCGCAAGACGCACAACGAAGGCGTCTTCTCGGCCTATACAAGTGAAATCCGCGCTGCCCGTCACAGCCATGTCATCACCGGCCTGCCGGATGCCTACGGACGTGGCCGCATCATCGGCGACTACCGCCGTATCGCCCTCTATGGCGTGGACAATCTGATAGAGGAGAAGCGCCGCTATATGGACCGCCTGGATGTGCAGGAGCTCACCGACGACATCATCCGCCAGCGCGAGGAGATTTCGGAGCAGATAGCCGCTCTCAAGCGTTTCGTCACCATGTGCGCCAACTACGGGTTCGATGTGACCAAGCCGGCACAGAATGCACGTGAGGCTGTACAGTTCGTCTACTTCGGTTACCTCGGGGCAGTGAAGGACCAGGATGGCGCAGCTATGTCTATTGGTCGTATCTCCACCTTCCTCGATATCTTTATCGAAAACGATCTCAAGAACGGCACTTTGACCGAAGAAGGCGCACAGGAACTTATCGACCAACTGATTATCAAACTCCGTATGGTGCGCTTCCTGCGCACGCCAGAGTATAACGACCTCTTCTCGGGCGACCCCGTGTGGGTAACGGCCAGTGAGGGCGGTATGGGCATCGACGGACGTACGCTGGTGACCAAGACCTGCTACCGTATGCTCCATACCCTTGAGAATCTGGGCCCTGCTCCCGAACCGAACCTGACAGTGCTTTGGAGTGAGCGTCTGCCGGAAGCCTGGAAGCGCTATTGCGCCAAGATAAGCATCAAGACCTCGGCCATCCAGTATGAGAACGACGACCTGATGCGTCCCGACTATGGCGACGATTACGGCATCGCCTGCTGCGTGTCGCCGATGAAGATCGGCAAGCAGATGCAGTTCTTCGGTGCCCGAGCCAATTTGGCCAAGTGCTTGCTCTATGCCATCAACGGCGGACGTGACGAGCGTACGGGTGAGCAGGTCGCACCGGGCTATGCCCCTATCACCAGCGAGTATCTGGACTACGATGAGGTGATGGACAAATTCGAGCAGATGATGCGTTGGCTGGCCAAGACTTATGTCAATGCCCTGCACATCATCCACTACATGCACGACAAGTACAACTACGAGGCTTTCCAGATGTCATTGCACGACGGAGACGTGGAGCGGACCCGTGCTACGGGTATCGCAGGACTGAGCATCGTCACCGACTCGCTGGCTGCCATCAAGTTCGGCAAGGTGAAGGTGATTCGCGACGAACGCGGTCTTGCCGTCGGATTCGAGAACACGGGCTATGTGCCTTACGGTAACAACGACCAGAAGACGGATGCCCTGGCTTGTATGATCACGGAGAAGTTCATGGAGTTTATGCGCCAGCACGAGACCTACCGCCACAGCCGTCCGACGCAGTCTATCCTGACCATCACGTCGAATGTGGTCTACGGCAAATATACGGGAGCCACTCCTGACGGACGTCCTGCCGGTGTGCCGTTTGCGCCGGGTGCCAACCCCATGAACGGCCGTGATACGCGAGGCGCTGTCGCTGCCCTCTCTTCTGTGGCCAAGTTGCCTTTCCAGCACAGCCAGGACGGTATCTCCTACACGTTTGCCATCTCGCCGGCTACTCTCGGCAAGACCAATGATGTCCAAATCGACAACCTCGTCTCTCTGATGGACGGGTACTTTGCACCCGACGGTGGACATCACCTCAATGTCAATGTCTTCGACCGCGAACTCCTCGTCGATGCTATGGAGCATCCGGAGAAATATCCGCAACTCACCATCCGCGTGTCGGGCTATGCCGTCAACTTTGTCAAGTTGACCCGCGAGCAGCAGCTGGATGTCTTGAGCCGTACCATCAACCACAGTCTGTGATAACAGACACGGAGTGCAGAACGGAAAGTCTATGATAGGTAGACTGCATTCGATAGAGAGCTTCGGCACTGTCGACGGACCTGGCATACGCTTCGTGGCATTCATGCAAGGATGCCCGATGCGGTGCCAGTTCTGCCACAATCCGGACACCTGGGACCCGTGTGCCCCCGTGCAGTTCGAGTGGACACCCGAGCAACTTCTGGAGGAGGTGCGGAAATACCGCAACTTCATCAAGAAGGGAGGGGTGACCGTCAGCGGCGGCGAACCGCTGCAGCAGGCGCAGTTTGTGAGGGAGTTCTTCCGGCTGTGCCGGGAGGACGGTATTCATACGGCTTTGGATACGAGCGGAGCAATATTCACGCCCGATGCCGTGGCTGTGCTCGACTATACGGATCTGGTACTGCTCGATATCAAGACCAACGACGAGATACTGCATCGCACCTATACAGGCCTGCCCATCGACAACAACCGCCATTGGTTTGACCTGCTCTTGGAGCGCCGTCAACCGGCCTGGATACGTCATGTGGTGGTGCCAGGGAAGACGGCTGGGGAGGATCGGTTGCGTTCGTTGGCAGAATATCTGCGGCCCTATCTGCCTGTCATCCGGCGCATCGAACTGCTGCCTTACCACACGATGGGCAGGTTTAAATACGAAAAACTCGGAATCCCTTATCCCCTCGAGGGCGTAGAGCCTCTCTCGCAAGAAGAGATAACCCAAGTCCGAGTGCTGATGCGGACGCTACTGCCAGAGGTCGTGGTGCAGTGATTCCTTATTGCAAAGATTCACCACCAAACTTGTTCCCCGTTATCATAGGTGAAGATACGTTCTTCCTTACCCCGGGTCAGATTGCGCAGTCGGAAGAGAGCATTGCTCGGACAGGAATCACAAACGAACGGTAATAATATGAGAAATATAATCATAAATTAGGTGCTTTTAAATGAATATCAGTCAGTTGCGTAGTTCTTAAAAAGCGAGGTTGCCTTTTGGTTTATTCCATCAATGACAAAGTACGTAAAGTGATTATTGTAACAATAATTTTGTCCCGCCAAAAGAAAGCAGCACTTTCGCCTTATAAAGGATTGTCACAACAATCTTCTACAGAGCGTTGATTATTGTGATGCTACTGTATATTGATGTATTGCTCTATGTGGACCGGAGTTCCATTGAACGCTACGCCCTCGATGACGACAATTCTTGAAGTTGAGATATTGTCGCTTTCGTAATACTCTATTTCGGCCATACCATTGCGGTCGGTCTGTACGGAAGGGTTCCAGTAGATTGTCTTTCGATAGTCAGGAATGGCGCAGTTTCTTTTTTCGTCACTATCGTAAACAGAGTGATAGAACTCGACAGCTGGCGTAAAACCGAAGGTCTGATAGGTTCGACGACGTCGGTCCGGCGTCAAATTGGAAACAGACTGACCTTTTCGAAGGAATATTTCCGTTATGTTGATGACAGGAGAACATATAGTGCTGTTCCGTTGTTCCATCGTCAACTCGTGCCGTATCATAGGCGATTCCTTAGTTGTCAACGAATAGAATTCTATCTGGTCAATTTTGTCTGCCGAAATCCTTTTCAATAGGTCATTGTCCAGTCCTAAGAACCGCTGCACTATTTTTCCGTCTCTCTGCCGAATCAAGAATATATGCCTGTAGTTTTCATCATAATGCATATACCACTCATTCTCAAGTAGATATCTTACTGCATCATAACCCGTACTGTAGATGTTCAAGTCGACTGACGATGAAAGTTTATTTGCTTTTTTCGTGTCTTTGTACAACAAGTTGCCGCCATAAGTGAGAATTCTTCTGTCTGTGGCCTCAATGACATCGACATTGCTCAACACTCTCAAATTCCCACCATAAAGTAGGTCAAGGGACCAGTCTCGATTGGATTTATTATAATAATGTCTATCTGTTGGACCGGTGAAAGAAAAGGCTGGGAATGTAGGTTCGTCAAATTGATAGTATGGTTTCTTACTCCATGACAAAATCCTGATTTCCAAAGGAGCATTGTCCATGTAGTTCAGATTCCCAATAAAAAAGCGGCCCAAGGAATCTAATTGTCCCATTCCCAACGAGCCTCCATCGGCATCGTAGATGGTGATGGGAAGATTCATCCCCCTGTCTTTTTTTCGGAGATTATATACCTTCCCGGACAACCACTCCGATTGTTCTATAGGGTATGAAAATTTGCTGTAGTCGGGCAAGATGTCAAAACGGGTAGTGGAGAAACGGCTCCACCCATGCGTCAGCATCAGCAAGTCGAGTTCTTTGGTACGATGATTGCCACTGGAAAAATACCAGGCAGGATTGTGTATATGCCCTTTCAAATCGTTGGCCAATAGCAGATACGACTGTATAGTGCCGTCCTCGTCAATTTGTGTGTCAACGCACCCGTTATCTATTACGCTGACCGCAAAGTCTCCGAAAGCCGAATGTCCCTCATAGTCTTCCAAATGAAGCCTGATTTTCTGCAGACTTCTTTTCTCCTGAACTACATGCGGACCGTCTATTGGAGGTTTTTGACTGTAATTAGCGCTTTTGAAAACGAGGCGTCTTGACAAGACAATGCCATCTAAAGTAGAAATAAGCAGTTGACAAACTCCAGGGCGGCAAGGACTTAAATCCAGCGGTCGCTCGTCTCCAACCACCACCTTCTCCTTCTTTACGAGATTTGTGCCACAATGTAGAATGAGGAACAATGAGTCCTGTCTTGTCCCTAATATCCTACACGTATCATCCAATATTTGCAATGCAACCGTCTTTGGCTTATCAGAATAAAATGGCAGTTTAAATATCTTGCAGAGAGAACCGCCAGCCGAATCGACACGATGACGAACGGTAAGACAAGCCGTGCAGGCTACTTTATCTCTAGAAACAAAGAATGTCCCCATACCATCGTGTGCCGAATGAATGCTATCAATCGGCTCTCCCGCTTCAGATATTACCACGCCATCCACATCTACGGGATACCCGTCATTTCCAACAGCGGAAAATGCGATTTTCTGCGGGTATTTATCCTGGTCAACGAGGCTGCCTCCCTCCGGAAAGAACAGGACTTCAAAATCATAAGGTTCTTTGGTGTTTGGGTCGCCGGAAACAAGCAGATTTCTATTCTTGACAAATATCTTTCGTTTGAAAAACAAATTGTTGTCAAAGTTTCTCATCCAGGACGTATAAGCGGACAATACGTAATAACCTGACAGCAAATCAGCGTCCAATGGTATGCAATGATGGAAGCACAATCCGGAGCGGGCAATTTTGCGTCGCTGTATCAGTTCGCCTTTGAGATTATGAAGTTCGACGGTTATATAATTTGATTTGACCAGATAGCTTAGATTATTGGCATCTACCAATGTCCCGCGAAACCAAATTGTGTCACCGGAGTCATACGAAGGTCTGTCAAGTGTAAGATACAGTTTCTCTTGGCGGCATTGCAATTGTTCAGTAAAGAACCCTTCAATGTCCGTTTCGGCTGTGGCTGACACTATGTTCAGCAAAGACAACAGTATCGCTTTTAGTAGCCGGTTTGTGTTTAACATATTTATTGGATACATAAATTAAAATCATGTATTTCAAAATAGTATAACTAAATTGTTGATTGTATGGCCGCTAAATAAAATTGTTCGACATTGATTGTCTAGGTTTGTGATACCCTTTCCCCTGACAAACCGAACACGAACAATTGCAGTCTTTCCCAAAACATGTACATTCTGACGTTTTTTTATTGCACTTCATACACAACAAACACTCACATGGTGATCTTTCGCAATCTATACAAAACATCGGATCTTCTGTACATTTACAATCGGAAAAATCTTTATCACAATTGCTGCATACACCACATACACAAGGGTTTGCATGACAATAATTACAAAAATCCCAGCTAAAAGATTCATTGTCAGGATTATAATCAATGGATGAAGTCCTAGTGGATCCATTGTCTACAAAAGAGATTGAAAAGTTACCATCTTTTGATCGTTGAGCATACGTACGACCGCATTTAATTGCGGCAGTAGGCTGAATATATCGAGTTATTTCCCCTGCATAATAAATTTCCCCACCTATAATTGCACCTTCAGTTGTTGATTCAATATATACGCCACTAAAATTCCCATTCAAAGGAAGTTGGGTCCTAAACATTGCTATATTTAGATTCCACTGCTGTAAGAATCTGCAATCTATTGCAAATATAGATAATCGATACTCTTGTTCTTGTGTCTCGTCTGCTTGTACTTTCAAATATACCACTATAGGAGAATAAACTTGTTTATTATGATTCTCTCCTTGTACCCAACGACATAAATACAATTGATCGGAAACGGATATAGGATAATATGTTATCCCGGAAGTATCAAAGGATTCTGATGACAATTTCAATTTCCCATTTTTTTGTACTATGTGCGGCACAACTGTCATCAGATTGAATAGATGGCAGCCTAATCTCATTTGTAAAAACAAGATTACTAAATGTCGAATCGTTGTTGCATCCATTTGTATCCTGTTCTAAAGAACAAGCTGCCAATAGGAATAAAATGCTAACTAGCAAAGAAAAGTCTTTCATATTTTGGGGGTATTAAAAGATAATGTTTCGTCTACACAAAACTATTCTCTTTCAAAAGCTTTATGTAGTTTATTGTGCTATAAAATAATATGATACAACACTGCGAGTGCAAATATAAAAAGTATTTTTCCCTACAAAGACTTTTTGCATATTCTTTGAAAGAATATTTACATATTCATTTATTAAAAGAGAAGTTGTGACAACCAAAGATGTCAAAATCAATGCATTTTGTAATGATGTCATTACACTAGTGTCCACTAAAAACAATGGACGAGTTAAAAATTTAAATTATCAAATAAATCAGGTCCCGACAGTCGATGAAAGTACTGTAGCGAATCGTCCTCTTGGAGCAGGATGTGCCGCATCTCGCTTAGGATGAGGTCCGGATGGAAGGGTGCGGTCTCGAAATAATCGGACAGGGCTGTGTTGCAGCCATAGACGGAACCCGATTGCGCGGCTCGGAACTGCGAATACAGATTGCTTTGCGATACGAAGTCCTGGAGCGTCCAATCCCGCTCGGGCGAGTAGTACTTGATAATCCAACAGTCGGCATTTTGCGCCTTTGCAAACACGGCTTCCGGAGAGAGTGCCAGCGAACCGCCATGAGTGTCGTCAGCCCATGGATAGACGAATCCTGCATCCTGATACAACCTGCTCATAGTGCTGCGGCCTCCGGGTACATACCAGGTGGCACCGTATGGAAAGTCTGCCAAGACGGTCTTTTTCTTTTGATTACTGGAACCAGATGTCTTGCTATTGTCTTGCCCGGCAGTATCGCGGTCGGCCAGTTTGGTGGTTTGAACTGTACTGTCTGCAGTGAGTGCAGCCGTCTCGGCCAGGCCGATATAGGCGGCTTCCCTTATTTTAAATAGCGAATCGGCTCTTTCGCCCAAACCGACCAGTCGGCCATAGAAACGCATCCACTCGGCACGGCCAAGGGGGGTGGTCTCCATATAGTCGGCACAATAGATGACGGGCAGTTGCGGCAGGATGGCTTCGGCTACTGTCCGGGAGTTGGTTTCGTACGGAGATATCCAAATGGCATCGCTGTTGGCTGCGAGCAGGACTTCCGCGTTGGGCGATACCGACAGTCCCCCGTCAGGTACGTTGCGCAGCGCTTCCCGCAAATCCGGTGCACTGATATAGTCCGCGTCGCAGATGACACCGATTGTAGGTAGGGCTCTGAGGTCCTGCAGTAGACGGGCGTGGCAAGAGGCGGTGATGGTCTGTCGCTGCAGTGGGGTGACGATGACTTGCATCGGCCCGAAATCCTTTTCCAGATCTTCATAGTCACTTTGCGAGAACGAAGCCGTGTCTTTGTCCGGAATCAGCAGGTACTGCATGGTGACTTGCTCCGGTTGCCAGGGATTTTGAATTCGGCATAAGGTCATGCCCCTGTCGAGGTCCTGCATCTGTAGCAGGGACGAGTAGACAGTCGAGGCTTTCGTATGGGCCAAGGGTTGCTCGGGCGTTCGGGTCTCGCAAGCGAAGAACAGGGAAGAAGCCAGCGCGCAGACGCAGACCAGGATGTCTGTGCCGCGTAGGGAACGGGCGTTCCCGTTGAAGTTGAATCTCGTAGTCATTTGTCGGATGAGGGCTTTCGTTGTCATCTGTTTGCCAAATCGGCCTTGGTGGCGGAAAATAGACAAAAAGACTGCATATTTCAAGATATTTGCTACTTTAAGACTGCAAATATACAAATATATATTTCAAATCAGGCAAAAAAGCCTGTTTTTATGCCCGAAAACTGTTTTTTCTGACCGTTTTTGTTGCAGATGCCAAGAAAATGCCTATATTTGCACCGTCAAAATTAAAACTGAAGACAATGACAGTGAATCGTACATACTGGTGGTGGCGTCCTCTCCTGACTTAATCGTTGTGGGGTGCACCCTTGTATGTATATAGTAGAGATAAAAAGGGCTTGCAGGACACAACGTCTTGCGAGCCTCTTTTTTATTTTACGGGACTGATGAGGCGCAGCGACCGCTGCCATCCGTCCCGAACAAACGTTCAGACAATACAAATTAAAATATACAAAGACAGATGAAATCTTATAATGTAGACGAAAAAGGTTACTACGGCATATTCGGAGGAGCCTATATCCCGGAGATACTGTACAAGACGGTGGAAGACCTCCGCCATGCCTATCTCGACATCATCGCGAGCAAGGAGTTTCAGGACGAGTATCGCCAGTTGCTCAAAGACTATGTGGGCCGTCCGTCGCCGCTCTATTACGCCAAACGGATGAGCGAGAAGTACGGGTGCCAGCTGTATCTCAAGCGCGAGGACCTCAACCATACCGGTGCGCATAAGATCAACAATGCCATCGGCCAAATCCTCATCGCCCGCAAGATGGGTAAGAAACGTGTCGTGGCCGAGACGGGAGCCGGTCAGCATGGCGTGGCTACAGCCACCGTCTGCGCCTTGATGAATATGCCTTGTCGCGTCTATATGGGCGCTCTCGACGTACAGCGTCAGCACGCCAATGTGGAGCGCATGAAGATGCTCGGTGCCGAGGTATTCCCTGTGGAGACGGGCAACAAGACACTCAAGGATGCGACCAACGAGGCCATTCGCGACTGGTGCTGCCATCCGTCCGATACGTTCTATATCATCGGTTCGACGGTGGGCCCGCATCCCTATCCGGATATGGTGGCCCGTCTGCAGAGTGTCATCAGCGAGGAAATCAAATGGCAACTGCAGGAGAAGGTCGGCCGTGACTATCCCGACTACTTGATGGCTTGCCTGGGCGGAGGGTCGAATGCCGCCGGCACCATCTATCACTACCTCGACGACGAGCGGGTCAAGATTATCCTCGGCGAGGCCGGAGGTCTGGGCATAGATACTGACAAGACCGCTGCTTCGACCGAAATCGGTACCGTGGGCATCCTGCACGGCGAGCGCATCAAGGTCATGCAGACCGAAGACGGCCAGATTATCGAGCCATATTCGATATCTGCCGGACTCGACTACCCCGGCACCGGACCGATGCACTGCAACCTCTATGAGACGGGACGCGCCCAAGTGTTGGCCGCTAACGATGACGAGGCCCTGCGTGCTGCCTTCGAGTTGACTAGGCTGGAGGGTATCATCCCAGCCCTCGAGAGTGCTCATGCCCTGGCCTTGCTGCCCAAGGTCTGCGACAGGTTCAAGCCTGAGGATGTCGTCGTATTGACCGTCTCCGGACGTGGAGACAAGGATCTGGAAACCTATCTGAAGTACAAAGACGAAATGCAGCTATGAAATACAGTTATAAGGTCAACCACAAGTCGATGCTGGGCGACATGATTACGCCTGTCAGTGCGTATCTGCGTCTGCGCGACCTCTCCAACCAGTCGGTGCTGATGGAGAGCTCCGACTATCATTCGGGCAAGAACGCCCGCTCCTTTATCGCTATCCAACCGATAGCGCAGGTGGCCATCGTGCAGGGCATGGGCCGTTGTACATATCCTGACGGCACGGTCTATGAGCATGCCATCGACGAGAACTACCGGTGTGACAACGTCATCAACCACTTCCTGCACAGTTTTGACATCGACCCCGATTTCGCTTCAAGAGTCGGTTTGTGGGGCTTCACGGCTTTCAATGCAGTCCGCTACTTTGAGCACATCGATGTCAAGGACGAGGCCTCCGCTATGCACGGCGTGCCCGATATGCTGTATGTCCTCTTCAAGTACATCCTGGAGTTTGACCACTTCAATAACCGCTTGACTATCCTGGAACTGGTGGCCGACGACGAGGCTGACGACAACGGCATCGAGCGGATAGAGAAGGCGCTCAACCGTCCCTCCCTCAGTACTTATCCGTTCCATCCGGTCGGCGAGGTGAGCAGTCCGCTGACCGATGAGGAGCACAAGGCCAACATCCGTAAGGGCATCGCACACTGCAAGCGCGGCGACGTCTTCCAGATTGTGCTGTCACGCCGCTTCGTGCAGCACTATGAGGGCGATGACTTCAAACTCTACCGGGCTTTGCGCAGCATCAACCCGTCGCCGTTCCTCTTCTACATGGATTTCGGCGCCTACCGCGTCTTCGGCTCGAGTCCGGAGACCCACTGTTGCATCAGCAGGGAGAATGACGGCAGCCTGAAGGCTTATATCGACCCGATTGCAGGTACGACCAAACGCACCGGCGACGAACTGCAGGACAAGAAGAATGCGGCCTATCTGCGCAATGACCCGAAGGAGAACATGGAGCATGTCATGCTGGTGGATCTGGCCCGCAACGACCTAAGCCGCAACTGCCATGGTGTGAAGGTGGACTTCTACAAGGAACTGCAGTATTACAGCCATGTCATCCATCTGGTGAGCCGTGTCAGCGGTACGCTCGATGCCGGTGCAGACCCGGTCAAGGCCTTTATAGATACGTTCCCGGCAGGCACTCTGAGCGGTGCTCCCAAGGTGCGCGCCATGCAGCTCATCAGCGAGTATGAACCTCACGACCGCGGTATCTATGGCGGCTGCATCGGACATATCGCCTTCGACGGGTCGCTCAAGCAGGCCATCACCATCCGCACCTTCGTGTCGCAGAACCAGGAGCTGTGGTTCCAGGCTGGTGGCGGCATCGTGGCCCGTAGCAACGAGGACTACGAACTGCAGGAGGTCAACAACAAGTTGGGAGCCTTGCGCAAGGCCATCCTCCTGGCTGAAGATATGTGAATGGTCGAACCTCTAACACAATTGCAACGATGAAAATAGCAATGATAGACAATTACGATTCCTTCACCTACAATCTCGTACATCTCGTGAAGGAACTCGGCGCGGAAATCGATGTCTTCCGCAACGACCAGTTTAGTCTCCCTGACCTTGAGCCGTATGACAAGATTATGCTCAGCCCGGGTCCCGGTATCCCGTCGGAGGCAGGCTTGCTTATGGACGTCATTCGTACCTATGCTGGACAGAAGCCCATCTTGGGGATTTGCCTGGGTGAACAGGCCATCGGCGAAGCCTTTGGCGGCACGCTCGTCAACCTGTCGGAGGTCTTCCATGGCGTCCAGACACCGGCGCACATTGTCGATGTGTCCACCGCCGGCAGGGACCGTCGCGAACCGGATTATATCTTCCGCGGACTGCACAAGGATATCCTCGTGGGACGTTACCACTCGTGGGTGGTCGATGCAGACACCTTGCCGGACTGCCTGGAGGCTACAGCCCTCAGTGACGAGGGACAAGTCATGGCCCTGCGCCACAGGGAGTACGACATCCGGGGCGTACAGTTCCATCCGGAGAGCGTGCTGACTCCCGACGGCAAGAAGATGATACAGAACTGGCTCATACATCTCTGACAGGAGGAAACTGCCGGTCTGATCGGGAAAGAAAACATTACGGTATATATAAAAACGACATACAATGAAAAAGTATCTGAATAAACTCATAGAGGGTGAGCAACTCACCCGACAGGACACGCACAGCATCATGTTGGGCATCGTGGCCGAGAAGTACAACGAATGTCAGATTGCCGCTTTGCTGATGGCACTGCAGACGCGTGGCGTGACGGTTGACGAGTTGTTGGGCTTCCGTGACGGCTTGCTCGAGACGGGCCGCCCCGTCGACCTCAGCGAGTACAACACACTCGACATCGTGGGTACGGGCGGCGACGGCAAGAACACCTTCAACATCTCGACCTGCTCGGCTTTCGTCATCGCCGGTACGGGCTATAAGGTGAGCAAGCACGGCAATGGCGGTTCGACATCCGTGTCAGGCGCTTCGACCGTTCTGCTCGAGCATGGCGTGAAGTTTACGGACAATATCGACACCATCCGCCGCTCGCTCGACGAGGCCGGCATCTGCTATCTGCATGCCCCGCTCTTTGCCTATGGTATGAAGTTCGTGGGACCGACCCGCAAGGCACTGGGTGTGCCGACCTGCTTTAACCTATTGGGCCCATTGGTCAACCCTTGCCGGCCCAAGAACTCCCTGCACGGCACTGCCAACCAGAACCAACAGCGTCTCTATGTCAATGCCCACCAGAAGATAGGCGACAACTACGGCGTCATCACTTCGTATGATGGCTACGATGAGGTTTCGTTGACCTCCGGCTTTAAGTTCGTGACCAATTACTTCGAGAAAGTGTACACGCCCAAAGACCTTGGCTTCGACTATATCGACCCGCACGAAATCTATGGCGGCAGTACGGCGGCCGAAGCAAAGCGGATTTTTGACGATGTGCTCAACGGCACTTGTACCAAGGCCCAGAAGAATGTCATCCTTGCCAATGCCGCCTGTGGTATCGCCGTCCTGGACCGCAATACGACGGTCGAGGAGAGTATCGAGATGTGCCGGGAGTCGCTGGATAGCGGAAAGGCCAAAGCGGCTTTCCAAAAATTCCTCGAAATCAACAGTTAAGATTTGAATTAAAGACAAGATGAAGGATATTCTCGAAGAAATCATAGCCGACAAGCGCATGGAACTGGCCCTTGCGGTCCGTGACATACCGCTGGATGTGCTCCAGAACTTGGCTCGGCAAAGGATACGGCAGGATGGGGCCCCGAAACTGCGCTCTATGAAGCAGAGCCTGGCCAACAGCCGAAGCGGCATCATCGCAGAGTTTAAGCGCAAGAGTCCGTCAAAGGGATGGATACACGACGATGCGACACCGGAGCAAGTCGTTCCGGCTTACGCTGAGGGCGGTGCTGCCGCTTGCAGCATCCTGACTGACTGGAAGTATTTCGGCGGTCGTCTGGAGTTCCTGCAGCGGGTGCGTCAGCAAGTCAATATCCCGCTGCTCCGCAAGGAGTTCATCATCGACGAGTATCAGCTCTACGAGTCGCGGTTGGCCGGTGCGGATGCCGTCCTCTTGATTGCAGCCGACCTCGAGCCATCGCAGTACAGCGAGTTGCTCCGTGTCGCCCATACGCTTGGACTGGAGGTCTTGCT
Source organism: bacterium (assembly GCA_963631395.1). Taxonomy (GTDB): domain Bacteria; phylum Bacteroidota; class Bacteroidia; order Bacteroidales; family UBA3663; genus Liminaster. The sequence goes on from CAVGQN010000057.1 coordinate 17,657, forward strand.
CGAAATCCACGATCCCGCTGAACTCTCCTACCTGCAATCCGGTGTGCCGGATATGCTGGGCGTCAACAACCGTTCGTTAGGCACCTTCCACACCGATGCCCGGCATTCATTTGAAGTGGCTGGCAAGATGCGTGAAGCAGTGCAGCAGTTGGGGCTTGACAGGGAGAATGCTCCCGTGCTGGTATCCGAGTCCGGTATCGACAATCCCGATACCGTAAAGGAACTGCGTCGGGCCGGATTCAGGGGATTCCTGGTCGGAGAGTGTTTTATGAAGGCGCCGGACCCTGGTCAGGCGCTCAAGAATTTTGTCAAAGCCATAGAAGATGATGAAAATTAAGGTATGCGGCATGCGCGATGCCCGCAACATTCGCGACGTGGAAGCATTGGGTATAGACTGGATGGGCTTTATCTTCTGGCCCGAATCCAAGCGTTATTGTGACCGTGTGCCGGACTATCTGCCCACGTCCTGTCAGCGTGTCGGTGTCTTCGTCAATGCCGAGACCGATGATATAGTCAGGCATGTGCTGGACTATGACCTGCAGGTCGTGCAGCTTCACGGCGATGAGGACCGCTTGAGTGTCATGCAGTTGCGTCAGGCACTCGGGGCTGCCGGTCATATATGTACGGTGGTCAAGGCCGTGCGGCTGAAAAACGAGACGGACCTGCAGCGATGTGAACCGTTGGTCGGTTTTGTAGACTATTTCCTATTCGATACTCCCGTAGCGGGATTCGGCGGTTCGGGCAAGCAGTTCGACTGGTCCCTACTCGACCATTACCGCTGTATGACTCCGTTCTTCCTGAGCGGCGGCATCGGGCCGGATAGCCTGCAGGCATTGAAGCAGTTCAACCACCCTTGTTTTGAGGGCATTGACCTGAACTCCAGGTTCGAGACTGCTCCGGGCCTCAAGGATGTCGACAAACTGAAGTCGTTCCTGACGGCACTAAGGGCGGAGAAATGACAAAATTTGGACAGAGAAACAATCTTTTGGCTAAAGTACCAGTCAAAGACAGAGAGACAACAAAGGAAGTAAAGAGACAAAAAATAACGAAAGACTATGAATAGAATCAATCAACTTTTCCAGGACAATCCGCAGAATGTGCTGAGTCTGTATTTCTGTGCCGGTGCGCCGACACTGGAGGGTACGGCCGATGTGATTCGCACTCTGCAGCGCAATGGTATCAATATGATAGAGATAGGCATTCCGTTCAGTGACCCGATAGCCGACGGACCGGTCATTCAGGATGCTGCCACCAAGGCGCTCCGCAACGGCATGTCCTTGCGCAAGCTCTTCAGCCAGCTGGAGGGCATCCGTCAGGATGTCCATATTCCTCTCATCCTGATGGGCTATCTGAACCCCGTCATCCAGTACGGCTTTGAGGCCTTCTGCAAGAAGTGCGTCGAGGTGGGTGTGGACGGTATGATACTCCCGGACTTGCCGTTCAAGGACTATATGGAGGACTTCAAGCCGATAGCAGACCGCTATGACCTGCGTATCATCATGCTCATTACGCCCGAGACCAGCGAGGACCGCATCCGCTTCATCGACGACAATACCGACGGGTTTATCTATATGGTTTCGTCGGCCTCCACTACAGGAGCAAAGAAAGATTTCGATGGTGTGAAGGATTATTTCAACAAAGTCCATGGCATGCACCTGAAGCACCCTACGCTCATCGGGTTCGGTATCAGCAACAAGCAGACGCTCGAGTCTGCCCAGGCCAATGCCAATGGCGCCATCATCGGCAGTAAGTTTGTTCAACTCCTCGATGCCGCAGGCGGTGGTGCCCAGACGGCTATCGACCAACTATACGAAGCACTGAAGAAATGATAGAATACACAGACGAGCGGAGCCGCATACTCGCTACCAAACCCGTAGGGAAGCTCCTTTTCCAATTTGCCACGCCGAGCATCATTGCCATGGCTGCCAGCAGTATCTACAACTTGTGCGACAGCATCTTTATCGGACAATGTGTCAATTCGATGGCGATAGCGGGCCTTGCTATTACGTTCCCGGTCATGAATATCAGCCATGCCTTCGGAGCTATGATTGGAGTGGGTGGCGGTGCCCAGACGGCTGTCGCGATGGGCGAAAACGACAGGAACAAGGCACTGGTGATATTCGGCAATGTGATTCGGCTTGACATCACGGTCGGCTTGTTGCTATGCATCTTCGGTCTGTTGTTCCTGGAACCCATACTTCGCTTCTTCGGAGCCAGCGATGTCACTTTGCCCTATGCCTACGACTATATGCAGATTATACTCGTAGGCTGTGTCATTTCTCATGCCATGCTGGGCATGAACGACCAGATGCGTTCGACGGGACATCCCAAGATGGCGATGACCTGCCAGCTGATAGCGGTGGTGATGAACGTCGTACTCGATGCCCTCTTTATCTTCGGCTTCGGCTGGGGCATGCGCGGTGCGGCTTTGGCCACAGTGCTCGGTCAGTTGATAGCCTTTGTGGTCGAGGTGCAGTTCTTCCGCAATAAGGGCCACTTCGTGCACTTCTCGCGCAAGGGACTTATTCTGCGGCTCGACATCATCCGTGACATTATCTCCATCGGACTCAGTCCGTTCTTTGTTAATGTGTGCGGCTGTCTGGTCATCATGCTTATCAACCTTGACTTGCTGACGCAGGGCGGTGTCAATGGCGATGCCTATGTGGGCGTGTATGGTATTGTCAACCGTATCTCGACTGTCGTTGTCATGATGGTGATGGGCTTCGGTCAAGGCATGGGCCCTATAGTGGGCTTCAACCTCGGCGCACGTCTTTATCATCGTGTCACGGGTACGCTCAAGTTCGCCTATGCCTGTGCCACGGTCATTATGACGGTGGGCTATCTGATTATGGCAGTCTTCGCCGAGACGCTGGTAGGCTTCTTTACGCGTGACCCCTTGATGGTCAACCTTTGCGTGCCGGCTCTGCGTATCATGCTCTGCATGTTCCCTATAGTCGGAGGCCAGATGATAACCAGCACTTTCTTCCAGTCCATCCGTCAGGCCAAGAAGAGTATCTTTATCTCGACCACGCGCCAGCTCCTCTTCCTCGTTCCATTCCTGCTGTTCTTGCCGGATTTGTTTGCGGCCAACGGATGGGATGGCGTGTATGGTGTCTGGATTTCGCTGCCTATAGCTGATGTCATATCTGCCATCGTAGCCGGCATCTTCCTCTATGTGCAGGTGAAGCGTTTCAATCGCCTCGATGCTGCTGCACGGCGGATGCGGTGATGCCTTTAGAGGCTTTTCTTAGTCCATTCGGTAATTTGGCTATGGCCTAATGGTTCTAAGTTGATTTGCGTGTATCTTGGAGAATTTTCTTCAAACTCCTTGGCGTTTTCAGGTATAGGATTAAGTCCTATACCTCCAATAGTTCGTTAAAAATTTGAGTACTAGGCCGCATGCGCGACCCCATAAAATA
>CAVGQN010000058.1:0-20888 GCA_963631395.1 bacterium
TAACAACAATCAGAATAAGGATGCCTGAGAACGGCACTTACTTCACGAAGACCCTGTTCCTTACCAAGAAACACCTCGCCGTCAAGCCCCTCTTCGGGCTACCAACAGACAAATTCTGATTCGGGTGACGCATTGACGAAGTCAGGAAATGCAGATTTCTGCCAATTCTTATTCGGCGGCAGAACACATGATGTAATTCAATATATAGTTGCTTTGGAAAGAGACTTGTAGCCCTATTCGGTGGCAGAATACATGATGTAAATCAAGTCCTTCGAGGGACATTCGTCCTCACGATACACCTCCTTGTAGCCATCCTTCATGATAAAGACGGTTTGCTCCTCGGCTTGCACTTCAATAGGCAAATGCACGCTGAAGGTGCCCAAACTATCGGTCTGCACATGTTCGCCGGCCACCGTAATCGTAGCTCCTTCAATCGGATAGCCATCAGCATCGACCACATGTCCCGCGAAGAAAGCGAAAGTGTCGTCGCGAGTCAGTTCGAGTTCGGTCGTAGTGGAGAATCCTATACCTAACCTTATGCGCGTGCGGATGGTGTCATAAAACGTGCCGTAGAAAAGCACATCGATGGCGTGGCCTCGCATATATCCCGGCATGTCCGGCATGTCGATGGTGTTTTCGTATCCGGAGAGCACATAATGGATGTCGTTGACGATCACCTCTGCATCTTCTGCCAACGGTAGGTGGCTGTGCGGGTCGCGCAAGATGATTCGCGTATCGATAGGCGTCAGCAGATATAGGAGTCCGCAGACCATCAGGATACAAACCAGGGCAGCGGAAACCAATCTGTTGCGACGGCGCCGGTTCTGCCGATTGAATATCATGTCAAACGGCACACCCAGGATACGGGCCACGACGGCATATTGCGTACGGTAAGGGCCTTCAGCGGTATAGTCTATACAGAGCAGCTCGTTCTCGGGATGCTCTTTGGTATATTGGATAAGGGCCTTAGGCAGACATTCGCGCGAGGTCTCGCAATACGGCACGCCATCTATGACCACCGGGATAATCATATCCTGCCGGCCGTGGTCAATAAAGTACTGGACCTCCTTGTTGACCCACTCCGAACGGGCCGCCCTGCGCGAGCAGATGACGATAAGGAAGAGCGAGTCCTCAAGATTGCGGAAAATGACATCGGCCAAAATACCGCCGGACAAGTCAGTACGGTCGCGGAATATCGGACTGAGCGTATACTTGGAGGGGTCAGCAGGATTGTGACATCCTCCGGTATGGGAGATGCGGTAATGCTCAAGTGACTTTTGCAGCCACTCGGCAATCTTGGCATCATGGTGTGAATAGGATATAAACGCGACGTTCATGGCGGTGATTTCAGAGGTTAAAGTATGTCGTAGATTTGCAGCAGGTTGCTGATAGAAGGCTCGAAGTCAATCTTCTTGTCCGCCTCGGGGTCCCAACCTGAGCCCTTGAACCAGATGGCCTGGCAACCCAGAGAAACGGCAGGACTGATGTCCTTGTCGTACGAATCGCCTATCACAACGATGTCTTTGGCCGGCAGCTGCAGTCGGTCAATGGCTATCTGGAAGATGGCCGGATCCGGCTTGCGTACTCCGACTTCGGTTGAATCGACCACGGTCTTGAAGCACCGGAGCAAGCCGAAGTCCTGCAGCACGGCGCTCAGATTGCCATAGAAATTGCTGACCATAGCCAGTTCGTATTTCTCGGACAGATACTCGACTATCGGTCCCGCATCGAGTGTGCAGCGGCGTGCATAGTCATAGCAATATCCGGCCAGGTAGTCGACGAAGTGCTGCGTCAGTTTGCTCTTTTCGATGATGGGAGTCTCGCCTTCCGACGTGACCTTGAGCGTCGTTTCCAGTATCTGTTCGCTGAGCACGTTTTGCTCAATCAAAAAGTCCATCTCTATGCCAATGCGCACTTGCATCAACTCGAAGAAGTTCTGATTAGGATTGATAATGTTGACCATCGACAAATACCGCTCGCCATAGATATAAGCTTCCCTGAACTGCTCTTTGGTCAAGGGAAGCGAAGCCGAGCAGAACGCGTCCCAAAGGACGTCAGCCCAATGCTTGCCATTGCTGTCGATGGTAGCGCCATAATCGAGGATTACTCCTCTCCTCTCACTTTCTGTTTTCATATCGTGTAGTGTCAATTTTTACTATTTTGTCGTAACTCTTGTCGTTGACCATAGCGAGGACCAGTCCGATGAAAATCCAAATGGTCTCGCGGATGCGGGTGGCAAGGCTCACGCTCACGGCAAGCGGCATCAAAGCGGCAAGGCCACCCAAAGGCATGAGTTGCTGCATCACCAGGCAGATACCACCCTCGCGTGTGCCCATCTGCAGGGGACTGAAGAAGAGTAGGTTGGCGAACAGCGAACTGAATGCCACAATCAGGTAAGCCTCGCTATAGGAAAGATACCAACCAAGTTGCCAGACTATCAGCCAAATCTCCAGGACGCTGCACATACGCGACAGGAACTCAATGCCCAGTGAAAAGCAGAACCTGCGGGGATGCTCCTTGAGCAGGCAAACAATACCCCGGTCAATCTCGTCCAACCGGTCAGTATGCCGGTCACTCCAGCGACCGACGGCCCGGCCCACGAACGGCAGACGGGCCAATGTATGCACCAGGCTGACCACCATCCCGCTTCGATAACCGAGGAAGAACAATAGGATGGCCACCGCACAAACGCCCACGATGGCTATCAGCAGCACCGAAAGCCAACCCGTAGTGTGCGACAACAACAAGGCCGCCAGCACACAACCGACCAGCCAAAACACGAAATGGCTGCAGATGTGCATCATGGCATAGAGCAGCACGCTGCTGGTGGCCGCTTCGAGTCCGATGTATTTCTTGAGGACCAGTATCCTGTACGGTTCACCTCCGAGCAGACCGAACGGGGTGATGTAGTTGATGGCATAACCGCTTATCGTGACCCGGAGCATCTCCATTCGCGACATGTGGCGCTGCAACGGGTAAATGCTGATGATGCTCCCGAACGAAACGGCATTGAGCAGGTAGCAGGCAGCCCATATCAGCACACACCCGAGCAAGGCCCACTGCATCTGCTGTAGGTTCTCCCACAGCAACTCCGGCCCTGCCGCTCTTACCATCCATAGCAGGACGGCAAGACCGCATGCGAAGAGTGTTATTTTCAGTAGGCGTTGTTTCATTTCAAAATAGTGTGTACTAATATTTTGCTTCCAATTTGCTTGTCTTGCGATTCCAACTCGCTTGTCTTTATACTTCCAACTCGCTCGTTTTGCGCTTCCAACTTGCTCGTCTTTGCACTTGCTCTCGTCTTTTATGCCTTCGGCCCTACTTATTTTGGCCTTGACATTCTTTGACTATCCAGTCGCAGGTCTCCACGCACAGGCGCTCGTGCTTAAGCCACATGTAGCAGAAGAGGGCATTGCCGACCGTAAGTTCGACGACGAAGTAAAGCCAGGGCATTCCCGCCAGCAAAGTCAGGCATAGGACAATGGCACGGCAGTTGAACGTCAGCATATTGGTGTACTTCATCAGCGGCTTGCTCCCGGTGCGGAACCTTTGGCAAAGGTCGGCGTACTCCGGACTGCCAGCCTCGGCCGCGATTTTGTCTGCATTCTGTGCCGGATTCCCATCACAATTTCCGGCTACAGGGTTCTCCTGATAGCGTTGCTGCAGCAGAGTGCGCAGCTTCTGGCACTTGGGCGTCATCGTCTCCTGCCCCTTCACATAGTTGCGGTAGAACCACATGAAGACTTTGTAGAGAGGGGCATCGGCGAAGCGTATGGAGCGATAGGTCTGGTCTGTGCAACGGGCATCGTCCCACTCGCTTCCGTTCTTTCCCTTGGCGAAAAAGAGATGTATGTTGCGGTAGTAGTCCGACAATTGGGCCTGTTTGCTGTGGCAAAAGCCGGCGGCGGCTGCAAGCATCCAAATCCACACGCCCCACTGCGGGAAGAGCCGGCAGCAGATAGAGGCGTAGATGGCAATGAACCAAAGGTCGCCCGAGGCGCCGTCCAGGATACGTCCGAACCGCGAGTATTGGTGCGTCATCCTGGCCAGTTGTCCGTCGGCCGAATCGCAGATATCGGCCAGAACCAGCAGGCCGATGCCGAGCAGATTCCATTGCCATTGCGACGGATAGCACAGCAAACCGCAGGCGACACCGAACAGGATGCTCGCCACCGAAATCATGTTGGGAGTCCAACCCAACTTCTCTCCCAGCAGAGCGACCCTATAACCCACCGGTCGGTAGAACAGCAGGTCTATCGGCTCCTCCGTGTCCGGATGCTTGAGCGTGCTTGCGTATCTTTGTTTGTTGGCTTCTGTCATAACTTAAATTTTCTCGACCGGAGTCCTAGGTTATATTCTTCCGGCGATGCACTCTGCCGCCTCCGCACAGAACCGGGAGTAGCTTGGCCAGTCGTTGACGTCAATCACGGTCAAAGTCCCGTCCTCGCCCAAGATGGCATCGTAGCCGAACAACTGCAGATGCAGAGCTTCCGACACCCGAGCGGCAACTTCACGCAGTCGGTCTTCGTCCACCGGCAGGGCCGTGTCGGCAGGGCTGTTATGGACCTCGTCGCCGAACTTGGTGTAGCCCTCCTCTTGCGGCAAGAACCACCGGAGCCACATCCCCTGTCCGTCGTCGGGCAAAGCGATGCAGTACACTTTGACCAGTGTGCCCGGACAATGCCGGGCCACGATGATGTCGGTGCAGTGTCGGGCGCTGAGCGTAAGCACGGCCGTATCAGCCTCGATCGGCGTGGCGACATAAGTCACATCGCCGGCTTCCACCCCATCCGGATGCATTCCCTTGACCCACCCCGGCAGCAGGCGTTGCAGCGCCGGTTCACACTGGAACATCGTGTCTTCCGAGGGCTCATAGCTCCAGAAGTCTGCCACCCGAACCCCTGCGGCCTGCAAGAGTTCCATCGTCGTCGACCGGCTTTGGGCCACGGTCATCACGGCTTGCGGCGCATTGACGACCCGAACCTTGGCTTGACCCAGTAGCATCAAGGCTTTCCAACGCCGCGCCATACTCAGCACAACATCGGCGGCGCAGATATCGGTTTTGGTCAAAGCCTCCTCACCGATGTAGCGCACTTGCCCGCCCCGGGCAGAAAGCAGAGAGCCGACAGCCTGCAGGATGGCCGCATCTTTGTCCACGCTGTTGGGCGAAAAAGCCGGATCGCGCCCAATAAGCAAAAAGCGGACTGGCGTTTTGAGAGACTCGCTCTTTGCCCTCGTAGAATCCTCTGCGCTCGTAGAACACTCTGCGCTCTTAGCATCCACAACACCTGAGGCTTCCTCTGCTCCCGTAGCGAGAAACCGTTCAGCCTTGCGTATGTCGTCCGCGTGGTCTATGTCTATGATTTTGCCGAAAGAGCAGGCCTTGATGCGCAGACCAGCCGCGAGCAGAGCGCGCTGATAGTTGCGCATCCTCGACTGTCCGGCCTCGACGCATGCCCGTAGTATCGGGAACGATGTTGCGGTGTTCAGACCATAGACGCCACCGCTGACGTATGTTCCCTCATCGTCGGCAAAGCGGGTGATGTATCCGTCTTTGTCCGTCGAAATCCAGAGTGGCTTCTCGTCATCGACAAACGAAGTGACCGCAAACAGCCCGTCGTCGGCCGAGTGGCGGAAGTCGTCGACATACCTCCGGAAGTCGTCGGCTCTGAAGACCGTATCGACCGTAGTCAGTATGTACCTACCCGATGGAATGACCTCGCTCAGTACTGCCAGACTATGCATCGAGCTTTCAGTATCCCTCACGCATATCTGCAGGCGCACATCCTGATGGGCGGCCTGCCATCTCTGCAGGTACTGCACCACATCGGGGTTGGCTGGATTGACCACTACACTTATGCTCTCCGCATAGGTGTCACGCATCAAGTCCAGAAGACGGCCTATTAAGGGCCTCTGCTGAAGCTGCACCAGGGGTTTGGGCTGCACTATTCCCTCAGCGGAAAGACGCGAACCCTTGCCTGCAGCAATGATGGCATAATTCATATCTTTATTTGTACGCGCAAAGATAACGCTTTTTTTTGGGACCTGTCGTATTTACTCCGTTTTTTAGGCGTTTTCACTTCTTTTTACCCGCATTTTCACGTTTTTACGAGGGTAAAAGCCTATTTTTGGGTGTCAAAATGCATTTTTTACCGTTTTTTTTGATGCTTTCCGAAAAAGTCTATATATTTGCAGCGTACAAAACATGTACTAGTACAAACACATTAACCAAAAACACTTACAACTATGGAAGAATTGGTAAAGAAAATCAACGAGCTGACAGCTGCTTTCGCTAAAGATGCAGAAGCTCAAGTTGCAAAGGGAAACAAGGCTGCCGGTCTTCGTGCCCGTAAAGAGGCTCTCGAAATCAGCAAGCTCATGAAGGAGTTCCGTGCTGCTTCCAACGCAGCTGCCAAGGCTTGATTTCTACCTTCTCAATCTTGAAAGGAAGCATCCATGAAAAACACAGGATGCTTCTTTTTTTGCTTTCATAGCCACGCCCGTTTGCTTTCATAACTTCGCCCGTACCAAGGAACCTCCGGCAAAAGCGGTTATTCTTATTGTACAAAACTGCACAAACAAAAAAAAACGGCACAAACGGAATGTCACAACGACGAAACGAGATGTCACAACGACGCGAACGAAAGCAACACAAAAGGAAGGAATGTCATAACGGCACAACACATAATATCATAATAGCACAACACGGAATATCATGAAGAAATGGATTCTCCTGCTCCTTGTCGCACTCTCCGTCCTGGACCTCAAGGCAGAGATGGCTTTCAGCGACTCGCTGCAGATATCGTTGCTCACCGCCTCGCCTGGCGCAAGGACCTTTGAACGGTTCGGGCACACAGGCCTGCGCGTACACGACCTGAAGTGGGACTCTGACATCGTGTTTCACTACGGCGTCTACAACTACACCGAGCCCCATTTCGTACTCCATTTCATACAGGGCATCTGCCACTACAAGATGGGAGCCGCCTACACGGACAGCTTCGTGGCTGGCTACCGGCGCCGCGGTCTGCAGCTCACCGAACAGGCCTTCGACCTCACCCCCGACCAGTCGCAGCGCCTGGCCCGCGCCTTGGCCGAAAACTACCGGCCCGAAAACCGCAACTACCAGTACAACTTCTTCTTCGACAACTGCGCCACTCGGCCCTTCGACCTCGTCAACGCCTCGGCAGGCCCGATACAATACGACTCGACCTGGGTGCAGCCCAAGACGCTCCGCGACCTGCTGAAGGAAAAGACCGGCGAGCACAACTGGCTGGACTTCGGCATTTCATTGGCCATTGCCGGACGGGCGGACCGTCAGGCTTCATTGCGCGAGCAATTGTTCCTGCCCGATGTCTTGTCCGTCGCCTTCGACCACGCCAGCGTGGACGGGCATCCATTGGTCAAAGACAAAGAGACAATAACCGACTACAGCGACGACATCAAAAGCAAACTTGCCGACAACGGCATTTTTGCACTAAGTCCTACAAACACCGCTTTTTACATACTGCTCATCGCCCTGCTGCTCTCGGCCGTAGAGACCAAACGGCGCAACACGATGCAGGCGAGTTACACAATATCCGTACCGACTCGGATTTTCGATTCCCTATGGCTTCTCGCCTCGGGCGTGGCAGGTCTCATCATCTGGTATCTCAACTTCTTCTCCATCCATCCTGCAGTCGACCATAATATCAACTGCATGTGGCTTTTGCCGACAAATCTGTTTTTTATCGTCTTTATTTGGATAAAAAAGGCGCAAAAAATTCGGCGTATCTATTTTTTTATTATTTTTGCGTCCGCAATAACGTTCATGATTGCACAACTTTTTGTCGCGCAATATTGCCATCCGGCATTTGTCGTTTTCATTGCCGCCATACTGGTGCGCAGTGGTTGGCATCTGACAAATCGCACCACACAGTAAAACGACCCGTCCGGACAAAACGACTCATCCAGACAAGATGACTCATCCAGCAAGATGACTCATCCAGACAAAATCAAGATGATCAAGCACCGGACAAGATGATCAAAAGAGTGAAGAAGCTCAACACTACATACATCGTCACCACGACCCTGCTGCTACTGGTAGCAGTCAGAGCTACAGCCGCCGAAGTCGAGAAGGAAAAGTCAGAGGCGCCAAAGCTCATCATCGGCATTACCGTCGACCAGCTGCGGAGCGACTATCTCTACGCGCTGGAAAGCCAGATGTCGGATGGCGGACTGAAGATGCTGCTCCACAAGGGATTGGTCTATGACCAGGTCGTGCTGGATGTCGACGGCAGCGATGCGACGGCAGCCATGGCCGTACTGGCCACCGGGTCGTACGCCTTCAGCAGCGGTGTTTCGGCCAAAGAAATCTACAACGCGCAGTTGCTGCGCCGCGAGTCGGTCTTCTACGACAAGGACTATCTGGGCAACTTCACCGACCGCAACTACTCGCCACGCCGCCTCAACAGCACGACGCTGGGCGACGAACTCAAGGCGGCCTCGTCGGGCGAATGTCGGGTTTACAGCATTGCCCCCGACGCCGAGAGCGCCATCATCGGTGCCGGACATACGGCCAACTGCGCCTTCTGGATAGACGAGAAGGAAGGCAAGTGGGCCTCGACCACCTACTACAGGAATTTCCCCAACTACATAGAGCGACGCAACAAGACCAACCCCCTTTCGGAGTCGGTCAGCGCTGCCGTCTGGGAACCTCTGCATGAGGGCGAGAAGCTCGTCATCATGCCTTACCACTACGAGACGGACCGGTTCAGCCACAACTTCATGCAGTACGGCCAGCCCAACTACCAGTGGTACAAGACCAGTCCATTGGTCAATGACGCCATCGTCGAGCTCTCCAAGGTGCTGCTCAAGACGGGCAGCCTCGGCCAGCACGAGACGACCGACATGCTGCAGCTCACCTTCTATTGCGGCCCGTGGATGAACGAGCGCCCCGAGCGTTACGCCCTCGAGCTGCAGGACGCCTACCTGCGCCTGGACCGGAGCATCGAGGAGTTGCTCAAAGCCGTGCAGCAAAGCGTCGGACTGCACAACACCCTTGTCTACCTTGTCGGGACGGGCGAAACGGGGGTCAAAGTCACCGAGGTCGACGGCACGAAGCAGGGCGTGTTTACGGCGCGTCGCTGCACCTCGCTGCTCAACAGCTATCTCGTCTCCGTCTATGGCCAGGCGCAGTACGTCATCGATTATGCCGACGGCCAAATCTACCTGGACCACCGCGTCATCGAGCAGAAAGGGCTGCGGGTAGCTGACGTGCAGCAGACGGCGGCAGAGTTCGTCATGATGTTCAGCGGCGTCGAAGACGTCACCACGCAATACCGCATCCTGCACCAGGATGTAAGCCAGTCCATCGGACGCATGCGCCGCGCCTACAACCGCACCTACGGCGGAGACCTCATCCTCTCCCTCTTGCCAGGTTGGACGTCGCGCTATGACGACGACTCGGACGAAACGCCCCAGACGCGCTACGACGTCGCCCCGGGCCCGGCCATACTGATGGCGCCTCACATTACGCCCGAACGCATCTCCGTTCCCGTCGACGCCACCGTCATCGCCCCCACCATTGCGGCCTGCATCAAAATCCGCGCTCCATCGGGGTCCCGGGCTGCTCCCCTCCGAACCACAAGGTAAAACTGAATGGTAAAACTTAAAGGGAAACGCCACCGGTTTTCGACCGACTCGGAAACTATAAGTACACCGCAAAACAAACAAAGTATAAAACAATAACGCATAGCAAGATATGAATTTCAACGCATTTTTGACCAAGTTGTTTGGCAACAAGTCGCAAAGGGACGCAAAGGAAATACAACCCTGGGTCGACAAAATCAAGGCTGCCTACGAAGCCACCAAAGAACTGACCAACGACCAACTGCGAGCCCGAAGCCAAGCCCTCATGCAGCAGATGCAGGATAAGGTGGCCGACGACCGCAAGAAGATACAGGAACTCAAAGACCAGGTCGAGACCCTCGAGGTAAGCAAGCGCGAACCCGTATGGCACGAAATCGACGAACTGAAGAAGAAGGTGCAGAAGACCTTCGACGAACAGCTCGACGCCATCCTCCCCGAGGTCTTCGCCATCGTCAAGCAGACCGCCTACAGGTTTGCCAACAGCGAGACCGTGACCGTCACCGCCACCCAGATGGACCGTGACCTGGCCGCCACCACCGACTTCGTGACCATCGAGGGCGACCAGGCCGTTTATGCCACCACCTGGAACGCCGGCGGAAACCCCGTCCGCTGGGACATGGTACACTACGACGTGCAGCTCTTCGGCGGCGTCGTCCTGCACCAGGGCAAGATAGCCGAGATGGCTACGGGCGAAGGCAAGACCCTCGTCGCCACGCTTCCGGTCTTCCTCAACGCCATGACGCACAACGGCGTGCATGTCGTCACCGTCAACGACTACCTGGCTAAGCGCGACTGCGAGTGGATGGGTCCCCTCTACCAGTTCCATGGCCTCACCGTCGACTGCATCGACCGCCACGAGCCCAACAGCGACGAGCGCCGGCAGGCCTACAACTGCGACATCACATTCGGCACGAACAACGAGTTCGGCTTCGACTACCTGCGCGACAACATGGCCACAAGGCCCGAAGACCTCGTGCAGCGCGAGCACAACTACGCCATTGTCGATGAGGTCGACTCCGTCCTAATCGACGACGCCCGTACGCCGCTCATCATCTCCGGCCCCACACCGCGCACGTCCGAGTACAGCGACGAGGAACTCTATATGGAATTTCGCCCGCGCGTAGAGAAGCTGGTCGAAGCGCAGAAGACGCTCTTCAACTCCCTGCTCAACGAGGCCAAGAAGAAAGTGCTCAACGACGACAAGACCATTCGCGACGAAGGCGCCACAGCCCTCTACCGCGCCTATCGTGCCTGGCCGAAGAACAACGCCCTCATCAAGTTCATGAGCGAGACCGGCGTCAAGCAGGAGATGCTCCGCGCCGAGGCCGCCTTCCTCGAGAACAACCAGCAGCGCATGCCCGAAGCCCTCGAGCCGCTCTACTTCTCCATCGACGAGAAGAACAAGAGCGTCGACCTGACGGACAAGGGCATCGAGCTCCTCACCCACGAAGGCGAAGACCCCAAGTTCTTCGTGCTCCCCGACGTCGGCACCGAGATAGCCGAAGTCGAGCACGACGCTTCGCTCACCGACGAAGAGAAGATGGCGCGCAAAGAAGAGATTATGAACGACTTCACGACCAAAGGCGAGCGCGTCCACTCCGTCAACCAGCTGCTCAAGGCCTACACCATGTTCGAGAAAGACGTCGACTACATCGTGTCGGAAGACAACAAGGTCAAGATTGTCGACGAGCAGACGGGCCGTATCATGGAAGGCCGCCGCTGGAGTGACGGACTGCACCAGGCCGTCGAGGCCAAGGAGCACGTCCACGTCGAGCAGACCACCCAGACCTTTGCCACCATCACCCTGCAGAACTACTTCCGCATGTACCACAAGCTGGCCGGCATGACCGGTACGGCCGAGACCGAGGCCGGCGAGTTCTGGGACATCTACAAGCTCGATGTGGTCAGCATTCCGACCAACAAGCCCGTGGCCCGTATCGACATGGACGACCGCATCTACCGCTCCAAGCGCGCCAAGTACAAGGCCGTCATTGCCCAGGCCAAGGAGTATGTGTCGCAAGGCCGTCCGGTGCTGATAGGCACCACATCGGTCGAAATCTCCGAGTTGCTCAACAAGGCCTTCATCCAGAACGGCATCCGGCCTAACGTCCTCAACGCCAAGCTGCACCAGCGCGAGGCCGAGATTGTGGCCAAAGCCGGTTTGGCCAGCACCGTCACCATCGCCACCAATATGGCCGGCCGTGGTACGGATATCAAACTTTCGCCCGAAGTCAAGGCCGCAGGCGGTCTCGCCATCATCGGCACCGAGCGCCACGAGTCACGCCGTGTGGACCGCCAGCTGCGCGGACGTGCCGGCCGACAGGGCGACCCGGGTTCGTCGGTCTTCTTCGTCTCGATGGAAGACAACCTCATGCGCATCTTCGGCTCCGACCGCATCGCCAAGCTCATGGACAGCAAGGTGTTCGGCATGACCGAAGACGACGTGCTCGAGAGTTCCATGCTGTCGAGCAGCATCGAGAAGGCGCAGAAGAAAGTCGAGGAGAACAACTACGGCATCCGCAAGCGCCTGCTCGAGTACGACGATGTGCTCAACAAGCAGCGCGAAGTCGTCTACACCCGCCGTCGCCACGCCCTGATGGGCGAACGCATCGGCGTGGACTTCATGAACATGACCTACGACGTCGTGGCCGACCTGGTCAAGCAGTACAACGACAACCAGGACCTCGACAACCTGAACATGGAAGTCTTCCGCAACCTGGGCCTCAACCTCGAACTGAAGGAGGGCAGCCTGAAGGGCGTATCGGAAGAGGCTTTGACCAACGACATCTTCGACAAGGCCATGCAGAACTTCAACCGCCGCGGCGACGAGGTCGAGAAGACCATCGGTCCGCGTCTGGTCGAGATCTACGAGCGCGTCAAGGACAACACGCAGATCCGCAACGTCATCGTCCCCTTCACCGACGGCAAGCGCATCTACCAGATTCCCGTCAACCTGGAGGAAGCTTCCGCTACGGGAGGCCACAACATCATCAAGACGTTCCTCAAGATTATCATTCTGCACGTCATCGACGAGGCCTGGAAGGAGAACCTCCGCGACCTGGACGACCTCAAGCAGTCGGTGCAGAATGCGAGCTACGAGCAGAAAGACCCGCTCCTCATCTACAAGGTCGAGTCGTACGGCATCTTCGAGCGCATGGTTTCGAAGATGAACCTCAAGGCCGTCCGCATCCTGATGCGCAGCCAGCTCCACCTGCCCGAACCGCCTAAAGACGAGGCAGCCGGCCAGAACGCAGGTGGTGGTGGCGGCGAGTTCAAGACCGCAGCCGCCGAGCGCCGTCAGGACTTCAGCCGCATGCAGGCCAGCCACGCCCAAGCCGGTTCCGCTTTCGGCCGTCCGGCTCCGCAGGCTCCCGTGCCGGGTGCACCGGGCAATCCTGCTGCTCCTCAGGCACCGCAGGGTCAGCCCCAGCAGCCCCGCATGCCTTTTGTAGCACAGAAGCATGTCGGCCGCAACGACCCGTGTCCATGCGGCTCCGGACTGAAGTACAAGAACTGCCACGGCAAGGGGCTGTAACCCCTCGCCACGCGCGCAAGGCTTCAAGACCCGCGTAAGGCTGCACCAAATCATCAACGGCATCGTCAAGACAAATTGATAGCTCCATGACATCCTACATAGAAATACAGGGACTCAAGATACAGGCTTTCCACGGCGCGTTCCAGCAGGAGCACGTTGTGGGCCACCTGTATCTGGTGGATTGCACGCTGCGGGTGGACATGGAGCGGGCCATGGCGACGGACAGCCTCGACGACACGGTCTCGTATGCCGAGGTGGTCGACCTCATCCGGGCCGAGATGCGCACGCCCTCGCAGCTCCTCGAACACGTAGCCGGCCGCATCGTCCGGGCCGTGCAGGAGCGCTACCCGGGCCGTGTGCTGGGCATCGACCTCCGCATTGCCAAGCAACGTCCTCCCATCGGCCACGCCGACGTTGAGGCTTGCGCCGTGCATGTGGTGGTGTAAAAATGTTCCGCGGATAAATAAAGCCACAGCATACAGCGGATAACATAAAACGCAAAACATAAAACATAACACATTTTTAAACATTATTCTTTTATGGAATTTTATTCAGTCAAGAGTGCACTTCAGATAGCTCGTGCCTCTTATCAGCCGAAACTGCCCAAGGCCCTGCGCGGTGCGCTGAAGGCCACCGAGGGCGAGGCCACACAGTCTGTAGCCGATCAGGAAGAGATTCAGAAGCTCTTTCCCAACACCTACGGAATGCCTTACATTCACTTTGAGCCCACCAAGGGCGAGATGCAGCAGATGAGTCTGAATGTCGGCGTCATCCTCTCCGGCGGACAGGCCCCTGGCGGACACAACGTCATCTCCGGTCTTTACGACGGCATCAAGAAGCTCAACCCCAACAACAAGCTCTACGGCTTCATCCTCGGCCCTGCCGGTCTCGTTGAGCACAACTACATGGAGCTCACCGACGACATCATCGACGAGTACCGCAACACCGGCGGCTTCGACATCATCGGTTCGGGCCGTACGAAGCTCGAGAAGAAAGAGCAGTTCGACAAGGGTCTCGAGATTCTCCAGGCCCTCGACATCAAGGCGCTCGTCATCATCGGCGGCGACGACTCGAACACCAACGCCTGCGTCCTGGCCGAGTACTACAAGTCCATCAACGCCGGCGTGCAGGTCATCGGTTGTCCGAAGACCATCGACGGCGACCTCAAGAACAGCGAGATTGAGACCTCGTTCGGTTTCGACACCGCCACCAAGGTTTACTCGGAGGTCATCGGCAACATCATGCGCGACTGCAATTCGGCCAAGAAGTACTGGCACTTCATCAAGCTGATGGGCCGTTCGGCTTCTCACGTCACCCTCGAGTGCGCCCTGCAGACACACCCCAACATCACGCTGATTGGCGAAGAGGTCGAGGCTAAGAACCAGACCCTCGACGACATCGTCACCTACATAGCCGAGGCCGTTACCGACCGTGCCAACCTGGGCATGAACTACGGCGTAGTGCTCGTTCCGGAGGGCCTCATCGAGTTTATCCCTGCCATCAAGAAGCTCATTGCCGAGCTCAACGACATGCTGGCTGCCAACCAGGCCGACTTCGACCTCGTGGCCGACGACAAGAAGATTGACTACGTGCTCGGTCACCTCTCCGACGAGAATGCAGCCATCTTCAAGTCACTGCCTCTCTCCGTGAGCCGTCAGCTGGCCCTGGAGCGCGACCCCCACGGCAACGTACAGGTTTCGCTCATCGAGACCGAACAGCTCCTCGCCGAGATGGTCGGCAAGAAGCTGCAGGAGTGGAAGAAGGACGGCATCTTCACGGGCAAGTTCGCCACGCAGCACCACTTCTTCGGCTACGAAGGCCGTTGCGCCGCTCCGTCGAACTTCGACGCCGACTACTGCTACAGCCTCGGCTACAATGCCTCGATGCTGATTGCAGCCGGCAAGACCGGCTACATGTCGTCGGTCAAGAACACGAGCAAGCCCGTCGACCAGTGGATTGCCGGTGGCATTCCGATCACGATGATGATGAATATGGAGAAGCGCAACGGCGAGATGAAGCCTGTCATCCGCAAGGCCCTCGTCGAGCTTTCGGGCGCTCCCTACAAGTACTTCGTGCGCAACCGCACCGAGTGGGCGCGCAACACCTGCTTCGTCTATCCCGGTCCTATCCAGTACTTCGGTCCTACCGAGGTGTGCGACCGTCCTACGCTGACCCTCCAGTTGGAGCATCAGAAGTAAGCCCCTCTCCTGCCTTGGGCGTCCGGTGCGGCGTGCCATAGTCCGCACCGCCCCGCTCTCCAGGGCGAAAGGCGAAAACAAAACATCACTTGCAGCCTGCTTGAAGCACATTCATCGGGTTGCAAGTGATGTTTTTTGTGTTTTGCAAGTGATGTTTTTTGTGTTCTTACTCCTTCACCTCGAACCGGTATTTGCCGGCCTTCAGCTCCTTCTGCTTCGTGCCCTTCGGGGTGGGCAGATAGAGGGTGGCCGAGGTGTTGGCCGGAACGGTGAAGTTGTAGACGGTCTTGCCGCCTTCGCGCTTCCAGCTGCTTTCGATGCGGCCGTACATGGAGTCGTAGTGGCCCTCGGCGTGCGTCATCCTGCCGGTCGGGTCGGGTTCCGGTTTGAGGACAAAGTGCTTGAAGCCGGTACTCGTCTCGTCGCGGGTGATGCCGAGCGAGTAGTTGTACATCCAGGCAGCCACGGCGCCGAAGGAGTAGTGGTTGAACGAGTTCATGCTGTTGTTGCCGCCGAAGCCGTCCTTGATGGTGTACGAGTTGAGGCGCTCCCACACGCTGGTGGCACCGTTCTTCACGGGGTAGAGCCAGGAGGGGAAAGCGTCGTGTTGCAGCATCCGGTAGGCCACGTCGCTCATGCCGTTGTCCGAGAGTGCCTTGCAGAGCCACGACGTGCCGATGAAGCCCGTGAGGAGCGAGTAGGGCGGGTAGTTCCTGCTGTTGTGCACGATGGTCTCCTTGAGGTTGGCCGCCATCTTCGTCCGCAGCTCTCCGTCCACGATGTTGAAGGCCAGCGGCAGGGCGTACGACGTCTGCGTGTGCACGGGTTCGCCCTTGCGCTTTGCGTCGAAGGCCGAGCAGTGCGTCTTGCCCGTTGCCGTGTCCACGTAAGTCTTCACGAAGAAGTCGCGGCGCCGGGCGGCCAGCTGCGCATAGCGGGCGGCGTCGTCCGTCTTGCCGAGCACCTCCGCCATCCGCTGCATGATGTCGAGGTCGTAGATGTAGTAGGCTTCCCAGACGAGCGACTTGTCGTACGTATCCTCCAGGCTGAGCCAGTCGCCTAGGTCGGCCCACTGGCGGTATTGCACGATGATGCCCGTAGCGGGGTCGATGCAGTCGCTGGCCACATAGTCGAGGTAGCGCTTCATCGAGGGGTAGTGTTCGGCCAGCACGCTCTTGTCGCCGTACTGCTTATAGAGTTCCCAGGGCACCGTGATGCCGGCGCTGCCCCAGAGCAGTCCGCCGAAACCGCAGCCCGTCGGGGCCACGTCGGGGTAGCGGCCATTGTCGGCCTGCATGTCGCGCACCGAGATGAGGTAACGGCGCAGGAAGTTGCCCGCATCGGCTATGTAGGTTGCCGAGCGGCCGAAGACCGAGATGTCGCCCATCCATCCGAGGCGTTCGTTGCGCTGGGGGCAGTCGGTCGGAATGGAGAGGAAGTTGGAGCGCGTGCTCCACACGGCGTTCAGCCAGAGGCGGTTCACGTCGGCGTTGCTCGTCTCGTAGAGCGAGCTGTTGGCCCGCGTGGAACTGATGGCGATGGCCCTGACACCGGTGGTCGGCACGGCCTTGTCCACGCCGCTTATCTCGATGTACCGGAATCCGCGCGACGAGAAGCGGGGCGAGAAAGTCTCTTCGCCGCCCTTGGCGATATAGAGGTCCTGGCACAGGGCCAGGCGCAGGTTTTCGGTCATAATCATGCCCACATAGTCCTTCGACGCGGGCAGGTCTGGATAGGTCACTTCGGCAAACCGCAGCTTCACCTCTGTGCCCGGCTTCAGACCGCTGAAGGTCACGAGCGGCACGCCGGCGGTGTTTTGGCCCAGGTCGTAGACGAAGGCGCCCGGCTTCACCTCCCTGACGCTCTGCGCCGTGAGGGTGTCGATGGGCAGGATGGGGTCAGCCATGTCGGCCAGGAGCTGGAAGTCGGGGGCCACGTCGAAGTGGTCGTCCCTCACCTCGACGGCGCTTTGCCAGTTCCGGTCGTCGTAGTCGGCCGTAGCCCAACCGTCGGTGGCGGCTTCCTTGCGGGCGTCATACACCTCGCCTTGGAAGAAACTGCTGTAGCGCGTAGGGCCGTCGTCGTAGGTCTTCCAGGTGTGGGGCGAGGTCACGACGCATTGCTGCGTGCCGTCGTCGTAGGTAATCTGCAGCTTGGCGAGCAGAGCCTGCCGGTCGCCGTAGAGGTTCCAGTTTTCAGCCACGTAAGTGATGGCTCCGCTCCACCAGCCCTCCGAGACGATGGCGCCGATGGCGTTGGCCTGGCCCGGCTTGAGCAGACCGGTGACGTCGAAAGTCTGGTAAGTCAAGGTCCGGCCGTACTCCGTGCTGCCGGGATTGAAGTAGGCATCGCCGACGCGCGTACCGTTTATATACAGGTCATAGACGCCCTGCGCCGTGGCATAGAGCCGGGCCCGCGTGATTTTCCTATCCGCGGCCTTGAAGACCGAGCGCATCATCGGCACGGTGTTGAGCTTCAGGGGCGAAATCTGCAGCAGGCCCGACGTTCCGCCTTCGAGGGTGACGGCTTCGCCCTGCACGGTGATGATGGTGCGGCTCGGCTGGCGGTAGTTCAGCACCTCCACGTCAGAGAATGCCGCCTTCTGGCCTGCGTTGAGCTGATAGCCCATGTCGCCCACCATGGGGTAACAGATGTAGTCGCCGCCCTGCTTACCCTTGGGGTTGTGGGGGTTGAGCAGTGCTTCGCCCACGCGGGTGTTGTCGACCGAGAAGACCGCACCGCCCGCGTTGCAGGCCATGGCGATGTGGTGCTTGGCGTAGCGGTTTGCAGCACCTACGATGTCGGCTGGGATTTCGCACGACGTGAACGGCACGGCGCCGTTGTCCGTTGCGGTATAGCCCTTACGGTAGACGTTGAGGCGGGCGGGCCGGTTCTCGTTGAGCGGTGCGATGTCGAGTTCCACGCGCACGAACGACGAGTCGGGCTCATTGGCCCTGCCGAACAGGTTGGTGTGCCAGCTCATTAGTCGCGGGTCGTTGGCGCCGAAGACGAGCGAAGCGGCCGTCGATTCCGACCGGCTGTCGAGCTGCACGTCCCACGCCAGTTTGAAGACGGGCAGGTAGTGGGCATAGAATATCGTGGGGTCGGCCCCTCGCCCGATCCATTTGGCTCCGCACCATGCCTGCGGGCTGAGGAAGTCGGTCGGCGCGGCCGAGTGGTTGTAGTCGGGCACCAGGGTGAGAGCCGTCTCGAACGACGACGTTGCCGTCATCCGTTCGTTCTTCTGGTTCCACACCTCGAGCGTCCAGGTGTAGCGGGTGGCGGGCTTGAGCGTCTGTCCGTCGTAGGCGATGCCGAGCGAGCTGTCGCTCTTCACCCGGCCCGAGTTCCACACCTCGCGGCCCGCCTCGTCGGTGACGGCAATGCGGTAGGCGGTCTGCCTCCAACCCTTCTTCTGGTCGTCGGCCTCCATCTGCCAGGCGAACCGTGGATGCCCGATGTTCACGGCCAGCGGCGAGGGCATGTACTCCACCTGCAGCGCCTTCAGTGAAGTCTTTGCGCCCATGTGCACCTGGGCGGCGAGCCATATGGCCGCCAGCAGAAGAACGTGTTTTCTGTTCATGATGAGGGCAGAATGCCTTATTTTACAAGTTTTAATCATTTTCAATGCCTTATTTTGCAAGTTAAACGGTTCTTTACAGCATCGCCAATGCGTAGATAGGAAGGATGCTGACATGCCTGACGGCATTCCTGTCGTTGGGGTCTTCCCTGTCAATGTAATCAAACTCACCGAAGTTTTCGAGCGAACAGCGAATGGCTTGGCTGAGGTGTTTCTCCCGCATGAACATCCACAGGCTTTTCATGCCTCCCTGAGTGCCCGACTTTATTTCTATGGGCGTGACCTGAAGGTTGCGGATATCGAGGTAGTCTATTTCCGCGACACTTTTCCCCTTCTTTTCCCAATAAAACATCTTCTGGCGCTGAATGCAAGGTTTGTTGCGTGCAATTTCCAGCCCTGCCACCATTTCGGTCAGTCCGCCTTTGTTTATCAGTTCCTGAGGGGTTCCGACCATAATGAACTCAATGAGTTGTTGAGACAGGCTTCCCTCCAATTGCAGCACGGCCAGTAGTAGACCCGGGTCGAGGAACAGGATTTTCATGCATTTCTCGTCGACTTCCGCATCCAGGGGGATGCCGTTGCCTGCGGTGGCGAAGACTGGGGTAATGATGCCGGCCAAGGTGAGCAGGCGAGGGCTTCTTTTATTTGCGAACTTTGGTAATCAGTTGAGATTTGCTTGAACGTAATCTTTTCACCTACCTGGTGGCACACCCCTCGCATGGTCGTGCGCAGCAAGTCGAGGTTAGCCCGTTTCTTGTATTTGCCGAAGTCGTCCTCGTAGGTAAGTACGATGTCCTCCTGTATATTTCTGCATTGCTTGAAGTCCTTTGTCCTGATCCACGCAAGCACAGCTTCCGGCATACCGCCCACAAGCAGGTAGATGCGGAAATATTCTACCAGCTTGTCGTGGAAGGCGATGTCGAGCGGATGCTGAGCATTTGCCTTGTTTCTCATATTGACAAGACCCTCCTCGCCGTTAGCTCCCAGAAATTCGTCGAAAGTCATCGGATACATAAACAGCGAGTGGATTCTGCCCACTCCGAAGGTCGGAAGTTCCTGGAGGGTAAACTCCAGAAGCGAACCGGCCGCAACCACATGCAGCTCGGGGTAGTCTTCTTTGAAGAACCGCAAAGCCATGATAGCTTCCGGGCATTCCTGTATTTCATCGAGGAAGAGAAGGGTTTCGCCTGCCTTGATGGGGACATTAAGATAGTTGGCTATTTTCCGGGTTATCTGATGGACATCGATGTCTCCCGCAAAGAAATTCCTGATAGCCTTGTGGCGCTCGAAGTTTACCTCTACAAAGTACTTGAACTTCTTTCCGAAGTGCCTGACGGCAGACGATTTCCCGACCTGTCTTGCACCTCTCAGCAAGAGGGGTTTTCGCATAGGTTCTTCTTTCCATGCGACAAGTTGCCCGTCAATATTTCTCTTAATATATTCCTGCATCATCGTAAATGTTTAGTTCTTAGGCGCAAAGGTAACGAAAATATTCAAATCCGAGAAATAATTCGCACGAAAATACTCAAATCCGAGAAATAATTCGCACGAAAATACTCAAATCTGAGAAATAATCGGGCAGATATGTAACTTGATGTCGTAGAGCAGCAGGCCCGCGTCCATAGCCGTCGGGAGCTTTGGCCTGGGTGGCACTGCCGCGTCCGGAGTGCCGGGGTTCCGTGATGTCAAAGATCGTCGGACCGCCTGCCGGCGGGCGGGCCGTGTGATTCATTGTTGTGAGGGGGGGGGTATTTGCGGCCTAACTGGATTTTTTTTGAAACTCAACTGGATTTTTTTTGAGACCCAACTGGGCTGCATTTTCGGCCTCATCGGGGCTCGCGTTGCCCCTCTGCTTGTCCCCTCATCGTCGAATCACAGCGCAAAGATAGGGCAGATTTTCATAGCCTCCAAATTTTTTTCCGAGTTAAGGGTCAAAAACGGACGAGTT
>CAVGQN010000059.1:0-20620 GCA_963631395.1 bacterium
CTCATTTTCTCGCCATGGCATAACTCAAGCAAGCTTGGTTCTGCTCATTTGGCTTTTGGAAATATACTAAGTTCTTGGCTCTAAATTCTGAGTTCTAAATTCTGAGTTCTAAATTCTGAGTTCTAAATTCTGAGTACTGAGTTCTAAACTCTAAGTTCTAAAAAAAATGAATCTACTATTAGGATACGACATCGGCACATCGTCGGTCAAGGCGTCGCTGATTGACGCAGAGACAGGCCAGACATTGGCCAGCGCACAATATCCGGACGCCGAGGCGCCCATCATCGCCAAGCAGGCAGGTTGGGCCGAGCAAGAGCCCGAGATGTGGTGGGACGAACTCAAGATGGCCACCAAGCGCGTGGCCGACAAGGCCGCAGTAGCCGGCGCCTTGCAGAGCGTCAAAGCCATCGGCATTTCCTACCAAATGCACGGACTGGTGTGCGTGGACAAAGACGGCAAACCGCTCCGTCCCTCCATCATCTGGTGCGACGGACGCGCAGTGCCCTACGGCAACGCAGCCTTCGAGAGCATCGGCGTCGAGCGTTGTCTCGGACATCTGCTCAACAGCCCCGGCAACTTCACGGCAGCCAAGCTCGCTTGGGTGAAGGACAACGAACCGGAGGTCTTCGCCAAAATAGACAAAATCATGCTGCCCGGCGACTACATTGCCATGCGTCTCTCCGGCGGCGACAAGAAGACCACCGTGTCGGGCTTGTCGGAAGGCATGTTTTGGGACTTCAAGCAGAACGAAGTCTCGAAGGACGTCATGCAGTACTTTGGCTTCCCGGAGAGCATCATCGCCGAGATTGTGCCGACCTTCAGTGTGCAGAGCCGCGTCTGCCAGGCCGTGGCCGACGAACTCGGTCTCCCCGTCGGCACACCCGTCTCCTACCGTGGCGGTGACCAGCCGAACAACGCCCTCTCGCTCAACGTCATGAAGCCGGGCGAAATCGCAGCCACCGGAGGCACATCGGGCGTTGTGTACGGCGTGCTGGGCAACGTCAACTACGACCCCAAGAGCCGTGTCAACACCTTCGCCCACGTCAACCACTCGGCCACCGAGACCCGTCTGGGCGTGCTGCTCTGCATCAACGGCACAGGCATCCTGAACGCCTGGATGAAGCGCACGGTTGCCCCCGAGGGCATCAGTTACGGCGAGATGAACGAGCTGGCCGAATCCGTCCCCGTCGGCGCAGAGGGCCTCTCCATCATCCCCTTCGGCAACGGCGCCGAGCGCGTCCTGCAGAACGACAACCCGGGCGCATCTGTTCACGGCATCAACTTCAACATCCACAAGAAGGCGCACCTGCTCCGCGCCGCCCAGGAGGGCATTGCGTTCAGTTTCGCCTACGGTATGGAGATTATGTCGGGCATGGGCATGGACATCAAGACCATCAAGGCCGGCCACGCCAACCTCTTCCTCTCCCCGCTCTTCCGCCGCACGCTGGCAGCCGTAACGGGCGCCACCATCGAGCTCTATGAGACCGACGGTTCAGTCGGAGCCGCCTACGGAGCAGGCATCGGAGCAGGCATCTACAAGGACTCGGACGACGCCTTCAAGACCCTGAAGCACATCGCCACCGAGCAGCCTGTAGCCGAGACCGAAGCCTACGTCAAGGCCTACGAGCAGTGGAAGGCTTGCCTGAAGAAGATCGAGAGCAAGTAAGGCTTGAACTTTGCAAGGCAAGAAAAAGCGACTTAGATTTGCAAAGCAAGAAGAAAACTATTTGACTTGCAAAAACAAAAAAGCAAGAACTTTAATCTGCAAAGCAAAAAGCAACTTTGACTTGCAAAGCAACAGGAAAACTATTTGACTTGCAAAAACAAAAAAGCAAGAACTTTAATCTGCAAAGCAAAAAGCAACTTTGACTTGCAAAGCAACAGGAAAACTATTTGACTTGCAAAAACAAAAAAGCAAGAACTTTAATCTGCAAAGCAAAAAGCAACTTTGACTTGCAAAGCAACAGGAAAACTATTTGATTTGCAAAAACAAACAACAACTTTGATTTGCAAAGAAAGGAAAAGCAATAATTACAACAACAATATCGTTTAACCACTAAAAACCAATTACAATGGCAAAAGAGTATTTTCCCAACATTGGTAAGATTAAGTTCGAGGGCAAGGACAGCAAGAATCCTATGGCCTTCCACTACTATGACGAGAACAAAGTGATCATGGGCAAGACCATGAAGGAGTGGCTGCGTTTCGCAATGGCCTGGTGGCACACACTGTGCGCAGAAGGCGGCGACCAGTTCGGCACAGGTACAAAGACATTCCCCTGGAACCAGGGTTCTGACGACCCGCTCGTAATCGCAAAGCAAAGAGCTGACGCCGGATTCGAGATCATGCAGAAGCTCGGCTTCCCCTATTTCTGCTTCCACGACGTAGACCTCATCTCTGAGGGCAAGAACGTAGAGGAGTACGAGAAGAACATGAACGCCATCACCGACTACCTCGCTGTCAAGATGAAGGAGACCGGCATCAAGCTGTTGTGGTCTACGGCCAACGTCTTCGGCAACAAGCGCTACATGAACGGTGCTTCCACCAACCCGGACTTCGACGTTGTAGCCCGCGCCATCGTTCAGATTAAGAACGCCATCGACGCCGGCATCAAGCTGGGCGCTGAGAACTACGTATTCTGGGGCGGCCGTGAGGGCTATATGAGCCTGCTCAACACCGACCAGAAGCGCGAGAAGGAGCACATGGCCACCATGCTCACCATGGCACGCGACTATGCCCGTTCAAAGGGCTTCAAGGGCACCTTCCTCATCGAGCCCAAGCCAATGGAGCCTTCAAAGCACCAGTATGACGTTGACACCGAGACCGTTATCGGCTTCCTCAGGGCCCACAACCTGGACAAGGACTTCAAGGTAAACATCGAGGTTAACCACGCCACTTTGGCTGGCCACACCTTCGAACACGAACTGGCTTGTGCTGTCGACGCCGGCATGCTCGGCTCTATCGACGCCAACCGCGGTGACTACCAGAACGGCTGGGACACCGACCAGTTCCCGATCGACCAGTACGAGCTCGTACAGGCTTGGATGGAAATCCTCCGTGGCGGCGGACTCCACACCGGCGGCACCAACTTCGACGCCAAGACCCGTCGTAACTCTACCGACCTCGACGACATCTTCATCGCCCACATCTCAGGTATGGACGCCATGGCCCGCGCTCTCGAGAACGCTGCCCTGTTGCTCGAAGAGAGCCCATACAAGAAGATGAAGGCCGACCGTTACGCTTCGTTCGACAACGGTCTCGGCAAGAAGTTCGAGGAGGGCAAGATGACACTCGAAGAGGCTTACGAATACGGCAAGAAGGTCAACGAGCCTAAGGCTACTTCCGGCAAGCAGGAGCTCTACGAAGCTATCGTTGCCATGTATGCTAAATAAGGCATCCGACCACAGATAATCAAAGGCGCAGGGGAAACCAATCTTTCCTCTGTGCCCTTGTACTTCCTTTTACAAGCCACCTTGTAATTACCCACCGGCTGGATTCACGCCCTAATGGTTGTTACTCAATGGTTTATCCATTTCACAACACCGGTAGGTTATTATCTGCCAGGTGGTTATTACAGACCAACTGGTTATTAAAATGCCAACTGGTTATTACAGACTAGCCGAATATTATCTGCTAGCTAAAACACCTGCCGGTTGTTAAAACACCAACTGGTTGTTACAGACTATCTGGTTATTAAAACACTGGCTTCGGTTATTGCAAGTATTGCAAGCCGGCTTATTACACACCACCACCTTTTAAACACCCCACCTTCTGTTATGCTGAAAAACATAATTCTGCTACTGCCGTTCATAGTCGGGATGATCGTAATGGCCGTGATGTGTGCGCAAAAGCACAAGACCTTTGCGCAATATGTGCTCGCCAACTTTGCCTTCATCATTTCGGTCTACTTCCTGTGCGACGCTTTGGTCATTATGGAAGAGACGGGCGAAAGGCTCTCATCGATAGCTCACATCGGTTCGGCGTTCCTCGGTCCGACATTGTCGTTCATCCTGCTGCTCTACCTCTGGACGCTCAACACCTGCAACCAGCGCTTCGGACTCCCCATGTTCCTGCTCTACCTTTTCCCGCTTTCCTTCGGCTTTGTCGAGTTAGCGGCGTACGGGCTTATGGGCATTGACCGCGCTTCCAACTACTTCGCATCGGGCAGAGTCCTTCCCACGGGACTTTCGGAGGCGGAGGCCCTCACCTACCATTTCTTTGACGTTGTCACGCACGACGTTTACGTCACGCTCGTGCTGGCGGGAGTTTTGTTCGTCAGCGTCTTCTCCCTCCGCATGTTGTGGAATACGGGCTTCAGCTTCAAGCGCCTGTACCGGTTCCTCTTCCGCGGCTCCTACATCCGTCCCTTGCACCTGCAGATTCTGATGGCTTCGGTCATCCTGGTGCTCGCCATCTGCCGTCAGAACCTGGGCCGCCAGTACTTTGTCGAGCACGACGGCATCTGCATCTTCGTCTACTCGTGCGTCGCGCTCGTGTTTGCGGGCTTCGGATGGACGGGCGTCAGGCTCAAAGACACCGTCATGTACCTCAACCGGCCTACCGTTCCGCCGGCCTATGACGACATCCCAGTGCCCATCAGCAAGAGCCAGGCCATGAGTCTGGCCGACGACGTTGACGACCTGGCCGACACGGACGAGACCGACGAACGCAACATCGAACTGCGCAACGACCTTCATGCCCTGATGCGCGACAAGATGTGCTTCCTCTACCCCGGCATGAGCATCTATAGCGTTGCCTCCCAACTGGGCATTTCGCGCGCCGAACTCAACCGGCTTATAATGCTGTTCTACGGCGTCAACTACGAGCAGTACGTCCGCATCCAAAAAGTCAACTACTTCATCCGCTACCGCAACGACCACCCCGGTCGCTCGCTCAAGGACTATGCGGCTGCCTGCAACTTCCGCTCCGTCACCTCCCTCAACCACCAGTACAAGGAGATAACCGGGGGGGGGTAAACAAGACCCCTTTTGGAATTCGGCGAAAGACTGTTTGAACTAAGACACAACAATTTAAGCGGAAATTAAAGACCATTTTAACCAATAAAGAACAATTTTGGCTAAGGTCAAAGACAGCTCGAATTAAGACATAATAATTTGCCCGGCAAAGTCATTGGATGGACTCTGCCGGGCATTTTTTGCTTACAGGACTATATTCAGTTTTGCCAAAAGGTTCTTGTGCTACAAAATTTGCCCAGTTGGCAAAGTTTTGTTCGAACTTTCGGAACCCCGTCAGCGGGCGTAGACCTCGAACATCATCTGGCGCAGGACGGCGTCGGCCGTTTCCTCTCCGACAAGCACGGCAGCGCACTCGCGTCCGACGGAGAAGGCGGCTCCAGCGCCGCAGCCCGTGATGAACTGTCCGCTGCGCACGCACTCGTTCTGCAGGGGCGAGGCTCCCGTCAGTTCCTTTTCGAAGCCCGGGTAGCAGGTGGCCTCCTGGCCATTGAGGATTCCCAGCACGCCGTAGGCCGAAGGGGCGGCGCAGATGGCTCCGAGCCACTTGCCGGCCTTGAAGTACGACATGATGACGTCCGTCACGGCCTGGCTGGCGCGCAGGTTCATGGTGCCGGGCATTCCGCCGGGCAGAAAGAGAAGACTTCCGTCGCCGAGGTCGCTCTCCGACAGCAATGCGTCGGCCACGACGGGCACTCCGCAGCTTGCCTTCACGGTCCTTTCTGCGCCTATGCTTATTGTCTGCACGTCAATGCGTGCGCGTTTCATAATGTCAATGGGCAGCGTTGCCTCGGCTATCTCGAAGCCCTCTGCCAGTAATACGTATGCCTTCATAACGTTTTGTGTTTTGTGTTTTGTGTTTTGTGTTTTACGTTATCCTACCGCTGAGTTTATTTTTTTAGAACACGGAATCGGAATCGTTGCGGGTTGTTATTTTATTCCCTCACCTGTCCGTCGCCGGTGACGACGTACTTGTAGGTGGTGATTTCGGGCAAAGCCATGGGGCCGCGGGCGTGGAGTTTCTGCGTCGAGATGCCGATTTCGGCGCCGAAGCCGAACTGCGCGCCGTCCGTCCAGCTGGTGGGCAGATTCTGGTAGACACAGGCGGCGTCGATGACGCGCAGGTAGCGCTGGCAGTGGGCGTCGTTCGTGCTCACGATGCTCTCGCTGTGGTGGCTCGTGTGCGACTGCACATAGCTGACGGCGGCGTCGAAGTCCGGCACCGTGCGGATGGCCAGTTTGTAGTCCATAAACTCCGTGCCGAAATGCTCCGGTCCGGCGTGTTCGAGGAGCGAATCCGGATAGTGGCCCTTGAGCGCGGCGTAGGCCGGCTCGTCGGCGTAGATGATGACCGGCTTCCTGTTGCCCACGGGCTTGGCCAAGGGGGCGCAGATGGCGGGCAGATTGCCGAGCTGCGCCTGGTGGAGCACCACGCAGTCGAGCGAGTTGCACACCGACGGGCGGCGCGTCTTGGCGTTGTAGACGATGGCGGCGGCCTTTTGGATGTCGGCCTCCCCGTCAATGTAGACGTGGCAAATGCCCGCACCCGTCTCGATGACCGGCACCTTGGCGTTGTCGCGCACGAAGTCGATGAGTCGTCGGCTGCCGCGCGGGATGACCAGGTCAATCTTTCCCACGGCGTTGAGCATCTCCTGCGTAGCCTCATGGTCGTTGGGCAAGAGCGTGCAGAGCGCTTCTGGCAGACCCGCTTCGCGCAGCACGCGGTGGATGATGTCGACCTCGGCCCGGTTGCTGTCGGCTGCTTCCTTGCCGCCCTTGAGGAGCACGGCGCTGCCCGCCTTGAGGCAAAGGCTGAAGACGTCGACGGTCACGTTGGGGCGCGCCTCGTAGATGACGCCGATCACGCCGAACGGCACACTCACCTTCCTGATTGTCATCCCGTTGGGACGAACCGTCTCGCTCAGCACGCGGCCCAGCGGCGAGGGCAATGCAGCCACATTGCGCATGTCGGCGGCCATTCCCCGGATGCGGTCGGCGGTGAGCAGCAGGCGGTCGTAGTGCCGGTAGTCAGCCCCCACCCGCTGGAGGTCCTCGGCGTTGACCTTCACTATGGTTTCGGCGTTGGCCTCGAGGGCGTCGGCCAGGTGGCGCAGCACGGCGTCGATGCTTTCGGCACTTTGTTCGAGGAGGGCGAAACTCGCCTCACGGGCTTTAGCCAATTCGTTCTCTATCATAGGGTTGTCGTGGTGTTTTTACTTAAAAATTATCGTGGTTGTTTTGTTCAAAATCAAGAAATAGCTTGTTCAAAATCAAGCGATTTCTTTACTCAAAATCAAGCGATTTCTTTACTCAAAATCAAGAAAAGACTTGTTCAAAATCAAGAATCACTTTACTTGAACTGATTGACCTCGGGCACATATACGAAGCCGGCAGCCTTGAGCCGCTCCTCCACTTCGTCCCTGGGCCAGTCGAGGTCATCGCACAGGTCGTCGAGCGAAGCGTATTGGTCGCGTAGTTTCGTATTGACCAGGCTCAACAAAATAAACGGGTCAGTAGTCATGGGTTGTATTTTGGAATTCTTTAATTCTGCTTTCGGCCAAAAAATCTTATTTTCAAAAAAGTCTCTATCGGAAACTATTCTAAAAAACTATTCTAAAAAAACTATTCTAAAAAAACTATCCTAAAAAACTATCCTAAAAAGTATCCTAAAAGACTTTTCTAAAAGACTTTCCTAAAAGACTTTCCTAAAAGACTTTCCTAAAAATACGGATTGTAGGTGATTTCCTCGCCGATGGTGGTCGAAGGGCCGTGGCCGGGATAGACCGTGACGTCCTGGGGCAGCTGAAGCAGTTTCGTCTGAATGCCCTCGAGGAGGCTTTGGCCGTCGCAGCCCATACGCGGTCCGAAGTCCGAGCGGCCCACGCTGCAGCGGAATAGCACATCGCCCGTAAAGAGCACGCGTTCGGTGGGGAAATAGTAGCAAAGTCCATGGTAGCTGTGGCCCGGGATGTCGCGCGCCTCGATGATGGAAGGGCCGAAGTGGAGCACGTCGCCCTCCTGCACATTGACGTCGACACGGGTGACGGGATGCAGGCAAGGCAAGCCGAAGAGGCGGAACTGCGTCGTGTAGTCGGGCAGCGAAGCCTCGTCGTCTTTCGGTCCGCTCATGGGCACCTGACACCATTTGGCCAGGAATCCGGAACCCATCAGATGGTCGATGTGGCAATGTGTGAGCAGGATTTTGGTCAAAGAGAGCTGGCCGTCCTCCAGATAGCGGCGCACGGCCGTCCACTCCCCCTCGTTGCTCATGCCGGGGTCGATGATGAGCGCCTCGTGCGTGTCGGGATGACTCAGCACGTAGGTGTTCTCCTGAAAGGCGTTGTTGACAAAAACCTTAACCTCCATAGCTTATCTGGATATTTACTCTCTGTTTCAAACCTTCTTCTTTTCGGACAACCTCCACCCTTTCGGATTAAGTTTTATCCTCTGGACTTGGTCAACCCCTGGACTCTACCTTCTTTTCAAAACCCTGGGCTTTATTCTTCTTTTCGGACAACCTCCACCCTTTCGGATTAAGTTTTATCCTCTGGACTTGGTCAACCCCTGGACTCTACCTTCTTTTCAAAACCCTGGGCTTTATTCTTCTTTTCGGACAACCTCCACCCTTTCGGATTAAGTTTTATCCTCTGGACTTGGTCAAACCCCGGGCTTTTCTTTTCAGCCCCTGGACTCTACTCTCTTTTCAGCTCTTATCCGGAGCTTATTTTGATTTTCCCATTGGCGTAAAGACCACGAACTTTCCCTCGAAGTATTCGTCGCCGAGCCATTGCGAGACCGGTTCGACGCTGGTTCCGCGGCAGATGGCGGGCGAGAGTTCGTCGGTCAGGTCGCCGCCCTTGAGGCAGATGAGTCCGCGCGAGGTGCAACGGCGCACGAGCTTGAGCAGGTCCGGAAGGGCCATCACGGCGCGCGACACGGCATAGTCGAACGTCTCGTGCACCTCCTCGATGCCCGCATGGCGCGTCTCGACATTCTTCAGTCCGATGGCGTCGGCCACGGCCTGGGCCACCTTGACCTTCTTGCCGATGCGGTCGACGAGCAGGAAGTGGACATCGGGATAGGCGATGGCGAGCGGAATGCCCGGGAAACCGCCTCCGCACCCCACGTCGACTACCTTCGTTCCGGCCGGCCATCCGCCGAGCCTGTCGTCGACAAAGTGGGCGATGGCCAGCGAGTGCTGCACGTGGTGCAGTTGCAGCTGGTCGATGTCCTTGCGCGAGACGACGTTGATTTTGGCGTTCCAGTCGGCGTAGAGGGCCGGCAGCGCCTCATATTGCCGCAGCTGTTCGGGGGTCAGCGTCCTCATTCGCCGGCAGCCGTTTGTTGTTCAGCCAAAGCCAGCAGGACCGAGTCGTCGGGGAGCACGGGCTGCAGGTCGAACCACGTGAGCGTGACCGGGATGAGGCCCATGGCATAAGGGGCGAGTTCGTACTGCTGATAGACCCACGTAATGCCCTCCTCCGAGAGGTAGAAGTTGTCGTTGAGTGCTATTTCGGCGTCGTCGAAGAGGTAGCCGTCCTGCTTGAGCTGATTGAGCGACTTGTCCATATAGTCGGGCAGCACCTTGTTGGCGAGCAGGGCGGTGATGTAGGGCCTTGTCTCGTCGTCGGTGATGTCGTAGAGGTGCAGCTGCACGTTGCGCGCCAGGTCGTAGACGCCGTAGTTGCAGACCGTGCTGCCGTGAGCGCCGCCCGTATAGAAATAGGCCGTCATGCAGTAGCTCAGGTAGTCGCCCACCTGGTTCAAGACCTTGCCGTCGTAGTACGACTCATAGTTCAGCCACTGGATTTCCGAGAGGTCCGAGTAGCTCTGCACGGCCTCGGCGTTGTCCGAGCGGTAGTGGTTAATCTGGCTTTCCACCAGAGCGTTGGCATATTGGTCGAAGTCCGTTTCCGTCACATCCGTTCCCCTCGATTCGCCCTCGGCGCCCACCACGGGCACGAGCGAGACGATCATGGCGTTGATGCCGTCCATCTGGGCCACTTGTCCGGCCGAGGGGCGCTGTATGTTCATGTGCAGCGTCAGTTTGGGGGCCGTCGTTCCCGGCTGGAGCGGCGCCACGGTGTCGACCACAAGACTATCAAAAGCAAGTTCTCCGGCAGCGTCCTTGCTGCCCGTACACCCCGTGCATCCGGTGCCTATCATCGTTGCAGACAAGGCAGCCACGGCTGCACACAACCCGAATACAATACATTTGGTTCTCATACGAAATACCAATTAAGTCGTTAGTTACTTCAATTAAAAACGTAAATCAGTTTGATTAAAAATATCCAATCACTTTGATTAAAAATATCTAAATCTGTGGCAAAGTTACACATTTTAAAAAACAAATCACTATCTTTGCCGAAATTTTCACGATTATGCTGCCGAAAACGCTGTTTCTGATTATTGCATTGTTCATTTCGGGCCTCAACGCCCTGTCGGCGCAGACCTACGACGAGTGGGAGAGCCGGAGCTTCGACTGCCTGGAGGCCGACAGCCTGGAGGCGGCCGAGGAGTGTCTGAAGCGGGCCATGCGTCTCGAGCCGGCCAATGCGCAGAACGGCCTTCTGTTCCAGAACCTCGGCACCATCCAGCGCCAGCTCGGGCGGCAGGACGACGCCCTGATGAGCTACAGCTGCGCCATTGCCCTCCTGGACGGAGTGCCCGAAGTGCGCGAAAGCCGCGCCCGCCTCTACGCCGAGATGGAGAAATACGCTGACGCCATCGACGACTACACGGTGCTGCTGGGCGGCAGTCCGCAGAACGAGACGTGGCTCTACGAGCGCGCCATGTGCCGCCTGCTGAGCCACGACACCCTGGGGGCCCGCCTGGACCTCGAGTACATCGACACGTTCAACCCCAAGAGCGCCAAGTCGCGTCTGGGCATGGCCGTCGTCTACAAGGCCCGCAAGGAATATTCGCTCGCCCTCGACCTCTACAACGCCCTCATCGAGGCCAATCCCGACAGCTGGTCGCTGCTCCGCGACCGGGCCGAAGTGCACTACCTGAGCAACCGGATGGGTGCGGCGCTGCAGGACATCAACGAGTCGATCAAGCGCCATCAGCAGGACCCGATGTCGTACGCGCTGCGGGCCCAGATACGTTATGCGAAAGGCGACCTCGAGTACGCCCGCCGCGACCTGAATACAGCCATCGAGAAGGGTCTGCAGGAGGAATACGCCCTGCAGTTGCTGGGCAAAATCAAATAATTTGCCAAAAATTTCGGTTTTTATTTTGGGAAAACAAAAATAATGCCTAAATTTGCGCTGCTATAATGCGGTTTTTGCGCCGACATGCACCCGGATTTTTCTGCCGAAACACCCGGATTCTTCTGCTCCCAGCGACACAAAGCCGATAGCCCCTTGGGCGAAACTTCACGACGCCTTCTTGGGGCAAAAGCACAGCGTCCCTTGGGCGAAACTTCACGACGCCTTCTTGGGGCAAAAGCACAGCGTCCCTTGGGCGAAACTTCACGACGCCCTTGGAGCGAAGAAAACAAACTTGAAAGTACACTCTTATAAAAAATACAGAAATGAGACCTCTTGCGACCTATATCCAGTATCTGCTGATGACCAGACACTACGCCTTCGTGCCCGGTGTCGGGGGCTTTATGCTCCACGAAGAGGACTCATTGCTTAAGTGTGCAAAGACGTTTGACGCGCTGATTGAAGACGAACAGACGGGCGAAACGACGTTCGGCCGCACCTTCGCCGGCAAGCTGCTTGCGCCGAGCCATGAGATCAAGTTCAACGGCTCGATGACGCACGACGACGGCATGCTGGCCAACGTCATCATGGAGGCCGAGGGTCTCACCTTCGACGAAGCCAACGCCTCGATTCGCGCTGCCGCCACCGCCCTGGTGGAGACCGCCCGCCGCGACGGCTCGTGCCCGCTGGGCCACCTGGGCGACCTGGTCTACAAGGACGGCCACCTCTCGCTCCGCGCCGCCGACTGCACCGCCGACGACCCTCAGTACTACGGCCTGGCTCCCGTGCGCGTGCGCCCATGGCGGGACATCGAGGAGCAGCGCCACCCGAAGGCCCACAAACCGGAGGCCGAGGTCAAGCTCCAGCCCGCGCACCGCGACGGTGTGGTCGAACTGCCCACCCGTTGGCTGAGACGCGCAGCCGTCATCCTGCTCATCGTCACTTTCTTCTTCGCCAACATGATTCCGTTCGTCCGCGAAAACGACGGCTCGGAATACGCCAATATCGTTTCGACCGACTTCCTTACCAGGCACATTTCATTGCTTGGCAGCAGCCCGGCTGCAGCGAATATAAATTCGGATATAGTTTTGGCCGAAGATTCCGCCAGCACGATGGCTTCGAACATAACTTCGGAAAACATTTTGCCCAACGACTCGGCCTGTAGCCCGAGCAGCATGACTACGGCGAATATTGTTTCGTCCGAAGTTTTGCCCGACGACACTGCCAGTGCACAAGCCATTGTCGCTCCCGCCAAGCACTATCTGATTGTGGTCCGTAGTTGCAAGTCGGAGGCCGAGGCCCTCAAGGCCGTGCGCCGTCTTCAGCAGAAGGGCTACGACGACCTGAGCATCTTCGCCAAGGGCGGCAGGTACCGCGTCTTCATCCGGTTGTTCGACGTCAAGGCCGAAGCCGAGACCTACCTCACCGACCTGCGCGCCGACGCCAACTTCGCCGACGCGTGGCTGCTCGCCATCCGGCACCAGTCTCTTTCGCTAATAATAAAAAATAAGGATAATGACCAATTACCAGTGGAATTGTCGCACGCTAACCAACCAACAGAAAGAGATCAAGGATGAGATAATAGCGATACAGAAATTAAATCCCGTCGTCGCCCACCTGCTGGTGCAACGGGGCGTGACGACACCGGACGAAGTGCGCACCTTCTTCCACCCCCAGCTCAATCAGGGGTTGCACGACCCGTTCCTGATGAAGGACATGGACGTGGCCGTGGCCAGGCTCAACGAAGCCATCGGCCGCAAAGAGCGCATCCTGGTGTACGGCGACTATGATGTAGACGGAACCTCGAGCGTAGCCCTGGTCTACAACTTTTTGCGCACCTTCTATTCTTTTATCGACTACTACATTCCGGACCGCTACGACGATGGCTACGGAATCTCGGAGAAAGGCATTGACTACGCTTCGGGCAAGGGCGTCAAGCTCATCATCGCCCTTGACTGCGGCATCAAGGCCAACGAGATGGTGCTCTACGCCAAGACCAAGGGCATCGACTTCATCATCTGCGACCACCACAAGCCCGACGAGCAGCTGCCCCAGGCCGTGGCCGTGCTCGACCCCAAGCGGGCCGACGACGACTACCCCTACCCCCACCTTTCGGCCTGCGGCGTCGGCTTCAAGCTGATGCAGGCCTTTGCCCGCAACAAC
Source organism: bacterium (assembly GCA_963631395.1). Classification (GTDB taxonomy): domain Bacteria; phylum Bacteroidota; class Bacteroidia; order Bacteroidales; family UBA3663; genus Liminaster. The sequence goes on from CAVGQN010000059.1 coordinate 13,346, forward strand.
GGCATGAACGAGATGGGGCTGCTCTACCCCCTGCTCGACCTCTGCGCCATCAGCATCGCCACCGACATCGTGCCCATCACGGGCGAAAACCGCGTCCTCGCCTACTACGGCCTGCGCCGCCTCAACGACTCGCCCTGCATCGGCCTCAAGGCCATCATCAAGCAGTGCGGACTCGAGGGCAAGGAGCTGACCAACTCCGACATCGTGTTCCGCATCGGTCCCCGCATCAACGCCGCCGGCCGCATGATGTGCGGCAAGGAAGCCGTCGACCTCCTCACTGCCCGCGACGAGAAGACGGCCCAGGAGGTGGCCGACCGCATCTCGGAGTACAACGACAGCCGCAAGGACCTCGACAAGCGCGTCACCGAAGAAGCCTACCGCATGGTCGACGCCATGGACCTCTCCGACAAGCATTCCATCCTGGTCTACAACCCCTCGTGGCACAAGGGCGTCATCGGCATCGTGGCCAGTCGCCTCACCGAGCACTACTACCGGCCGGCCGTCGTGCTGACCACCGCCAGCGGCTACGCCTCGGGTTCGGCGCGCAGCATCCAGGGCTTCGACGTCTACAGCGCCATCAACTCGTGCCGCGACCTGGTCGAGAACTTCGGCGGACACACCTACGCAGCCGGACTGACGCTCAAGGAGAAGAACATCCCCGAGCTCACGCGCCGCTTCGAGCAGTGGGTCGACGACCACATCACGCAGTCGCAACAGCAGCAGCACCTCGACATCGACATGGAGGTGAAGTTCAAGGACGTCACCGCCCGCCTGTACCGCAACCTCAAGCCGCTCGCGCCGTTCGGGCCCGGCAACAACAAGCCGCTCTTCGTGTCGCGCCGCCTCAAGGACTCGGGCAACAGCCGCCTGGTGGGCCGCAACAACGAGCACATCCGCCTCGAGATGGCCGACCCCGAAACGGGCTTTGCGCACAACGGCATTGCCTTCAACATGGCCGAGAAGTTCGACATCGTGAAGAGCGGCAAGCCCTTCGACGTCGTCTTCTCCATCGAGGAAAACACCTACAACAGCAACAACATCCAGCTGCTGGTCAAAGACATCAAGCTGAGCGAAAGCAACAACATTGCCTCCGTTCTCGCCCAACTCATCCGGTCGAAGGACGACTCGGTCGATGTCGGCCAGGGCCTGGGCGAAGTCAACGAATGATGGGCAACACTCCGCGCGAGATACTGAAACACTATTGGGGCTACGATTCCTTCCGGCCGCTACAGGAAGAGATTGTGGCCTCCGTGCTTGAGGGCCATGACACGCTGGGCATGCTTCCCACGGGCGGCGGCAAGAGCATCACGTTCCAGGTGCCCGGACTCGCCCTGGGCGGACTGACGCTGGTCGTCACGCCCCTCATTGCGCTGATGAAGGACCAGACCGACCGCCTGCAGCGGCTCGGCATCAAGGCCGCGGCCGTCTACATGGACATGTCGCCCGACGAGATACGCGAGACGTACGACCGCGTCGAGACCGAGCACTACAACTTCCTCTACCTCTCCCCCGAGCGGCTTCAGACCCGTCTCCTGCGCGCGCGTTTACCTTTTATGGACGTGCGCCTGCTGGTGGTCGACGAGGCGCACTGCATCTCGCAGTGGGGCTACGACTTCCGTCCGCCTTACCTCTGCATTGCCGAGACGCGCCGCTACCTGGCCGAAGTGGTCAAGCGCCCCACGCCCGTGCCCTGCATCGCCCTGACGGCCACGGCGCCGCCCGAGGTGGTGAGCGACATCTGCCGCCGGCTGGAGTTCCGCAAGGGCTACAACATCTTCCAGGCCTCGTTCGTGCGCCCCAACCTCACCTACACCGTCCTCCACAGCGGCAACCACTTCACCGAAATCACCCGCCTGCTCGCCGACGGGCGTTCGGCCATCATCTACGTGCGTTCGCGGCGCAAGACCCGTGACTACGCCGAGTCGCTCGTCGCCGCCGGCATCCCGGCCACGTTCTACCACGCCGGACTGACCGCGCAGCAGAAGGAAGAGCGCCAGGAAGCCTGGATGAAGGGCGAAATCCCCGTCGTCTGCGCCACCAACGCCTTCGGCATGGGCATCGACAAGCCCGACGTGCGCACCGTCATCCACATCGACATCCCGCCCTCGCCCGAGGAGTACTACCAGGAAGCGGGCCGCGCCGGACGCGACGGACTGCCCGCCACGGCCTACCTCTTCGTCTCCGACACCTCCGTGTTCAGCCTGCAGGCCCGTCTCACCCATTCGTACCCTGAGCGCGACTACATCCGCATGGTCTACGACCACCTGGCCTACTTCTTCCAGCTCGAGATAGGCGAAGGGCAGGACCGCACCTACGAGTTCGACATCTTCCGTTTCTGCGCCGCCTACAAGTTGCAGGCCTCCGACGTGCACAGCGCCCTGCACCTGCTCACCCTGGCCGGCTACATCCAGTATGTCGAGGAGCCCGAGGCCCACTCGCGCGTCATGTTCACGTGCTCCAGGGAGTCGCTCTACCACCTCGACCGCTTCGACCGCGACTGCCAGCGCATCATCACGGGCGTGCTGCGTCTCTACACGGGCGTGTTTGCCGACTTCCAGCCGTTCAGCGAAGACCGCATTGCCGCCTTTGCCCACCTCGACCGCGAGACCGTCTACCAGAAGCTGCTGCTCCTCTCGCGCTACCACGTCCTGCACTACATCCCCGCGCGGCAGAAACCCTGCATCCGCTACACCGTTCGCCGGCTCGACACCGACGAGGTCGTCATCCGCCACCACATCTACGAGGACCGACGCGAGCGCGACCAGAAGCGCGTCGACGCCATGCTCGACTACGCCACCTCGACCGACGAGTGCCGCCTCGTGCGCCTGGTTCGTTACTTTGGCGAAAACGTCGCCCGTCCGTGCGGCAAGTGCGACGTCTGTCTTTCCCTCTCTCAGTCTCCTTCGGCCGCAGCCGAAACACAGCAGGAGCCCTGACACCCGGCCGTTTCCTACGTTTCGGTCAAAGCATCAAGGCTCCTGATCTAAGGTTCTTTATCTCCCACAGATCTCACAATTCCTTCTTGATTTTCTCTATCATCTCCTGATACTCGGCATCGGAGAGATAGACCTTGCCCGGGTTCATCTGGAACACTCCGCCGTAGTCGGGGCCGTCCACATACTTGGGGGCGAGGTGGAAGTGCAGGTGGCTCAGCTTGTCGCTGTATGCGCCGTAGTTGATTTTCTCGGGGTTGAAGGCGCGCTGCATGGCACGGGTAGCCTGGGCCACGTCGGCCATGAAGTCGTTGCGCTGCTGGTCGTTCAGTTCGTTGAGGTCGTTGACATGGCCGTCGTAGCTGACGAGGCAACGTCCGCGGTAGGTCTGCTCCTTGAAGAGGAAGAGGCGGGACACGCGCAGATGGCAGATTTCAATCATGAGACTCTTCAATGTCTCGTTGTTAGTGCAATAGAGGCACTCTTTCGGATTGCTGTACATAGTAGTGTGTTGTGTTTTGGGTTTTATGTTGTGTATTGAGCGAAAAAAACAAGTAAAAAACACCGCTTGCTTCGCAAGCTCAAAAACAAGCCCTCCGGCCCATAACGAAATTCCGTTTAAGTTCACTTCGTGCTCATTTTCTCGCCATGGCAAAACTCAAACAAGCCTCCATACCCGACCGGGAGTTTTTTCTGTTTTTCTTTGACTCTAGCTTCTTTTTGACTCTAAACTCTAAGTTCTAAGTTCACTCCGTGCTCATTTTCTCGCCATGGCAAAGCTGAAGCAAGCTTCGCTTTGCTCATTTGGCTTACGAAAATGTTCTAAACTCTGTCCAAGACATAGATTTGCGAAGGACCGGCAGAGGAGAGCGAGTCCTTCTTGCCCGGGTTCCAGCGGGGCAGCGTGGCGAGAGTGACGCCGTCGTAGCCCACCGTGGCGCCGGCGGTGGAGAGAGCCTCCGAGGCAGCCTTATAGGCCAGTTCCGGCGTGTTGTTGTCGGCCGAGAGGTGGCAGAGGAAGACGTGGCGCAGGCCCTCGTGCCAGGTTTGCCGGAGCAGCGTGGCGCACTCGTCGTTGCTGAGGTGGCCGCCCTTGTCCATGATGCGCTGCTTCAGGTGGTTGGGGTAGCTGCCGCCCACGAGCATCTCCGTGTCGTAGTTCGACTCGATGACCAGGTGGTCGGCCAGGGTGGCGTACTTCACGATTTCCGGCGTGAGCTGTCCCGCGTCCGTGATGAGGCAGAAGTGCTCCTCGTGGCCGTCTTCGCGCCAATCGATGTAGTAGCCCACATTGTCGCGGCTGTCGTGCGGCACCGGGAAAGGCGTGACGCGGAAGCCCGTCAGCGGCAGGTCGAAGGGCACTTCGCGCTCCAGGTTCTTGCGGCATTCCTTGGGCACCTTCTTCTGCAGGCCGTAGTTCTTGTCCATTCCCTCGTGCACCTCGCGCGTCGTGTAGACGGGGCAGCCCGTCACCTTGGTCATCATCGAGGCGCCGCGTATGTGGTCCGTGTGGTCGTGCGTGATGAGCAGGGCCCGAATCGGAACCTCCTCCAGGCCGAAAGCGCGCTGCACCCGCTGAATGTCACGGCCGGGAATCCCCGCATCGATCAGTATGGCGTACCGCTCGGTGCCCAGATAATAGCAGTTGCCGCTGCTTCCGCTGCCAAGGCTCAGGAATCGAAGCATATCTTTCTTCTTCTTTGTCTGTGAGTGTGTTCTTTTTGCTTTTGCCGAAAAATTTTTCCGTCGCTTTGCTTTGCCAAAGAGCTGTTTTGTCAAAGTGCTGTTTTGTCAAAGTGCCCTACTTTTGTCGAAGCGCCCTACTTTTGTCGAAGTGCCCTACTTTTGTCGAAGCGCCCTACTTGAGGATGAGGAAGAGCGAAGGCACGCGGGGCACGTAGGTCTGCATCTGTTCCTCCGTCAGGCCCTTGAGCAGCTTGCGCCATTCCGCCACGGTGCGGGTGCGTATCAGTTCGTCGGGGCAGGTGATGTCGCTGGCCAGGCAGAGGCGCGTCTGCGGGCGCAGGGTAGCCAGGAGGGCCTGCATCATCCGGACGTTGCGGTAGGGCGTCTCGATGAAGAGCTGCGTCTGGTCCTCGCTGTAGGCGCGCGTCTCCAGCTGGCGGATGCGGGCCGTGCGGGCGGCGTCGTCGATGGGCAGGTAGCCGTTGAAGGCGAAGCTCTGTCCGTTCAGTCCCGAGGCCATCACGCCCATGATGATGCTCGAAGGGCCCGACAGGGGCACCACCTTCAGTCCGCGGCTCTGTGCGATGGCCACCACGTCGGCACCCGGGTCGGCTACGGCTGGGCAACCTGCTTCGCTGATGATGCCGATGGGCTGGTGTTGCTTCACGAGGGGGTCGAGCATGCGGTCCAGGGCCGTGCGGTCGGTGTGGCCGTTCAGTTCGCAGAACGACAGGGCGTCGATGTCCACGTCGGCGTCCACCTTGCGGATGAAGCGCCGGGCGCTGCGCACGTTCTCCACGATAAAGTGCCTGATGCCCGTGATGACCTCGCGGTTGTAAGGCGGGAGCACCTGTTCGACGGGCGTGTCGCCGAGTGTCACGGGGATGAGATATAGAGCGGGCTCAACCATTATTTTTCAGAATTTACTCGCAAAAATACGCAAAATATTTGGAATTGTAAAAGATTTGCCCTAATTTTGTGCAGATTATAGGCAAAAAAGCCCTTCACGAACATAAAAACCCGCCCGATATGACGCTCCCGGAGTCCTTTACCGACCTCATGGCCTCGTGTTTGCCCGCTGCCGAAGCGGACCGTTTCTTTGCTTCGCTCACCGATGGCGAGCAGCCCGTTGCCGTCCGTCTGAACCCCGCCAAGTGCGGCGCGTCGGGAGTGACGTTCGCGGGTGCCGACGGCCGCAGCATCGCCACGCAGCCCGTGCCCTGGTGCCCCGAGGGCCTGTACCTGGCCGAGCGGCCTGCCTTCACCCTCGACCCTCTGCTGCACGGCGGCGCCTACTACGTTCAGGACCCCTCGTGCCAGTTCCTCACGCATGCGCTCCGTTCGTTCGTCACGGGTCCCGTTGCGGCGCTCGACCTCTGCGCGGCTCCCGGCGGCAAGTCCACGGCGGCGCTCTCCTCCCTGCCCGAGGGCAGTGTGCTGGTCTGCAACGAGATAGACCGCAAGCGCGCCTTCATCCTGGCCGAGAACGTCGCTAAGTGGGGCAACCCCAACGTGTGCGTCACTAACGGCGCTCCCGCCGACTTCTCCCCGCTCCGCGAGGCCTTCGACCTCATCATCGCCGACGTACCGTGTTCCGGCGAAGGCATGTTCCGCAAGGACCCCGAGGCTGTCGTCAAGTGGTCGCCGGCCAAGGTGCGCGAATGTGCGGCCCTGCAGCGGCACATCCTCGCCGACATCTGGCCTTGTCTGAAGCCCGGCGGCCTGCTGGTCTACAGCACCTGCACGTTCAACGTGCACGAGGACGAGGAGCAGCTCGAGTACCTCTGCTCCGAGCTTGGGGCCACGCTGCTACCCATTCCCGTCCAGCCCGACTGGCACATCCACCCTGCCCTGTGCGGGTCCTTTGCGCCCCATGTCCAGGCTGCCGATGCCTGCCGCTTCATGCCTCACTTCACGCGGGGCGAGGGCTTCTTTATCGCCGTGGTGCGCAAGGGCGAGTCGGACGGCGATGAAGCTGATGGGCGCACTTCGTTCCGGGCCGTTGGCAAGAAAAAGGACAAAGGCGCGCTGCGTCCCTCCTCCCGGGTGGCTGCTCCCGGCCGGGAGTGGCTTACGTGGACCGACGGCAGTCAGCCGGGTGCCCTGCTCCACCAGCGCTCCGACGGCACGGTGCTGCTTGTTCCCGAGGCTTTGACCGACCTCTTCCGCCGCCTTCAGTCGGCCCGCGTGCAGTTGCTCTCGGCGGGTGTCGAGCTGGGCTTGCTCAAGGGCAAGGACCGCCAACCTGCCCATGCCCTGGCTCTCTCCACGGCCCTCAATGCCGGGGCCTTCCCTCATGCCGACGTGGACCTCGACACGGCCCTCCTCTATCTGCGCCGCGAGTCCATCGTGCTCGACCCCTCCGTCCCCCTGGGCTACGTCCTCGTCACCTACCGGGACCTGCCCCTCGGCTTCGTCAAGAACATCGGCCGGCGCTGCAACTCCCTCTACCCCGCCGAGTGGAGAATACGGAATCTGTGAAAAAGAAAGCCCTGGACTTTTCGTCCGGGGCCTTCTTTGTGTTGGGTGTTGTGTGATAAATGTTAACCGATGCAGCTGGTCACGCCGAGCGTGGTAGCCAGTGCCGTCAGAATGCTGATGAGTATCTGAAGAATGGTCTTCCAGTTTTCCTTTTTCATAGATAGAGTTTTTAAGA
>CAVGQN010000060.1:0-20417 GCA_963631395.1 bacterium
TTTTATGGGGTCGCGCATGCGGCCTAGTACTCAAATTTTTAACGAACTATTGATATATAATATATATTATATATATATTAAACTTTTCCCTTTCGGGTTTTTCCAGGGAAAAAGTAACTTGCGGAAAATTTCACTGTCATCGTCATCGTCATCACTTCATCATTGTTAACGGTGTTCAATGCGCTTGAGTAACTTGCGGAAAATCAAACTGTAACGCGTAACGTAACGCATATTTTTGTTCACGCCAAACAAACACATGAGTTGACAATAGGGCGAAAAAACGGAGGCAAAGCGAGAAAATACTTCCCCGCTTGCGGCGCAGAAAATCGCAGTTTTGCTGCAAAAATCTCCAATTTTACTCGCAAAAATCCACTATTGAGCCGCAAAAATAACCCCAGTTAGGCCGCAAAATAATTCCAGTTGGGTAGCAAAAAAAATCCAGTTGGGCTGCAACGTACCCCCCCATTGCAGCGACACAACCGCATTATGAGGGAAATCCAAACGGCCAAAATAACGGCAAAAAAACTATCAAAAAACTACCAAAAAACTACCAAAAAACTACCAAAAAACTACCAAAAAAAACGGCTGCCGGAAGGAAATCCGACAGCCGTCTGTGTTCATATTGTCAGCGCGGACTTAGTGCCGCTTGAGATATTGTCAATATGGGACTTAATGCCACTTGAGGAACCAGTTGTCAGTCGAGGTGTAGTCGACATTGCCGAGCACGTTGTTGCGACCCTGGTTCTTGCGCGACATCAGCGCCTGCAGGTACTGGCCGCCGGTCATTCCGTCGTTGCCCTCGCGGTCCATACGGCGGGCCACACGGACAAGGTCGGGGAAGCGGTTGCCCTCATGAGCCAACTCGAGTGCGGTCTCGTCCATGATGAGCTTTTCGACCAGATAGATAGAGTCCTGACGGGTGGCAGCATCGGCCAGGTCGCCGCTGGGCTGGCCGCTCAGGTCGGCATCGAGCACCTGGTTGCGGTTCATGCCCTGGCGGCCCACACGCAGGCCGTAGTGCTCACGCCATCCGCCGCGCTTGGCGTAGCCGTCATACGGATTGGAGGCGGCTGACGAGTAGAAGCGCGAGTCGAAGTACAGGAGTGCCGAGTCGGCCTCGCTCTGGGCCAGTCCCATGGTGACGGGATAGAGCACGTCGAGAATCTTGCCGTTGCCGCGGAAGTAAGCCGGATTGGAAGTCTCGACCAAAGCACCCGACTCGTCGGTCTTGCCGTTGAGCGTAATGCCTGAAGGATAAGAGGTTCCGTAGGTGCCGGCAATGCCCTTCGAGACGAAGTCGAGGGCGAAGCCCGGATAGCCGAGACGGTTCATGCACTCGGCAAAGCGGAGCTGGACCATAGCGGCACGGTAGAGCCACCAGCGGCCCTCCTGCTTGTACGACTCGGTGGGGTCGAAGAGACCGAGATACTTGGCGCAGACCGTATCGCCGTTGGCATTGGTCTCGTTGAACGTAGCCCCCTCCCCTCGCGGATCGTAAGGTGCGCCGTTGGTGCGGAGCAGGTCGGTGCGGTTGAAGTTGTGGATGCAGGCCGACGACGGACGCAACTGGTAGCTGCCGCCATCCGACACCGATGCAAAGAGGTCGACGAAAGGATAGGCCGGCTGGTCGCCCGTCGGGTAAGTGATGGTCCAAACCCACTCGTAGCCGGCTGCAGTGGTCGACATCTGGTCGCTGAACATATTGGGCCACGAGGTGAAGTTGGCGTTGACGTTCGGGTTCTGGTAGCGCAGGAAGTAAGCCTGGTAGTAGGTGCCGTAAGCACCTTCGACGGCGATGGTCGACGACGAGGTGCACTTGTAGCGCTGGTAGTTGGCGGTCTCTGCCAGGTTGGAATCCTGGTCCATAAACTCCTTGTAGAGCGTAGCGGCCTTGCGGTAGTCGCCGTTCCAGAGATAGAGGTCGGCCAGGAGGAGCTTCTTGTGTACGAAGTAGTAATAGAGCAGCTGTCCGTCGACGGAGGTCGAAGTGCCCGTAGTGGACGAAACCGTGTTGATGACGAGCGGAGACTCCTCATACGGCTCGAGGTACGGCAGGCCCTCCATCGTCTCGATCAGCTTGGGCAGCAGGGCGTCGATGTCGTACCACGGGGCGGTCTGCAGCGCAGCCTGCATGTCGTCGGTAGTGACGATAGGCTCGGTGATGTAAGGCACCTTGCCCCACTGTGCAGCGGCCTGCAGATAGACATAAGTGCGCAGGGCGGCGATGTCGGAATAGCGCTCGGCATACTCGTCTTCGCTCAGGTCGTGATGGGCGAGCATCTTGTCGAAGTTCGACAGGCAGTCGTTGCACTCGTTGATGACGGCATAGTACTTGGTCGGGAGGAGATACGGGTTGTCCGCATCGTCTACGCCGGCATCGACTTCCTGTAGATAAGTGCTCGAATTGTCGGTGATGGTCATCAGGTCGCCGCGGACCTCATTGAGCACTACCATCTGCTCGGCCAGTTCCATGAACTTACTGTACACACCGATGATATGCTTGTCAGCATCCTCCATATTGGTGTAAGTGTCGTCGTAGTCGAGGGCATCGTCTATCTCGGTGTCGACACAACTGCTGCCCAGGACGGTGAGACCGGCCATCAAAAAATAAATATAAAACTTTTTCATAATCATTACAAGCCAAGTTTAAGACCAATATAGAACGTTGGTGTGGTGGGTGTGGTGAATGCGTCTACGCCCTGATACAGCGGGTTGTTGGAAGCGGAGCAGACAATCTCCGGGTCACTGCCCTTGTAGTCGGTGAGGGTGAAGAGGTTCTCGCAGGTGCCGAACACGGTCAGGCCCGTCACGTACGAGGAGTGGATGTTGAAGTCGTAGGCCAACGTCAGCTCCTTGAGCTTGAGGTACGAACCGTCCTCAATCCAGCGGTCGGAGAAGCGGCTGTTGCCCAGCGGGTCGCCGTAGGTGGCACGCGGCACGCTCGTCACGTCGCCCTCGGTGCGCCAGCGGTTGAGCACGTTGCGCGTCTGGTTGACGTAGCCCGACATGCTCTCTAGCTGCGAGCGCGTGTAGTTGTAGACGTCGTTGCCGAGCGAGTAGTTGAACTGGGCGGTGAGCGTGAAGCGGTGGCTCTTCATGACCGAAACGAAGCCTCCGAAGAGGGTCGGATTGGGATTGCCGATTTCGACCATGTCGCTGCCGTCGATGAGCTTGTCGCCGTTCTGGTCCACGAAGCGTACGTCGCCGGCCTCAAAGGGCTTGCGCACCGAACCGACCATCGTGCCGAGACCGGCAGCCGAAGCGTCGGCCGAAGTGCTGTACACACCGTCGGTCTTGTAGCCGTAGAAGACGCCCATCGACGAACCGACGGAAGTCAGGACGGTGCCGTCGCCCACAGCGGTCTTGAGCGAACCGCAGTCGAGCTTCTGGATTTCGTTCTTGTTGTGTGCAACGGAGAGGTTGAGGTCCCAGGCGAAGTGCTTCTTGTTGATGACGCGTCCGCCGAGCGAAACCTCGACGCCGGTGTTGGTCAGTTCGCCGCCGTTGCTCACATAGGTGCTGAAGCCCGTAAACGACTGTGCGTTGCTGTAGATCAGGAGGTCTTTGGTCTCGCTGCGGTAAGCATCGACAGAGAGGGTCAGACGCTCGTTGAGGAAGGCTGCGTCGATGCCGACATTGGCCTTGGTGACGCGTTCGGGCTTGATGTCCTTGTTGGTCAAACCGCCGCGCACGAGGCCGTTGTTGTTGAGGAACGACTGCGTGATGTAGTAGCGGCGGGAAACGTAGTTGCCGATATCGTCGTTACCCGACATATTGTATCCGGCACGCAGTTTGAGATAAGGCATCCAAGTGGCGTTTTTCATCCACGATTCGCCCGAGATGAGCCATGCGGCATTGACACCCGGATAGACCTGCAGGGGCTGGATGTTGTCGCCGTAGCGGCTCGAAGCGTCGGTCGACAGGGTGACGTCGACGAAGTAGCGGTCGGCGTAGGCGTAGTCGGCATGGCCGTAGAAGGAGAGCCAGTTCCAGTTGCCCAGCGCACCGCCGTTCTGGTAGAGCTCGGGGTCGCCCGAGGAAATGGTCTGATAGTAGTTGCTGGCCGAGTTGTAGCCGCGTCCGTAGTCGTCTTCAGCCACGTTGTGGTGGTAGCGGAATCCGACGGTGCCGTCGAGCGAGTGGCTTCCCCACCTGTTGCTGTAGTTGAGGCGGGTCTCGTCGCTGATGGAGAACAGGCGCTCCACGCGGTGCATCTGCTGGTTGGTCACCTCGGCGTTCGAGAGGTTGTCGTAAGGGATGCCCGAGGTCGGATAGAAGATGACCTCACGCTCCTTGTTATAGTCCAGACCGAAGATGGTCGAAAGCTTCCAGTTCTTCCAGAGGTCGGCTTCGAGCGTGTAGCTGCCCATGAAGCGGTAGAACGAATTTTCGCTCACCACATTGTCGGTCACTACGGCCGGGTTGGCGGCTCCGAGTGCATCGACTTCCTCGTATGCGGGCGAAACCTTATTGTATTCATCAATGCTATTTACAGAGGTAAAGGGAGCCTTGACCAAAGCCGTGTACATGGGGTTGACATTGCTCGTCGAACCTTCGTTGGAGAGGTTCTTCGAACCGTAGACGAAGCTCATGCTCGTGTTGAAACGGATGCGGTCGGTGAACTTGATGGCGGCATTCAGACGGGCGTTGAAGCGCTGGAAGTCGGAACCCTTGACGAGTCCGTCCTTGTTCTGGAAGCCCAATGAAACGCCGTAGATGGCGGTTTCGTCACCGCCGCTCACGCTCAGCGAGTACTGCTGCTTGAAGCCTGACTGGTAGATTTCGTCCTGCCAGTCGGTGTTCTGGTTGTACTTGTAGTAGTCGCCATTGTTCCAGGTCTGGTCGGGGTTCTGCGAGGGTCGCTTGGCGTTAATCCAGGTGAGGTCGCTGACGGCCTTGGCACTCAAGCCGGAGGTCTGGGCGAGCTCGGTCAGATAGCGCTTGGAGTCGGCTGCACCGAGCATCGGATACTTCTTGGGCTGCATGTTGAGGCCCCAGAAGGCCGACACGTCGATGTGGGTCGAGAGGTCCTCGGTGCGCTTGGTCTGAATGATGATGGCGCCGTTGCCGCCCTTGGTGCCGTAGATGCTCGTAGCGTCTTTCATGACGACAATCTGGTCGATATCCTTGACGTCGATACAACCCAGAGGGGTCGAAATCTGGCCCTCGATGAGCGAGACGCCGAACTCCTGGTTTTCGATAATCAGTCCGTCGATGACGAGCAGCGGGTTGTTGTTGGCATAGAGCGAGTTGTAGCCGCGCAGCACGAGGTTGGCGCCGCTCCAGTCCGTTCCCGAACGGAAGAGGGTGTTGAGGCCGCTCACCTGGCCCTGCATGAGGGCCTCGGGGCTGCCCTTTACCGAAAGCGAGTTGTCGCCGCCGATAAAGGAGATGGCCGATGCGGTCTGCGAGATTTCGCGCTTGCCCAGCGGGCCGGCTATCACGTTGTTGGTGGCAGAGCGGTAGCCGTCTTCCATGAGGCGGATGTCGAGCTGCTCGCGGTCACGCACGGGAATCATGACGCCCTTGGCCGTAGGACTGCTCACCGAAAGGACGGAGAGCGCACGGCCGCGTCCGTCGACGGGCACTTTGATGCTGAATGTACCAGTCTCGTCGGTCATGGCCGAATAGCGGGCTCCGACTACCTGCAGCGACACACCTGCCAAAGGCTCGCCGGTGGCGTCGAGGACCACCTTGCCGCTCACGGTCCGGGTGGCCGTCTCGGCGACCTTGCCGGCTGCAGCGCCGCCCTGCTCAGTCTGGGCAGTAGCCGATGTGGCGCAGACCAGACCGGCCAGCAAAAACAATATATATGCTTTTTTCATAATTTGGAAACGTCTTAAAGGGTTATTCTTCGTCATCTTCGTCTATAATAGGCTCAAACAGGATATAGTCCAGATAGATGGAGCCGTGAGGCTGGATGGAGCTCACTGAGGGCACTACGACGTTGCTGACGTTGAAGACACCGCTCGTCACATACATTGACGCATCGCCCTGGTAGAAGCAGCGGAAGACATCCTTCTTGATCATGCTGGGACGTCCGTTGGCCAACCAGGTGTTCTCGTTGTTCGGGCAGATGCCGGTCACGCCGCTGTAGTACTGCAGGTTGGCGACACGCGTCTCGTTGGTCATGGCCGAAAGGTTGGGCGTCTGACACCAGATGAGCGGGAACTTGCACTCGGCGTCGTCGGTACCTACACCGGCGTTGATGCCGAGGTGGCGGAAGTTGTTGGTGGCTCCGAGCAATTCGCCCAGACGGGTGGCCGTAGCGTTCTCGAACTCGCCTGCGTCGAAGACATCAGGGTTGTAGGGCACCATGCAGCAGAAGGCGCGCTGCGGCGGGAAGAAGTAGTTGTTCGACCCGTAGTGCTGCAGGAAGTCGCTCTTCTCGTAGTTGTCGATATAGTTGATGGCGCTGTCGCCGGGCTGGGCCAGATAGAGTTTCTGGTAGTTGCGAATCACGCCGCCGCAAGGCCAGTTGGGGTCAGCCAGGTACTGGTCGTAGTCGACGGCCAGCGTGTCGGGGTTGACGTGGGTCGGACGGTCGTCGACCGAACGCATGTAGACCTTGTAGTCGCACGAATGCAGCTTGGCCGAATAGCCCAGGTACGAGCCTCCACGGGTGCGGTTGACCTGCGGATAGGTGTTGCCCGAGAACGAAGTGCCATAGTAGCCGTAGCGGGTGCTGCTGGCGTAATGGGTCTCGATGTCGGAGGTCTTGTTGCCAAGGCTGTCGAGCACATAGCGCTGGTACGGACGGAGCGTGTCGGTGCCGCACAGGACGACATCGCGGCCGCCGCGGGCGTTCAGGTTGACGCGGGTGAAGATGTATTCGCTCGTGTTGCAGTCGATGTAGTTCTCGCCCTCGACATAGACGGGCTTGATCTTGTTGCCAGCCATGCGGATGTGGACGTCGCCGGCCACATAGAGCGTGCCGTTGCAGGTCTCGTGGGCCTCGGCTACGCCCTGCTTCATCTTGACGCGGATGCCCTTGGTCGACGTGAAGTAGGTGTCAGTGCTCTTCGAGTCGGCCGGATAGAAGACCAGGTCGGCGATGAGCTCGCGGGTGGCCACGCTGGTGGTGGCTGCCGAATCGATTTTGTAGCCTACGTAGTTCGGCGAAGGATGCAGGCCGTTGTTCTGCTTGAAGTAGTTCCAGTACATGGCCTGAAGGCGCTCGAAGGTCGAGTCGGCAAGCAGGACCATGTTGACGGTCGAGTCATTGTTGTTAATCGGGATGGTGTCGAGCAAAGGATTGCTGTAGACCATCACGGTGTCGTAGACGGGCTGGTTCTGGTCGTTGATGCCTATCTGCACGCTCTGGGTCTCGTCCATGATGGAGTCGCCCTGTTCGATGATGAAGCGCGCCATCTTGTACTGGTCCTTGAGGCTGTTGAGCATCTCGAAGAGGTTGGAACGATGGCCGATGGCTGCATCGGCGATGCGCAGGATGCCGTTGCGGCACACGATCTCGGTCTGCTGGAGCTTGATCTCGGAGACGGGAGTCTGCTTGCCGTTGTAGGCGATGACGTAGCTCATGGTGTCGAGCGTCGCCTTGTTATATTCGAGCAGCACGATGTGGGCGCCGGGTACGGAATCCCGGTCGGCCTCGGCCACTGCGCTCATGGCCGAATTGGTCGGAGCGAGTACGGTAAATACGCCGTTGGACTGCAGCAGGGCGTCGTAGCCGCCATTGGTCAGAGCCTCGGCAAAGTCACTCAGGTCCTCCCGCTGGGCAATGACTTGCCACAGGTCTTTCGACTTGTCGCCGGCCACGCCGTCGGCCTCCCACGTCTCGCTGCATGAGCCTAAGCCCATGACAGCAAGCGCTCCGAGAGTGACGCACTTCAGTTGGTTGATGAAATTATTGTTCATAGTCTTTTCTTTATTTTGCGATTGCGAAATCTTTGTCTTTTCTTACGTAAATCCGTCTTGAGCGTTCTGTTACCCCCACTGAATGGAATGTATCATTTTCTGATTTTGTTCCTTTCAATTTCGTAACATGGCGGATGGTCGCGTAACTCTCTGTGGATTATTGCGTAATAAGATTTCCACTGGAATCGAACTTGTCGGCGTCGTGGTTGATGCACCACGTCTGCGGACACTCGCCGGGGTTGGCCGTACCTGCCTCGACCGGACACTGTCCGCCTGGGAAGATGTGCGTGCGGTAAGCGGCGCTGAAGCCCGTGATGTCGATGTACTTGGTTTCGTCTTTCTTAATCTCGCCGGTCGACTCGTCCTTGTCGTAGCGATAGATGCGGGCACTGTTGCCGTCCACCATCACACGCGGATAGACCTGATCGTCGGCCACTGGGATGAAGTAGAGCATGTCAAACCACTGCGCACGGGCACCCGAGCCTGCACTGTTGCTGTCGAGGGCTTCGAGACGGAGCACATGGCTACCTTCCGACTTGACGTCGACCGTGGCGAGGAGCAGGCAGTTCATGAACTTCATGGACGGCAAGTAGGCCTGCGGCTGGTAGTAGCCCTTGGCCACCTGCTGCTCGTCGTCGTTGCGGCTCGAAGAACCTGCACCCAGCTGCGAGAGAATGGCGGTACCGAACACCTGGTCTTCTTGTCCGGACTGGAGGAAGGTCACCTTGACCGAGCCTTCGCCGGTGAGCGTCTTGTAGGTCGGACGCCAGCGCAGCCAGATTTTGTACTTGCCTTCGACCAACGTCGGAGTCTGAATCTCAAGATACTGCATGACGTGGGTGGCCATACGGAAGTTGAGGTTGTCGCCGTAGACGTACTCGGGCACGTTGTGGCCGTCGAAGTTGATGTCACCCATCTTGGGCACGAAGACGCAGTTGTACTGGATGGTCGGCGTGTTCTTGCCCGACCAGCTCATCATCGAGAGGTCGGTCGGCACGTAGCCGTCGGCGTTGCCCGTCGGCGTGGTGTAGGAAGCGTCGGCCGAGAGGGTCGAATAGTAGTAGAGCGTCGTTCCGGCCTTCTGATAGCCCTTGTTGGCGCGTATCTCCGGCTGGTCGGCCATATCCCAGTTGATGCGGGTAGCTGCACGCTCGATGACCTCGAGCTCGCCGTTGAGCGACTGCACTACGCCGTTCGAGCAGGTGTAGTCGACAAAGTTGCCGCGGGTCTCGACCGGAATGCCGGGTTCGCCAAGCGACTCATAGCGGTTGAGGTAGATGTCCTCGCCCACCGAGGTGATGGTGATGACCTTCGACACATTGATGGTCGTGTCCTGTCCGCCTGAGGTCTTGTCGCTCTTGGGGAAGAGCGTGCAGGTGTTCATCTGACCCTTCGAGAGGTCGGCCTTGTAGTAACGACCGCTGATGAAGTGGTAGCCAATCCAGTTGCGGAGCAGGGTCTCCATCGAGTAGTTCTTGGTGTTGTAGAACGCCAGGCGCTCCTTGACCGCATCGAGAGTGGTCAGCTTCTCGGCCTCCATGACCGAGTCGGGCTGGGCAAAGAACGTCAGCGTCGACTGGCCGTTCAGGATGTCGTCGAGCGAGATGTTGTACTCCTCCGACTCAAGGATTTCCTTCATGATGCGGGTCATGATGGAGTAGCCGCGGGCTTCGGTGTCGTAGGTGTCGATGTCGTTGAAGAAATCCACCACGCTGAACGTCGGGCGGTGCAGGACGTTGTCAATCACATGGCACACGCCGTTGCCGGTCGAGTGGTCGGCATCGATGATGTTGGCGTTGCGGTTGATGACATACGAACCCGTGGCGTAGGACGACGTCAGGTAGTCCTGCGACATGTTGGGATAGGTCAAGCGCGTCTCGATCATGTCGGTCGTGTGGAGCGTGTCCTCAAGCATGTGGTAGCACACGATGTTGCGGGCGCTGTCGGCCGTGAGACTCTCGATTTTGCTCTGTGCCTCCTCCCTCGACGAAACGCCGAAGTACGAGCAGATGGCCTCGTTGGTGGGCACGAAGAGCGTGTAGTGGCCGTAGGCGTGCACCATGCCGCGCAGGTCGCCCTTGTCGATGATATTGAGGAAGAGGCCGAGCGTCGAGTCGTTGGCCGACAGGTACTCGTCGAGCTGGGGCGCGTTGTTGGCAACCCAGTCTGTGCCGTCCAGATAGTCATTGCATGCTACAAAGCCCATAGGCGAGGCAACTGCCACTGTAGCACACACGATATATTTCAATAGTTTCTTTTTCATTTTGCAAGAAGAGTTGAATTCGATTTTGTGTTATCATTCATTTGACTCTCAGCTTATTCTGCCATTTCCCAGTCCTTCTTCTGCTCCAACAGGTCGTTGGTCAGCACGTCGTTCTTGGGATAAGGCAGGTAGTGGCACTCGTAGTAGTTGCTGTAGCGTGAGCGGACACTCGATGCCTTGGAGATGGTCGTTGCCGATGTCACGATGGAGAGCAGGTAGTTGATACCGCCTCCCGTGCACGAACCCTTGCCGTAGCTGTTGCGGGCTGCGGTGCGGAGCACGTCAAACCAGCGACGTCCCTCGAAAGCCATCTCGCGGCCCTCCTCGTCGAGCACGAACTGCTCCATGGCGGGTGCGGTCAGCGTGACGCTATAGGTGGCAATCTTGTCGGCCGGGAACGGCTCGTCGTTGCGGAGCTCGTCCCAGAAGATGTCCTGCATGGCGAAGGTGCCGACCAGGAGGTCGGTGGTCTCGACGGCAGAAGCGCGGTCACGCACCTTGAACACCGAACGGTAAGCCTCGAAGAGCAGGTCCTGGTCGTAGTTGTTGTTCTCACCCCAGGCGAGCTGAACCAAGGCCTCGGCCTTCATCAGGTAGATTTCGGCCAGACGGTAGACGAGGATGTTCTTGTCGAACTCGGAAGCGGCTGCATAGTAAGTGCCGTTGAGGTCCATGCCGGCGTACTTCCAGCAGAAGTTGGGCACCAGGTAGTTGATGGTCTGGCGCGCGTCGTTGTAGTAGTTTTTGCCTATCACCTTCTCCGAACTCGGGAAGACCGACTCGGAAAGCATGTCGACGTTGGGCATGTACGGACGCGACGTCGAGATGAGCATGCTGTAGAACGGATTGGCGCTGTAGTTGTCAATCTGCAGCTCGAAGATGCTCTCGTTGCTGTTGCCGTTCACGTAGATGTCCTCGAACATGTCCTGCATGGCCGTGGTGGTCTGCACATAGAACTGCTTCTCGAACTCGCTGCTCTCGACGTCGGTCAGGTCTACGCCTGCCTCGGAGGGAAGCTGCTTGACAATCGGAATCAGGGTGTACTGGCCGCTGGCTATGATGGCGTTGCACTCGTCGACGCACTTCTGGTAGGCCGTGCGTGCTTTCGTGTTGTCGGTGGCCAAAGCGCCTTGCCAACGGTACATGTCGGCGAGCAGGGCCTTGAGGAAGTACATGGTGACCTGGCCTTTGTTCTCGGCCACGCTCGTGCTGCTATATGAATAGGGCAGCGTTCCCTCCTGCTCGATGGTCTCGAGCTGGCTGATGAGGCCGTCGAGGATGACGGACTGCGACGTAACGGCTACGTTGCGGTCGATGTCGTCGCTGTAATAGGCCCAGGTGACATAGGGAACGTCCTTGTACGTACGGATGAGGTAGAAGTACATCAGGGCGCGTACGGTGGTGGCGGCTGCCTTGTACTGGTTGCACGAGGTGACGCCGAACGAAGCGTCTTTCTTCAAGACATCGTCGGCCCTCTCAAGCAGAAGGTTGCAGTTGTTGATGACCGTATAGTAGTTCTGCCATGCAACCCAGGTGTTGGTGCTGAGGATGTTGCACTCACGGATATTGGTGTAGGCATCGTTGAGCGAAAGACCCTCGGTCAGGTAGTCTGCGCGCATCTCTCCGTGCATGAAGATGCGGCCTGCAGCGTTGATCCACGAGCAGTAGATACCGGTCATGGCGTCTTCGACCTCCTCCTCGGTCTGCCAGTACTCACTCGCCGGAACACTGTTCTCGGGAGTAAGCGCCAGCCAGTCGTCGCACGAGGTCGCCATCAACATCAAACAGCTGCCAAAAGCAACAGATGCTATATTTCTCATTTTTGATTTCATAATGCTTTAGAATTTGACATTGATACCTACTGTGTACTCATGCGGACGCGGGGTGTTGGACGTGTCGTAGCCGGGGTACTGCGGACTGGAGATGGAAATCTCGGGGTCCATACCCGTGTAGTTGGTCCAGCAGTAGATGTTCTGCATCTGCACATAAATCTTGGCATCGGAGATGAACGTGCCCTTCAGCAGGTCCTTGGGGAAGGTGTAGCTGAGTGTGGCCGTCTTGAAGCGGAGGAACGAACCGTCCTCGACATAGCGGCTGGAAGCCAGCGAGTTGTAGGTCGCATTGGTGCCGTAGTAAGCACGCGGAAGCAGGCCGCTCGGAACTTCTCCGTTGGCAATCTGCTCGTTGGTGTACTCATGACGCCATCTGCGCAGCACGGACGAAGACTGGTTGCGGAACGAGTTCATCGATTCCATCGAAGCCTTGGCCATGTTGATGACATCGTTGCCGTAGCGGAAGTTGAAGAACGTGTTGAGCTGCCACTGACGCCACTTGACGTTGAGGCCGAAACCGCCCGTCAGCAATGGCATTCCGTTGCCCAGGTAGACTACGTCCTGCTCGTTGATGTTGCCGTCATGGTTGACGTCCTTGTACTTGGCATCGCCGGCCTTGAACGTATAGCTCTGGTCGTTGGTGTAGTTGAAGCGCATCTTGACGTACTCGAGCTTGCCGTCCTTGTAGGTCATAATCTTGTTGCCGTTCTCATCGACTGCGATGGTCTGTTCGTCGTTGAGATAGACGCCTTCGTAGATGTAGCCGTAGAAGGAACCCAGAGGCTGACCCTTGACGAGCAAGGTCGGATAGTAGCCCGAAGTGGTGTTGGATGACCACGAACCGGCGGTCTCCAGGTCGTCACGGAGTTCGTTCTCGTTGCGGGCCAAGTTCATGGAGAACTTGACGTTCCAGTCCTTGTCCTTATAGGGGATGGCGTCGAAGTCAAACTCCCAACCGCGGTTCTGCATACCGGCGTAGTTGAGGAAGGCGGCATTGGCGAAACCTGTCGTGGTCGGAATCACACGGCTCTTGATGACGAGGGCCGATGAGTTCTTGAAGTACCACTCGAAGTGTGCGTTGATTCTGTTGTCGAGGAAGCCGAGGTCGACACCGGTGTTGAACGACTGGGTCTTCTCCCACTTCAGGTTGCTCAGTTCGAGACCTGTCTGGTAAGCGCCCTGCTTGCCGAGATAGGTGAAGCCGTAGGTGTTGTAGGTGGCCTGCGAAGCGTAGTTGGAAAGCGCCCTCGACGAACCTGACTCTCCGTAGCTGAAGCGGAGCGAGAACTCCGACATGCGGATGTCGTCGGCCAGGCTGGTCATGAACGGCTCGCTCGAAATACGCCAACGTCCGGAGATGGACGGGAACATGGCCCAGCGGTTGCCGTCGCCGAACTTGGAAGAACCTTCGTAGCTCAGCGCTGCACCCAGGATGTAGCGGTCATAGAGCGAGTACTGCACCTGGGCAAAGGAACTCAGTGTGCGGACTTCGCTCGACGACGAACCGAAGTTGCTCGAATTGGCCACATAACCTCCGTTCGACGGGTCGGTCAACTCGACGGAAGCGGAGTTGCTGATGCCGACCGAGAAGTTCTTGGTGCGCTGGTTGTAGGTGTTGATACCCAACACAACCTGCAGCGTCTGGTCCTCGCCGAGATCAGGCGTGAAGAACAACTTGTTGTATGTCTGGAAGGCAAAGGCCTCGTTGTCCTTGTCGCGAGCCACATTGACCGTCGACTCCGTCCACGGACGACCCGTAGCGGACTGGGGCACGAAGGCATTCGACTTCTCGTTGTTGATGTCGAGACCTACCTCGAGCTGGTAGCGCAACCACGGGAAGGCGCGGTACTGCAAGGTCAGGTTCGGGATGACACGGTTGCCGCGCACCTTGTAGAAGCCCTGGTTGGCCATGGCCACCGGGTTGTAGGGGTTGCTCTGGCTGCCTGCCCAGTACGAACCGCCCAGGTCGGCTGCCGGTGTGAAGTAGTTGTCGGTCAAATTGCCGGCCTCGTCGTACTCGTAAATACCCATGTTAGGAGCACGGCTGAAGGCCTGCGACAGAACGTTGTACGATGACGACAGCGCGGTGACGTAGTTACGGTCGGTGTTGGAGTTGGTGTACGACATCGAGGCCGAGAACTTCAACTTCTCCGAGATGTTGTAGTCGATATTCACACGGCTGGACAGACGGCGGTAGTTCTCTCCTATCGTCGTACCCTTGGCGTTGTAGTAGTTGAACGAAGCACGGTACATGGCCTTCTGCGAACCGCCCTGAATGGAGATAGAGTGGTCCTGCGTGAAGCCCGTGCGGGTCAACTCGTTGTACCAGTTGGTGTTCTGGCCGTAGTTGTAGTAGTTGTAGAGGTTGTTGCCGTCGTTGGAGAGCTGCGGATACTTCTGCGGGTTGAAGGTCTGACCGGCGTTGAAGAGCTCCTCCATGATCAAAGTGGTGTACTCGTCGCCGCTCAGCATCGGAATGCCGTCGCCCGGCTTGCTCAAAGAACCCTTGAACGAATAGGTCACCGTAGGCTTCGACACGGCACCGCGCTTGGTGTTGATAAGGAGCACGCCGTTGGCGCCCTTCGAACCGTAGATGGCCGTTGCTGCAGCATCCTTGAGGACGGTAATGTCCTTGATGTCGTCAGGGGCGATGTTGAGCATGGTGGCGTAGTCGTTCTCGTCGGCCGTAGAGAAGTCGAAGTCATCGTCGATAGTGGTCTCGTACGGGAATCCGTCGACTACGATGAGAGGCTCCGATGAACCGTTGATGGAAGTAGTACCGCGCACACGGATGGACATACCGGAACCCGGGGCACCGGAAGTGGCCACCATGTCGACACCGGCCACACGGCCCTGGAGGGCGTCGGTAGCGTCGGCTACGGCCAGGTCTTCCAGTTCAGACATGTCGACCTTCTTGGCCGAAGTCGTGAGGTCGCGTTCCGAAATCTGCATCATGCCGGAGTTCTGCCGGCGTGCGGCAGTGACCTCGACGTCCTTGAGGGCGACGGTCTCTTCGATCATCGTGAGGTTATATACGGTCTGTGAGGTGGTGATGGGCAAAGTCTGCTTCTTGTATCCCGTAAACGAGACGACAAGCACATCGCCCGGGCGGACCATCTCGGCAAGCGAGAAGTTGCCGTTGAAGTCGGTCTGCGCACCGGTCACCGTACGGCCGTCCTTGTTCTGCCAAACCACATTGGCACCGGCCAGGGGTTCGTCAAACGTACCGTCCATGATTGTACCGCGTATCAGGGTCTTCTGTGCCAAAGCGGCCGACACTGACAGGGTACACAATAGCAAGAACAGTAAGATTCTTTTATATGTCTTCATTTGTCTTTCGTTTTAATCGTTACTGTTTATCCTTGCTGACATGCTGGTAGAAGATGTATCCATCCAGACTGTGGATGATGCCGCGAGGACAGATGATGTTGCTCTGACCCAAACCGCGCACTACGCAATTGGTAAACTTCTCGGGCTCGAGGTCGCAGGCGTTGATGGCGCGGTAAGCGATGTACTGGCCCGACTCGTAGTCCTTGCCGAGGAAGCGGATGTTGTGGTCCGAACCGGTCTTGGTAGCACGCATGTAGAGGCGCTGCGTACCGGACAGGAAGTCCTCGTAGTCTTCGGCTACAGGCTGGTAAGAAGTGCCTATCTGGAAGTCGTTGACGAGGTTGACCGACGGGCAGTCCCATGTGTTGGAGCTGTAGAAGTAAGCGGCTCCATCGTCAGGATAGGTGTCGGTTACGGTCAGATAAACCTTGAAGTAGTTGGCTATCGTGTCGCGATAGCAAAGGCTCTTGTTGGCGCGGTTCGCTTTAGCCATAGCCTCACAGGTCATCAAGTAACCCTTGTCGATGGCGTCCTGCATGGCTTCGTCGGTCGGCACGAGGATGGTGTAGCGGTTGGTTCCGAACTCGGGCAGCGACGATGCCGTCGTCACATTACGCCAGCGCGACGAAGCGTTGCTGTATGTGCCGCGATTGTACATGAAATCCCAATACTCTTTAAATAATGTGTGGCGCTGGTCGGCCGGAATGCTCGAGTCCTGAGCATAGCGGGCAGAGTCGCAACGCAAGTACCACTCGAGGTAAGAGCGGAGGTTGCGCTCCGTGGCCGAGGTGTAGGTCTGGCCGTTGATCTTGTTGTATTCGCCGGCCAAAGCACCGTAGGAAAGCGGCACGCTGCCGTCTACGACGCGATAGACGCTGCCGTTGACGTAGCCCTCATACTCGTCCTTGACGACTGAAGTGTAGTAGGCTGCGGCGGGGTCTTTGGTCTGCATACCCGAGGTCGGCACGGAACTGTTGTCCGTAGCGTCCCACAGAGGGGTTTCGTTGGGATCGTTGACGATTGACCAAACGGACTGGACCATAATCTCGTCCTGGCCGTCCACCTGGCGTCCCGACTTCTTGTAGCGGATGACGTCGCCGTAGTAGGTGTTGGTGAAGCCCCAGCCACCGTAGGCGCCGTTCAGCACGTCTGTGCCGAAGTCAAGACGGTCGATGGTGTCACGCTCTATGAAGCTGCGCTGCGACATCTCGTTGACCGAAGCGTTGGCCGTCGTCGAACCCGTGCTGACCGTAGCGTCGTAGCGGTCGCTGTAGCCTGCATTGGCCGAGTTGTAGTTGACGCCCGACCACTTGTCGAGGTTCTCATCGCTGTTCAGAATCAGCGTGAAGTTGACCTGCGGATAGCCCGAGAGAGTCGAGTAGAGCATGTGGTTGTAGATGGAGTTCTCGTAGGTGGTGGCGTAAGTAAGATTGGCCACACCATAGTTCGGGTCAAGCACGAAACGGCTGCTCACACCCTCGAAGGCGCCGGTCTTCGGCACGTAGTTGATGATGTGGTACATACCGTTCGAGGCGAAGCCCGACGAAAGCACGTTCTTGGAATAGTTGTAGGTGGCCGAGTCGTTGCTGTCGATAAACTCGTTGTAACCCAACGAGTTGTGTGCCTTGCTGAACTGCGAAGGCCAGACGATGCCGTTGGCCTGCAAGTTGCCCCAAAGGGTGACAAGCACGTTTTCCGACACGGCGTTGAAGGCCTTGTCGAACGACTCCTGGTCGGCATCCCAACCGGCGTGGTCGACATACGAGAGGACGCGGTTTTCGATGTAGTCCTTCATGGCCGACTCGGTAGGCACGAAGAGGGTGACGCCAGAATTATACGAGTCGTCGCCGTCCACACTACCCGTATAGGCCTCGATATTGAGGGAAAATGGGTTGACATCCGATTTGTACGTACGCATCTGCAGGTCGTCCAGATTCTTTTCCGGATACATCTTCTCGAAGTAGTGCGTAGCGGTCGAGTTTTCGGTGTATTCAAGGAACTGGTAAGAGCCGGAACCCAAGCGATGGTTCAGAGCCATCTTCAGCTTGTCCCAGGCGCCGCCCTGTGCCGATGTGGGCACTTGCGAAGCGTCCGACTCCGGATACTGGTTAATCATGTCGTCGAGGTTCTGCAGCGGCATGACGACCTTGTTGATGAGGTGCATGACACCGCTCTCGCAATAGAGGTCGGCGTCGCCCGTCGTGTATTCCACCACCTGAGCGTCGAGCACATTGCCGTAAGCCGAGAAAGTGCGGTTGGGGAACACCAGGCTATAGTCGTCGCCCGTCAGGTTGTACTTGCGGTACGAGTCGGCAAAGACGGGCAGATACCTGTAGTTGTGCCATGTCTCCGACCACGAGCCCGTATAGTCGTAGGCGTAGATGGAGTCACCATTGTAATACTCGCGCGAGAGAATCTGATACGAAGGCGTCATCTTCTTGAGCGAGCTTCCGGCGGGGTTCTCCGTCGTCGTCGGATGGTAATTGCCCAGCGAGTCGCACACATACTGATTGTAGAGCATCAGATACGACACGATCTCGGCAGCCTTGTCGGCCGGGATGTCATCAACCGACTTCCAGCCATAGCTGTTATTGGCCCAGAACTCGTCGAAAGCTTCGTCGGTCGGCACAAAGAAGGTGTAACTTCCTGAACCGGACAATTGCTTCGAATAGAGGGTTTTGTCCACGAGCTTCAGATATTGCTGGCAGTCGCCGCGCGCACTGAGCACCTCGGTAGCTGGTTTTTCCAACCAACTCGGACGTTCGTAGTAGCTGTCGAAATCATCGGAGCAACTGCCAAGGCTCATCACGGCCAAAGCAGCTACAAGCAAAGATTTCAGGAACAAACTACGGGAGTTCGTCATTCCTTGAAGTTTCATGTGATTTAAATAAGAACGTTTTATGTTAGTGAAAACTTAATGATGGTATAATGCCAAAAGATGGTATAAACCAAATGATAGTATAAAACCAGATGGTACGAAACCAAAAGATGATATAAAATCAAACGATGGTATAAAACCGAAGGTCGGCACGAAGCCTCACATCGGGAGGTTGCAATTTGGGTTTGCGGTGCAAATTTACATTTTTTGTGAAAAGCGACAAAATTTATCGTGCATTTTAACTAAAATATCTTCATTTCCGCTCGTTTTTTGATGTTTTCTTGCTCATTTTACATTTAAGGTGTATCTTTGTGCATACAATTTGAGCGAACAAGTCTGCTTGGGCAAACAAAACCCGATTTCTTGGGCAAACAAAACCCGACTACTTGAACAAACAAGACCAAACTATTTGGGCAAAACAAAACCAACACAATGAAAGATTATATCTATACAATCGAGATGAAGACGCGCGACTACGAGTGCGACGTCCAGGGAGTGGTCAACAATGCCAATTACCAGCACTATCTCGAGGTGACGCGTCATGAGTTTATCCAGAGCATCGGGCAAAGCTTCGACGGGTGGCACCGGCAAGGCATCGACGTGATGGTGTCGAAAGTTACAATAAGTTATAAATCGCCTTTACACGGTGGCGAAATGTTCGTTTCGTGCCTCAACCTCAAGCGCCAGGGCGTGCGCTACGTCTTCAACCAGGACATCTACCGCAAGAGCGACATGAAACTCTGTGTCTCGGCCGAAGTCCATTGCGTGTGTGTCGTCGGCGGCGTCCTGACCCGTGGCGATGAAATCGCCGAACCATTCAAGGATTTTCTGAAGGACTGAATAGGAAAAGACACATTTATTATATATAGGTAAAGGGAAAAACGAACAAAAAAGATGGACGGACGGAAAAAGACCGACGAAAAGATGGACGCTCTGAAAGAAGAACTCAAATACACCATAGCCCTCATGGACATCCGCGGCGTCGGGTCCGTCCGGGCCAGGCTGCTCATCGACACGTTCGGGTCGGCCAAAGCTGCCTACGAGGCCAATGACCACGCCCTCCTCTCCATCCCGCGCATTGGAAGGGCCATCGTGGAGCAACGCGCCGACGACACGCATCTGCAGAGGGCCGAACGCGAGCTCGACTTTGCCGACCAGCACCACATCAAGGTGCTCCTGTACGGCCACGAGGGCTACCCTTCGCGCCTGCTCGATTGCCCCGACGCCCCTACCCTGCTCTTCTATCTCGGCGAAGCTAACCTCGAGAGCCGGCACATCATCAGCATCGTCGGGACGCGCAAAGCCACGCAGTACGGACGCGATTGCGTGGCGGCTTTGGTCAAAGAACTCGGCGCAGCCCTCCCCGACCTCGTCGTGGTAAGCGGACTGGCCCTGGGCATCGACGTCTCGGCCCACCGCGCCTCACTCGACGCCAAGGTCAAAACCGTAGGCGTAGTGGCCCACGGACTGGACCGGGTCTATCCCGCCAACCACCGCAACATCGCCCGAATGATGATTGCCGAAGGCGGCGGCATGATCACCGAGTACCTTACGGGCACGGACATAGAGCGCGGCAACTTCCTGGCGCGCAACCGCATCATAGCCGGACTGGCCGACGCCACCATCGTGGCCGAAAGTCGCGACAGGGGCGGCTCTCTCATTACGGCCAGCATTGCCCTCGACTACAACCGCGATGTCTTTGCCTTCCCGGGACGCACCACCGACGACCGCTCGTCGGGCTGCAACCGGCTCATACGCCTCAATCGGGCGGGCCTCATCACCTGCGCCGACGACCTTCTCGACGCCATGAACTGGCGCGACACAACCAGCCGCAAACTTCCTCTTCAGCCGAGCATCGACTTCGGCGACGAAGAGCTCTCCCCAATCGCCCGCTCTGTCCTCGACCTCCTGCAGCAAAAGGGCGACCTTCGCCTCGGCCAACTCTGCGACCTCCTGCCCGACACAACCCGCGCTGCCCTCATCGAGGAAATGCTCCAGCTCGAAATCAACGGCAAAGTCTGCGTTTGTCCCGGCGGCGTGTATAGGAGGAGAATTTAGAATTTAGAATTTAGAATTTAGTACATTTTCGTAAGCCAAATGAGCAGAACCAAACTTGCCCAAAGTTCTGCCATGGCGAGAAAATGAGCACGAAGTGAACTTAGAGTTTAGTACATTTCGCAAGCCAAATGAGCAGAACCGAGCTTTGATTATGCGTAACCATCCGAAACAAGCCGACTTG
>CAVGQN010000061.1:0-18757 GCA_963631395.1 bacterium
ATATTATAGAGTTCAATTGCAACGGATTGATTATTCATATTAGCAATCTGTTCCTGAATTTCTTGACGATAAGAGCAAGCAGAAAAAAGGGGGAGAATAATTAAAAAACTATATCTGTTCATAAAGTTCAATAATTACTGCATTAAGTATAAAAACTGAATTCACAATCATAGGGGCTTCTCACCACTAAACCCCTCGTGTTTTCAGGTTTTAATGTCTAAACCCGTCAATTGCACTTCTAAGTTGAACTTGCGACTAGTATTCTATGCTATCTATAGCGGTATTACAAATCTTTCCAAGTTGAGCGAACCTTCTTTTACGGTAGTCGCATAGAGAATCGATTCGTCCTCTGGGTCAATACAGATATGTTGAAGCAATTTATCAGAATTCCATTTTGCGATTGGATTGCCCTCCCAATCCCATACGACTAAAGAAGAGTTCGTCTCCTGCACAGTGTTAAGCATGACGCCATAAAGATATTTGTTCGTTGCAAATAAATCGCAATAGCATAAAATAGTTTCTGGTGTATTCTCAAAACTAAGCCCGACGACATTACCTATTGGTCTTATATGACGACCTATATGTCTACATTTAATTTTGCCATCGTCGACATCGAATATTTGCAGAATACCGCCAAACAAAGTTGCTCGGGCATAATGGGTCCCAGAAGGAGAAACTACAGAATGAGTTTGACTTGTTAGTACCGCATCTTCAAGTGAATTATCTAAAGTGGAGGAATAATCACTAACCACGAAGCCTGCGGAATCTATTGTCTGTAACCAAGAGCTGCCTTTTATTGCTTGGCTTTCAATCAAATTAATTGTATCATTAAGGGGAAAAGCAGTTCGAAAAACCTTGGCTTTTCCTTTAAGACTCTGCTCATATACTTTATGCATCTTCAATGAATCGTCAATTTCAATTCCAATTAGTCTTTCCTTATTAACTTCTACAAAAGACAGTAATTGTCTTGAATAATCGAAAGACAAATCTGATATCTGAAAATATTCATTTGCACCATTACCATGACTAACATAAGAACCGACAAATCTACCAGATTGTTTATCGTAGAAATGCAATAATTTTCCATCTTTCAATGATAATAATGCAATATAATCATTTATGCAACACATGTCGAATGGAAGATTCACACATAGGTCTGAGCATAAAATGTCACCATGCAGTGATTCTTCCCTGGGAAAGAATTGCTCGCGATAGTTGTTCTCCTTATTAATACATGAGGTAAATACGAGGAGAATAATAGATATTATTGAAATTTGTGACCGCATGTACATACGCCTCTAACACCGACACAGTTCCCAGTTGTATATATTGACTGCCAAATTGACAAACAAGATGGGCATGTTATTTTACAAATAATTACACAACTACCCGTACACTGCAATCCTACATCTCCCTTTTTGTCGGATTCTCCTGGGTTCGCCAAAGCCTCAATATTGGACAAACACAAGTCTGAAAATTCCAAGTTAGATGTGTTGTGTTGAAAGACGCCGATAGCAATAGCTGCTGCCATGGCGAACGCACTTCCCCATTTTAATTTTTTGTTCATCTAAATACAAAATTCTAAGTCTATCGATTTTGTTATCTGTACTATGTTTTGATAGCGCAAAGGTACTGCGAATATTTTAGATATGCAAGCAGATCTGTATTATTTCTCACTAAAATACAGTAGTTTAGCCTTATTTGTCATATTAAATAGTACAAATATTGGAAAACTAGGATTGATTGGGTAAGGGTGTCGTTAACGATAGCATTGAACTCTTGTGCCGGTAGCGTTGATGATTAGTAGATACGTTCGCGGGCCGTGGCTACACGTTCGTCGGTGATGTAGTCGTCATACTCTGCGCGTTTGTCGATGATACCCTTGGGGCTGAGTTCGATGACGCGGTTGCAGACCGTTTGGATAAACTCGTGGTCGTGGCTCGACATTAAGATGACACCGTTAAATGTCTGCAGGTTGTTGTTGAACGCCTGGATAGACTCCAGGTCCAGGTGGTTGGTGGGCGAGTCGAGTATCAGCGTGTTGGCATTCTTCATCATCATACGGGCTATCATACAGCGTATCTTTTCACCGCCAGAGAGGACGCTGGCCTTCTTCAGCACTTCTTCTTCCTTGAAGAGCATGCGGCCCAGGAATCCCTTGATGTAGATTTCGGATGTGTCGTTAGAGAATTGGCTGAGCCAGTCCACCATATTGAGGTCGGTGTTGAAGAACGAAGAGTTGTCGAGCGGTAAGTAGGCCGTCGTGATGGTCTGTCCCCATGTGTAGTTGCCCTCATGGTTGTTGTCTTCGCCATTGATGATTTGGAAGAGGGCCGTCATGGCGCGAGGGTCACGGGAGATAAACACCACTTTGTCGCCCGGTTCAATCTGGAAGTTGACGTCGTGGAAGAGTGTCGTACCTTCGACCTCCTTGCCCAGCCCGTGCACCTCGAGCACCTTGTTGCCGACTTCACGCTCCGGAGTAAAGATGATGCCGGGGTAGCGGCGTGTAGAGGGTTGTATCTCCTCGATGTTGAGTTTCTCGAGCATCTTCTTGCGGCTGGTAGTCTGCTTGGATTTGGCCACATTGGCCGAGAAGCGGCGGATGAACTCCTGGAGTTCCTTCTTCTTCTCTTCCGCTTTCTTGTTGGCCATTTGCTGCTGCCTTAAGGCAAGTTGCGAGGACTCGTACCAGAAGGAGTAGTTGCCGGCAAAGAGCGTACACTTCTTGAAGTCGATGTCGACCGTGTGGGTGCAGACAGAGTCGAGGAAGTGGCGGTCGTGCGATACGACGAGCACGGTATGCTCGAAGTTCGACAGGTAGTTCTCCAGCCACGACACGGTATCGAGGTCCAAGTCGTTGGTCGGCTCATCGAGGAGCAGGTTGTCGGGGTTGCCAAAGAGGGCTTTGGCCAACATGACGCGCACCTTCTGCTTGGCGGAGATGTCGCCCATGAGCATGTAGTGCAGGTCTTCCTTGATGCCCAGACCGGAGAGTAGGGCAGCAGCGTCTGATTCGGCGTTCCAGCCGTCCATTTCCGCAAACTTCTCTTCCAGCTCGGCGGCGCGCATACCGTCGGCCTCAGTCATTTCGGCCTTGCTGTAGATGGCGTTTTTCTCTTCCATGATATCGTATAGCACGGTGTTGCCGCGCAGCACGGTATCGAGTACGGTATAGGCATCGTACTTGTTGTGGTCCTGTTCCAGGACAGAGAGCCGTTCGCCGGGTCCCATCTCATACGAACCACGTGTCGGGTCCAGTTCTCCGCTCAGGATACGGAGGAATGTTGACTTGCCGGCACCGTTGGCGCCAATGATTCCGTAGCAATTGCCGGGCGTGAACTTCAGATTCACATCTTGAAAGAGAATCCGTTTGCCGAACTGGATTTGAAGATTGTTGACTGTAATCATCTATTTCTATTATACCTTAATATATGCTGCATTGCACTTGTCGTGTGGTCGGATATTCTCCTTTTTACAGCAGATAAACTTAATAACAGCCGCAAAGTTATATTTTTTTCTTGAAAAAAGCAAACATCGCAAGCCTTTAACGGCAATTTTTTGGCTTAGAAATGGTTATCATATCCAAAATGGGAACTGAAACAGACACTGAAACAGCTACGAGGTTCTTAGGACTGGTCGAGTTCGATACGGTTACATGGGTACTTAGTCGTACCGCTTTTTGTCTCTCAACAATAGAGGTATAAGCAATACCAAGATGAGAAGAGAGAAGGTTAGTCCACTGATGGAGCCGACGGCCAGAGAGAACCAAAAACGATCCTCGGGCCCATCGAGCAAGAATGGGATTAGTCCACAGACGGTGCTTAACACAGTGAGTAAGATAGGAATGATTTTGTGATTCCAGGTTTGCAAGAACATCTTTTTGTTGTTCCTGCATTTCTTTTTGCCGCGGATACGGTTGTACTCATTGATTAAGTAGATTCCGGCATTGACTGTCAGACCGCATAGTAGAATCATAGCAGCAAAGCCTCCCGAGCCGAACTCCACTCCACTCACATAGTATGTCATGAAAGTGCCAATCATAGAGAATGGAATAAGCAGAATGATGACCAACGCTTGATATAGGCTCTCAAACAATATCGCTCCAATCATAAATATTATGATGCTCACAAGCCCCAACAGCCAGTAGGATTGGCTTTCTGCTTGGTCCCATTGGTAGCTTGGCGTAGAGCAACGAAAGCCTACTGGGAACCGCGCATTAAAGGTCTCTTGTGCATCTTTCATAATCTTTTCCGTGTATTTCCACGATCCCAACACATTGAATGCTACATCAAGTACATACTCCTGGTTCTTGCGCGGGATGTAATTTTTTGCCTTGCGAAGTTGTATGTTCATATAGTCAGATACACGTACTTCCCGTCCGCCAACTTGTATGAACGAATTTTCCAGTTGCCACAAATCCGGTTGATCAGTTGAGCTCGGTTTTAGAACAATTTCAGACCGCAGACCTTGTGCTTTCAACTTGCCTAAGTTGCTACTGAAAAGTAGGTTGGATAGAGCCGCATGTATGTCTTGCACACGTAGGCTATCGCGAGTCAGACGTTCGTGGTCATAGACCATGTAATATTCGTTTTCCTCTTCTCTTCGGTTCGGAACCTCAATTACTAGGTCTACGACTCGTCCGCGTTCATGCAGATATTGCACCATCTCCTCTGCATAGCGATACAACTGGTCATAGTTGTAGCCTACGATTTCGATTCGGTTGCTACGATGCTGTAAGTCTAGCGAATTGCTAAAGCCGCGTGGATTGACGCCATATGTGCTCCAATCTGCTCCGCCTATTGTAATCAATTTGCCAAAGACTTCATTCTCTAGCTGATAGGGGAAAGATGTTCCAAGCGCTTCTGGCTTGAATTGCACATGGATGTAGGCTCCACGTGAGTAAACGTTTGTTTCGAATCGCTTGATTTCGGGATATTGAGACAAGAAGGCTTCGATTTCCAACACCTTTTCGTTTAGTTGGGCAGCCGTTCCGCCCAATGGCATCTGACCCTCAATGTTTAAAGTCATTTCCGACTGTTCGGGTTTATAACGATTATTATTGATGGCATCGATGAAGAACCATAGCGAGCAACCGAACGAACCTATTAGCAACGCTAGTATCGGCCAACGCCATATGCGATGCGTAGCCATTTGAATATATCGGCTGTACCAATGGTTCCAGCCTAACAGTAAGCGCAAGTGCCGCACTCGTCCCTTTTGTCTTCCTTGATATTGGAATCGTTCGATTAAGGCAGGTACAAAGAAAAACGAAATGAGGAGAGCTACAACCAAATTGATGATGACAATCCATGAGAAATCGAACAGGTCTTTTTGTAACGATTCCGGCAGCCAGAAAATGACGATAAGCGAACCAATGGTGGTCAGCATCGCGCCCATAATGCCGCTATAAGCACTTCTGTCTTGATAGTAGCTGTAGTGGTCGACCATTACAATTGTGGCGTCAATGATGAGACCTAACGAAACGGCCATACCGGCCATTGATAATGGATGTAGCCGGATATTGAATATTCTATAGGCAATAACGGCAATCAGCATATTGGCTAGTAGGCCAATGCTGATGATACTCAGGTAGCGCAAATCCCGTCGACTTAACCAAACAAATAGTAGTAAAAGAAGTAGAGAAAGTCCACTTCGGTATGTCGTAGTTCTAAATGCTTCATACTGCTCTTCGGCACGGTCGTAGCTTAATAGCAAGTGCAAACGTTTGTCATTTGACAATTGATCTTCTTTCTCGTTTCTTTGACTATCTTCCCAATCTGTTACTACTTGTTTGACTTTGGCCGACAATTGGCTCAAATTGGCGTCTTTTTCGGCGGCGACATTCATATAGACAGTGTTCATGCCGTTCACGCGGTAGTATGAGTTGGGATCCTTCTCGCGCCACTGACATTTTGCCAAATTGTTTAGATAGACAATCTTACCATCAATAATTTTTACTGGAATGGATTCTATGGACAATTTGTTAGGGTCGATGGAGAGTTGTATGGTGATGCGAGATAGTCCCTCTTGACAATCTTTGCGCAATACATCACCTATGATGTTTTCGCGCCCCATGTAGTTGCACAGAGCCTCTTCGATATCTGAAGCCCTGAGTTTGTAAAAAGAAAGTTGCGTGGCATCGTATGTGATTTCCAGATAGAAATCTTTGCCGCCAGTCACTGAAACCTCGCTGATGCCTTTTATCTTCTCGAGGAGCGGTTTTAGTTCTTTCTCAGCACGTTGCCGGATATTGCGATCGGGTATATCGGCGTTGATTTGCCAAGTTAGTATCCGATTGTCCTTCTCTTGTGCGAAGTCACTTGTTACTACTTCTCCGCCCGCAAGCACTGGCCACGAAACACCCTCCGGTAGCCGGTCACGAGTCTGCCGGAGTAACGAGGCAATCTCGAATTTTACTCCGGATATCGATGCCTCCTTTTTAAGGATGACCGTAATCTTGCCAGATCCGAATTTTGATACTGATTCTACTGATTCGACACCATTTACAGCAGTCACCATACCCTCAATGCGGGAGGTAACATTCTGCTCAATGACTTTGGCCGATGCACCCTTCCATTTGTAAGAGATGGTCAGCGTAGAACCTTGACGAGGCCTGGGTTGGTCCGCGATATCCAGTCCTGGAATCAAGGCCAAGCCTATCAGCATTAGGATACATAATGTAAGCAGAATCGAGAACGTATGTTTCATCTTTTCCTATACATTAAGTAATAAATGAGGGGCACAAAGAAGAGACTGACCAATGTGCCGACAGTCATACCGACTACTAGGGTGAGCGAGAGCGGATACTGTAAGTCAGATCCCATGTCACCATGATGCAGGAAGGGCAGTAAAGCCAAAATAGTCGTGAGCGAAGTCATCACAATTGGGTTCAGTCTGTAGTGACCGGCGACCAGAATGGCACGTAGCAGAGGAGTGCCTTGACGTGCAAGTCGATTGATAGTATCTACCTTGAGAATGGAATCATTAATAATAATGCCGCTCATTACCACCAATCCTATCATTGACATAATGTTCAACGATTCATCCATAAACCATAGCACTAACATTACTATACAGATATCTATGACCAATTCTGTCAGGATAATGGCTGGCTGCAATAGACTTTCAAACTGTGCTGCCAAAATAAAGTAAAGTAGCAGGATGGCGACAGTCAGCACCACAAGAAGTTCTCGAATTGTATTGCGGGCATCAAAGTAGTTGCCATGGAAGGTGCACTGTAAAGCATCAATGCCGGAAACAACCTCTTTGGGTAAGGGATTTCGAATGACTTGTTCGATGACTTGATCTTTGGCTTTGTCCAGTTGAATGGGGACATATTCCCCCTCACCATCAGCATATAGCCGTTTGTAGCTTGTTATGTAGTTGCTCTCCACCAGGTAGGATAGAGGAACTGACACATTGTCGCTGATAGATAGTTTGCTTTGCATAACATCTTCTGCCTGTCGTTTTTCTTGTCCGACGAAGACAGGTACATTTTGTCCGCCATTTGATATTTCATAGGTTTGATTGTTGCCTACCAACTCTTTGAGTTTGTTGTATAGTTGGGAGTAGCTCACTTGGTAATAAGCGAGTTTCTCCGGCTCTGCAGATAGACTGATGTTCTGTTCGGTTGCTACGGCCTGGATGTTTTCTGTTGGAAACCGTTTCTGTAGATACTCAGCGCAGAGTATAGCTTGTTCTGGTGTGGGACGACCTCCTTCCTTCTTTTGTAGATGCAATTCGAGATTCGGCTGGTCTGTTTGGAATATGATATCGTATATATTGCCGGAAATGTTGAATTCCACAGTAGCCTTCGGATAGTGTTGTGCCATCCAACCATTTACAATGCTCTTGACCGAGTCGAGAGCTTCGCTGTTTGGTGCCTTCAGATAGACGATGGCCTCGCTACTGGTGATGTCTTTGGTGTGTGACAAGATAAACTCCTGTGCTCCTACCATTGATGTGTTGCAGGACAATTGGTTGTGACAGAGAGAGAGTAGTTCTTGCACTCGTCGATCATTTTCATCGGTTTCTATGCCACTATTCCAGTCTATGGTCATCAGTGCATCACTGTGTTCTATTGCCGGCATGCGTTCTTTTCGAATGTGCGGCGACAATACCACTATGATTAGTCCCATAATGGCAAATCCAATCACGCATATCTTGCCGTGGCGTAATGTCCATCGCATGGTCGGCTCATATAGATTCAATAACCATTGCTCAGCTTTATTTGTCCCTTTCGACTTCTTGTCGCCACGAACCAATGTGCGATAGTAAACCGGCACTACCCATACGGCTACAATGAGTGAGGCAAATAAGGCCACGGTAACCCCCATGGCCTGATCGTAGAAGAGAGCACCGGCTGTGCCACTCAAGAATATAAGCGGCAGAAATACAGAACAAGTGGTCAATACAGAGCTAAGCATCGGAGTGAATACCTCTTTTGTGCCGACCACGACATCGCCACGCAGACGGATATTGTCAATTACGATGATGGCATTGTCGACTATCATGCCAACGCCCAAAATCAATCCTGAAAGTGATACGATATTGAGCGAGATGTCTAAGATGTAAAAAACTAATATGGTCAGAATCAGAGACAGAGGAATGGAAATAATGATGAGTAAAGGCGTGCGCCAGCCTCCATTGAAGACGAAGAGAATCAAGCAGGCAAGCAATGCTCCCAACAGTAGATTCCACTCAAGATTTTCTATAGAGTAGGAGAGAAGTTCTGTTTGGTCTCGCGTTATGCGAAAGTCCAGTTCGGGATAATCCTTCTGTAGTCGCTCAATCAGTTTTTGCATATCTGCCTGCAAATCCTCCATTCGGGCATCGTTTTGCTTGATGATGGCTAG
The DNA here is from genome assembly GCA_963631395.1 of bacterium. GTDB lineage: Bacteria > Bacteroidota > Bacteroidia > Bacteroidales > UBA3663 > Liminaster. The sequence goes on from CAVGQN010000061.1 coordinate 8,859, forward strand.
CGTGACCGCATCCTGTCCATTGCTGCGCACGATGCCGTTGCGTACTGCCGGTTTCTCCACGATTTGACAGAGGTCCTTCAGTTGCAGCATACGGCCTTGGTGTCGAATCCAGATGTTTCCGATATCTTCACGACTCAATATCTGTTCATCGAAGTGTATATTGTACTTATATATGCCGCTCTGTATGTTCAGTGCGCTCAGTACAAGATTATTCTCTTTGATGGCTTTCTCAATGTCGCTCGTGGTTAAGCCCAATGCTTCCAGTTTCTCCATGTTGGGGATGCATTGAATTTGCGAGCCGACTGTACCGCTATAATCGACCATAGCAGTTTGAGGTAGCTGTTCTATACGTTTTATGATGACATTTTTGATTAGGGCTGAGGTCTGTGCCATCTTCAAACTCCGCCTCTCTGTGTCGATGCTGGATGTCTTAGGTGTAATGTCGATGTAGAAGGCCGGGATATCCATTGCGCTGGCCTTAATTACCTTGGGCCGGCTCATATCTTCGGGCATAGTCCCCATGGCGCGATCGATTTTTTCGTTTACGTCGATGAAGAGCAAGTCCATATTTGCTCCAGGGTCGAATGTCATGGTGATGTATCCGGCATCCATTCGTGATTGACTCTCGATTTCCTTGAGCCCGGCAACTTGGCTCAATCGCTGACGCATGGGAGTTACCATACTCCGTTCTATCTCACTGACCGATGCTCCGGGACTGGATATCTGTACGGTGATGAGTGGAATATCAATCTTTGGCATCAACGATACCGGAATGTGCATGAAGGCCAGTACTCCGATTGCTGTAAGGGCAATCAGTACCATAGTTACTCCAATGGGACGGTAGATTAGTTTGGAGAGCATGCTGTGTCGTCGGCTAAGTTAAGATTTCCAGAGATGATGGCGATGTCTCCCTCATGTACCTCGGTGTGTTTGCGTTCGCAACCCGTGATGGCATGGCTTGTCAGATTGCTGTATAGTATATCGACATAGGTCCATACTGCATGTTGGGTTCGGGGGTCGTACATAAACACCACATGGTAGCCATCGCGCTCCACAACGGCTTCTTTCGGTACGACCAGCATATCCTTTACCTCGCTCTCTACAATGATACGTACATTCATGCCATCCATTAGTCGGTCAGAGGTGTTGCGAATACGGGCTTTAACCTTAACCAAACCCTTTTCATCGACCATAGGATTAATCTCAGTAATGTTTCCTTTGTACTGTTTGTCTTGGTAGACGAAAGGCGTAATCAGAACCGTTTGGTTTAGATGGACGAAACTTAGTTCTGCTTCCAGAATCTTAAACTCTACGTCAAAGAAAGAGTCGTCCAATAGCACACAGAACTTGCTGCATGTTTGATGCGACCGTCCTTCTAGATTGGCAATGCGTCCGGAGAATGGCGCCACCAACTTACACCTTTGGAGAGATTTGCGGGCATTTTCCAATTGGTAGTAGGCAGTATGGTACCCTGATGTGAGCTCTGTACGTCGTAGGACCTCATCTGGTACAATTTTACTCCATTCCTGCAGACTCTGTCCACTTTGTACGTTGTATCCCAATCCAATCAACTTGTCCTGTAGTTCGACACTGGCCTTTTCAAAGTCCTGTTCTGCTTTCTGTAGTTCTGCCTTGCTGGTCATGGTGTCGGCCAAAGCCAGCAATGTGCCCGCTGTGACGCGTTGCCCATTGTGTACTAATACTTTGAGCAATGTCTCACTGGATTTTTGCATTTGTAGTTCTGCCTTGCTGATGGATGTTAGCCGTCCATTGCACAATAGTTGATTGCAGAATGTCTGACGCCTGATGCTCATCGTATCCACTTTGGCAATGGTCTGTTCTTGCTCGTTGATACTATAGTCCTTTTCTTCTTTGTCACCATTGTTCCCGCATGCTGAGAGCAAGAGGATAGATAGTATCCATATATTTATATTTTTCATTGTCTAGAGTTTATAGTTTGTATTTATCTGTTGTTTGTTTACATTTCGGGGGAATCAGTGGGGGCTTGCAAGTCGACGTTGCTTATCCAATCATGTAGTGTGGCTTTTTGCAAGGCATAGTAGTCGGACCAGAAGGTCTCCAATTGATTGATGTATTGCGCCTTGGCCGATTCCAGCTCTTGTTGGGCGGTATTGAGGTCTGTGACTGAGATTGCCCCGGTTTCAAATCGGCGGCGTGTGATGTCGTAACGTTCTTCGGCAATCTCTTGTGCTCGTAGGGCATCGCGACACTGTGTTGGCTGCATATTGAACTGCATGACCTTCTTGCGTAAGTCTTGTATATAGTCCAAGTGCGCTTGCTCTTGCTGTGTGCGTACCATTTCAAGTTTGGCTTGTGCCATCTTGACTTTCCCGCGACTCACACCCCAGTCGAAGATAGGTAGAGAGAACGATAATCCTATCACTTCATTGTCTTGCAGGTTTGAATAAGCGCTGCTAAAGGTGTGCGCGGTCTTTGTCAGGCCGACTTTGCTGTTTAGGGTCATCTGCAGACCCTGGTTGGACTTTGCTTTGGCCAATGCCATTTCGGCTGCTAGAATGTTGTTTTTCTGTTCGAGCGAATGCGCGGAATTGCGTATGGCAGTTTCCAATACTTCATCGGCCGATAACAATACATCGGGAACAAACGACGGAGGAATGAGCTCTACTCCCTCATAGTCAGAGACGCGTAGATAAGCAAAGAACTTGTAGAGTCGGTCGTTCAGATTGAGCAGATTGCTGTTGACCGATACACGTGCATTGATGGCTGAAAGTTCCAACTGCAAGACATCTGCTTTGGTTATCGTGCCTAACAACAACCGACGTTGAGCGGAAACCAAAAGCGAGTCGCGATCCGTCAATTTGGCTTGGCTTTGTTTGAGATTTGACTGTGCTTCAAGCACACTGAAAAAGAGTGTCGTTACATTGATGGCAATGCTCTGCATATTGGCTAGATAAGTTTTTTGGGCTATCTGGTATTCCAATGGTGCAGTTTTCTTTTGCCATTTTAGGGAGTTATAGGCTTTCAAAGGTTGTGTATAACTGATGCGGAGTGGTTGGGTTTCCCATGTTGTCTCATTGTATGTGAATTGGTCCAATCTGTATAGGTACGAACGTAGAGATATAGTGCCTCCTGTAGCTGCAATCTGTTGATCGATGGAGAGCGTTAGGTAGTTGTCCATCGAGTTATTGTCGACATAGTTGATTCGGCCGTCCTCGTAATTTCGTGTGGAAACAAGAGAGTGGTCGAACCCCGCTAACGAGCCGTATAAGTTTACGGCTGGTTTTAGCTCGGCCTTGAATGACCGCCAAGTCCAGTAGCTGGCCAAGTAGGAGAACTGTGCAACTTGTGCATCGTATGAGTTCTCTTGAGCAATGCGGATGGCATTGTCGAGTGAGAGTTGCTGCGCTTTGGCGGTTGGTATGAGTGTCGCCGACAACTCTAGTACAAGTAAAAGGTTGATATCGAACTTTTTCATCACTATTGTGTCTTGTGTGTGCAAAGATAAATAATTATTTTATACAAACCAACAAGTTGGCGATTTAATGAACTCAAATAGATATTATTTTCGAAAAGAGTCTGAATTTGTTGTCGATTTGACGGACTCAATGTATTCTTTTGCTTTTTGTTGCATTTCGTCTGTCGCAGGAGATTGAACTTTAGGGTTCATCGTTGCAATCTGTTTTGCTATATCAAGGGCTTTGTCATTCTGTTGAGTCTCTTGGTATAGACAGAGAAGGTTGTAAAGTGGATAGAGCCGATTCGGCATAATCGAGAATGCCTTGATATAAGCCTGCTCTGCCAGGACAGGATGTTCCATGTGCTGAAAGTTGTTGCCTTGTAGGACATAGAACATGGGATCCGCACTTACTTCCGTTCCCATGTGTAGGATTGCGTTGCTGTCGCGCCAACGACCTTTGTCTTGCAGCATCTTGGCAATATTAAACAGAACGTCCGCATTGTCTCTATTTTGAGGTAAAGTAACATACAAATCCTTTAGGAAAAAGTCATCATGTACGTCTGAGATTATTCTGACCTCCTCATCAATTTTCAGCCTTTCTTTTGTTCTATCGCCCATAGGTAGACTGAGGCCAATAGATGCGCATCCGAGCAGTAACGGCGCCCAAAGCCGCTGAGGTCCTTCCGGATTAAGATTGTGTAAACTTGCCGATAGAGCTACAATCATAACCAAAATGATACGGTACGGAAGTGTGTCAAATGGGTAGGAGAAGCAAGAGAAAATCAATAAACCCAAGAGGCAGTACATAAGTGGAACACATACCTGATATAATCTTCTAATGACCATGACAACAATCATTAGGCAAAGCAGTGCGCCGCATAAGCCTTGTTCTACTAAAATCTGAAGCAGAGCATTATACGAATATTCTGTCACTCCGGCATTATGGAAGTTGGAGAACAGATTGGCATTTTGGTTATATAGAGAAGAGATGCCGTCCGCTACGGCATGGCAAAAGCCTCCGTAGCCGACACCTATTATCGGTGTCTCCCACCAGGACGTTAATGCGGCTGCCCAAATGATAAGTCTTCCTTCGGCAGAACCCCGTTTTACGATAAATGCTAAAAAGGTAAATAACAGTAATATGCCCCATATCCAGTATCGCCATTTCCAGTATTTCTTTCGCATCGCCCATAGGATAATTAGTCCTATGCTTAACCATGCCGCTCTGCTCCAGGTGGAAGGTAGTATCATTAGGCATGTCAATGTGAGCACCTTAATGACCGCTTCGACAGAACTCTGATATTTCTTGTTGGCTGTTTCGTTGCAGCGTATATTCCATTTGTCTGACAAGAGCATAATTCCGCTGATTGCTCCTAACATAGGATAAGCAGAATAAGGCCCTGGATTTAAGAAATTTGCAGTCAAGAGGAAGACACTATGCCTGCTTGCCCCATTCAATAGTTGCCAAGCGCCCCAAAAGGATTCAATACTTCCGAAGACAAGAATCAACAAAGTTACAGCATACGGCATCTGTCGGTCACAACCCGTAAATGTTAGTCGCAGAAACATATAGAGCAGACACATCCAGACTGTCTGTAGAAAATCTGTTCCACATGGGAATTCAGCTCCGACCCAAACGCGGAGTAGCCAATAGAGCATCCAAATGCCGATTATGATATCTGTCCACATCCATTGCCATGCCTTTTTGTTAAGCAATAGACATGTCAATCCGGCTAGGCCAACAGTCGGCAGGATTTTAGCCAATAGTACATCTGCATTGCTCCATCTAGTCTCCACATTCATCAGTGTGAGACATAACAGACTGAATATAGACCCGATTTGAATCGAGGTTGTGATTGACTTGCTTATCTGCATATGATTCCTTATTCTCCTGTCAGACCATTCTAGAGTATCCACTGTACGATGCCGATAATATAATCTTCCGGCACCAACCCCCAATAGCGAGAATCGTTACTGTCGCAGACGTTGTCTCCAGCCATAAAGTAGTAGTTGTGTTGGAAAGTGTGGTCGAGAAATGGCTCATCGTTCAGCGTTACCTCTCCTGTTTCTGCGTCCCATTGAATGATTCCGCCAGTTTCCCATTGCAGAAGTTGCTTGTAGAGGATTGCTTCGCGAGGAGTGATTTCGACAATGTCTCCTTTCCTAGGGATGTAAAGCGGACCGAAGTCATGTACTGTCCACCCAAGTTTCTTTCCCTGCAGTTTCTTCGTCGAAAAGAGCGAGTCTGGCATCTGACTTAGTTTGACTTGTTCGTCTTCCAGTCCGAGTGGATACTTGTAGTTATTATTCTTGTAAAAGCCGTTCTCGATCCAAAGACTATCTCCTGGCAGGCCGATACAACGCTTGCAATAGACATCGTTGATGATAAAAGAAATCTTGTTCTTGTGCTTGGGGTAGTTGAACACGCAAATGTCGTTCCATTGTACACTGCGTATGCCCTTCAGTCTCCAGGAGTTCAATTGCTGACCTTTTTTACTGAAATGCAAGTCTTTGTATATTCGTGCACCCAAGAGTAGTTTGTTTACTACAACCCGATCTCCGGGCTTTAGCGTGGGATACATAGATTCTGACGGAATTGTGAAGTAGTCAAAACATGTCATCCTTAGCAAAAGCCAAAGAATGTAAAGCGCGGGAAGCGAAATTGTCGCAAAGACTATACGCTTGAGAATCGGGGGCATTTAGAATAGATTTTATTTCTTGATTTCATCTTTTAAGACCTGCAACAGCCTTTCTTTTTGCTCTATATCTGCTGTTGGGTCTCCGATATATATGATAGAATCATTGGGACTAAGCAAGAAATGGTGAAATATGGACTTTCTTAAGATTGGATTGTTCTGTTCGAACTTAAAATCCGGGTCCAAATACACGTCCATTAAGAATCGTTTGAATTTATACATGTGTCTTATCGCCTCCAAATTGTCTTTGGAAGGCGATAAGATGAAAAAGAAATCAACGTCTGTTATTTGGTTGGCGTGACGTATCACAGAGTTCCAAATGCCCAAAGTCTGGAATTCACAAGTGGTGCAAACCGAGGAATCTATGTATACGACAAATTTGTAAGCTTCTGCGACCAATCGTGTTTCCGCTGTGTCGTCATCTGTATTATTGGACAGATGCTCGAACTCATTAAGCGGTATTCTGATTTTTATGTCCTCTTGTTCTGCATAATCTTTCGCATTTTCACGCCCTAAGTTCCCATTCGGCTTGTTCGTACAAGAGACAAGGCTGAATGAAAAACAAATAAAAGCCAAATACAGAAATTGATATAATCCCATAGTCTTATTCTTTAACCGTGCATATTTGGATAATCGGATTTTTGTTAGCGGAAAAACGCATGAACTGTTCTGCTGCTTTTTCATCGATTGTAGCATTCTTATAAGCGGCGTTTTTTACTTGACAATCGTACGAAATCTCTGCGCTTTCTGGAGAAACTGCGTAATATACATTTTGTCCATCGGAGTTGAGCAATTGCCCAATTAGCGATATCTCTGACAAATCATTGTCCGGGCTTAGCCCTATGAAAGATTTCTCGGGTGTAACAGCCCAAGTGTACACATAACATCCCTTGGAAACATTTATGAATATAGTTTGCTTTATTTGCGCAAGGAATGAGATGCTATTGTCTCTTTGAGTAAAATTGGCCACGTCCTTGGGGTCGCCAATGTCGAAATTACCGCTTGGATCTGTAATGTGTATATAGGGTTCCACATCAGTTCCGACCACTCGATATACTATATCCGAGAAATGACTCCTGCACAGCAGATTGGAGTTTTCGTTCGTAAAGGTACCTTGGGTTGAAGGGAAAGCATTTAGAAGATTCTCTTCTGCAATTTGTTCAAATTTAGACAGAGGCTTTCCTTCTCTATCAATAATCCAATAGTTATATCCCGTATTTTGACTGAAATAGTCAAAAAATATGACAATATGGTCTTTATCAAGAATACAGAAGTCGCTAAAGTAACGGTCTAATTTAATTTGATTTGCGTATTCTCCATCTAGACTATAAAACATAATGGCTTTGTTGTTGCTATCAAACACGGCCAATTGGTCATTGTATTTGTCATAAGAGATACTAGACGGATTGATATATTCGGAAGCCCCATGACCACATTCTCCTATCGTATTCAGGAAATGTCCGGTAGAGTCGAACCTGGCAACTTTCCTATTCTCCCTATCGAACACGATATAGTCTTTGTTCGGAGTAATCTCCATGTTTTGTATGTTCCCGACCATTGATGTCGGTGTTGCTTCTAAAGTAATGAAATCAACTTTGGAAAAAACATCAGAATAGTGCCAAGGTTCATTTTCTTTTATTTCTGGTATTTGCAACTTGATCTTGGCTTGATTCTTGTCGATGTTTAGATTCGGAGACTTCGTGGATGTGCAACCACAAACCGTAATTGCAGTTAATATTGTGGGAACCCAAATTGAATATTTCATCGTTTGTTGTCTTTTTTGTTATTTTTTTTCTACTTGAAGACGGATTTATAAGTGGCCCAATTCTACTAGATGGGGCTTTGGCGGTATTGGCATTATTTATGGTAGAGGCTGCCATTGCGTCGGTGTGCAAGGAATGTCATTTCCACCGACGCAATCTATACTACTGTACTTGACCGGTTTGGTGGTTACGGTTGTAGTTTCTTCAGTATAAGTCCAGTCAGCTTCGGAAGATACTGCTATAATTTTCCCTTCCAGGGTAACTTTATAATAAACTATCGATTTCTCTGTGATAGTTTCATTAGTGGTCATATAATTTGTTTTCGGATTCGTTTCTTTGGGTTTACTAGTTTCGTCACTTTCAGCTTTTGCTGCCACTCCATCAATGAATAAACTGCTAGAATCATTTACAACAAATGTTGTGGTGTAAGATTTCCATCCGCCAAGAGCAGCGGCAGAGATGGCTACAATAGCCATAACTCGAATAATTCTCTTTTTCATTTTGTTTTAATTTAAAGTTGATAATAATATCTCAGCGTGAAATCGCTGATTTTGGTTGCTGTTGTCGATTGTTGATTTGCCATTCGATGATTCCAAATAATTCATCCTGCGATTCATCTTCAATGGTGATGGGAGAAACCATAGCGCCGTTGTTGCTATGAAAAGACGTCGGAATCGTACCCTGAGAAAGAGCACCCATACACATGGGCTTGCTATTTGCATCAAATACAGCCATAGAATAGTTGTCGTCATAGATGTAAGATGTAAAGGTGCAATCTGCAAACAAAATGCAGTCCATCATCCAGTTGTATTTGTGTTGATTCTGCATAAAGTTCATCGCGGAACTGAGTGTTTCTATGGGCATCCTATTTGGAATGTCGATTTGACTTACAACGTGAATGTTTTCACTCTGAGTTACATCGTATATAAGGCCCTGAAATGGATCAAAGAAATATAGTTTGTCATTTACTTGCTGAAAAACAGAAGAGACAAAATTGGGCGCTGAGATTTGCACGGGCAGCACTCGTATATTTTTTGAAATCTGCTTGAAGTTTTTGTCAAAACAATATAGTAAGTAGGCATCATCTCCTTCTGTATATGTCCTATGCAAAGTGGTCGCAATGTATCCCCAACTAGTAGAATGGATTTTATATATTAAGGATTTGCATAGCGTCTTTGAAGTGATAAAAGAACCGTCATTGTCATACACTACGATTTTGGAGTTGTTCGATAGGATAATCACCTTTTTCGATTGCTTGTCAACAGTGAAATCCTCAATTCTCAAGTATTCTTTCCTGCCTTTGCCTTTTTCTCCGATTTTTGAAACGAAACAACCGGCTTTATCGTACAAATATAAAGCGTCTGCCCTGTCATCGAGAATATATAGTGTGTCCCCTATTTGCACAACTTTCGCTATTGACCGAAGCGGTGTGGCATCCCTGTCTTTAATTATGATGGTGTCAAGAATGCTCATAAACATTCTTTCAGTGCAAGTCGAATCCCCAGCCTCAAGCTTCAAAGTCATTATGCTGACTCCTCCATTCTTGTCTTCTCCAGTAGAACAAGAGAGGACAAGAATAGACAGGACCGATAGTAAGCAAAAATTAATCTTCTTCATCATATGTACCATAAGGACATTCTGTAACTTTGTCATGATAACATTGAAGTGGGGATCCTACAGTAACGGTATATACTTCAACCTCTTTAATTCTAACAGCCTTCCATTTGTGTGTTTTTTTGTCAAAACAATTGCTTGTCGATTTCATTCTACTGCATGTTACCTCTCCCTCTGCTTGTGCTGAAAGCGCTCTGACATTCGCTAATTCGAGGTCTGAGAAGGAATAATTACACTTGGATACAAACGAAAGACCATTTGTAACCATAATAGCAGTTGCAATGGCTGCTATTGAAACTTTAAACTTTTTCATGAATTACAATTTATTAATTACTGAAGTTTCGCAAGTGAATATACATCAATTTGCTTGTTTATAAATATACATAT
>CAVGQN010000062.1:0-17336 GCA_963631395.1 bacterium
CTCCACAGCTTCGGTGTGCTCCATTCGTCCTCCGTGGCATCAGCGCCTATCTTGCCTGTCTTGTAGCTGACGTACTGATAGGGTTTGCTTGCCGATACGCTCTGAGGATCGTCCGTCCACCCGCTGCTCAGACTGCCATCGCTCCGGCTTGGCTTGACCGGGGCTGACGATGAGTTGCTCAGGTAATACACATACTCATAGCCGTCACCGTCCGAACCCGTCACGTTGGGGATGACCTTGACATTGACATAGTCGGTGTAGGCGGCATTGTCAAGACTGCCCGCCACCTTGAAGGTGATGCGTCCGCTTGCCGTACCCAAAGAAGCGCCCTCGCTGCACGAAACGACCGCCTTGTTGCCGCTCATGGAGCACGTCACTCCCTTCAGACTCTTGCTGTCAATGGTGACTGATGAGACGGTGCAGGCTTCACCACCCACGTTGAGGGCGAAGGTCAATGTCTCGCTAAACGCGCCCAGTGACACACCGTCCGAATCGGTGGGAATGGTGATAAGGTCGTCACTCACGATGGCCTTGGGAGCACTCTTGCCGTCCGCCACCTTGCTGATGGTGATTTCCTTCGTATACTCGTAGTTGGCTCCGGCATACGTTCCCACGATGGTCACGGGCACCTTCGTCACCTCAGCGAGACAGTCACCGCTGCCCGATACGGAGAGGCTCACCACCTTGCTCTTGCCGCTGTCCGACACGCTGGCAGAGATGCCGTCCACGGCACCCACGCTGATGCTCTTGATGGCGTATGCCTCGTTCTTGTACATGAGGCTCACGGTGCTCTCAACGGGGAAGCCGGTATAAGCGCCGCTGCGCTCGTTCCACGTCACTCCCGCACTCTCGTTCGACAGACTGCACACCATGAAGGGAAGCGAGTCATGCTGGATGCGGATGGGCATCTGCACCAGCTTGCTTGTCTGTCCCTCGAGGTCTACGATGATGGTGACCATTGCCTGGCTCATCTGGCGCATGGCGTCGTAGTCGAAGTCGGTGTCATCGTCCGTGCCGCTCACTCCGTCCTTGATATTAGTGATGCCGGTCACGAACACCGTGCCGTTCTTCACCTCCACCTCGCAGTCCTCGCTCACGGCATGGATGCGGAACTGGCCGCTTCCGAGGGTCTTGCTCTCATCCTCTTCCTCCAGCAGGATGTCATCGCCCTTGCGCACGAAGACGGCTGTGGAGATGCGGTACTGCCGGGTGTTCTTCTCCGAGTCTTCGGTGTAGAGACCGTCTATCACGTTGCCCTCATCGTCTACCGTGATGACGCTCTGATACTGCGAGAGGGTGACATCGTAGGCCGCAGCCATTTCGGTCAGCGAGTCAAGGTCGGCGATGTTGGACAGTTCTATCGTGGCACCGCCGAAATAGACGTTGTCCTGCACCCACAGGCCGTTGCCTTCGGGGTAGAAATACGTTCCGTCCTTCTTCTTCAGCGCAAGGTTGTCAAGGCTGCCGTAGCGGCACACCCGGTTGGCTGACTGGATGACCCAGTTGTTCACTCCCTCGAGCACCTCGATGTAGCTGCGTCCGCGGGAGCAGAAATACATACTGCTCTGTCGGTCGGTATTGGTGAAATTGCCGTACTGCACGAAATTCATCTTGGCACAGGGCTGCGGAGTGCTTGTAGAGCGCAGACCGTATTCGAAACTGCACTCGCCCTTCACCGACTTGATGATGCGCTTCACATAGAAGTAGGTGGTGAAGAATCCCTTGTGCTGCACGAAGCCGCAGTCGTCAAGGCTCCCTTCCTCCGTGGCCGATGTACCCTTGGCATCCCCGAGGTCGGTGAAGATGGCACGGCAGATGTCGCCCACCATGACCTTCGGGTATTCGTCTTCCTCGAGTTTGAGATAGATGATGCTCTTGTCGGTGTCCACGCTCGCTATCTCTCCGTAGCCGTTGGTGTTCCACTGCTCTGCCGGTGTGGCCGTCACCTCGTTGTAGATGATGCGGGGCACGCTCAGTTCCTCGCGCAGGGTGAGGCTGCTGGCCTCCATGTCTCCGTTCCTGTCTATCTTGTAGCCCGTGCCGTAGAGACCCGAAGTGAAGTCGGGGCTGAGCACAGACCACAGGCGCGCCACACCCTCGCTGCTGACGGTGCAGTTGCCGTCGGAACCCACCTGTATGCCGGCAAGGAACTTGGCCAGAAACGGGTCGCTGTCTTCCCGGTCCTTGCGCAGGAACTGTCCGAAGATGGCGGCGTTCTCGCTGATCGAGCCGGCCGTTTCGGCATAGCCCGCCTTGTCGCTGTAGGAGGCATAGTCGGCGCGGGTGGCCTTGTCGGCCAGTTCGGCCTTGGTGGCCTTGTCGGCACGCGTGGCATGGACGGCCTCCTCGATGGTGCCCGTCACGAGCTTCGTGCCGCCCGATGAGGTGGTGGAGGCAGCGGTGGAGCTGCTCTTCTGCTTGGTGATTATCTTTACGTCTATCATTGTACGAATGCTGTTTTAATGTCGTTAGAATATCTCCTTCATCGTAATTTCTGCCGTACCCTCATGAAGGTTGCGGCTGATGCCCTCCACATGGAAGGTCTTGCCGATGGCGGGGTGGCGGTACAGGTTCCAGGGCGAGATGTAGGTGCCGTCCTCGAAATTCTGCGTCATCACCACACGCGGCTCGTGCCACTCCTGCCAGTAGGCATCCACATAGAGCTTTTCGGGCTTGTCGGTGGTGCCGCTGTTGGTGTCGGTAACGGAGAGCAGCGCGTCACCGCTGGCGAGGGTCGGGGAGGACAGCTTCACCTGGTTCTTTACGCCCAGCGTCTTGCACTCTGCCGAGGTCAGAGCGGTGGTGAGCTTGAACTCCAGGTCGTCCTTCTTGTTGACGAAGGTCTCCTTGGTGTCGCTCAGGTACACGATGTCGGTGTCGTCGCTTCCGCTGCCCATCTTGGCATTGTCCGAGTACACCTTCACCTCGAACTCCTTCAGCAGGATGTTGCTGGTGTGGGCCAGCAGGGGGATGCTGTTGCTGCCCCACTTGGTGTGCCGGAAGAAGGTGGGGTGGCGGCGCGTCACCTCGTCCCATACGGTGTTGACCGGGCCGAGGATCTTGAACTGCACCTTGCCGCTCACCTTGTCGCTCTTCTTGATGGGGATGGCCGTGCCTTCCGCATCCACGCCGTCGGTGTAGCTGATGTTGTTCTGTATGCTGTACTCCTTGCCGATGAGATAGTCGCCGATGGCCGGGTCGAAGCCTACGGTGAAGCACTGCTGGTAGTACTCGTCGTCCGATGAGCACTCGCTGCGTTCCTTGTAGGTGCGCCATTCGAAATCGCTGAACTGCCCGTTGCCGCTTCCGCCCTCCGAGGGCAGTTTCTCCACACACACCTTGTCGCCGATGACCAGCATGCAGGCTATGACCGCCACCTTGCTTATCTGGTCGGTGGAGTCGCCCACGGCACTGTATTCGAACTTGTAGCTCTGCGGGCCGTTGTCGGTGAAGGGAATGAAGCCGCGGTTCAGGGCACTGTCGGGAGCCGTATCGTTGCTCACGGCGGTCTGCCATGTTTCGGCCTTCCAGTGCTGGCGGGTGTAGAGGCCGTTGTTGGTACGCATGTTCACGATAGGAAGGTTTCCAAAATAGACGGGCAGTTCCACTATACCGTTGGTTACGGTTCCGTTTTCGGTGCAGTCGGAGTCGTGCATGGGGTTGTACCAGCCCGACATCACCATGAGGGGGTTGAGGATCACCTTGCCGCTTACCACGATGTAGTTGGTGGTGTCGTCATCATTGGGCGAAAAGTTGCCGCCCGCCTCACTGCCTATGTATTCGGCCACGGGGATGGCGTTCTTGATGTCGTCAGCCTGCGGATAACAGGTATCCTCACCGTCGAGGCCGTTGCCACAGGTGGAGATGACCAGATAGTTGCTCATGTCAATGGACGATGTGGGCGAATTGTCATTGCCGCCGTTGTCCTTCTTCACCTTGCCCACGCTGAGGATGGCCGCCATACCGCACTGCTGGCCAAGGGCGTTGGGCAGGTCCTGCTGGTTCTTGCCGGAGGAGCAGTACTTGGTGATGACATCGGCCTTGCCCGGAGCATAGAACTTCCAGTAGGAGTTGTTTCTCACCTGCACGAACCAGTCGGTGACGCTTCCGCCGTCGTAGTCGGTGGAACCGCTCTTCACGAGGTCCTTGAAACCGTTGCTTGCGGAGGTTCCGTCACCGGCTGCGATGTATTCGGACATGTACTTCTGCTTGCCGTCGTAGACATAGGTCAGCGAGTCGTCGTCCAGGGGGCTGTCGATGACGTTCTCTATCTCCTTCACGCTGTCGGTGAGCGAAAGCTGGTTGTAGGTATCGCCCACCTCTATCTGGCAGCCGCAGTCGGCCACGATGTCGGTGACGATGTCGACGGTTTTGCTCTCCGTCACAAGGTTGCCGCTGCCGGTGATGTTCTTCCACGTCACGGAGCCGCCCTTGCGAAGGGTCTCCCACGAGAAGATGTAGAAGGAGGCACCCACCTGCATGATGTGCAGGTTCAGGTAGCGCATCAGTTCCTCCAGCACCGTCTGCTGGGTCCACACGCTGTCCTCGTCCTCATCGAGGAAGAGCAGGTCGTTGATGCTGATGTCGCTGAAGATGCTGTAGGTGCTGTCCACCTTCTTGCTGCCGTCATAGTACATCTTGTACATCCCTTCGTCTGAGGGGATGTCGGTGCCCGTCCATACGGCCTTGAGCATCTCCGTCATGAGGCTGAGGAAGGTGCGCTGTCCGGCACCGGCCTTCTCCTCGGCATAGCTCACGCCGCTGGCCCCGATATTCTTGTAGTTGGAGTACTGCAGGGCAGATAGACAGTCGATGCAGTTGAGTTGCACCTCGTCGAACACCTCGTTGTAGTCCTGACTGAAGGTCTGCGGCTCGAGGAAACCGGCAAAAACACACTCGCTGCCCTTGTAGATAGTCACCATAGCATTACGGCAAGTCGACTGGTACAATTCGCTGATATACCTATCAGAGAGTAGGGTTATGGTGGCCGAATGGGTAATGAGGTGGTCAAAGGTGTCGTTTATCTCGCATGAGATACTGCAGGGGTCATCGCCGGCAAAGAATACGCCGCTTGCTTCCTCACCGATAACGACCTCGTCCGACTTGTCGTTGCCGGTCAATATGTAAACGGTGATAACGTCACCTTTGATGCTGAAAAAACTGCCATGCAAGTACATACTGTATGATATTAAACGTTACTGCAAAGATACGAAAAAAATCTTGTAAATCGTACCTTTGCAGCAAACTAAATTAGTAACTAAATTGAGATTTTTGAGCGTCGACCGCTCTTGCTTCTTGTTCGGGTCAGGTTGGCTACGGACTGTACTATATCTCCACCTCTGATGCGTGACTGTAGCTGCACGTTTACACCCTGAGGCTCAAGGTTGCGGATACCGCTCATATCCAACTGTACGTCATTCGACTTGAGGTCGGGAGTGGTGCGGTGGTTCAGCAGCTTGAACAAGTTTGCCTGTTGCGTGGTGTTGAGTATCATCTCGCCCGAGTTGACTTTTGCATAGAGTTTGTCACCCGATGTAGAGTTGCCGGGGATGATACCACCCGTAGCAAAGGAGCCGATGGTGCTGATAAGACTGAGCATCTGCGCCGTGCCCGTAATACCGAAGGCCAGCCACTCCACCCACGTCTTGCAAGAAGACAAAGCCTGTGCGAAGCTGAGGGCTATCTGCCCGATGGCAGCCATCACCATGCCGGCCTTGGCGGCGGCAGAATCCGCACCTAACTGCTGCATACTTTGCCCGAGTGCCTGACAGGCCGCTCCTGCCGTAGCAAAGCCCTTCGTGGTGGGGTCGGTGATACTCTTGATGTTGTAGAGAGCCTTCTGCACACTGTCGAAACTGGTGGTATCGATATTAAACAGACTCGCCACACTGTCCTTGTCACCATTGTCGATGTCGACGTGGATGGGGTTCTGCTGCATCTGGGCATCTATCTTGTCGACGATATTCTCGCTTGCCTTCTTTACCTCGATGTCGGGCACAGTGTCGATACCAAGTTGTATCTTCAGCTCACCGAGGTCGTGCTGCAGTTTTGTCATCTGCGACTGATACTGCTTGATGGTGTCTACATCGCTGCTTGCATTCATCCCCTTCTGCGCGTTGGAGATGGCATCATTGTACCAGTCAATACTGCCCGTCTCAAGCACCTTTTCGGAGGCTGTGCTCTTTGACGTATGCACAACCTTGCCGCCAGTGGTACGCTTTGGAGTGGAGACAGCAGATGTGCTCACCGACGTGCTCTGATACGGATTTTCCGTGAGCGCCTGCCGGTAGGCGGCTATACGCTTGACTTGCATGTCACGTTCCTGCAGTTTCTTGCTGAGTATCTGCTTGGCTTCATTGCGCTTGTTTCCTCCCGCAGAATTGTCACTCTTGATATAGTTACGCAGGGCGGCAATCTCCTTGTCCTTTGCATCAAGACCGTTCTTGCCGTGGGTCTCGTTGTAGATACCCTGGTTGAGGGCGCGGTTGCGTGCCCGTAGCTGGTTGGCAGCAG
Source organism: bacterium (assembly GCA_963631395.1). GTDB lineage: Bacteria > Bacteroidota > Bacteroidia > Bacteroidales > UBA3663 > Liminaster. Next base: position 6,514 of record CAVGQN010000062.1, read on the forward strand.
AACCGCCCGCCTTGGTTCCTTTGTTCTTAGCGTAAGAGAGGCCGCGTTGGGTCTCGTTCTCGTAAGTCTCCTGCCGTCCCTTACCTACCTGGCCACTCGCCTCACGGACCGCATCAGCGGCCTCTTGAGCTGCATTTTTAAGGCTACCGAACATATCGGCAAGCCCCGATACTACATTGGTAAGTGCTTCGATGCCGGTAGTTACTGCGGGCGCTATCAGCTCGCCTACGGCCTGTTTCAGACCTTCCCACTCATCTTCCAAGGTAGACAGTTTGCCTGAGACAGAATCAGACATATTGACAGCCATATTGTGAAACTTGCCGCCCTCTTCCGTAGCCTCTGCAAATGCCTGCTTGATTTCGTCTACAGAGATAGCTCCGGCGCTTACCTTATCGAGCAGTACACCCATTGATTCGCCAGTCTTCTCGCTAATCTGTTGCAGCGGGTTAAAACCGGCATTAATCATCTGGTTGAGGTCTTCCTTACAGACCCTGCCTGATGCCGACATCTGGGCGAAGGCGAGAGCCATGGAGTTGAGCTTGTTGGCATCACCCATGGATATATCACCAAGTTGCTTGATGGTGGGCATGATTGAGTCCACACTCATACCATAGGACAGCAGCAAACGCGCGGCCTGTGCGAGACCCTCGGTGTCGTAAGGGGTCGTGTTGCCGTACTGCTTGAGTTGACTGAGCATGTCCGTGGCGAGACCGACAGAGCCTGTCAGGGTCTCAAACGATATCTGCAAGTCCTGTATCTTGGCGTAAGACATCACGCAGGCAGAGCCCATATCAGCCACCGCCTTGCCGATTGCTGCGACGCCAGCGGCTGCGACGGCGGTCTTTGGCGAAATACTGCCGATAAGGTCGGTGACGCCGCCTACACCACCACGCAGCTTGTTTACAACATCACCGATACCGCCGAAAGAAGCGCTCATCTTCTTGCCTGTATCGGATGCCCTGTTCATCTGCCGCTCAAGTTCCTCAACCGCCATGGTAGCTTGCGTCACCTGTGGCTTGCCGTCGACATTGAGCCGGACGTTGAATTTGATTGTTTTTGCCATAATCTTTTAAAATTCAAGTATTTACTCCTAATCTTTTCGCAACTTCCTCAAATCTCTTTTTGGCCTCTTCCTTGCTGATTCTCGGCTGCTGAACCTTCAGCTTTTTCTCCCATGGGAACGGCAGCAGTTTCTGTGGAGGCGGGGCGTGCTTGACATGAGGGCTGATGCAAATGGACGCAAGCATACGCATACGTTCCCATTCTGCCCGTTGCTCCTCTTCCCGCGCGTTCTGCCATGCCTTGAATATAAAGTTGAACTCTTCCATATCAAGCCACAGAAAATCATCATAGAGCATACCTATATTGCCGATGGCTATACCCATCAGCTCAAGTATGCTCAGACTGCGTTTTTTACGTCATCCCCTTCTTCGTTTGCCGGCGCGTCCGATGACCCGGCAGAGAGCGCGAGCGTCATGTCGCGGAAATCCACGGGAGTGATATTGTCGGCGAAATCCATGAGGGAAACATCGAATGGCACCTTGTCGTGAGTACATGCAGACTTGATGCAGCACCACAGCAGTACCGTGTTCTCTACCACGCCGTCACCGACATCGTTGGCCTTCTTGCCTGTTTCCTGCTCATATCTGAGCATTGCGCCCATTGTCATCTTGATAGGGTATTCTTTTCCGTTAAAAGTGATTTTTGCTTTCATTGCACTTGAATTTTGAGATTAGAAAAAACAAAAGGAGGGCGGCGGAGAGGCTGAGCCTCACGCCGTCCTCCCGAAGAGATGTTTAGAAAAGATTTGTGCCTTTTATGCGGTTGCCTTGCCCGGGTAAACCTCGGGCTCGCCTGCGTTTTCGAGGCTGATAGAGTAGGTCGTATCGTCCTGTGCGGGCGATGTTTCCTCTACAGACGAAATCACGAAATTTCCCTTGAGGTAGGGGTCGCTGTCACTGCTGCGCTTGATAGCGCTTACTGTAACAACCTCACCTTTTCCCCACAGGGCAGAAAGTTCATCGTAACCGTTTTCCGCATCGCCTTCGTAGCGCAGACCCTCGGCTGAAATCGAGATAGAGAGACCCGTGACGCCCTTTTCCTTCCAGAAGCCTGAGCTGACAGTCTTGGATGCCTCCGGCTTGACCTGACGGTCCTTGGTGTCGGAGTTGAAGGTCAGGGTGTGAGTGGTGCAGTGACCGATGGCCTTGCCGCCAACGATGAGCAATAAGTCGGAACCATTGATATATCCTGTATCCATATTTATTGTTTTTTGTTGATTTTAATACTAAAAGACATGGAACCTATATGGGCGTCATCAGCCCACGATTGAGAGTAGCCGGTCATGATGCATGACCGCATTATGAAATTGTCATCGGCGCCCTGGCGATAATCAAGAGCAGAACGAACAGCTTCGGCAAGGTCTACACAGCCGGCATAGCTGTCTGCACAGCAAGTGATGTCGATAGACACGGTATCCGCTCCAGCCATATCCTTGGTCGGGTCATGGGCAATATTGCCTACCCGGTAGAAGATGTATGGCAATTCTGCCGTATCTGTTGCTACAGGAAAGATATTCTCCGTAATTTCCGTAACGTCCTCGCTTGACAGAAGCATATCACGGACTATCGAACCGACACTGATTGATGATATTTTTGCCATTTCAAACCATGATTAAAGTAAACCTTTTCTGCGTGCAGCCCGCTCGAGATTGTCTTCGAATTTAGAGAACAATCTACTTTCAACGCCCGAAGCCGCATCTCTTTCCGCCTTTTCAAGGAACCCGTACTCCGGCATAGACTTCGTAGAGACCCCAACTCTGTTGTACTTGCGGGTCATTGTGCCGGTGAGCCTTGACCAACTTTTTACGGAGCCCTTACGGGGACCACGATGACGTTCTCTCGTTCCGGCCTCAGCCCACATCAGTACGGGCTTCTCAAGGCCCTGCCGGTTGATATGGTATCCTTTGCGCCCATGAGGGATTACCGATACCATGAATCCGGCACCGTACTTGGCGGAGTAGACGCGTTCGTAGATGCCGTTTTCAATGCCAGACGTAGCCTGTGACAGCGAACGTTCCTTCTTGCCTCTGGCTATACTCCTGATGTAGCCTTTGGCAATCTCCTTGACGATCCTTGCCTCGGCACGCATAGAGCCCCGAAGAGCATTCCGTTGCGTCTTCGCGTCCGTCACCTCAAATATGGTTGAGAACGCATCTCTCACATTTACGCTTGTCGTTGCCATAGTCCTATTCGTTTATTCTATCGCATTGCAGTGTTTTCAGCTGTTTTTCCCTGTTCGGTATGATATTGCATACCTCGTAGAGATTGCCGCCGAGAGTTGATTGCAGACGATCGTGTTCCTTGACTTGCGCTGGGTAACGGCAGTAGAAATCAGCGGAATAGCCCGAGAATCTCTCTCCGTTTTGCAAGCTCATGCTGCCGCTCATCTTGACTCTTTCGACGTGTATCTGTGCAACCGTCTCCCATGTCGTAGTCTTACTACCGAACTTGTCAGTGGAAACTACTGCACGGGAGAGATTGTACAGCTCGCCCCGAAGTCCGCCGGCCCTCATGACTCGCCTCCTTTCTGTTCCCCCGAAACGGGGTCGGCGAGCCTGCGGAACTGCTTGATGATGGCAGTGAATACCTGAGTAGGCTTCCGCTCCTGAGTACTGCTGGCTTCACGGTAGTCATACCAGTCAGCAGCGAGGGAACATACGGCGGCGGTCAACTGAGGGGGAAAGTTCACACCGTCCCCCATTTTCAGTATCTCGTCCTTTGTGCGGCCGGTTGCGGTGACAACATAGTCTTCGGCTGCGTCAACCATGAGCTGCAATCGCTCATCGTCAACTCCGCCGATATCGTCAGCGTTGCACCATTGCCGTACTGCGTCAAGTGATGTCAATGCCATAATCAGTCAGATTTAGGATGCCGACTTTGTCAAAATTGCGAATGCCTCCTGACGCAGTACTGTGATTGCGTAGTCTGCGTTCAGAACGAAATCGATAGCATTCTTACGTGCCTTAGTGTAGGGATCTACGATGAGGTTCATGTCGCCAAAGAGACCCTGGGGAGCATACTTGAATGAACCGAACAACACATCGCCCTCATTGACGTAGCTTGATGTGAATACGGGTACGCCGTTGATTTTGCCGTTGTCGTCAACGATAGAGGCGGAAGCACCGTCCCACTTGGGAGTACCCTCCAAAGCGGCCTTGGTTGTCTCTGTCATGACATAGCACAGTCCCTCGGGCATGATGTTCTCGCCAAGCACAACGCCCTTCAAGTTAAGCAAGTCCTTGAGAGTAGGAGCGTCTGTCTTGTAGGTCTTCTTGTGTGATGATTTCATTGACACAAAAGGACCGATGAGGTCGGTAGCACCTGTGACCTTTGTCTGCGAGAACATGATTTTGTTCATCAGAGACGCGGCAGCAACGGGGATGTACTGTGTGCAGATAGTCTGCAAAAGGTTGTCGGTCTCGGTGAGAGCCTCACGGGTGATAGGTACTGCAACGCCGATGCGCTCAGGCTTCGCTGTCAACTTATTGACGGGAATTTTGGTATCACCAAGCTCCACACCCTCATCGTTGATGCTTGCCTCGAATGTCTCAACAACAGGCCACTGGTAGTTACCCTTGAGACCAGTCAAAAGAGGTGAGCCGATAGCTGAGAGGATATTCTGGGCATACAATGGCTCCACGATGTCGCCCATTGTGATACCGTAAGGGTTGGTGCTGGTCTTGTAGTCACCATAGCCGGAAACGTTGCCGCCGAAATCGGAAGCGACTGCGCGGCTTACCTTCAGCTCAAAGCGCTGACCGTTGGCCAGACACTCACGCATCTTCTTGTTGGCCTCCTCAACATCCTCGCGCTTTGCAACGACGATATTCTGGGTGTTCGCCTTGATTTTCATCTCAAGGATGTCATTCTCACGCACGAGCTGCTTCATCTCGCCCTTCTCGGCGTCGGTGAAGTCCTCACGCTCCTTGTCCTGCTCCAGCTTGTCGGTAATCTCGTTCAAGCGAGCCTTGTTGGCCTCGATTGTCTCGTAAGCCTCACGGAAATTAAACTTTGCCATAATAATTCAAACTATTAAAGTAAATACTAAGCCTATTTTTATCGGAGTAACCCGCACTCTTTACGGGCATGGCGCAGATTGATTGCCTTCTGCTTGGTGTTCACCTCGCGCTTTGGCTCGCCGGCACCTTCGCCGCCTTCCTCGGATGGCTCGCCTTCAGCGCCACTCTTGTCCTTGGTCTTATCGAGAGCTTCGTCAACCTCGCGCTTGCTGACTTCTGTCTGTTCGTAAGCCGGGTCGGCCGCGAGAGTGAAGTCGTAGACGTGGTCGATACGCTTTACATGACGCAGAAGTATTTCGTCGTTACCTTCCTTGATGCGTTCGTAGCTCACGGCGTTCTCGCTGTCTTCCTCGTCGGTAGAGTAGCAAAAAGAACAGCCGGAAATATCACCACGGGCAACGAGCTCGAGAGCCTTGTCACCGTCCGCCGTATGTGGCATCTCGGCGGTAAACTTGACGCCGGTTCCGTCTATTTCATAGGTGAGGGTGCCCCTGCCGCGGTTGCTTCTCGCAAGGATGAGCTGGCGGTCGTGAAACATGGTCAACTTGATGTCGGAACCATCGAGCATCTCGCGTGTGATGCAGCCCGGCTCAAGAATTTCGCAGTAGTTCTGCCACCAGTCGTTAAGAAGAACAGAACGCACTCCGAACTTGAGGGCATAGCCTTCGATGGTTCTGCTCTCGCTGCTGTCGGTAGCCTCGCGGACTTTAAGCGAGTCGACGGTTACCAGTTGTCTCTTTTGTATCTTCATTTTCCAAAACGTTTATTTTGTCGTGAATATAGAACGCGGCCTTCTTGAGGTCTTCTATCTGCTTCTGTCTACTCGTATAGCCTTCCTCCTGTTTGTGCCCGCTGCGCAAGATATACTTGATTGCGTTGCCGAGGTCGAAATCCAAGTGACGGGTGATGTCTATCACCTCAATGCCGCATTTTTCTTTCAGCCATGTGTAATGGCTCGGGTGTTCTACTCTATCATTCATCTATCTCTTCGTTCGTGTCGAGTGATACATTCTGATTTGGAGCGGTTCCGCTCACACCCTTCGCCTCCCGTATCGTATCGAGAGGAAGTAGGTTGGCGGACACCAATGGCGTATCGCCTCCATCCACCATCGGTAAATTTTCCTTTTGTCTGATGTCGTTCGCCGTCATTGCGCCTATCTCCAGCATCTGCTTGTAGTAGTTCGCCTTGCTTGAGAGGTCCAGCGCATAGATACTACTGCGGTCGTACCTAAATGTCCGCTTGCAACACAGTGAGCGGGGAATGAGTTTCCGCCTCAGTTCATTCTCGATTCTGAGCAAAATCGGATTTAGCGTCATCGTCAAGAATGATACGTTGGCCATCTCCGCGCTCTTATAGTTGGTAGAATTGTCGTCAAAGACGAAGGACGGGTCAACACCGAAGAAACGGCATATCTCGCGTACCGTGAACTTGCGGCTCTCAAGGAACTGCATATCCGTAGAGCTGAGTGAGATTTGCTTGAAATCGGAATCGCCCGGAAGGGAAACTATCTTGTTGCCGTTACTAAACTTATCATCGAGCTGCTCGGCAAGATTCTTCAGTTCGGAGTCCTGCACTGAGCCGAAACCGGTCACGCTGTGGTCGTTTGTAACGAAGCCACGCACATTGCCGCCATTGACGAAGCGATTCTGGGTTTCAAGATCACCGGCAGTAGCAATGCCAAGTGTGCGCCGGGCGTGGGCGAGAACTGACTCGCCCGTCCGCCCGTCACAGCTATGGAGGTATAGATGAATAATTTCAGATTCGTCGAATGTGCCGAATACACCATTCCAGGAATCCGAGATTGTATATGTGTTGTTGGTGGCGTTATGGGCAACCGAGCCTCTATGACAGAGTACGAGGTCGGTAAGTTCGCCAAGGGCGTACCGCGGAAAGATATAGGCATTGCCGTCTGCCAGCATCTCGTATACAGCCATCTGCCAAAAATCAAAAGCAGACATCTCCGGCTGTGGCTGAACGGTGAGAAGGTAGTGAAAAACAGAATTCTCATCTTCCACATATCGCCCATCGTGACGGCGCATGTATCTGATTGGGAGGGAGGCGACGGAATCCGCTATTACCTTCATGCAGCGGTAAACTGTCGCGATCTGCATGGGGTCTGGAACGCCCATATACAGCCACGGCGCACTACCGCCATTCCTTGGCGATGATGCGCTACGTGTAGAGGGAGCAGACTCCCTGTAGATACGAAGACGTCGAAGTAATTCTTTAGACCAGCGTTCCTCCTGTTTCTTTTGGTTGCGGCGGCAGGATTCGAATCTGCGACCTCCTGCAGTCTACGCAGGCGAGCTAACCCAACTGCTCTACGCCGCGGTATTGTTTTATTTTATGCAAAGATACGCAAAAAATCTGATATATGCAAGATTTTCTTGCTTTTTTTGCGAAATATTTCATTCTCACGCGGTTACCTCTCGTATGAATCGAGTAGCCCGATGGTCATGAGCATCGTGATCGCACCGTCTATCTTTCGATTGTGGCTTATCTTCATCGGCTTCTTGTTTTCCATTTTGTCTACGTCGATGACACAATTCAGTAAGCAGAAAGTGTTTATCGGGTTGTCGTTAAGTACGATGCCGGGCGGTCGCTGATAGGCCAGTACCTCAAATGCTTCGACTGGTAGGTTAAAGCTGCCGTTTGTCTGCCCATACGGGGTCAGCACGTTCTTCGCCCCCACAGAAGAGAGTATATTTACGAGATTCTTTGCCTTGTAGGTGTCATAGCCGATGCGGATGATACGCAGATTTTTCGACCGCTCGATGATGTCGTCGGCTATCTGTCTGTAGTCAATCACATCGCCTTTGCACAGTTTCAGATGGCCGGCATCATACCATTGACGGTATAGCTGCTCGTTAGGGTGGCCTTCAAGAGCGCCCTCGGGAAAATAATAGTCGGTGTGCGAGTAGAATCTGTGCGACTCCTGTGAATACATCGTGTAGGAGACGGCAGAGAAGTCGTCGTGCACGGACAGGTCGAACGCTACGGCGCATTCGGGGCACCCCTTGACCTTGTCGATGTCGAACCCGCCGACAAGCTCCTTTACCTTGTCGTAACTCATCCACGTCTTCGCCTCGTTGACCGTAAACATATTGAGCAGCTTTGTGCGGAACGCCAGCATATTCTCCGATGACAACAAAGCATTCTGGTATTCGTTCCGATAGAAGTCTTCTTGTACGGTCACGCCAAGATGCGGTTGCACCTTCCGCCAGGTACGAGGGTCATTCTCTTCGTCATCAACGTCGGGCATGAAGACGGAGGCAAACATGAGGTCGTTTTCCGCCTCACCCCTCAATACGGCCTGTATACCTTCCAGCTCGTGGGCAAACGGACCGTCAACCACCTCCGATGCGGTCGTAATGATGACCGTCAGCGGCTCCCGCCTTGGCCCCATGGATGTAGTAAGTACGTTCTTGAGGTCGGCGCCGTTCTTTCCGGCAGTGTTTCTTGCCTGCGCATACTCGTCCATGATGACCAATGAGGCAAAGAGGCCGTCCTTGGTCTTGGCGTTCGCGGTCAGGCATTGAATGAAGCTATTCCGGCCGCTGTTCAAGTCCTTGAACGTGATTTTCTCCCTGTTGATTTTCAGCATTTTGCCCGTTTCATCAATGCCGGCCATGATGGCGCGTATTTCGTCGAAGCAGACCTTTGCCTGGTCATAGCTGTTTGCGCCGACATAAGCCTGTGCGTTGGAGTCACCGAAAAGCATATCGTAGACGGCAAGTGCAGCACTTGAAGTGGTCTTGCTGTACTTACGGGGAACAAACAGATAGGCGGTGCGTATCAGCCGACGCCCGTCAGGCAGGCTGAAGCCGAATATATTGGCGAATTGGAAACACTGAACCGGGGTGAGCCTGTAGTGAGTGCGGCCATTGATACCGCTAAACTTACAGACTCTTTCGTAAAATCTGTAGAATCTTTTCACCCGTTTCGCATTCCAGCCGTACTTGTCAAGCATAGAAAAGAAGCGCTCTACACCGAGAATCTCATAGAGATTGTGCTCATCAGGATTATCGATGACACCCATCGTGTAGTCTTCGAGCCGACCGTCAGTTTCAGAGAGGGCATAGGCATAGTCGGCAGGGAGGCTGTCTCTCCTTGCCTGTAGCCTTGCTACCGATTCAGCCTTGAGCCTACGGTAGTACGTTTTCTCCTCTTCCTGCATATTCCTCCTCCGTGAACATTTCCAGCTCGACGTAGTACGGCTTCTTCCCGTCCTGCATCATGTCGTGATACTTTTGCAGCTGCCTTTTCGGGACAAATAGTTTTTCGGTAACTTTGCCTATATTCTTCCTGTCCATTGTGTTTTTTCGTAGGACTGACCACACGGGAACAAACCTGTCATCCGGCATGGTGTACTCCGACACCAGAACAAGTTCCTTTTGCTTCTCACACCAGTCGTAGAATTTCTCATGGTCGAAACCTACGAGATAGGCATTGGTGCCGATATAAGGTGGATCGCAGTAAATAACGCTATGAGGTAGTATCTCCACCTCATCATAGGACTTGTAGGTTGTTTGCAGACTTTGCAGGCGTTGCAGACTTTGCAGACTTTGCAGACTTTGCAGGCGTTGCAGACTTTGCAGACTTTGGCTCGGGCCGTGCCGTTCCAGCCACCAACGGATGTATTTCCGTTTGTACTCCTCATGATGCGCCTTTACGTCCGCACGGCTGCCGTCGGAGTCTATGCCGAACTCCTTCAGCAGCGATGTGTCCTTGTAAACCCTTGCCCAGTGCAGAGCCTTCTTCCAAGGCTCAATCTCCTTGGAGTACATATAGTCCCTCTGATTGTTGCCGAACGACCAGCACACCCTCACATAAGGATCACTGTCCTTCATGGCAAAGAAGGTGTCCCTGTCTATCCAACGTGTTTCTGATGCGAAATCGCCATGTATGGCACCGCAGAATATCCGCAAGCCGTCACCTTGAAGGTCGTTGGCATAGTATCTGTCGAAAGCTCCGCTCTCCAACGCCTTGTGGGTGACAGCGCACCCGCCGGCAAAGATGTCGTAGAAATTATCCGCACCATGCGTCGGTATCGCAGTCCACAACTTGTCGACTATCTTGTTCTTGCTGCCCTTGTAAGGTACACCGTACCGCTTATTCCTCATCTGTCATTATTGCCATCATGTCCTTGAATCCGTTGCTTTCGGTCTCGCGCACCTTGCCGGCCGTGTTCATGCCGAGGCTCTTGAGTAACTTGTCCTCAAGGGTCATATAGTCGAGCAGCTGCTTCTGCCGGGGGTCGGCAGATATTCTCTCGTTGCCCTCACGGCTCTTCTCAGTAATGACACCGCTTGGGTTGTTCTCCACGATATTGACCAGTGTCTGCTGCACCATCACATGACACGCGGCGGCGAGATAGGTCTGGTACTCCAGGTCATCGGTGTATCTGCCCATCTCCCGCAACACTGCGATGATTTTTCCCTGCCTCTCCTTTACGAGGCTGAGACAGTCTTTGCTTACTTTCAAGTTTTTCGCTTTCATAAAATTCGATTTTTTGGCAAAGGTACAAAAAATTCGCGTAGGATGCAAGAAAACCATGTTTTTTTTCGCCAACGGAAGAAACCTTCTGTTTTCGTTCTGACGGCCTTTTTCTGTGTCGGACATAGAATCTACCAACCTTTGCCCAAAAGCCGCTCAGGGGGCTTTAAAATGGCTTATTTAACATATCTCTGCATTATTGCCAGCCTTCATAAGTACAAAGCCCCATGGCTCCGAAAAATTGCC
>CAVGQN010000063.1:0-17102 GCA_963631395.1 bacterium
CGTCCTCTATGATATTCGAAAAAGTCTGTATGCCGATAGGATATTTCATACGCCGGATGAGTTTATTTCCGCTGCAAAGATAGTGATTTGAATCTGAATCTCAAAATAATTGTCGTATTTTGTGCCTTTCCCGAGTAAGTAAGAGTTGAAAGACGGGCAAAGCGCAAGTAAACCCAGGCCACTGCACAGGCTAATGCAGATATCTGTGATTGCTGGAGCAGATATCTGCGTCGTTACTTGCAGATATCTGCGTTTTCAGTAAGTTCAGCGGTCACAAATTGGGCCTCTTGTAGCGGAAAAGTGGCAATATTGCCAAAAAAACTTTGTAAAAAGTCCTTAAGTGGAATAAAAGCCGTATCTTTGCGAAGGAAAAGTGGCAATATTGCCAAAAAAACTTTGTAAGGACTTATGCAGATAAAACGGGATTACTACCTACAGCAACTCATTGCCGGACGTCAGAACGGATTGGTGAAAATCGTCACCGGTATCCGCCGATGCGGCAAGTCGTATCTTCTGTTTACGTTGTTCAGACAACATCTTCTCGATAATGGGGTGGATGCAGCACACATCATCCAGATACCGCTCGACGATATTGAAAATGCGGAGTTGCGCGAACCATTGACACTCTACAAGCACATCAAAGCCCAAATGACAGACTCTGGGCTTTACTACATCCTGCTTGATGAGGTGCAACTGGTGCCACGGTTTGAGGAAGTGCTCAACAGTCTGCTGCGTATCAGTAATGCCGATGTGTATGTGACGGGAAGCAACTCCCGATTCCTGTCGAGCGATATCATCACGGAGTTCCGAGGCCGGGGAGACGAGATACGCCTTTATCCGCTTTCGCTGTCAGAGTATTGCGAGGGCGCCGGACAGTCTCCCCGCGATGCGTGGAAGGACTACTACACGTACGGCGGATTGCCGCACGTGCTGTCGCTCGAAACCGAGAAGAATAAACTGGATTACCTGAACAATCTATTTGAGAGTGTTTATCTCATCGACATCATCGAACGTCACCGCATCAAAAACAAAGCCGAATTTGCAGAACTGCTCCGAATCGTGGCTTCGGCTATCGGAGCACCGACCAACACGGCCAAACTATCGAATACGTTCAAGAGCGTGAAGAAGGTTGGTATCACTCCTGTGACTCTGGAGCGCTATCTCTCTTATATGCAAGACGCATTCCTTTTGGAGAAGGCAACGCGCTACGATATCAAGGGCAAAAAATACATCGGCAGTTTGTGCAAGTATTACTTCTCTGACATAGGTCTGCGCAATGCTATTCTTGGCCTACGACAGCAGGAGGAAACGCACATTATGGAGAATGTCATATACAACGAATTGCGCCGTCGGGGGTGCAATGTCGATGTGGGCATTGTTGAGCAACGTTATGTGGACAAAGACAGCAAATGGCAACGGAAACAACTCGAGGTGGACTTTGTGGTCAATGAAGGAAGCCTGCGGTATTACATCCAATCCGCTTTGTCCTTACCTGATGACGAAAAGCGTAGGCAAGAAATGGAGTCCCTGCTGCGAATCCATGATTCCTTTCAGAAAATCATCATCGTCAAAGACGACATTCAGCCTTGGACGGACGATAACGGCATCCGAATGATTGGGCTATTCGATTTTCTGATGAATCCGCAGATTGTAAAGTAGCTCAGACGCTTTTCCACTCCACTATCGCGCCTGTCTCGGACGAGAAAGAGCAGCCGATTTTGTAGAAGGTGCGGGCTTACTTGGTGGCACCCTTCAGCGCTTTGCCAATCTTCTTGCCGGTATGTTCGGCTCCGTCTTTGATTAGGTTGAGTTTTGACCCGACCTTTCCTCCTTTAGCCTGGATACCTCTTATGCTGGCTATTTCATTGCCGTTGGCATCGAACAGGAGGAGGTTGCAGGTATAGTCTCCCTTGACAGAGATATTGGTTACTACGCACTGCAGTGAGTAGTCGGACTTGGCATCCTTCAAAAGTGCGAGACTGCCGTTGACATTCATCGCATAGGACAAAATCAAGCCGACGACCTCAGGTTTGTCCTTGTACCAGTCTTGCTCATAGACAGCAAAATCGGCTTCCGGCATTCCGTGTATAGAGAGGAATTCGATGCTGAATTTAACTGCCGAGAGTTCTTTCAAAGGGGCAAACGAACCCGTTAACTCTGTTTTGGCAAAGGCTGTGCCGACAACCAGCAGAGCCATAACAACCAACATCAATGTCTTTTTCATAGGAATCTTATTTTAGTGCCACCAAAGTGCCGTCCATTCCTTTCGGGTCGTACTTTGAGTTTGTTTCCGCTGCAAAGATATGGAAATGCATTCAAAATGCAAAATATTTTTGACTTTTCATTCAAATTTACTCGGTCCCAGGCGTGATAACGTATCGTTGCGCCCTCTCTGTCAGTGCTGAAATCGGATGAGGCAAATGGTTCGACAATAGGGTGAAATTGTCACGCATGGCTGACAAATGTGGTGAAAACATGTTGGAAGTGCAACAAAAAACGGATTGTTTTTACCGGGGGTGAAGTTGTGCTTATGTTTGCACGACAGAAATTGCACAACAAAATAAGTTTTGCTTATGAAGAGAATATTACTATTTTCCATTCTGCTGGCTTCAGTGACTGCCTATGCCGCAGAGACCGGGCCTGGCTTGACCCTATTGTTCAAAAGCCAGGAAACGGTCAGTTTTACTTTTACCTCTAAGCCCCAGATAGCGGTTACGTCAGAAGGGCTTACAGTTACCTCTACGTCTTCAGATGCCGTGAGTTACACCTTTGCCGATGTGCAGCGTTTCTACTTTGAGGACAATGTGACGGGCATCAAGAGTATCAATGCCGACCCGTCGGCACAGCACCCGGTGTTCAGTTATGCCAACGGTACAGTCTCCGTCAGCGGATTGGCTGCCGGTGAGTATGTGCGGGTGTCTTCCCTGGCCGGCAGTTTGCTCAGCGAGGCAAAAGCCAATGCAGGTTGCGCCAGTGTAGACCTTAGTGGCGTGGCCAATGGTATATATGTAGTGAGCACCGCCAACGGTGTAAGTTTCAAAATCTTAAAGAAATAAAGTTATGAATAAAATTTTGTCGATGTGTGCTCTGTTGCTTGTAGCACAAACAAATCTTCTCTCTGCCCAAACGACAATGAATATATGGAAAGATGGCAAAGTGACAACTACAATCTCTACTGCCGATGTCGACTCCGTAACATTCGGCGTTGTAGACCTTGGTGGCGGTATTTATCTTGTCGACGGCCACAAGTTTGTGGATCTCGGCTTGCCAAGCGGTCTGCTTTGGGCTGAGACAAACATCGGAGCGGCTACCGCTACCGACAAAGGCGACTACTTTGCTTGGGGCGAGACAACGCCCAAAGAGGACTACAGTTGGGATACATACAAGTATGGCACTTCGGAGTCAGATATGACAAAGTACAACTCCACCGATAGCCTGACTGTCCTTGAAAATTCAGATGACGCTGCTTATGTCAATTGGGGGTCATCATGCCGCATACCAAACGTTAATGACTATTTCGAACTATTCGACGACTCCAGCACCACTCAGACATGGACCAGCAAGACAACCGCTTCCGGCGATAGCATCAATGGTTGCGAAATCACGAGTGTCAGGAACGGAAACTCCATCTTTCTTCCTGCTTCGGGTGCCACTCTCTACAATAAGATTTTCTATCCAGAGAGAGCATACTACTGGTCTGCTACACAATCTACTGTCTACGACTATGCTGCGTACGCTCTTAACATCTCCGGTAGTAATGCTACTAATCTTGGTGCAGAACGCCGCAAAAACGGTCTCTCTATCCGCCCCGTTGCAGACATTAAGTGAGCGTAAAGCTCACATCCAATAAAAGCGATGCGTATCGCTTCTTTCTACGCCCATGCCGCTCTTACGATAGCGTCGTGGGCGCTGAACGTCTTGAAAGCAAATTGCGGCAATGCCGTGAGCAGTTCCTAGCTGGGTCTCTTATAGCTACCCGAGCAGGGCGAGGAGGCCGCTCAGTCCCATGTAGATGTAGATGATTTGGCGCAGCACTCCGACGGAGATGCGGCGGAACACCTTGTCGCCTATCCAGCTGCCCAACAGGACGGCGGGCAGGCCATAGCACCAGGCCAGTCCTACGGTGGGGGTGAGGAAGCCGTTGCAGGCGCGGTAGCCCGTCATGAAGATGTTGCCAATCAGGAAGTAGCATTGCGCCAGTGCCAGGTATTCTTCTTTCTTCCGGGCTGCCGAGAGGAAATAGAGCACGGCCGGTGGCCCCTGCATGCCGAAGAGCCCGCCCATCATGCCTGACAGCGTGCCCATGCCAATCTGTATGGGCAGCGAGGTGCCCAGGTGGATGCGCTTGTCGAAGAAGGCGAACCACACGGCAGCCAGTATTAGGACGCCGCCCAGGATTCGCTTCAGCAGTCCGTCGCCAGCCAGGCTGACCAGGCCTACTGCAAACCATGAGACGATGAGGAAGGTGACGAGTATCGGCAGCAGGTTGCGCCACACGATGTAGCGGTGCATGCGTGCCACCACGAGCGCCGAGGTGGTCAGGGCCAGTATGCCGCTGAGGGTCGTGGCCTCGCCATACGAGGGCATAAGATAGGGCAGCACCGTCATGATGAAGATGCCGAATCCGAACCCCGACACACGCTGTACGAAAGCGGCGCCCAAGGTGAAAAGTATCAGGATGACAGCGGTCTGTAGTTCCATAGTCATTTAATTTTGCCGCCAAAGCGCAGCCCGTTCCTTTTGAGGCGCGCTCCATGAGTTTATTTTAATTTTGCCGCCAAAGCGCAGCCCGTTCCTTTTGAGGCGCGCTCCATGAGTTTATTTTAATTTTGCCGCCAAAGCGCAGCCCGTTCCTTTTGAGGCGCGCTCCATGAGTTTATTTTAATTTTGCCGCCAAAGCGCAGCCCGTTCCTTTTGAGGCGCGCTCCATGAGTTTATTTTAATTTTGCCGCCAAAGCGCAGCCCGTTCCTTTTGAGGCGCGCTCCATGAGTTTATTTTAATTTTGCCGCCAAAGCGCAGCCCGTTCCTTTTGAGGCGCGCTTTGGCGGCAGGTTGTTGGCGGGTGCAAAGATAGCAGATTCTGCAGTCCGCTGCAAGACTTGGCCGGTTTATTTGTTCTTGAACCGCGTCACGGTGCTGTCAGTCCGGATGGTTTCGCCCTCCGAGTTGACAATCTGCACGTTCTTGAACCGAATGTCGTTGGCGTAGTGCATCTCCGCACCGGCGCGGCAGACGAACAGGCTGTTGTCCATGCGCAGATGGTCGAGAGGCATCTCCGGCAGGCCATTGAACCACACGGCGCGGGCGGCGCCCTGGCATACGATGTCGGAGATGTAGAGGTTGCGGAAACAAGGGGTGGTCTCGTCGGCCACAGGTGTGGCCTCTTCGCCCGAGGCACGTCCGCCATAGTAGAGGTCGAAGGTGAAGGCATCGCCGGCGATGTTGAGCATGTTGATGTGCTCGATGTAGATGTTCTCGACCACGCCGCCGCGTCCGCGTGTTGACTTCATGCGCAGACCCGTGTCGGTGCCGTTGAAGAGGCAGTTGCGCACCCAGATGTTGCGGGCACCCGAACTCATCTCGCTGCCAATGACGAAGCCGCCGTGTCCGTGCAGCACGGTGCAGCCCTCGATGATGACATTCTGACAGGGCTTCTGCCACGAGCGGCCCTCGGCGTCCTTGCCCGACTTGATGCAGATGGCATCGTCACCCACATCGAACATGCAGTTGCGGATGATGGCGCGGTTGGCCGACTCGAGGTCCAGGCCGTCGCCGTTCTGTGCATACCAGGGGTTGCGTACAGTGACGCTCTCCATCGTGAAGTCTTCGCACATCAGCGGGTGGACGTTCCAGGCCGGCGAGTTGCTGAGGGTGACGTCCTGCAACAAGACGCGCTGGCAACGTGTAAACTCCAGCAGCGTGGGGCGCTGCCAGGAGCGGCGCATGTCAGGCTGTCCGGGCTGGCCCTTCAGCGAGTCGTCCTTGGCGTTGGGGTACCACACGCCCTTGTGCTCGATGCCGTCGCCCGAGGTGAGGGCCTTCCACTGTCCGTCCGTAAACTTGCCGCGCTTGGAGGGCCGCCAGTATTGGCCTTGGGCATCGAAGGTGCCGTGGCCCGTGATGGCTATGTCGTGCTTCTCGTAGGCCCAAAGTGGCGACATCTTGCGCGTCGACGTGATGCCTTCGAAGATGGTCGTCACCTGCGGATAGGCGTCGAAGTCGGTGGTGAAGAGCACCAAGGCGCCCCGCTCGACATGCAGTTCGCAGTGGTCCTCAAACTGTATCGGACCGGTCAGCCAGATGCCGGCAGGTACGTTCAGACGGCCGCCGCCTTGTGCCGTCAGCGCCTTCATGGCCTTGGCAAAAGCCTCGGTGTTGAGCGTACTGCCGTCGCTGCTGCCGCCGAAGTCGGTGATGCAGACCTCGCGTTCCGGGATGGAGGGCCTTGCAACCTCGGGCATCGGGAAGGGACAGGCGTCCTTGTCAGCGGCCTGCGTGGGAATGGAAATGAGAGAAGTGATGGCTGCGAACAAGGCGCAGACGAATGTCTTTTTCATCGGACAATGTATTTTTTGTGGTTTTGGATATAGAATTTTCCTTTCGTTGGCGACAGGACTTGCCGGCCCAGCAGGTCGTGGGTCAGGCCCGTCTCGTCGTCCGACAAATCGCTGACGGCGCTCAGTCCGGCCACTTCGGCAGCCTCCATGTCGCCGTCCATCAGCCAGAACTTGACGGTCGGCGCATTGCCGCTGAAGGTCACGGTGATGTCGCTGCCCGAGACGGCCTTGTCGAAGGCGATGTCGAGGGTGGTGCGTGCGCCGCTGGTGGCATCGATGACGTAAGTGCCCGTGGCGATGCTTGTGCCGTTCACCTCGGTGACGTTGATGTCCGTGCCGCTGTAGTTGCTATAGCCGTAGATGCGCATCTTGGTGATGGAGTAGTCGGCAGGCACGTGTATCCTGTACTGCTGTGCACGTAGCTTGAGGCAGTGGGTGAGGCCGCCGGCCACACTGCCCGAGACGTTTTGTATGGCAAAGCCGTCGGCAAAGAGCTGCTGCTTGGCCTTGGAGTCATAGCCCTTGAACGTGAGCGTCGAGACTTCGTGCTTCCAGGCGGGGAGGATATCCTTCTTGATGGTCATGCCGTCGTAGGTGACGCCGTCCTGCAGCGTGGCGTCGTAGCAGGAGTCGGCCAAGGCGCGCACGGCCTTGTTGTAGTAGTTAGCGTGCAGCTCCGTGTAGCTCGTACCATTGTGTGCAGAAAATTTGCCGCGCCAGCCGCTCACCAATTTGGAGGCTGCGTTCTGGTCGTCGATGCCGGCACTTTCCTCCAGGTTGTCGCGCACGTAGTTGTTGTTGGCGTCGGCGTACGTGTAGTCGTCGTAGGTGGCGAGCAGGGGCCAGGCTCCGTTTTCCACTTGCTCGGGCGCCAGCTTGTAGTCGCCCTTGAGGGCTGACCCCGTGCGCACGTTGTCGGTTTGGCAATCGATGAAGCCATAGGTGGCTCCGTTAGACCCCGAATTGGCATTGCCGATGCGGTTGGCCACTTGGGCCACAATCAGCGAGTCGAGACAGTCGCGGCGGTAGGTGCCGTCGGCGTAGTTGCAAGAGAAGCAGCCCGCAAACTTCAGTACCCTGCGGTAAGCCTCCTCGGCGCTCCATGTCGTCGCCAGCATATATTCGCGCGGCGAGCGCAGGCGCATCGTGTCGCGGGTGACTGACGAGTAGACATTGCTCCCGTAGCCCGTGATCTGGTCGTAGACGCCATAGGTCCAGTTGTCGGCAGTCACGTCGCTGTAGTTGGGATTGACGTTGCCGTCGATATAGAAGTGGCCCCAGGCATTGACAGCACCGGCAAAGGCCGTATATTTGGCCACATAGCTCGCATCGCGTATGCCGATGGCGCAGATGCGCTTGCGGTAGCCCAAGGCGCGCTGGTCGGTGCCCGGTCCGGGCTTGTAGTAGTTGTTCACGAAGTTGGCATCCGTTGCCTCGGCTCCGTAGCAGCCCATGCCGCCCCAGTTGTAGAAGACGTTGTTGCGGATATCGACAAAGTCCAGTGTCGACAGGTCGCCGTCGCCGCCCAGACGGGGCACGCGGCTCGAACATTGGGCAATCAGGTTGTGCAGATAGCTGACGTTGCGTCCGCCCCAGTTGCCGCCGTAGCCGTGCGCACCCTTCTGGTGACCGGCATTGCACAGCGACTGCTCGACGATGCACCATTGGACGGTGATGTTGGTGCCGTCGCTGACAGACAGACACTCGTCGATGCTCCAGGAGACGGTGCAGTGGTCGATGATGATGTTGTCGGCCTCCTCGAAGCCCAGTCCGTCGCCCTCATGGTGGGCCACCTGCCTGTTGCCCAGGCGGAAGCGGATGAAGCGGATGATGGCGTTCTGGCAGGAGATGGTGACGGGGTAGTCGGCCAGGCAGATGCCGTCGCCGGGAGCGGTTTGTCCGAGTATGGTCAGGTCGCCGCAGTCCAGGTTGAGACCAGAGGTCAGGTAGATGGTACCCGACACCTTGAAGATGACAATCTTCTTGCCGGGCTGCTTGACGGCCCAGCGGAATGTGCCTTCCTTGAGGTTGTCGTTCGTGCAGTCTTCAAGACTGGTCACGGCATAGACTTTGCCGCCGCGACCGCCGGTGGCGTAACGGCCGTAGCCTTCAGCGCCGGGGAAGGCGAGTGTTCTGTCTTCGTCGGCCAGGCAGACTGTCATTGCCTGCAACAGCAGGCCGAGGCATAGGAGCAATGTTGACTTCATGTACTTGTTAAGTTTGTGGATGGTGTTTGCTTTTAGGGTATTTTTGCCGCCTGTTCCGGCCAAGACGGGGCGTTTGTTTCCGTCCGGATTTTGGCCGTCGAAGGCTTATATTTGATTGCGAAGTTAATGATAATGTGGGGTATAATCGGACGAAAGAGTATTCAAACACTCCTTTTGAGAAAAAAAAGTACCCAAATGAATAGAAAATTCACCGAAAATCACTATCTTTGTCCCAAAAATAGAATTGGGCTTATGAGAAACATAACGTGTCTGTTGCTCTTGTGTGAAATAGTATTTGTCGTCCAGCCGCTGTGCGCCCGGCCACTTCTCAAGTGCACCGAGTACAAGTCAGGCGGGGCTATGGACCATAGCCGTGTGTCGTGCTATGTGCAGGACTCGAAGGGAATCCTGTGGTTCGGTACCTGGATAGGGCTGTGCCGTTACGACGGACAGACCTTCCACTATTTCCTCAATGGCAGCGACGGCGAGTCGGGGGCGGAGACGCAGCCCCTGGGCAGCAACCGCATCCAAAAGATGGTGCTCGACAGCCGTGAAAACATCTGGTGCGAGAACTACGACGGCGGCCTTTACTTGTTCGACAGGGAGACCTCGACTTTCCGTTCTATCCTGCCGATGGTCAAGGGCTATCCTGCCGGTCTGGCACTCAAGGACAAGGTCTATGTGATGCCTGCCAACCATGCGGTGTGGTCGGTCTTGGCCGACGGCACGCTGGTGCGCTTTGACGACCGCAATCCCGAAAACAATGAGGTCTTCCCCATTACCAACAACAAGAACAATGGCGCACGCACCGTCTATGAGATGAAGGAAGACAGCCAAGGCCGCGAATGGGTCTTGACCGACCAGGGTGTATACGTGTACGGACAGGGTCAGATTACGAACTTTCCGTATACGCAGTTCCTGGAGCAAAACGGCCACTGCTATCTGCTCGAACGCACAACGGCGCGACTGGCCGAATATATGCCCGACAGTACGTTGCGCACCGTACGGCTGCAACTCCCGGCCTCTGTCAGCAGTTTCAACTTTATGCAGGTGCAGGGCGACAGCCTCCTGTCCATCAGCACGGAGCACGGCCTCGTGCTCTATGACACGCAGACCGACAGCAGCCGTTTCATCGGCGCGACCGCCGATGGCAAGCCGTTAGGCAATGTGAGCCACGCCTATACGGACAGCAAAGGACGCATGTGGATACTCGGCGGCAATACCGGTGTGTACTGCCTGCTGCCCGGCGAGGACAAATGCCGCATTTTGCCCAATCCGGAGAAGGACCTGCCTAAGCTCAACGAGAGTGGCAAACTGTACCTTGTCACCGAAGATGCATTCGGCATCGTGTGGATCAAGCCGCGCAAGGGCAATCTCTGCTGGGTCAACGACGCTGACCTTACGCTGCACAGCTACAAGGAGGTGATGACTCCCGGCACGCAGCTTCCGATACAAGACTATGACTTCTATTTCGTCGACATCCAGCAGAACCTTTGGGTGAGCAGCGGCACGCGCATCTATCACTTTACCTTCGGCCACAGTCAGTTTGACCACATTCCGGCCGACGATTCGATGGTCGAGGTGCGCTCGCTCTTTGCCGATGGCGACCGTCTCATCTGGTACGGCGACAAAAAAGGCCATCTCTGCCAGTATGACCGGACGACGCGGCGTACACGCTATCTGCAGACCAATGGCCAGTGGACCGACCGCAAGGCCAGTCTCTGCACGCAGGGCGTCTTCGCCATCCACCGGATGCAGGATGGCCGGGTGCTGGTCGGGACCCGAGGCGACGGTCTCTTTGTGCTCACCCCAGCTGGTGCCGGCTATAAGGTCGAACGCTACTGCAGCGGCCATGGCGAGTATGACCTCAACTGCGATGTCATCTACGATCTCTACGAAGACGAATATGGTCACGTGTGGATTGCCACCTTCGGCGGCGGCCTCAACCTGATGCGCACTGCCGACGACGGGTCGGTGCAGTTCCTCAATGCCGGCAATAAGCTGCTGGGCTATCCCGTCCATGCGTTCGATGTGGCCCGTTGCGTGCGTGGTGACGGCAAGGGACGCATTATGGTGGGCACAAGCAGCGGACTGCTGGCCTTCTCGTCGCAGTTCAACCATCTGTCGGAAGTGGAGTTCCATGTCTATCAGGCACAGACCGCTCAGCCCAATCCGCTGCAAGACAATATGGTGATGCGTGTGCTGTGCGATTCGGCGGGCACATTCTATATTAGTACGTACGCGCGTGGACTGAGCCGTGTGGTCGGCGACGGACTGGACAGCCTTCAGTTTGTGCGGATGTCCAACCGCGATTTCCCTGCCGGCGATGTCAATATGTCGGCCATTGCCCTTCAGTCGGGCCAGGTGTGGACCGTGGCCGAGTGCGGTATTACCTGCTTTAGTCCTGACGGGGCATCGATGCAGTACTTCGACGAGCACGACTTCGACCGTGCCTACGCCTTCACGGAGTGCAAGCCGCAGGAACTCTCTGACGGCACGCTTTTGTTCGGTCTCTTCGGCGGCATTTTCACCTTCCGTCCCGAGGGTCTGCACAAGTCCTCGTATAGTCCGCAGATCGTCTTCACCGAGCGTTGCTATTCCGTCGGAGCCGAGCAGCACACGCAGGAGATGAACGATATCGATCTGCTGACGGTCGAACCCTCACAACGTTCCACGTCGCTGCATTACGCTGCCGTCGACCTCGTGCCCTCGCGCCTCTTCCGGTATGCCTACTGGTTGGAGAGCAGCGGCTCGTCGGCGCCGCAGTGGGTCTATACAGAGACTCCCGAGGTCAACTTCGCCAATCTGGCTCCCGGCCACTACCGCCTGCATGTGCGCAGTACCAACAGCGACGGCATCTGGTGCGCCAATGAGCGCATCCTGGCCGTTGATGTCGTCCCGACCTTCTGGGAACGGTGGAGCTGGCTCTGCTGGGTGCTCTTCTTCGTGATTGTGGCAGGCAGCGTCTTCGTCTGGTATATGCGCCACTCGCACCGGCGTGAGAAGGAGAAGGTCAAGCAGGAGGTTTCGGCTGCCAAGATTGAGATGATCACCAATCCGGCCGATTCGGCTGACCAGGAGTTCATCAGACGTCTCGTGGAGTATCTGGAGTCACATCTTGACGACTCTGACCTGCAGGTCACCGATGTGGCCGACCATCTCAACATGAGCCGTGCAACGTTCTATCGGCGCCTCAAGCAGTTTGTCGACCTTTCGCCCAACGATTTCATCCATCAGGTGCGCATGCGTCGGGCTGCCGAAATGCTTGCCAAAACCGACGACCCCGTGTCGACTATAGCCTATTCCGTGGGCTTCAACAACCCTAAGTATTTCAGCAAGTGCTTCCGCCATGACTACGGCGTTTCTCCCATCGAGTACCGCCGTCGTGCCAAGGAGCAGACGGACCCTTCGCCCGAAGAACCGGCATCATAAAAAAGATTTTGCGATGAGTGTAATAGACCTGCAGACCCCTGGCCAAAGTAAGGTTGGACGGACCATTAATGTATGCTTTTTTACAAGTTGTAAGGTTCGTCCCACATTAGGCGGTACAGAGAGGATTACCTATACTGTTGCCCAGGAACTCAAGGACACGTACGGATGCCGATGCTTTAATCTGTATGAGTTGACTCCTGTGGGTCAATATTCTTCTGATGTTTTTTCAGACAGCGTACAGTTGGATATGCAGTCTGTTGAGAAACACCAGGCGGTCGCAGATCAATTGAAGGAATGGAATATAGACATTCTGATACATCAGGCAGGGTACTTTAACGAAAAACAGTCTGAGTTCCTGGCTGCAACGATGCATTCCCTGGGCGGGAAGTATGTCTTTTGCCTGCATTTTTCTCCTTTGTTCTATCTGTTCTATCTGACCTTCAGAGAGGTGTGTGACATTTGGCGCCAGTACCGGACATTGAAAAATGGAGTTTGGACGCTTCTCTATCCTTTTATGAAGTATCGCCATACGTACCGCCAGCGGAAAGCGTTGCAGCGGATATGTGTCGTTTCCGATAGGGTCGTATTCCTGTCCAAACATTCTGTGTCCGAGTTTGTCAGTATGTATGGCATCAAAGACACCTCCAATTTGTGTGCCATCAACAACAGCTTGTCGTTCGATACATTTTTCGAGCCTGACAAACTGCACGAGAAGGAACACACAGTGCTCATTGTGGCCCGTATGGACGAAACCTTCAAGCGCATTTCTATCGCCCTGCAGATATGGAAGGAGATAGAACAGGACGCAAGCCTCTGCGATTGGCGTCTGGTCATCGTCGGAGACGGACAGGACTTGCCGCAATACAAGGCGTATGTGGAGCAGGATGGTCTTACGCGCGTATCGTTTGAAGGCAGCCAACCCCCAGAAGAATATTACCGTAAGGCCTCCGTCTTTATGTTGACAAGCCGAAACGAGGGGTGGGGACTCACGCTTACCGAGGCTCAGCAGTTTGGCTGCGTGCCGATAGCTTTTGACACTTATGCAACCCTCACTGACATAATCACCGACAGAGAGAACGGAAGAATCATACCGGAAGGGGAGCGTGGCTTGTATCGTGATGCATTGGCATCTCTTATGCACGATGAGCCGTTGCGCCACCGGCTGGCTGTCAATGCGATAAGTTCTTCGCATCGGTTCGAGAAGAAAACCATTATTGCGCGGTGGTGGGAACTGATAGTTTCCCTTACGCAAAACTGATTCTTGCGCAAATTTGATTCTTATGCAAGACTGATTCTGAATCTTACGCAAATTCGGTTTTTTCTGTACAAAATCGGGCTGTAGACGGAGCCTTCGCCCGAAGAACCGGTCTGACCGAATTGACGGGTAAAAATCTCAAAATAGGGGCAAATTTGGTTCACTACCAATTTTTGCCCCTACTTTAGTGTATTATTGTCCCTGCAGGGAAAGGCGGGAAGTTTACCTTTGCGGCAGTCTATTATCAATGACACAAACATACGCATAATCACCTACTTATTACTAACACAAATATATTACTATGAGAAAAATCTTTACGAAAGCTCTCGCAGTGTTGGCCATGACCGTGTTGGGTACAGCCCAAGTCTCGGCCGCCGACGACTATTCGGCTTACCCGCAGGTGCCGAGCAGTGACTACTTCCCGCTTCAGGCAGGTACGTACACCAAGTACAGCACCACGTCATCGACGACGCCTAGGTACGAATCCGGCAACCAGAATATCGGTTACCTCAAGAACGGCGGTGTGGCCGAGTACACCTTCTACTGCTCGCGTGCCGCCTACTACAACCTCAGCATCGGTATCAAGATGTACAGCGGCGGCACCATCAGCGCTACCGTCACCGATGTGGCTACCGGCACGGTCGAGCTGACCGGCGACTTTGAGATTGCATCTTCGGGCGACTATGCCTCGCAGTCGTATGAATTTGCCAACGTGCTTACCACCGGCGCCAAGGTGCTGAAGATGACCTTCAACGCAACGCACAGCAACTGGATTATGAACTACAAGAACGTCACGCTCACTAAGCGTGCCGACTACGACGACGGTTCGGTCAAGTACAAGGTGGCCTATAGCCAGAACAATGCCGAGGCCGGAACGGTTTCGCAGACCCCCTCCGGCGACGATACTCCCGAAGGTTCGTCGGTCAAGTTCGAGGCCAAGCCCAACTTCGGCTACCGCTTTGTCAAGTGGACCGACGCTTCGGGCGCCGACCTCTCGACCGATGCTGTCTATTCGGTGACTGTCAATGCCGACGTGGCTGTCAAGGCCGTCTTCGTGGCTGTCAAGACCTACGAGTTGACCCTCAACGTTGAGAACGGCTACACGACTATGGTTACCGTTTCGCCTGCTCCTACCGTCATCGACCGCAAGAACATGTACGAGGAGGGCACCATTGTCACTCTGTCTGCTGCCGAGAACAAGGCCGTCAAGTTTGCCAACTGGAGCAACGGCGCTACCAGCAACACCACAACAGTCACCATGGACGGCAACCAGTCCATCACGGCCTACTACAGTCTGGGTGACTTCCTGGCAGCATGGGACCTCCACGACACGTCGAAGTCGCAGCCTTACACGGCCGACTACGCCTCGAGCGAGGACAACCAGAGTGCAGGCCTCTATCTGCGCAGCTTCGACAGCAACACGGTGACGAGCCGCGGATTCTGGGTGAGAGACAACAGCTGCGCTGTCATCTGGGGTGACGACACCGACTATGCCTATGAGATGAATCTCAATACCACCAACTTCTCGGACATTTCGATCGAGATGAACCTGTGGTATTCCTACAACTACTGGGAGAAGGTGCAGGCTCAGTACTCGCTCGACGGAGCCGAGAACTGGGTCAATGTGGGCGAACCCATCACCATGACTTCCAGCTCGACGACCTACCAGTGGACGCTGCCCACTGCATGCGAGCACCAGGCCAAGGTCCTCTTCCGCCTGCTGCCTGACGTCAACTCTCAGGTGCTCAATGAGGGCGCATCGACCTATCGTCCGATTTGGATCAGCGACATCTATGTCTTCGGTAAAGGCGCTGTCTACGACGACGGCGTGGCTCCTGTCCTGGTATCGTACGTGCCGAGCGATGGTGCAACGGGCGCTTCGTCTACGGGCCGTATCGCCTTGACCTTCGACGAGAAAGTCAAACTGACCGATGCTGCCGCTGCTACCCTGACTTCGGCTGACGGCCAGACCATCAAGCTGTCCGGCACGGCTACCGGCACGATTGTGACCTTCGCCTACACGGGCCTCGACTATAAGACTCAGTATACCTTCGCACTGGCTGCCGGTTCTGTGGCCGACCAGGGCGACAACGCACTGCAGAGTGCCGTCAAGATTTCCTTCACCACGATGGAGCGTCCTACTGTCACCAAGCGCGGCTTTGACTTCGTGGTCGGTGTCGACGGAACAGCCGACGAGGCTTTTGCAGCCGCCAATGCACAGAGCGGTGACCGCTTCCGCATCTTTGTTCCCAACGGAGAGTATTTGACCAAGGGTAATGTAGATTATTCGATGACCAAATTGTACCGCACCGTATCAATTATCGGTCAGGACCGCGACTCTACTTTGATCTACAACACGCCTGCAGGATATGGTATTTCCAGCTGCTCTACCATCGACTTCTCCAGCGGTGACGACAACTACATTCAGGATATCTGTATCGAGAACCGTCGCGGTGTGAACGGTGGCCAGGCTGCCGCTTTGCACGAGAGCACGGAGCGCAATATCTACAAGCATGCCACCTTCTTGGGTAACCAAGATACGTATGTCTCCAACCATCGCGAGTACTTCGAGGACTGCCAGCTGGTAGGTTCCGTCGACTTCATCTGCGGCGGCGGTGACGTATGGTTCGAGAAGTGCGACCTGCTCATTTCGCGTACGGGCTCTGTGCTGACCGCTCCTGCCACTGCCGGCACTCAGCTCTGGGGCTATGTCTTCAACGAGTGCGTCGTGGACCGCTGGATAGGTAAAGTCTACAACCAGGACGGTACTTACGGCTATTGCGAGGCCGGTGACGGCAGCTACACGCTGGGTCGTCCGTGGCAGAACTCACCTGCATCGACCTTCCTCAACACCAAGATGAACATCCTGGCCGGTAGCGCCGGTTGGCAGGGTATGTCTGAAGGCAAGGTATGCCGCTTCCACGAGTATGGCACTGTCGACAAGAATGGTGCTACTGTCGACCTCACAACCCGTTCCATCAGCAGCCTCAACCCCGCTGAAGGTTCCGACAATCCCGTCTTGACTGCCGACAAGGCAGCTGCCTACACAATGTCCTCTGTGCTTGACTGCGAGAAGGACGGATGGATTCCGACTCTCTACACCGAGCAGTGTCCGGCTCCTGAGGTCAGCGTCTCGGGCAACACGCTCTCATGGAGCGACGATCCGTATGCCTCATGCTACGTCATCTTCAAGGACAATGTCTATGTTGCCAATGTAACAACCAATAGCTACAGTGTGACGGATGCCGGACGCTACACCGTCCGTGCCGCCAACGAGCGCGGTGGCCTCGGCGCTGCTTCAGCCGTGGCCGTTGTCGACCAGACTACGGGTATTGAGACGATTACTGACAAGTCTTGCACCGACACCAATGTCTTCGACTTGAGCGGCCGTTCGGTCAAGGTCCTGACTCCAGGCATGTACGTCTGCGGTGGCCACAGATTGTTTGTCAAGTAAGTTCTTGTCAGATGTAACACTATTGGGCCGTTCTCCTGCCGGGGAGCGGCCTTTTTCTGTTACTTTTGTTACATAAATGGTATTTGTTTAGCAAAGAATGTGCGTTTCATGTAACAAACGTTGGATGTAACAAAAAAACTCCCCTGACTTCGTCAATGCGTCACCCGAATCAGAATTTGTCTGTTGGTAGCCCGAA
>CAVGQN010000064.1:0-16946 GCA_963631395.1 bacterium
AGGGATTTTAGGAAACCTCACAATAAACATCAACAAAAAAAACGAAGACATTATGAGTACCAACAAAGACAGAGACAAAGAGCGATTTATAATTGCTTTGGAGAAAACCCGCGGAAACGTCAGTAAAGCCTGTAAGGCCGTCAATATAAGTCGTGGGTCGTATTACAAATGGCGGAATGCGGACCCGGAGTTTAAAGAAAGGGCAGAAGAAATTTATGAAGGTGAAATAGATATTGCGGAAGACCAATTGCGTGCGAAGATGGATGCGGGTGACACGACTGCGATTATATTTTTTCTGAAGACAAAAGGCAAAGCACGAGGCTATACCGAAAAAGCCCCACAGCCGAAAGAAGAGAAGCCAGTCACAGTGATACAGCCGGCACAAGATGATAGCAAGATGATTGCCGCACGTGTTAAAAGCAAAAAGGCTTACATCGTTAAACTCCTGAAGGGGCAGGGCAAATACACCGCTGAGTTAACGTACCAAGTCGACATAACGGCAAAGTTATTGGTGCGCGCAGATATGCTGGGCGATGAAATAATGGCCAGCGGGCACAAGTCAGTGAATGTGGAGTATAGCCGAGAAGGCAATGAACGTATAACCATAGACCCCAAGGAGAAGTTATACCTTGAACTTCTGGAGAAGGGCCAGAAGGCGTTGCGTGCGCTTGGCATGAATACAGAGAGCAAGGACCGAAAGACTGACGGCGATAGCTTTGAGAGTTTTACAGCGATGCTAGGGGAAAAACCAGATTAAAGGAATCTTATGACAGAAGAAGAGAAAGAGAAATGGCGGCGTTATAAAAACACCGCTGTAGAAGAGTTACAGAGAGACCGCAATACCTATGCCACCCGTTACCGCCATGCGCTTGCCGATACAGACAAGCGCATAGGCGCTTACGTGTTTGGTGTGATAGACAACCCCGGCGAGCACAACCTTTACGAGGTGCTAGGCGTCCGCCGTTTTTTGCGCATGCTCGACAAGTATGATTGGAGGCCAAAACGGGTGCAGCATTTTTTTAACTTTTATGAGTCGATAAGGTTCAGCGGTTTGAAGGGTCGCACCCGCTATAAGTTGACACCTGTGCAGGCCTTTCAGTTTGCCAACATCTTTGGTTTCGCTCGCTCTGACGGTCAAAGACTGACGCGTGCGGCCTATCTGTTCGTGCCCCGCAAGTTTAGCAAAACAACATCGTGCGCAGCTTTAGCGGTGTATGATATGCTTTATGGGGACAACAACGCGCAAGCCTATGTAGGTGCTAACAGCTATGATCAGGCGAAGATATGCTTTGATGAAATACGCAAGATTATGCTTGATTTAGACCCCGCCGGCAGACTCTTTAGGGTTAACCGCGAAAAGATAACGTTTAAATGTCATGGCCGCGACAGTCTCATACAATGCCTGACTGCAAACGCCAACACAAAAGACGGTTTGTTTGCCTCACTCGTCATCATGGACGAGTATGCGCAGGCTAGGAACACCGCCGGGAAGAATGGCGCTGATTTGAAGAACGTGCTCACAACGTCAATGGGGCCACGCAGAGAGCCCTTGACAGTCATCATCACCACAGCCAGCGATGTTGTGGATGGCCCCTTCGCCCACGAATTGGATGGCGTTAAAAAGGTTTTGCGCGACGAAGTGGAAAGTGACACGATGTTCGCCTCTCTTTTTATGCCCGACGTTGATGACCGGGAAGATGACCCACATACATGGTCTAAAGTACAACCGCATTTAGGCGTGACCGTTCAGCCTGATTATTACGAAAACGAGTGGCGGACCGCGCAATTGTCTGCTGAGAACATGCTGGCATTCAGAACCAAGCTACTGAATGTGTTTACTATAAACGACGAAAAGACATGGTTCACTCACGAAAAGGCAAAAGAACTGCTGGGCGACTTCGACATTGACAAATTGGAAGGGCACCCAGATTGCGCCGTTGCTTTTGACCTGTCCGTCCATGATGATTTCAGCGCGGTGTCGTACACCGTGTATCTGTCAAGCACGAAAAGTTTCTACACTCATACGGATTACTACTTCCCCGAGGGCGCGTTAAAGGGGCATCCTAATGAGCAGCTGTATCGGTTATGGCATGAGAAGGGTTATTTGCATTTCTGCAAGGGTGCAAAGATTGACGTCGCTGCTATCACAGAGGATATTCTCCAGCGGAGCAAGCGTGTAAATATTGTCCGTATCGGCTATGACGCATACAAAGCGCAGGAATTGACAAGTATACTGAAATCTGTCGGCGCGCGCAATGTTCTGACACCTTTTAGCCAGACTTACGGAAATTTCAATCTGCCAGTGGAGAGTTTTGAAATGCTGGCATGGGACAGCCCGGCACGCATCGAGATGAACAACAACCCTATAAATGCCTTTTGTTTGGAGAATTGCGTGATAGACACCGACAATCTTGATAACAAAAAACCGCTGAAGGTGTCGCAGTACCGCAAAATAGACGGCACAATCACCATGCTAATGACACTTGGCTTGCTTTACACGTTTGAGCGGTAGGCAAAATAAATGATTTTAAACACAAATATATTGCTTAAATGGCTCCGTCTGATTGATATCTTTCGCGGGCCATTTATTTTTATTCTCCGCAGAGTTAATTAATCTTAACAAAGCGGTTGACTTACAGCATTTTAACGCCCTAAAAAACGCAAAAGAGCGCAAAAGAGTGCAAAAGAGCGCAAAAGAGCGCAAAAGAGTGCAAAAGAGTGCAGAAAAGAGCATTTGTTTTGGTCGTAAAAATGTTGTAACTTTGGAGGTGTAAATAGTTGATATTATGGGATTTTGGGATAAAATAAAAAACTCTTTCAAACGCGGAACCGACACCGGGTCTACTTCTAACGTCACCTCGGCGCCGTCGCCTCGTACTGGAGATTACACCCAGTTCCTTGATTTTTTAGGCACAGGCGCATCAGCCTTGTCTGTAGCAACCGTCTATAGATGCGTACAATTGCTTAGCGAAAGTGTGGCTAATTTGCCAATGCTTTACATGCGCAAAAAAGGCGAACTATTTGTAGAAGACACAAGTAGTCGCTTGCATTATCTTTTAACCGTCCAGCCAGATTTCGCAAAGTCCGCTTTTGACTTTTGGAAAGAAACCATTGAACACGTGCTTCTGGATGGCAACGCCTATATAGTGCCCGTGTACAATCCAGCATCGGTGGAAATCGACCGGTTAGTGCTTTGCAGCCGCCACACGGTTAGCCATGATGTCTATAACGACACTTATTTGGTCAATGACCTCATAAATGGCTTGTCTGGCCTGTACCATGAGCCGGAGATTATCCACATAAAAGGCCATACGACAGATGGCAAGAATGGTGTCAGTGTCTTGCATTATGCCCGCCAAACTTTGGGCATCGCCATGACTGGTGACCGTGAGACCTTGAACCGCTTTGCCAATGGTGGCAATGTCCGTGGCATTATAAGCAACGATAAGACCACAACGGGATTTGGCGAATATCAAGATGAACAGCTGGCAAAGACAGCCACGGATGTTGATTCTCGATTCCAAGGTGGCGAGCGCATTGTGAGTTTGCCCGGCCAAGTGGATTTTAAGCAAATTTCGTTGTCGTCTACAGACATGCAGTTTCTGGAAAGCCGTAAGTTCACCGTGCGCGATATTTGCCGGTTTTTCGGTGTGCATCCGTCATTTGTCTTTGATGACACCAGCAACAATTACAAATCAGCAGAAATGGCCAATGTGGCTTTTTTGAGCAATACACTTAACCCACTTTTGCGCAATATCGAAAATGAATTGCTCCGCAAATTGGTGGCGCCATCCTTGTGCTGTAAACGCAAATTCGAGTTTGACCGCCGCGGGCTGTACGCCAGCGATCTGGACAGCAAGATTAAATACCAGTCATCAACAATCGCTGCCGGTCTCTATACCGTTAACGATTGGCGCAAGATAGAGAACCGTCCGCCTGTGGATGGCGGTGACAAGGTGTTAGTTTCCGCCAATCTAAGGGATATAACGTCAGATACAACGACTCAAGATACAGAGCAAAAACCGACTAATGAAGTTAAAACAGACGACAATGACGAAGACGAAAATGAATAAAGACACCATCGTAAGACGCCGCCTTTGCACCCCAACAGAATTGCACATAAGAGAAAAGGCAGAAGGCGATACCTCAAGTCGTACAATTACAGGCTACGCCATATTGTTTAATACGCCGTCCGCCCCGTTGTGGGATGACGATGATAGCGAGGCCCGGGAAGTGATAGCCCCGGAAGCCGTTACAGAAGATTTTCTAAACAGCCAAGACATCAAGATGACAATGTTTCATGACAATCAGTTGATTCTGGCTCGAAGCAACAAGGGCGGTGGCACTCTTTCGTACAGCGTAGATGACAAGGGCGTGAAATTTGAATTCTCCGCACCAAACACTGTAGACGGCGACAAGGCCCTAGAACTGGTGCGCCGTGGTGATATAAGCGGTTGTAGTTTTGCGTTTACTACTCGCTATTATGACAATGATTTTGTGGAAAGACAAAGCGAATATAGCGCCACAGGCAAGGTATGTTACACCTACCGTGTGAAGTCTTTAACAGGCCTTTATGATTTCACCCTAGCCGCAAATCCATACTATCAGGAGACGAGTGTAGAGGTGCGTGAGCTGGCTGCCGGATTGAAGGAAGAGCAGAATGCAGGCCCATCCAAGGCCAAAGAGGAAGAGAGAGAGAACGCGTTAAAGCAGTTGCGAGAAATGCGCCGCGCTGCAAAACGCAGTATAATAGTTGTTTAATTTAATTGTTTCTGAGACATGGATAAAAAGAAAGAAACGTACAACGTTCGTTCGCTGATCAATCAGTATCAGCAAAATTGCGACCGCATCACAGCGATTGCGGACGTATGCGAGAAAGAGCAGCGTGAGCGCAACGAGGCTGAGAACACCGAGTTTGAGACTCTGATGCGTGAAAACCAAATGCTGCAAATGAGAATGCAGGCACTTGCAGCCGAGAAGTATGCCACTGCTGAAGAGGTGAACACCGATAAGGTGCTCCGTGAAAATCTTCTGAACAAAGGCAAAACAGTCACAATTACCTTGATGCGTGAGGTAACCCCACAAACAACCGCCGCACTTGCTGACACCGGCATTATACCAGTTGCTCAGCAAGAAATGCTTAACCCGATTCGCAAGGGCTTAATCTGGGATAAGGTTGGTCTAAATATCCGCAGCGGTTTGGCTGGCACACTTCGCTGGCCCAAGCACGGAAAAGCTGTTGCCTCATTTGCTGATGAAGCCGAGCGCCTTACCGACAGCCAAATTGATTTCGGCAAGTTGGAGATGACTGGCAGTCGTATAGGCATTGCTCTCCCCGTGACAAAAGAAGAATTGGAAGACTCTGAAGGCATTGTTGAGAGTGTTATCCGCGAGGAAGCACCCGCCGCAGTCATTGACGTCATCAATGATGCTTTGTTCTGTACATCCAAGACTTATACCGGCACAGATGGTCAGGAACACACACGCAAGGTATTCGGCCCATTCGCTTCTGACACCGTCAACACAGTTGAATTTACCGCAGCTGTTCCTACACGCAAGGAAATGCTAAAAATGTTGTCAGCTGTAGCATCTAAGGTTGATTTCAAAAACCCATGCTGGGTTATGACTGAGGCCATGAAGGCTGAGCTCTGTGATGTAAAGGTAGACGCCGGCAGTGGTCGTTTCCTCTGTGAAAACGATATGGTGCTTGGTTATCCTGTGTTTACCACATCGATAATCGGCGACTGCATCGGTTTCGGCGATTGGAGCTATCAGGCCGCCGGTTTCTTCGGTGAAATGAATTTCATCGCAGATCCTTACACCCTCGCACGCCAGCATGCAGTAGACTTCGTCCTTAATGGCCGTTTCGGCACGGTTACACTTCGCGACGAAGCATTTGTGTTGGGCAAAAAGAAAGCGTAACGTTATTAAGTGATTTACAATGGCAGCAGTGAGTTTGGCGCTTTTTAAAAAGCACGTAAGGGCTGATGATTTTGCCGATGACGACGAATACTTGGAGCATCTCCTCGAGACCGCCGAGAGCGCAGTTATAACGGCAACCAACAGGACTGAGTCTGAATTAGAGCAGATGGGCGATGGCGCAATGCCGGCACCTATCAAACACGCTATAATGATGCTTGGGGCCCATTGGTACAATCAGCGTGAGAGCGTGAGTGGCGTGCAGATGCACGCAGTGCCAGACTCATTGCAAGCCTTAATCAAACCCTATCGAAAGTTAGCGGAATGAGAGCGGGAGAAATGAAATATCGTTTAAAGTTGCTGCAACCAGTGGCCACAACCAACGATTATGGCGAAGAAGCAACCACCTATGAGGAATTACGCATCGTTTGGGCAGAACGCCGGAAGCAGAGCGGAAACCTAAGCAACGAGGTCGGTGAGCATTTCCCTGATTACCATGCCGAATTTAACGTGCGGGACGCGCACCCGGTCAAGGAAAATTGGCGTGTGCAGCAGTTAGGCGGTTATCTTTACACCGTTACAAACGTTATACCTAACATCGACAAGGGGATGAACACTTTAATTTGCGAACGCGTAAATGAGTGATTAATGCATCCTTTTTCATAACATAAACTTCCGAAACGATGAGTGACGCTGTTACCGACTTGGACCACCCTTTCGCCGATATTTATAAGGCACTTGACATGAAAGACCAGCGCAAGGCAATGCGAAGCGCCATGCGCCGTGAAGGCAACCGCATCAAAAAAGAGGCTGTCACCAATCTTTCGTCAAGTGGTATAGGGCCCGGTACAAAGCGCAGCTTGTCTAGTGGCATTTATGTACGCACCTACCCCGACCGTTATGGTTTGGGTTTTATGGTGAGTGTAAAACCACACGGGCGACGCAAAGGCATTCACCTTAACAGGCAAGGTCTGGAAAAGCCCGTACTGATGTGGGCGGAGGACGGCACACGTCTACGCCATGTCGGTCGGCGCATTTCATCGTTTATGGGCAAAAGCCGTTTTACAGGCAGGAAGGTACGGCAGTATCTACGCGGTGGTGCAAGCCGTGGTAAGATGGGCCGTTATGGCTTTTTAGCCAAGACCGAGGCACAAGTAGAAGGTACTACAGAAAGCAACCTTTTCAGCGCGCTTCAGAAAAATGTAGAACGGGCTGCGATGAAACAAGGATTATTATAACTATTTAAAAGCAAGCTATGGCACAAAACAAATCATCTTTAAGCGCCGGCGCAGTCATACGCGGCTTGCTCCTTTCCGACGAGGAAGTCAAGAAGCGGACAAACAAAGTTTTCCCTATCGTCATTGACAAGGCTACCTTGCCATACATCCTCTACCGCCGGGCTTCATTACAGCATAACCCAACTAAAGCGGGCATGCCGGGAGCGGACACGGTGACAATGGAAGTGGTTTGCTACACCGCTAGCTATGCAGATGGTGTGGAGTTGGCCGAGGCAGTGCGTACAGCACTTGACTATAAGCAGGGAGAGCATGACGGTGTAACAATGCGCAGTTGTGTTCTGACCGACAGCGAAGAAGGCTACGAAGATGACGCGTTTTTGCAGCAACTTGTTTTTCAAGTGAAAATTTAATTATTAACCCATAAAATTTTAATATTATGGCAGAGACATCTGGATACATCAATGGTAGTGATTTGCTACTGATGGTAGGAGGCAAGGCCATCGGCCATTGCACCAGCCACACCCTCACTTTTAACAGCGAGACAAAAGATCGTTCTGTTAAGCCTGTTTCAACTGCCGCCAAGAGCAGTGGTTTGTGGAAAGGAAAAGGCGTTACAGGTCTTTCTATATCTATCAGCGGAGAGGGTTTGCGTTTCGGCACAGAAACCGAAAACGGTTACGAAGAGTTGAGCCCACTTTGGGGTAAAGGCGCCAGCGTAGAGGTTGTTGCCTTTAAGCGCGAGAACGACACAACCCCATATGTAAAGGGTAAATTTGTCATCGCCTCTCTGGAAGAGACAAGCCCGGCTCAGGACGATGCCACTTATAGCATCTCGCTTGAAAATGACGGCGAACCTGACGTTTACCCCGGCAGCACTGACGCGGAAACCGCATAATCTACTTACAAGATTAAAAAAATATGTCAAAGATTGAAGTTGTAATTAACGGCAAAGCATACCCCTGTAGGCAAACTATGGGGGCCATGCTTCGCTTTAAAAAGGAAACAGGCAAAGAAGTCACAGATATAGTCGACAGCCCGACCGATATGCTTGCATTTCTGTACAGCTGCACACAGTCCGCGTGCGCTCATGACGGCGTGGAGTTTGATATGGATTTGATGGCGTTTGCTGACAGCATCACCCCGGATGACCTTAACCAGTGGACTAACGCCGTAAATGGCGCCACCACGCAGATGCCCGGCGGTGATACTGTGACGGAGGAAAAAAAAAGTTAGGCATCTTTGACCTGCTAGGTGTAGCAGTCGGCTGCATTGGTCTTCGTTACGAGGAATTTTGTTGCTTGGAGCCTTGCGAATTTTCGTATATTTATGACGCCTATAATACAGCGCAGACTTCGCGATACAAAGATGAGTGGGAACGAATGCGAATGCTGGCATGTATAACTATACAGCCGCATGTAAAAAATCGCATCAATCCAAGCAAATTGCTTGAGCTGCCGTGGGAGAAAAAGGCGCGAGCGCCTAAGACAGCCACTCAACCCGTGTCAAGGGCGGAAGCTATAAAAAGGTTCGAGGCCCGGCTGAAAAAGACAAAAGGCTAACGGGGTTATTAAAAAACAATCACTTAGTTATCTACCGAAAATATGGCGAAAGAAATTAAATTCAATATTAAATTACTTGTTGATGGCAAGGAGCAACTTGTTACCGCAAGCACATCGGTGGCTGGGCTAAGAAAAAATCTAGACGCCGCCAAAGGTTCCGCGGCGGGTTTCATCGGAAGCCTTATATCAGTTAACCAAGCCGTTGAAACATTACAAAATCTATCTTCGTCTGTAAATAATCTACGTGGCGCACTTGGCGGGTTAACGGCGACTTACAACGCCGTACAGCAGTCAAATACACTGCTGGAGACAGTAATGCGTCAGCGCATCGATGCTACAGATGAGGACATTAAAAAAGTTAAAGAAACTATCAGCGCGCAAACCGAGTTAGGCGTAATATCAGGTTCGGTACAGCGCATGGGTGCACAACAGATAGCTACTTTTTTAACCGAAAAGGGCACCCTTGAAACTCTTATTCCCGCGATGAATGACTTGGTGGCGCAGCAAAAAGGTATCTCTGCCACCGGGGAAGACGCCCGCGGCGTGGCTAACTTGATGGGCAAAGCCATGCAGGGGCAAACATCCGCTTTGCGTCGTGTTGGTATAACCTTTACCTCCGCGCAGGAGCAGATTATGAAATTTGGTGACGAGCAGCAGCGCGCCTCAATGCTCGCGCAGATCATAACCGACAATGTCGGTCACATGAATGCTGCCTTGGCCAAGACGGATGCGGGACAACTGAAGCAGTTGGAAATGAGCTTTGGGTCCATAAAGGTGAAGTTAGGTGAAATCGCCACCAACCTCATGCCTATAGTGTCATTTGCAGCAATGGCTTTGACCACCGCGACATCCGTGATTACACTTACAAAGAGTTTCGCAGGCGCTGTAAAGGTGGTACAAACCCTTAGCCTTACAACAAAGCTTTGGAATGCCACAATGGTGACAACCCGCGCATCGGTTGTCGGTTTGACCGCCGTTACACGTGTTCTGCAAGCCGCATTTACAGGCGCCACCGTAGGCGCTACAACGTTAAAGGTTGCCATTAAGTCTTTGCTCATCTCTACTGGAGTTGGCGCAGCTGTGTGGGCCCTTGGCGAAGCCCTTAATTACCTTGTCGGTGTTTCTGATACCGCCGCAAGCAACACTAAGGCTTTGTCCGCCGCAGAAGAGCAGGCCAACGCGGTGAAAGAGCATGAGGCAAAACAGATTGCAGAAATTACATCCGCTCTGGATATTAACATAGCAAAGCTGAAAAATTTTAAGGGCAGCAAGGAAGAAGAAAAGAAACTTGTCGCTGAAATGAATGGCACCTACGGCGACACTATAGGTTATTATAGTTCGGTTTCGCAATGGTATAATGCCCTTATAGGCAATTCTAAGGCCTATTGCAGCCAGATGGTCAACGAGGCGCGCATCCGAGAATTAGCCAACAAAGCCGCAGAGTTGGCGCAGAAGCGCTATGACTTTACCCATGACGAGAATGGCAAAACAAGAAAATTCTCTTCCGAGCGCAAGAAGAAAAACGTAACCGTCGGGATGGGCGCTTTTTCCACGAGCAAGGCAGTTGAGATGCCGAGTGACCTTGACAGAGCGAACGCGCATGTATCTGATTTGTACAAGCAGGAGCAGCAAACGCGAAAGCAGATGGATGATCTGGCTAAGCAAAATGCAAGTATCAATTATAAGCAATATGCTGGTTATAGTCAGACAAATCCGGGTACAGCGGCAACGACAAAGACATCCGGCGTCGGAACGGGGACTTCAAATACGGATACTCCAAAAACCTATGTGGAGAAATTACAGGCACAGTTATCCGCGGCCAAAAAGGAATTGGAGAACGCCACAACTATAGAAGCAAAGATAAATGCCAACGCAAAAGTCAGCGACATCCAGAAGCAGATTGACGAAGCCACCAAGGGCAAAGTGACAATCGAGGCGGAAACGGACGCCGACTTTATAGTACAGGGAAGTGATGCCGACAAACGCAAGAGCCATTCTAATGCTTCGTCAAATATAAGTCGTATCAAGCAGGATTACGAAATAGGTATTATAGGCGCCGATGATGCGAAGAAGAAGATAGATGAAATTAATGCGCAGCTGGTTAAACTCGGTGTGAAGCCCGTTGAAGTGGAATTTAAGACCAATACGGAGTTACTGCAAGAACAGCTAAAGGCTGCTCAAAGGGAGTTTGACAACGCCACCACCATTAATGCGAAGGTGATTGCAGACGCAAAAATCCGTGACCTACAGAAGCAGATTAACGAAGCTACGCAGGGCCAGCTGACTATAGAAGCCGATGCCGAACCTAATTATGCTACACGTGGTAGCCTCTCCGACAAACGCAAGAGCTATTCAAACGCGCAGGATAAGGCTTGGCAAGTACAGAATGACTACGATAACGGCATAATTGATCAGGACACAGCGCAAGCGCAGATAGATGACATAAACCGCCAAATATCAAAACTTGGTGACAACATCCGGCCTGTAGAGTTGCGGATTGACACCTCTGGCATTGACCAAGCAGAGCGGAAGATGCAAGGCGCC
Organism: bacterium; assembly: GCA_963631395.1. Classification (GTDB taxonomy): domain Bacteria; phylum Bacteroidota; class Bacteroidia; order Bacteroidales; family UBA3663; genus Liminaster. The sequence continues at coordinate 11,261 of CAVGQN010000064.1, forward strand.
AGCGACGCCGCATCCGCAATGGGTTCAAGCCTGTCGGGGTTGGGCAATGCCATCGGTGTGCCGGAGTTAAACATCGCCGGTACATTGGCACAAGGTATAGCTACAATGGTGGTTGGTTATGCAGAAGCCACCAAACAGGCATCCGCTTTAGGCCCGTGGGCATGGATTGCCTTTGCCGCTACAGGATTGGCCCAGTTGACCGCTATGATTGTTGCTGTGCAAAGCGCAACGAGCGGTGGATATGCAACGGGTGGTGTCATCGGTGGTACGTCAACATTCGGTGATAAAAAGTTCGCCCGCGTCAACAGCGGCGAGATGATTCTTAACAAATTCCAGCAAACCCGTCTGTTTAACATGGTCAATGGCCAATATCAGGCACCGACTTTCTATGACAGAAGTCAACAGCCAACCGTGATGCAGACTTTCTCAAATATCGAGCCCTCCCAGACAATGGTCAACATACACCTTAACGCCAACGCCCGCAAAATGCTACAGATGATGAGTGACACAAAGCGGGTGACATCAAAGAGTGGCAAGGTTTACAGTGTTTAATCCTCTAAAATTTCGCTCTATGTATATCTACGGCAGTTTTCAAAATCAGCAATCCGAAACGGTTTCGGTGTTTATCGTCACGCAGAATGACCGCACGCAGACAATGGAAATAGGCACTGAGGATGCAGATATTTACTTTACAGACGACCCCGCAGAGATCACTAACGAGGTTAATGACACTTTCGACCATTTGTTAAAGCAATCGGCGACCATCCGTTTACTTTGCGGAAATCTCGTTTCTGATTTTTTCAGTACATCATGTCGTAATGCGGTGGTTAACATCTACAAAGCCAACAAGTGCGTTTTCGCGGGTTTTATCGAGCCACAAACATTGTCGCAGTCATATAACGACAGATGGGATGAATTAGAATTAAATTGCGTTGACGTTCTCAGCGCATTGCAGTATTCCAATTATAAGGACATTGGCGCTGCCGGCATTAACTACGATGACGTTAAGAGCAAGGCCAAGCAGCGCAGTTTTTACGACATTGCCATAGAAATACTTAACGGTGTCACCGAAAATCTTGACATTGTCGGCGGCAACTCGGTTAAATACCTATTTGACGGCAGTAAGGCCATTAATGCCCAGAGTGCTAACAAATACCAGATTTTTAAGCAACTGTCCATAAATGAGTTGCTATTTCTCGGCGATGAAGAGGATGATGTATGGACGCAGGACACCGTGCTGGATGAAATGCTAAAATACCTGAATCTTCACATTGCACAGGATGGTCTTAACTTTTACATATTTTCGTGGGAGACCGTTAAGGCGGCCACTAACAAAATAATTTGGCATGATATAACTGACAATACCGCTCAGTCGGTTGAGCAGGAAACCGTTAGTATAACTCTTGACAACGTGGCTGACAGCGATACATCTATAAGCATCGGAGACGTTTATAACCAGTTGCTGCTGACCGCAAATATAGAAGAGGTTGAAGATGTAATTGAAAGCCCATTGGACGATGATTACTTGAGCAGTTATTACAGCAACAAGCAAAAGTATATAACTGAATTTTCAAGTGACGGTGACGGCATAAGCGCCTGTGATGCCTTTAAAGCCATGACCCATGACGAGAGCACCAGCTACGGTGGTGGTACCATTACCGATTGGTATTTGCAAGTTAAACGCAATAATAGCTGGATGTTTCCGAAGCAGGGTGACACAAGTGTAGACATTGTTGATTATTTTTGCCATGATGGAAAAAATCAGCAGAATTTGCCCAATTGGTTAGGCCAAAACATGGGCGCCTGTCTATTGTCATGGGGCTCGGTGGCTACAAACACAGCCAATGACGACAACAGCCCTACGTCAAAAGTAGACATGACGGATTACATGGTGTTTTCCATCAATGGCAATGGCGAGGATGATATCGATAAGGTCTATCCGAGTTCCGAGGACATTAAAAAAAACATCCCCTACGCCGTATATACCGGGAATAGCGCCGGCGGTGTCTTTTCGCCGTCAGACGATAATGTGACAAATTATATTGTGCTCTCCGGGAAAGTTGTGCTAAACCCACTTATGGAGCAATACTACACCTACACGGAATTGCACAACAAACCGTGGGGCATAGGTGCAGATCCCATCCGCCCAAAGCGACAAATTGTGCCCAGTCGTACAAATGACGATGGCCGCTACTACGCACGCAAATACTGGAAAGCAGAAACGCCTAATGCCACCGCTGAGTGGGCGGAGGGTGATGATTACGGCCTATATCCTTTTACCGACGATGGACCGCAGCAGTACGAATTTAAGTATAGCGCCAAAGGCGATTCCACCGACAAGATTAGTAAAGTCGCCGTCTTGGCCTGTATGCTTGTCATCGGCGATAAGTGCGTTGTGGAGACCGGCACACAGGGGCAAATTTCAGATTTCACTTGGCAGACATTCAAGGAGAGAAGCGAATGCGCGGATGACGATGAATACTATCAGCAAAGTTTTACCATCGGCTTTGACCCAAAAATCGGCGATAAATTGATAGGCACAGAGTTTTCAATGCAGAACAACATCGACTATACATTGGGCTTGGATACAGAGGGCATCGCCATCCCAATCAGAAAAAGTGACAAGGTGAGTGGTGTAGTGCGTTTTATGATCTTGGGCCCGGTTAACACTGCATGGAGTATGGAGTGCTGCATGCAGCCCCTTAATTTTTGGGTTTATAACATGATTTTTGGTCACAATTATATACCTTTGTTAGCGCATGTAAGCAGTATCATGTTGCAGGAGTTTGAAGTTAAAGTCTATAGCGACAATGGCCTGATCAGTACAGGTGATACTGACAACGATGTTGTCTATATGAGCGATACGCAGGAGTCATTTGTCAACAAAAAGGATGATATAGAATTTCGTATAAATTCCGCGTTGACCGCCGATGAATGCGCGGCGCTTGGAGTGAGCAATACAGTTAACAAATCAACGCCGCTGAATGTTTTAACAGAGGATGGCGTGCTGGAGATATATGACCGCAATAAGGATGTAAAGGCAAAACCCGAGCAGATATATGTTGACAGCTACTACAATGAATACCATGAGCCGCGTGTGGTGATGGAGCAAAACCTGATAGACACAGAAGGGTCGGCCAGCATCTTTAACCACTATACACACGCTGCAATGGGCAAAGATTTTTTTGTACAGGGCATCGGCCGTAACCTCATTGAAGGAACTGTTAACCTAACACTAAAGGAGATTAACTCATGATAGACGTTAAGCAGATTGCAAAACCAAAGAGCAACGGCGGGAATACCACTAAGACGAACAGCGCCGGAGTTTCGACCCTAACTGTTCAGGAGGCCTTACACGCCACAAGGGCTGACAAGGCGACTCACGCAGAGGAAGCCTCTTACGCCGACAAAGCCGGTTACACTAGCCGGTCCGCCTATGCCGATAAGGCCGGAGATTTGACCAGCGACAGCCCGATATATACAAAATTTTTGAGCCGGCTTAATGATGATCAGGCCGAAGGCGTCATTACGTTTTTGGCGGGCCTTGGCGTCGGTGAGAAATATTCCATCTCTTCCGATGGCTCAGCCGTCTTGGAGACTATAAGCGCCGACCGGCTGCACGACTCAAAAAGCACATTGCAGGACAGAGTGATGACGGGAGCGCAAGGCTACGACATCTACATGGGTGACAATGGCAAGAGCTATGCCTATATAGACAACCTCATTGTACGGCAGAAGGCTCTGTTTGCCGAGACCGAAATAAGAAAGGTGTCGTATGCTGGTGGTAGTGTTATCTACTCAAATGCGGGTAGCACCATTGTCAAGGTCACATACCTCTTTGATTCCACAGGTGCTATTACCGCCATCAAGTGCTACGCCAAAGCTGATGACGGCACAACGCAGACATCCAACTGGTGGACGGTGGGCATGATGGCCTTGTGCAAGACCTATAACGTAGCCAATGAGGGCAACCGCTATTACTGGCGTCTTGTCATTGGGACAGGTACTGAAACCCTTGAAGACGGCCATGAATACTATTATGTGCTGCTGTCCAATATGGGGCATTTCTACGGCAACTCGCCAGTCATCCCGACCACGGCAGACGGAGTGTTCACCGAAGAAAAAGGCAACCTCTTGACGTGGGGCGACTCTAACGTTATGGTGGCCATCACACAAGATGGCGAGAACACCACGATGGCTGATGCGTGTGGCCAGCTTGTAGATGACGCAGGTAGGGCCATCAAGAATAGGGAGTTTGTAGGCTACGATACAAGTATCACTAACGACTTGCCCGAAGTGGGCGATGTCATAGTACAGGTCGGTGACCAAATCAGATGGCTGAGCCTTGGCAACCTTGTAGCCATCCGCACCAGCGCAGAAGACACCACAAGCGACTCCGTACCAAGCATCACCATGTATCACTCTATGGGCAAGCCATATATAACAAGCGGTGTGCTGAATCCATACCAGTGGAAGACAAGAGTGAGCGTACAAAGCCCCGAGGCATGGATTGTCAATGCCAACAGATTCCTCTTTTTTACGGGCGATGATGAGAGTACGGCGGAGAACCTTGAAACGTTTGTCCAGATGACCAACGAGGAAATCAGCCTTAAGGTAGCCAAAGCCGACATGGAAGCCGCTGGTATGGACATCACCGAAGATACCGTTACACTTACCGCTACGCAGACCAAGATACGCAACCAAGAGGGCAAAGATATCGCAGTATTCAATGCCGACGGCACGGTGACCGCAGGAGTGCTTGAGACCGAAGATACAGGCTATGGCAAGGTAAAGGTGACTGGCGGTGAAATAAGTGTCGTCAACCCAAGCGGAAACACAAACATCCGTTTCGGTCTTACGTCAGATGGCTATATGGTACTGCAATACTTTGACAATGACGGCAATCTACTTTACGACCTTGGGCCAAGTGGTTTGACCGCACAAGGCACAATAGGGCAGAGGTGGGCGCAGACCGACTTTGCGCAGATAGTCCTCAGTACAGACTATAAGGTGCAATACCTTTGGAGTAACGGCACATGGAACGACAGCGCACCAAGCACCACATCGTCCTATTCGGCAAAGAAATACAACAAGGCCATCGGCAACCTTGAGACGGCTGCTTTCAGCGCGATTGTAGACCCCGACACAAAGAAAGAGACAAGTCCCGAAGGTACGCAGCCGAGATGGGCAGACAACGGCTATACAAAGGTCACTCTGTACAAGTACTACGCAGCAAAGCTCAATGGCGTAGCTGTCAAGGATGATGATGCCGGGCTTACCGCACAAGAGGCAGCCTACGCAGACGGACGATGGTTTACCCAAAAGACAGGACTTGGCGGTGGTGACGAGGCTTTTGGTCTGCAACACCTTGCCGAGGGTATATGGCTTCCGTGGGATGGCCTTGTAAAGGCAGGACTCTCTGATACCACCGTAGGCTATTACCCCACTTATAGACTGGCGGGCATGACGCAGATTACACTTGGCTCAGAGCAGCCGTCGGAAGACATAGTAAGCAACGAAACAACAAAGATATAACCACTCAAAAATTAGACGAACAAAATGATTAACAACTTTTTGCCCGAACAGATTAGAGCCTTTGGAACGCTCCTTACAAGTACTCTTATAGCCATTGTATGCCCCACGGCAAGCATGATGGGCGCATTGACCATTGCCTGTATGTTTAACA
>CAVGQN010000065.1:0-16836 GCA_963631395.1 bacterium
ACCTTCCGCTCGCGTCATAGAAAAATAGCACGGGGTCTCTATCCTCATCAAGACCGAATTGTATGCCTGCACCGCTGTTCCTCGAACCGAAGGTGAGCATACCGTTCTTTATCGTCACAAGCATCGTGCCGTCTGCGCTCGTGCTGAGAAACGACGTGGCCGCAATCGTTCCGTCCTTCTGTACCTCGGCGGTCTTCGTACCCTCGTTGTTCTGCACTTCAAACGCGTCTGCCTTGGCCGTGATTTTCTTGTTTTCGATATCGATACCCGTCTCGGTCAACTCGCCGTTGATGGTCTCGGTCACGCTCGCCTTTATCTCGCTCGCCGTCTGCTCAAACACCGACGATTTAACCACCGTGCTCGGCATATCGTCTATGCGTGTTATCTGTTCCTTCACGGTCGCCTTGATTGAGTCCTGCGTCACCTCAAGGCTCGCGGTTTTCTGTGTGAATGCCACCGAGAAGCCGATGCAGATATTCTTCTGCTGCGTCGTGCCGTCGCTATACGACACGAGCAGCGCCACGGCCACATAACCCGAATTTACCGACATCGTCTTCGTGGTGGTCTGACCGCCGCTTGTCACGGTGTATTCTTTCGTGTCAATTTTCGTAAACGTGATGGTCTCGCCGTTTGCCGTCACCTCACAACCGCTGCCCGCTGCGGCCACTATCTGCTCTATGGTTCCCGAGTTGCAGCCAAGCCACACGCCCTTTATCTCGGAGTTGGGCGAGGCCGTCAGGTCCACAAGGCCGTCGTCGCCAGCCTCAAACACTATCGGGTTGGGCACATAGTATATGTCCGTTCCGTCGTGTCCGTCCGCGCCGTTTGTTCCGTTGGCTCCCGCCGCGCCAGTGTCGCCCTTCTCGCCCTTCGGGCCTTGTACGCCCTGCGGACCTTGTACCTTGCCCACATTCGTAAAGCCATGCACGTGCGTCTCGTCCGAGAGCGTAGTGCCCGTATAGGTCCACAGGTTGCCGTCTATCAAGTAGCCGTCGCCTGCCGTCTGTCCGCTTATGGGCAGCTCTGCCGTGCTGGTCAGCGTGTCCTTGATGGTTACGCTCGTGCCGTCGGCTCCGTCTTGCAATATCGGTATGTCAAGTCTCGCCACGTCCACTTGCTCGCCATCATCGTTGATTACGTGATACCACACCGTGCATGCCTTCGACTCGTAGAACTCCGATGCCAGCAACTCGCTTCTGTCGTCTTCGCGCTCTTTTATCGTGCCGTCCAATAGCGTGAACTGCACGTCTATATCCTCATTCTCCAATATCTCGTAAGACCCGCCAGTCCATTTCTTGATATTGAATGTCACTCCGTCCACATCGCAACTCGTGTTCGGCACAATCTTCACAAACTGTGCACTCGGTATTATCTCATACGTCGTAGCCACTATCTCCACCTCTTGGGTCGGGTCGTCGTTCGTGAAGAACTTGAAGTAGTTCGAGTTGAACAGCGTCTTCAGCGGCGAGATGATTGCAGTCACCACGCGCCATTGGTAGGGCTTGCCGTCGGTGTTATTGCCCATGCCGTGATACATCGTGAGGCTCGGCACATTGGCTTCCGAGGTGTCATCGTCCGCACTCGTCGTGAGCTTTATCACATTTCCGCGCCCGTTCCAGTTTATCTGGTCGCCCGCCTGCACTATCACGTCGCCCGCCTTGGGCAGCGATATAGTGTCCACACTCGTGTCGTAGCCGTAGTACGTCACGTCCGCGATGCTTCGGCCCGCGCAGTCCTTGCCGTCGGTGTATTCTTCTGCCGCAACATCCGCAAAGGTAGTCATGCCGTCGTCGCTCGTCAGGCTTATTGCGTAGCCGCCGAAGGTCAGCACCTCACCGCTCTCGTTCGCCAGTACCGACGTCGAGTTGTTCGGAATCACCGAATCACTGCCCTTGAAAGTCTTTATATTCGACAACAGCACCCAGTCATAGAGCTTCCCGTCGTCAAGCGTCTCTTGGCCTACGCCCACCACCAGTCGCCAGTAGTAGCGGTTGCCGCTCTCGCCGTCACTCTCGCTCACGTTGAAGGTCTTGCACATGGCCATCATGCCCACCTTCCACCAGTTCATCGTCTTCGTGGTCCCGTCGTCGGCCTTGCACCAGCACTTGTAGTGGGTTATGGTGGTCCCGTCGCTGCCCACCACTGCGCTCACCTTCTGTATCGTACTGCCAGCATTACTCAGCAATATCGTGCCGCCCGAGTAGCTCACCTTCCTTATCTCCAAGCTCGCGGCGGTCAGCTTGCCCCTTATGTTCGCATCGTCCACCCACAGGTGGCTCCGTCCGTCCGTGCCCTTGTAGAGTTCGAAGCCGTTGCCACCGATGAGCGTGCGGTCTGCCTCTGTCGCGTTCGCGCTCCTCACCTCGTCCACCGTCGCCTCGCCGAGGGTCGCGGTGGTGGCCGTGAGGTCGGTGACGGTGGCTTTGTTCAGTACGACCGATGTAGCTGTGATTGTATCAGTGCTCGCGTCCCATGAACCGGAAGCACCGACCTTTATCCCCTTCTCGAACGAGATGATTCCTGCGGCCTTGTCGTCGTTGACTTTAGACAGGAACTCATTGTAAGCATTGCTATCCTCTGTCAGCTCGCGGGCTTTGTCGGCTGAGGCCGCACGCGAGGCATAGCCCGCCTTGTTAGCGTAGTCGGCAATATCAGCGAAGGTGGCCTTGTCGGCCTTCGTCGCGTGCTGCGCGTCGCTCACCGTTGTGGTGATGATGGTTGTCTTGCTGACTCCCGAAGCCCCTGACGCGCTCGCCTTCGGTTTGCCAATCTGTTTCACGTCAATCATTCCAAATCTCCTTGAGTTTAAGCGACGCGCTGCCCTCTATGAGGTTGCGGCCGTAGCCAATAACATAAAAATCCTTGTTCAGTGCGGGGTGCGTGTAGTGGTAGAAGGGCGAAGCTACGCCCGAAATGTCGGTGATGTTCTGCTCAAGTTGCACACGCGGCTTGTGATACTCGGTGTAGTAGCTATCAACGTACATCTGTTCCGGCTTGGCCTCAACTTTACGTATCGTGTCGTAGACGGTCAGCACTCCGGCTCCGTTCGTCGCGTCCAGCGGTGTAGACTTGTTGACGGTGTTGCCCACGCCGAGGGCTTGACACTCGGCCGTTGTGAGAGCCGACGAAATCTTGAAAGTTATATCGTCTTTCTTATTGACGAAATTCTCCTTCGTGTCTGATAGGTACACTATGTCGTTGCTCGTCTGCCCGGTATTAAGCAGACCGCTATCCGAATACACCTTGACCTCGAAGGACGAAAGCATGATGCTGCTCACGTGGGCCAGCAGCGGTATATCATTCTCGCCCCACTTCGTGTGTCTCCAGAATGACGGATGACGGCGGGTTATCTCGCCCCACACCGTATTGGTAGGACCCAGTATCATGAATTGTACCTTTCCGCTCACCTTGTCGCTTTTCTTGATGGGCACGCCGATGCCCTCAGCGTCTATGCCCTTGGTGTAGTCAATATTGTTCTGAATGTCGAACTCGGTGCCGACGAGATGGTCACCGATTTTCGGGTCGAAGCCGATGTTGAACGATTGCAGATAATATTCATCATCATCGGCGCACTCGCTCCGGCTCTTATACTTGCACCACACAAAATCCTCAAGCTGGCCGTTGCCAGTGCCCGGCACTCCTGTGCCGAGGTCTTCGCCCGGCTGCTTCTCCACCAACACCTTGTCGCCGATGATGAGCATGCAGCACACCGCGGCGACCTTGGATATTTTATCGTCAGAATCTCCGGCGGCTGAATACTTATATTCATACTGCTCGGGGCCTTCGTCGGTGAACGGCATGAAGCCATAGCTCGTATCCTCGTCCCATTCGGCATCATCGGCAGGTTTCTCAGCCTTGAAGTACTGGCGAGTGTAGTAGCGGCCGTCATCATTGTTACGGCTCGGCACGGTCTGATGAAACACATAAATATCTTTTTCCCATCCATTCGTCTTGAGGTTTTTATACGTGTTCGTCATGTTATAGACCGGGTTCAGAATGATTTTGCCGGAGAATACGATATAGTTTGTCGTCTCGTCGTCAGAGGGGGAGAAGGTGCCGCCCGCGGTATTGCCATTGTAGACGGCGTAAGGTATGTTAGCCTTGATAATGTCCGCGCTCGGGTAGGTCTTGCTCTCGTCATTGTCGACCTCGTTGCCGTTCACGGAAATTACAAGGGCGTTGCTCATGCTCACCTTAGATGTCGGCGAGTTGTCATTTTTCGACGTTTGAATCTGCACCTTGCCGAATGACAGGAGGCCCGCACCGGGGTTCGATGCAAGCCAATTCGGAAGGTTATGCTGGTTCTTCCCCTCGCCGCAAAAATAGTCAACGAGGTTCACCGATGTGTCGCCGGACTTCGGAAAAGTCCATTCTGCATTGTTCATGACTTGCAGAAACCAGTTCGTTATAGTGCCGTCTTCGTAATCGGTGGTTTCGTCGTGCGTCATTTTGTAAAACGCATTGTATGCGGTCTTGCCCTCACCGTCTGCCGAATACTCCGTGAGGTATTTCTGCTTGTTGGAGAATGGCGAAACAAGAAGATCATCGTCCAGCGGACTCTCGATCACGTTCTCTATCTCGTCGATGTCGCACGTCAGCTTGATTTGATTGTAGGTTTCGCCGACCGAAAGTTGAGTGTCGCAATCCACCGCATTTGAGTTTTCGAGCTTCACCGATTTTCTCGTCAAGGTGTAAACGGTAGAGGTGCCCTCTATGTCCTGCCACGATATATCCGAGTCGTTTTTGAGTGTTTCCCACGCAAAGAAATAGAACGAGAACCCCTGCTGCGCGATATGAAGGTTGAGATAGCGGAGCATCTCTTCCAAGACCGTGTCCTGCGTCCATGTGTCGTCCTCTTCGTCGCCGAGGAATAGCAATTCCGATAGTGCCAGCTCGTCAAAGACACACCCTGTTGAGGCTTCGCTTGTCTTGCGTGAGCCATCATAGAGGTAGCGGGGCTTCGTATTATTCACAATATCAAGTGACGAGGTCACGCCGTTTAGCATCTCAAGCATGAGCTCCTTGTATGTCCTTTCCTCTGCCGCGGCTTTGACTGCATCGTAAGAAACACCGAGCGAACCGATGTTCTTATAGTTGGAATATTGCAGGGCAGACACCGCGTCGATGCAGTTCAGTTCCAACTCGTCCAGCACCTCGTTATACGTCTGCGAATACGTCTGCGGCTCTATGAAGCCCGCAAAGACGCACTCCGTACCCTTGTAGATGTTCACTACCGCATCGCGTGCCGAATTGCAGAAGAACGCCTCCATAAAGTCCGCACAAAGCAGATTGATAGTGGCTGAGTGCTGCACGAGATGGTCGAACGTGTCGTTTATCTCGCAATTGATTTCTGCCGGGTCTTCGGCAAAATATACGCCCGAACCTTCCGCACCGATTTCGACTTCCTCGGTTCTGTCGTTCCCGGTAAGAATGTGTACTTGACACACCTCACCGAGCTTGCTCACAAATTCGCCGTGTAAATACATAATATTCTGATTTTATCCGAATGAATAACTCTTGCCTGATTTCTCGGCAACCCTGCCGTATTCCACCATAAGGCCCATCATCTTGCGCATCTTAGGTGTCATGTTGATGTTGACCTGAGGCTGCGACAGACTGCCGAAAGCATTTGTACTAAACTTGATTTCGGGCAGCGTGTTCTCCTTGAATGTCGGGGCCGTGTAGTCTCCGTTGGCGATAGCAAACAGACGCGACTGCTGACGCTGGTTAAGAATCATCTCACCGGAGTTAACCATCACAGGCACATTATCCCCGGACTTTTTATTGCCCGGCACGATACCGCCAGTCGCGAACTTGCTGATAGTCGCAACCATTGACACCAACTGCGCGGTTCCCGAGATGCCGAAAGCCAGCCATGTGACCCAGTTGCTCGCCGCGCTATTCATTGCCGTCGCGAACGATAGAGCCAACTGGCCGAGGGCCGCGAGAACCATTCCCGCCTTAGCTGCTGCGCTATCCTCACCGAGCTGCTGCATTGACGAGCCGAGGGCCGAGCATGCCGTGCCAGCGGCTGCAAGACCTTGTGTTGACTTGTCTGAAATGCTTGTGATGGTCTGTATCGCATCTGCTACGCTCTGATAATCTTCGAGATTGATATTGCCGAGAGACGAAAGTGCGGCCTGCATCTGCTCTGCCTTTTCCTTCGCCTTTTCTGCGTCCTCGTCGAAATCTTCGGTGTCGAGCTTTATCTTCAACGGCTTCAAGTCAATCTCTGCAAGTTCTTCGTTGATTGCGTCAATCTGCTCTTGAGCCTCCTTCGGCGTGATGATGCCCATCGAAAGGTCCGACTGGGCAAGTGCCGCTTGATCCTGCGCATTCTTGTACGTCTTTCGCTTGTAATCCGTTTCGTCGGCATAGGTCTCGCCGCCGCTCGTCTCGGCCGCCTTCGTTTCAGCGGGTTTTTCGATGCCGAGGCGTATCTTTTTGTTCGCCAGCTCTTTTTCGAGCGTCTCAATCTCCTTGTGAAGATTTTCAGCCGTAGTTTCGTCGGCGGTCGCGGTCATCTGCGCCGTGAGCTTCTGAACCTCTTGCGTGTACCAGTCAATCGAGCCTTCCAACGCCGCCTTCTCAGTCTTGCCGGAACCGCCAGTCTTGCCGGGACCTTTCCCGTCCTTCGGAGTCGCTTTATACGCGCTCAGTCCGGCATTGGCCTTGGTTGAGGCTGCTGCCGACCTGTCGATGAATCCCTTCGCGTTTGCCTTGTGCTTTGCCAACTCAGCCTCATCGCGGCGGGTGCGCTCGCTTGTCACGCCGATGACTCCACTATCAACGAGCGAGTTCAGTGCCGTGTCATGGGCCACATTACCAGTTGCGTGTTGCTTCTTGTAGTTCGCGCGGTCTTTCGCGCGGTCTTGCTTTACCTTACCTTCGGCTTCAAGTGCCTTGCGCATTTCTTCCTCGGCAAGCGACGCTGCGGCTGCGGCCTCAGCACGCGCATACATTGCGTCTTGCACGGCCTTTGTGTTCTTGACGAAGAAATTTTCCGCCTGACCCACTCCATCAATGCTCACGCCCAGTTGCTCGAAGGCTGATTTATTCGCTTCGATGAACTCGTTTTTCTGCTGCTCGGTCTTCAGCAGCGACCACTTCTGCTGCAACTCTTGGTATTTTGCCAAAACCGGGGCGAGGGCTTGGTCGCGTTGGTTCTGGAATTTCTTGCCCACGCTCTCTACCGCTCCGGCCATACTCTCGGCCGCTGGCTTAGAAGCCGACATCTTGTTTATGAGCAATTCGATGCCCGCGGTCAATACCGCGATAGCTGCGCCCACGCCAGTAGCGACGAGCAAGCCACGAATTGCTACCTTCAGCGTTGTAGTGCCGATTGCTGCGCCGTGCGTTGCGGCCGTGTAGACATTGCAAATAGCCGTCCAAGAAACCATTGCCGCACGCGCCGCATAGCAGGCGATGGTTTCGACCTTCGTGACGATTGAAAAACTACGCATAACGGTTACCGCTCCGGCCAAGCTCTTTGTAAGAGTCACCACGCTTGTGGCGATGCTCAAAGCCTGCGCCGTGAAGGTAATCTGCGGCAAAAACTTAGTGACAATCTCGCCAATCTGAACCTTGAGTGAGCCGAACTGCATCTCGGCTTTCTTGATGGCTCCGGCATCGGTTTTCGCCATCTCGGCATTCATGTGGCCCACGTTGTCCGTGATAATCTGCGCAAGCGTCGCGGCTTTCTGCTCTTCCGTGCCGCACTCCATGATGCTCTTCTGAGCATCGGTGAAGGTGATGCCGACACGCTTCAACGCCGTGGTCTGCCCTTGCATTGCCTTGCCAAGAAGGTTGCCGATACCTCGCGCGTCCTCTTGCGTAGCGTTGAGGCCCTTCTGCTGCACGAGCAAGTCATTCATGGCGGGGATGAGCTTCTCTAGTGTGCCCTTCTCGTTCACGAAGGTGGCAATCTGCTGCGCGCCCATCTTCTGTACGGTGCCGGACACTACACCGAGCTTGGTCTGCGCACTTATCACGTCTTTCACCTTCTTGATGTCCTCGTCTGTCGCGGCAATACGCTGCTTCATAACGGTGGTAAGCAAGGTGTTTGCCTGTTCCGCCCCGGTATAACTTGCCGACAATGAGTTCATGACCTTTTGCAGGCCAGCAACTGCGTCCTGTACGTTTTTCAGAGCCTCAACCGATTGGTTTAGGTCGAACATCTTCTTCGTGAACGACATTGCAGACCCGCCCGCTGCGTCCATGCTCTTTTTGAGCTTGCCGACATCAGCGGTCGCGGTCACAAGCTGCTCTTTCCCGTCGACCGAGAGTTTTATCTTGAATTTTATTTCTTTTGCCATCGCGAAAGTTATTAAAAAAGGCCGCAAATATTACATATCGGCGGCCTTATTCTGTGTTCTTTTCACAAGTTCTTCAAATTTATGCAGGGCCTCGGCTTTCGTGAGCTTCGGCGCGGGTTCTGCCTTCGACTGCTCCCATGGGAAGGGAAACCAGACTTTAGGTACAAGATGATGCCTCGCGTGAGGCTGCAAGGTGTACGTCGCGAGCACTCGCGCTCGCTCCCATGCGGCGCGAAAGTCAGCCTCGCGAACATCGGAATATGCCTTGTAACACGCGTTAAATTCGTCGGGCGTCAACCCGCAAAAGTCCTCATAGCGCATACCCATAGCACCGAGAGCGAGACCCAGCAGATCATTGATTGACGTTATGTTTTTTTTTCACCGCCAACCTCGCTGGAGTTCTCACCGCCTTCGCCGTTGATGACGCTTGCCCACGTCATGATGTCGGCGGGCTCGATACTGTCTGCGAAGTCCACCAAGTTCATGTCGAAGTCCACACCGTCGTGCTTGCACGCGCTCTGCACGCAGCAGAAAAGCAGAGTACAGAGACCGGAGAGGTCATCGTTGGTGATGGTGGTCACCTCGCGGCCAGTCTCTCGCTTAAAGCGAAGCATCGCCCCCATCGTCTGGCGACAGGGGTATGCCTTGCCATTTATGGTAATCTCAACTTTCTTCATAGCTCAGATTATTCCGAACCCTTGCCGGGATAGGTAGTGGGTTCACCCGCATTCTCCAACGAGCCCGAATAGGTCGCATCGTCCTGAGCCGCTGAGGTCTCTTCGAGTGATGCAATCACGAACTTGCCTTCGAGATAGGGCGAAGTGTCCCCGCCTCTCTTGAATGCCTTCACTTCAACCGTCGTGCCTTTGCCCCAAGAAGGAGCAATTTCTTCGTATCCGGCCTCATTCTCGTCATAGAAGCGGAGTCCCTCAAAACTGATGGAGATTGAAAGACTCGTTACGCCCTTTTCCTTCCACAAACCGGACGAAACACCCTCCGCTGACACGGGCTTCACGGCACGTTCTTTCGTCTCAGAGTTGTACGTGATGGTATGGGTCGAGCAGTGACCGATGGCCTTGCCGCCTATCGAGAGCAGAAGGTCGGAACCATTGATATAACCAGTACTTGCCATATTTTTATTCTTTATTTTTTAGATCTTAATTGAAAACACGAGACGCTGGGCAAAGGCATCATCCTCGAAACCTTCCTCGCTCCCCGACAAAATGCAGCTGCGCATCTTATCGGTTCGTGCATAGTCAAGAGCGTTTCGCACGGCCTCAGCCAGTTCGACGCTTTCGGCATAGCGTGCAGTATAGCACACGACCTCAAGTTCTACGGTATCCGCACCGGGGTAACCCGCCTTAGTCGGGTCGTGACGCAAAGCACTTCGGCGGTAAAGAATGTACGGCAACTTGGCCTCATCGATCACGATGGGGAAGACCTTGTCGGTGATACCCTTCACGGCCTCATCATTCAGCAGAATATCGCGAATGATTGCGCCAGCACTCAGAGATGTTTCCTTTGCCATTGTCTTAGATTAGTTTACAATAGCCCGCATTTGCGGGCTTGTTTTTCTACATTCTTCTGTAAATTGTCAAAAAGATTATTTTCCACATTGTTGCCATCTTGCGACTCGGTGTCGGCTATGAAACCGTAGGCCCTCATCTTTCCTCGCCATGCGCCGCCTCGTAGATAGTGCCGTATTTTCTTGCCAGTAAATCGGCTCTTGCCGAATATGGAAGAAATACGCCTACCGCATCTGCGGCCCTTGGTTCCGTCCTCTGCCCACATCAAGACGGGCTTCTCACGACCTTGTCGGTTGAGGTGAATGCCCTTCCGCTTCCCGTGAGGCTTGACCGAGACCATGAAGCCGAGGCCGTAGCTGGCCGGATATACCCGAAGGTAGATGCCGGACGATAGGCTCCGGCGTGTGCCCTTGCCGATGTCCTTAGAGTCGAGCTTCGCAATAGCGGCTTTCTTGAGACGGTTACCCTCCTTGCGCATCGCGCTTCGTAGAGCTTTGCGCTGCACATTCTCATCGAGGGCTTGGAATACTTCGACGAAGGGATTCTCTATGTCTCTAACACTTTCGGCCATTGTTCTACTCGTTTACTCGTTCGCAGGACAACGTGAGCATCCCGCGGTCGAGGTTGGGAGTTATCGCAACGACGGTGTAGAGGAACCCGCCAAGTTGTTTTACCCGCCAATTCTCGCCTATCGGGTGCGCATCCCTTATGTTGAACTCGGTGGAATAGTCGGGAAAATGCTCGCCCACCTCATCGGAACGACGGCCCGAGAACTTCACACGCTCGGCCCATACCGTGCGCGTATCGTTGTAGGCCACCTTTTCCTCGCCAAAGGCATTTGTCGTGCGCTCCGGCTTCTGAATTGTGAGGCGATATTTCATATTTCCGGCTTTCATGCGAGCTTTCTGTAAGGTTTGATTAGTGATTGCAGCGCGTCGGGAACCGTGTGCATCTGCGTATTGCTCACGCTCTCACGCTGATTATACCAGTGCGCGCCCAGCATCATGATGGCGTGCGTGAGCGGCTGGGGAAACTCCCCTTCGCCCATTTCTTCCAGTTCTGATGCTGTGCGGTTGGTAGCATTGACGATGGATGCCTCAGCGGCTCCAAGGAGGTAGCCGAGGTATTCGTCATCGTCGGCGAAATCATCCGCCCGCACATGCTTTTTGAACAGTTCCAGACTTACTGCACTCATTCTTTATTATCCTTTTGACAATCCGTTAAAATTACGCTTTTTTCTTGCCGAGCACGAATGCCTCGTTGCGGAGGGTCACAGTACCGAAGCGGCCGTTCAGAACGAAGTCCACGGCATTGTTGCGGGCAAGAGTGTAAGGATCTGCGATGAAGTTCATCTCGCCGAAGAAGCCAGCGGCCTGATAAGACCAGTCGCCGAAGCCGATTGCGTCACCGATTACCGAGGTAGTGAACACGGGATAACCGAGGACCATGTCGTTTTCACACAAGAAGCGGCCCGAGCCTGCATCAATCTTCACGTCGCGAAGCTCTGCCTTCATAGCTTCGGTCATTACCCAACAGGGAGACTTGAGGTCTACTTGTGAGGCAACGGCAACTACCATCTTGAGCATTTCTTTGCGAGTGGGAACGTCGGCAGCAAACTCCACGGTCTGTTTGGGGTTCACAAAAGGTCCGTAAACCTTACGGTTATGTGAGTTGCCATCTGCGCCAATGTAAGCGAGGTCAGTGCAGAACAGCGCGTCGTTGATGATGTCGATGATTGAGGCGGGAGCCTCTTCCTTGATGACACCTTCAACGATACCCTTGCTGTCTTCCAGCTCTTCCTTGGTCACGGGCAGAGCGATGCCGAGGCGTGAACCTGTCATCTCCAGTTTAGACCAGTCTATCTTCGAGTCAACGAGACGTTCGGCCTCGTCGGCGAATGAGGCAACGGCCTTGCCGTGTTTGGGCCAGCGGAGAGTGCCTGCCAGTCCGCTGCGGATATTCAGACCCACCTTGTCCCAGATGAGGCCCTTGCGGATAGGGTCGAGCATCTCTTGCTGGGCGATGGGGATGATGCCAGTGTCGGCAAGTGCTGCGGTGGTCTGCGGTGTCACCTCGCGCATGAGGGCCACGGTCACCTTCTGATTGTTTTTGAGCAAACGCTCACGGAGTACTTGGTCGGTGTCGACACTGGGAGCGGTAGCATACTGCTGGGCCGATGCGGCCTGCATCTTCATTCGCAAAAGCTCGTTCTCGCGAACCATTGCCTCGTTCTCGGCTTTCTCCTTGTCGTTGAGGCCACGGGCCTCACGCTCGCAAAGGTCTGCAATCTCGCGCATGCGGTCGCAATTGACCTGATACTTGTCAGCAAGCTCGCGAACGTTCAGTTTTTCTTTCTTCATTGTCATATAAAGTTTAAAAATTACACTATCGGAACACTTGCGGCCTCGCGTAGCGCACGCCATTGTGCTCGCATTTCTTCATCTTTTTTCTCATCTTCCGGCTCCGGCTGGGGCTTTTCCCGCTCTTTCAACTCTCGCAAAAACTCGCGGGCCTCAACGCTCGTGTCGGGGTAGGCCGGGTCCGCGGCGAGTGTGAAGTCATAGATGTTGGTGATTGCCCGCACTGTGTAGGTAATATAAGCCACGCCGTCCTTCACCTCAACATCTCGCGACACGCACGCCTCGTTGTAATAGGGAGTGGAGAAAGCGAATGAGCATCCGGCAATATCTCCGCGCTTGACGAGTTCGAGAGCCTTATCACCGTCAACGGTGCGCGGTGCTTCGAACTCGAAGTAAACGCCCTTCTCATCCACCGAGTAAGTGAGCGTACCTTTGCCCATATTGGAGCGGGCAAGGATGAGCTGGCGGTCGTGGAACATTGTCATTTTGATGTCTTGCGTGTCGAGAAACTCTTGGGTGACTGCTTCGAGGGCAATCACCTCGCGGGCTTCCTCGTCTTCGTAAGACCACAACGGAGCCGACGGAGTGCCGAAAAGGATAGCGTAGCCCGCGATGATGCGGCTCTCGCCTCCGTCTTCCTTCTCGCGCACATGCAACCCACTCGGGGTCAGAATGCAGCGTTCAATAAGTTGTTCTTTATTCTTCATTAATCGGCAGTTTTTTATTCTTCATTTTATTCTTTCCCCTTTCCGGGGTCGGCTGGCTCCTGCTGGGGATCGATGGCCGTTGAGTTGTCAGCGATGTTGCGCAAGTTCGTTGATACCAGCACGGTGTCTCCGCCTTCGACTGGCGGCTTGTTCTCTTCGTGTCTCCATTCGTTCGGAGTGTAGAGCCCGGCCGCAATTGTCTTAGTCTGATAGTTCACCTTGCTTTCGAGGTCGCAAGCATATAGCTGGCGGCGGTCGAACTCGAAGCGACGTTTGCAGCAGAGCGACGGCGGCACCAGCTTTCTGTGGAACTCGTTTTCTATCTCGCGCAGCATCGGGTTCAGAGTATTCGACAAGAATGCGACATTCGCCATCTCTGCGCTCTTATAGTTGTTCGACGTATCATCGAACACGAACGACGGATGCACGCCGAAGAATCGGCAAATCTCGCGGACCGTAAACTTCCGGCTCTCCAAAAATTGCATGTCGGTTGAGGATAGCGAGAGTTGACTGAACCCGGCTTGACCGGGAAGAGCCACGATGCGGTTGCCGCCTTGAAACTCATCGTCAAGACTTGAGGCCAACTTCTTGAGCTGCTCGTCTTGATACTCGCCGAAGCCAGTGACCGAGTTCCCGTTGGTTACAAGGCCGCGCACATTGCCGCCGTTGACAAAGCGGTTGCGGGTCTCGACATCTCCGGCGGTCGCGATACTCAACGTCAGACGGGCGTAAGACAAGATGCTCAGTCCATGCTTGCCGTCCAGCGAATTGCCTTTGATGTGGATTATTTCATTCTCGTGATATAGTCCCGATATACCGTTTGTGATGTCATTCACGAGATACGTGTCGTTGTAGATGTCGTGAGATACCGTGCCCCGACCACACAATACGAGGCGGTCAAGTTCCAAGGTCAGCGGATTGTAGACGGGCACCACGTAGGCATTGCCCTCGAAAAGTTTTTCAAGTATTATCTCTCGCCAGAAGTCGAACGCATTCTTCGCGTAGTCCGGCTGCACCGTCAGTAGGTAGTGCAGACGGCTGGCGGTATCTTCAACGAATATATCACCCTTCAGCCTCATGTATCGCATGGGGAGGTTGGCAACGGAATCGCCGAGAAGTCCAGCGCAACGATACACTGTCGCAACAGACATCGCGCTGCTCGCAACACTATCTCCGAACAGGTCATTGTATGAATAGCCCGTCCGTGGCGAAGGGGTAGGCACGGTATCCTTCGCCGTGCTTTCCCTCTTTTTTATGTTGAAGAAGCGTGTCCAAAAATTCATTTTTCTCAGATTTTCCGTAAATTTACGGAAAAAGTGGCAAAAATGGAAGCATTATTTCCAAATCGGAAGAATAAAAACGCTTTTGCGTAGATTTTAACCTTTGTTTGCAATTCAGCGTTCATAAGAATACAGCTGGCCCAGCGTCATGAGCATCGTGATTGCTCCGTCTATCTTGCGATATTGCGATAGCTTGATAGGCTTCTTGTTCTCTAAATTATC
Organism: bacterium; assembly: GCA_963631395.1. GTDB lineage: Bacteria > Bacteroidota > Bacteroidia > Bacteroidales > UBA3663 > Liminaster. Next base: position 14,411 of record CAVGQN010000065.1, read on the forward strand.
CGTATCAATCACGCAATTCGTCAAGCAAAACACGTTGATAGGGTTGTTGTTCAAGGTGATTTTAGGCGGCGTGTCGTAGGCAAGCATCTCAAAACTCTCCACGGGAAGATTGAAGCTGCCATAAGTCTGCGAATAGGGTTGCAGCGCGCCACGCGCACCGACGCTCGACAAGATACTCACCAACTCTTGCGACTTGTACGCGTCATAGCCTATCCTGATTATGTTCACCGTCTTAGTGCGGGTGATGATGTCGTTCGCTATCTGTTTTACGTCTATGCGGTCGCCCTTGCAGAACTTGAGGTGTCCGCATTCATGCCACGCCCGGTACAGTTTCTCATTGGGATGGCCGGACAGCGCACCTTCGGGGAAGTAGTAGTCCGTGTGCGAATAGAAGCGGCGGCTCTCTGACGAATAGAGCGTGTATGACACGGCCGAGAAGTCATCGTGTACCGACAGGTCGAATGCGACAGCACACGACGGGTGCCCCTGCACTCTGTCGATGTCAAACTTGCCCAGCAATTCGGTGGCCTTTTCGTAGGTGAACCACGTCTTGTCCTCATTGATTGTGAAGATGTTCAGAAGTTTCGTGCGGAATGCCAGCATATTCTCGGCCGACAAGAGGGCCGTCTTGTACTCGTTCGCGTAATAGTCCGCCTGAACTGTTACACCGAGGTGAGGCTGCACCTTGTGCCATGTCGCCGGATCCGCCTCATCATCATCAACGTCGGGCATAAAGAGAGAGGCAAAGGTCGTGTCGCTCTCCGCCTCGCCCCTCAGCACCTTCTTCACGCCTTCGAGCTCGTGGAAGAAGGGGCCGTCAAGCACTTCGCTGGCGGTCGTGATGACAAGAGTCAATGGTTCGCGTCGCGGACCCATTGACGTAGTGAGCACATTTTTGAGGTCTGCGCCGTTCTTACCCGCGGTATTCCGGGCTTGCGCATATTCGTCCATGATGACCAGCGATGCGAAGAGGCCGTCTTTCGTCTTGGCGTTCGCCGTCAAGCACTGAATAAGGGAGTTGCTTCCTTTGTTTCGGAACGTGATTTTTTCACGGTTGACACGGAAGTGCTTCCCGTTTGGGTCAATGTCGAACATGATGCTTCGTATCTCGTCGAAGCATATCTTCGCTTGGTCGTAGGAATTTGCCCCGACATAGGCTTGTGCGTTCTTGTCACCGAACAACAGGTCGTAGACTGCTACGGCCGCGCTGCTCGTTGTCTTGGAGAACTTGCGGGGCACGAAGAGGTATGCCGTGCGGGTCAGCCTCCGACCGTCAGGAAGGGCGAACCCGTAGATGCTGGCGAACTGGAAGCACTGCACTGGCGTGAGTTTGTACCGGGTGCGACCGTTGATGCCGGAGAACCGCAGAAGCTCATAAAACCAGAAGAAGTGTTTCACGCGGGCTGCTCGCCAGTCGTACTTGTCGAGCAGCTGAAAAAAACGTCGCACGCCCAGAATCTCGTACAGGTTATGCCCAGCAGGATTGTCTATCACGCCGCACACATATTGCGTCAGTCTCGGGTCGGTTCCGTCCAGCGCATAGCGATGATTTGCAAGCAGCACTTCGCGCCTTGCCTGTAAATCATTCACCGTCGAAGTCTTCAACTCGCGCAGTGCTTTCTTCTCTTCCTCGGTCATTATTGCGGCTTGCTATTGTTCATTATCTCGTCAAGGAAATCACCTCCACCTTCCGGCACTCCCTTTGCGTCCATACCAAGAGCCGACAGGGCGTTCTGCTCCTGCTTCATGAGTTCCATGTAGAGGCTTTGGCGCGGGTCTATAACCATGCGTTCATTGCCTTCGCGGCTTATCTCGGTAGTCACGCTTCGGCGGCTATCGCCCCGCATTTCCTCTCCGAGGGCCTTGCGCTTGACAATCAACTCAGCCACGATGTCGAGTTGAGGTTCCAATATTGCATCGTACTTGCCCGAAGACTTGAGTTTCTTCTTGAGGGCCGATTTCTCGCCAGCAATTCGCGCCACAAGACGCTTCTGCTCATCGTCGGTCAGTCCTTCTCTCGCCTTCTTGCCCGGCTCCAACATAGGCTTCTCTGTGTAGCCCCGGTCCTTGCAGATAGTCTTGAGATAGAAGATGATGGCCGTTGTATCGCCGTCATCGATCTTCTCAAGCAACTTACCTTCGACAAAATCCTTTTGCGATTCCTTGATGTCTTTCGCCTTTTGCGCGAAATCTTCGTCGTTCTCCAGCCAGTTATAGTAGAGCCTCCGGCTTATCCCGACGGATTCACATGCTGAGGTGATGATACCGAGGTTTTCCTTCAGCGCAGCAAGAAATTCCGGTTTCTTTTCTTCTTTTTTCATTCTTCCGATTTGGCAAAACTATGCCTTTTTTTATTTCGTTACTCCGTAAAATTACAAAAAAAAATCGACAACACCAAACCACCCAGCCCCCACGGGGTTCAAAAT
>CAVGQN010000066.1:0-16281 GCA_963631395.1 bacterium
ACCATTCCATCAGTTTGTTGATGACTACGACAGACTCTGCGGCATTGTTGATGTCAATAAGCAGGTCGCGGATGCCGTCGATGATTACCAGTCCGTAGTCTGTCCGGCCTTCCAGCACGAACTCTATCGCTTCCATCCGTATTTCCGGCGTGTACTCGCGCAGGCAGATGAAGTCGATGTTGTTGTCGTCCGCGTCTGTCGGCAGGTTCGCCATCTTCAAGATGCGCTCCAGCACGTGGTGGCAGTGGTAGCGGCTCTGTTCTGTGTCGATGTACAGCACCCGGCGCTTGTCTTCAGGCAGGCGAGCTCGGTATTTCAGCACCTCTGCGTTCGTCAGGGCGGCTGCGGCGTAGGCAGACACCAGGAAAGTCTTCTTCGACTTTGTCTTTCCCACCGAGGCGCTGAAGTTGCCCAGTGTGGCTACCACCGAGCCGTCTATCCACATGATTTCCGGCGGCGTGGCAAAGGTGTCCGTCGGATGTATCGTGGCATCCTTCACTATCCGCGCGATTCGTGCTTTGGCGCATTCGCCGTTGAAGTCACTTCTTTGCTTTTCCGAGTCCATTTGTTCTTTGCTTTACGTATTCCTCTATCATTTTCGCTGCATTCTCCTTTATCTCCGTCTTCCGCTCGTAGGCTTCATGCAGGTTCTGTCGGAGCCAGTCGTCCAGCTCCTGCTTGTCGAAGTAGAGCATCTTCCCACTGGGACGGTAGCACGGAATGTCGCCATCATGTGTGTGCTTGTACAGCATGCTCTTGGCGATGCCGAGGTACTGGGCCGCTTCCTTGAAGTTCAGTACCGTCTTGGTCATGTACAGGCTCTCCTCCAAGGCGTCGATGCGGTTCAGCAACTTGTCCGGGTTGCCGAAACCCAACACCATCATCTCCAGTGCCGTGATTCTTTTTTCCAGCCTTTCGGCGTAGCTTTTTTCGTTCTGATAATCCATTTTCATTGTTGTTTGTTGTTCTACATTATTGATTTTGTACCGCGTTACGACTGCAAAGTTATGGTGCAGTCCTTTACGCCAACCCAAGGCATTGTTAAGGAGTTGCAATCCTTAACAAACTCCTTAACAAATCGCCTTTCAAAAGCTTCATTTTCCTATAGATGTTGACGTTCTGAGGCAGTACAGCCACTTCGATTCTCAGGTTCACGGAATCTTCATTTTCTTATAAATGTGGGCATCTGCAAACAGAACAGCCATTCACATTCTCGGAACCTTCATTTCCTTATAAAAGTTGATGTCCGCAGATAGTATAGCCACTCCGGCTTGTACTTCTCAGCATCCGGATTGTTCCCCATTATCGCTCGATGCAAATTTACCGCCAACGCATTTGCAGAGATCGTTTTCCCTTTCTTCGACACGAGGAATCCGCCCCGTTCCATAACAATTTTCCAGTCCCAACGTATTTTCCCTTCATTGCACAGCGTGTCAAAGAAGATCGCGACAAGCTTGGGATTTTGTACTTTCAACGTGTATCCTTTCTTGCATTGGAAGAGCGGTCTCAAGTCCAGCGTCTCATTCTCTTTAATGCAGAACAGATGCTCCATGCTCTCATGTTGCGAGAGATGAAGCATCTGTTCTTCAGTAAGTGTGCATCCGAAAGAAAGTGGAGGAGGGGTGGTGTCGTGGATGCCCGTGGGACGCGAGTATGGCGGTGCGTCAGCCGTACCGATATGCCGTGAGGTCGGAGAGGTGGTGGTGTATTGCGAAGATTGCGCCGATTCGGTAGTATCAGCGGTCTGCAATGATTGCGTCGCGCAAGGCGTTTCGGCCGGGGAGATGCCTCTGCTGACATTAGCCATTCTAATGGTGGGTGAGAATGGTGGTACATCAGGTGCGCCCGTAGGCCGCAATGTTAGCGAAGTATCGGCCGTGCCTGCTTGCCGTGTGGATGGAGGTGCATCTGGCGTGTTGGTAGGAGAGATGGCCGTGGTAACATCACCTATATCAATGGAACGTAAAACTGGCGGTGGTGCTGAGGTATTGTACAAGTGAAGGATTTTCTCGCACTCCTCCACGGTAAAGTCCTTTATCCCCACAATCCGCTCTAACAGCTTTTTTCGTCCTAGGATACCCCTAACAATGCGGATATTCCGCCGATGAAGATTTCTACAACAGGCATTGTCGCAGTCGATGTACCATTGTTCATTGACGAAGTCCTCGATAAACCGTGATACCGACTTCTTGTCGGGTACACCTTCTTCTTTGTAGGCTGTTCGAGCCAGCTCGAGCAGAGTTAATAACTCGCGTGTTACGTCCTCTTCCGAGGCGTAGCATACATGATTCAATTGCCGTTTCTCAAAAAGAGAGATGGCCACTAACTTTTTGGGTCATAAAACTTTAGTTTAAATTGTTTATAAAATACGATAATAACTAACGGCCCAGGCTGCATAGATTTTATGTCGCCAGAGCCGTTTTTTATATGTTGGTTTATAGGTCTTGCCGTTATATGCTTTCGCTAAGACTAATCGAAAATGTTATCCACCATGTTGACGGCCTCGTCTTTCTTCTTGTTCACAATCTTCGCATATACCTGCGTCATGCGTATGTCTGTGTGTCCCAGTAACTTGGAGGTGGTGTATAGGTCTGCGCCAAGTGTCAGCATCATCGTGGCAAAGGTGTGCCGCGCGGTATGGAAGGTGAACTTCTTGTTTATGCCTGCAGCTTTGGCCCATGGCTTAATCAGTATGTTGACTCTACTGTCAGATGGAAGGTCAAAGACATGGTCCTCATCTGTCTTGTTTCCACGTTCAGGAATCCATTTCAATGCTTGCTTTGACAGAGGTAGATAGATTGGCAATTTAGTCTTCTGCATGACAATCTGCAGTCTGGCTTGCTCACCTTCCAAGTTTACGTTCTTCCATTTCAGTCCTCGGATGTCGCTGAAGCGTAGTCCGCAGAAGCACGAGAACAGGTAGGCTGACTTCACGTCCTCGTCGGGCAGCGGAGTCTCTATCAGTTTCTTCACTTCCTCTATAGTCATGTACTCGCGCTGGCTTTCGGGACGTTTCAGTTTGTCCGAGCTGCTCAGCTTCGTGAACGGGTTCGACTTCATCAGGTCGTTACGCACTGCCTCATTGAATGCGCTGTTCAGCACGCGATAGTAGTTGCATGCCGTGTTCATGTTAAGTTTCTCCACCCTTTTCGGCTTGTATCCGTTCACTAAGAAGTCCAGGAACCCTTCGCAGAAAGCCCTGTCAACTTGCTCCAAGGTAATATTCGTTCCAGCATACTGTCTTACAGCCTCCATTGTGACGCTGATTTGGTGACGGTCTTTTTTGCCTCGTCGCTCTTGTCTCTTGCCAAACGTTTCAAGCCAATCCAGGATGCGCACTTTCTTCACTTTCTCTTGTTTCACCGCTGCCATACCCCCTGCTGCCAGTTCCAGCATCCTTTGCGATTTGATGGTATTTGCAGCCATCATCGTCGTCTTGTTCAGCTTTCGTGCCGCAGCACTCCTTTCCGGCACGATGTACATCTTCAGATACTCGTACGTCCGCACCCCATCCTGATAGATGTCCAGGTACAGGCTCTTGTTCCCGTTTGCCAGCTCTTTCATCCGAAGGTGAATGGGTTCTTTCGTGTAGCTACTCTTTTTCTTGCCTTTTTCCATACTCTTGTTACTTTATTCGTTTATGGTTTATCGTTATAATATTCTTTCTCTTTAGATCACGTTAGCGACATACATGATTCTCATGTCGATCTTCGGAACTGTATAGTTCTGTCCGATAAATTCCAAAGGCGCGTCGTCTCATTCGTGATTTTTTCTCCTCTCTTTTTCCATCCTTTTGTTCCTTGTTTTTAGTTAAACGACAATTCTAATTTGTCGGTGCAAAGTTACGCATAATTTTCGAGACAAAGAAACAAAAAGCAACAAAAATGTGGTCAAAGAAACAAATATCATCGGAAACAAAATAAAAGATATGGACAAATCAGATTTCCAAATCTTCTCAACAATAGTTAGTTACCTTCTACTTGTTACTAACTTGTTTGATTTTGACATATTATAAGTTCTAATCTAGCAAATTAGAATCCACCGCCTCCCTCCGGCGCGGTTTTGTTTCTCGCGTTGCATTCGTGATATTCGTGCTATTCATTCCATGTTCATTTTCTCGCCATGGCATAACTCAAGCGAGCTTGGTTCTGCTCATCTGGCTTACGAAAATGTACGTGTTCGCTTCAACCCCACGACATATATGAAAAATATCATCGCCATAATCTGGGACTTCGACAAGACCCTTGTTGACGGCTATATGCAGGACCCCATCTTCCGTGAGTACGGCATAGACGCGGCCGCGTTTTGGGACGAGGTCAACGCCCTGCCCGAGAAGTATCGGCGTGAGCAGAACGTCAAGGTCAATCGCGACACCATCTACCTGAACCAGTTCCTGCGGTATGCCCGGGAGGGGAAGTTTCACGACCTCAACAACGCGAAACTGAGAAGTTACGGCACGCAGCAGAACTTCTATCCCGGCATACCCGACATCTTCGAGAAGACCAAGCACCTGCTGGACGATGACGAAGTTTGCCAGGAGTACGACATTCGCGTAGAGCATTACATCGTCAGCACCGGCCTGGCCGAGGTCATCCGCGGGTCCGCGCTGAACGAGTACGTCGAGTACGTATGGGGCTGCGAGCTCATCGAAGACGACGCGCGCCAGGTCATCAGCGAGATAGGCTACACGATTGACAACACTACCAAGACCCGAGCCATCTTCGAGATTAACAAAGGCGTCAACAAAGACACCTCCCTGTCCGTCAACTCCAAGATGAGTGCCGAACAGCGCCGAGTGGATTTCCGTAACATGATATACATCGCCGACGGTCCGAGCGACGTCCCCGCCTTCTCCATCGTGAAGGGCAAGGGCGGCTCCACCTTCGCCATCTATCCTCGCGGCAATGCGCGCGCCTTCGCCCAGGTCGAGAAGCTGCGCGAAGACGACCGCATCGACATGTTTGCTGAGGCCGACTATCGTGATAACACGACGGCCTGCATGTGGATATGCAACAAGATACGCGAGCTTGCCGAGCGCATCAAGCAGAAGGAGAAGACCTCCCACATGGGCGATTACTCCACACCGCAGCATTTGAAATAAGTTTACTACGTATACACACACGGCATCACGTATAGACAAGAAAAAGATATTTTGAAAAAATCGAATAAGATTACACAACAATAGGAAGAAGGAATTTTATTTGAAAAATTAAAAACAAAACTCGCGGATAATAAAAGTTTTATTTTTATTTTGGCAAATAAAGAGAGTAAAACAAAGCATTTGGGTAAATAACTTCAAAAATTTAAAAAATGGCAGATTTACAGGGTACAAAAAAGGTCATCACCGAAATGGCTGCAATATATACCGAGCGTCAATTTGCGAAATTGATGGAGTCAGACCCAGGTATGTGCAATAGGAAATATGTAAGGCTGGAGTCTGTACAAGTCAGAGGGAAGTTATGCGGAGAAGTAGTGGATGGGCCTTTGCCGAATGACAGCATTGCTGTAATTCCGGACAAATGTTCTGCCTTTTATCTGGCATTTCTGCTTTGTTCGCTTCCGGGGCAGTTCTATTTGTTTGGCAAAAAACTGAATGTTTTGGCCGAAAGCAGAATAACCAGGAAGGCTGTTAGCTCATTAACCGTATATGACGTAGAGAAATCGTCTGAGAGAGCCTATGCTGTGTCAGAAGTTTTAAGAGAGAAGTCCTATTCAGACCACCTAAAAGACCCGAACGATTTGAATAAAGAACGTCTTTATTTCTTAATATCTGACTTGTGCGACATGTTGGCATTGGAGTTGTACGCTCATCCTCTGTTTGAAGAAAAAGAGATTTTCATATTAGAGAACTGGAAGAAAGCATTAAGCCAGAACCTCAATGAGATGACTTTAGTCAAAGCCTTGATGGCGCTCTCTGATAGCAACAGCAAGTTGCGCAATGAGATAATGAAAGCGCATATATTGGTATATGATGTAAGTGCTTATTTAAAGTAGCAACCCATGGCCTGGAAGATACAATCGATAGAGATAGAGAACTTTAAGTTCTTTCAGAAGCCCTTCAGCCTGGTCCCTGCTGGTAAGCACGTGCTGATGTACGGAGAGAATGGCAGTGGCAAGAGTTCAATCTATTGGGCGGTATATACCCTTTTCCAAAGTAGTCTGAAGCAATCGCAAGAAGCTCGGAAATATTTTGACAGTGCCCACCCTGATAGCCTGGTGAATCTATATGCAGGCACTAACTGTCGGTCTGGAATAAAAATCGAGTTTGTCGATGCTGCGACAAACATTAAAATAGAATATGAAGACAGTAGCAGTCTAGTCAACACGAATGTGGAGGGAGACAATTTTATTCGTTTGAGCACGTTCTCGAGTGATTTTATGAACTATAAGTTCCTTTCTGCAATCTTTGACTTCAAGAATAGCAAACCTGTAGACCTATTCAAGATATTCGAGGAAGAGATATTCCCGTTCCTTTCGCTTGACGCTGCCAGATATGATTTGGACGGGAAACCGACCGATGAAACCAGCGTTGAGCAATGGTGGCGATACATAAAGCAGTGTTATGAATCTAATTATGTTTTGACTCGGCGTGCCAATGTATACACACATGATGAGAAATGGCAGGCATATCAGAATTTGATATCCGATTTCAACACGCGGTTGCAGTCTTTGCTGACATCCATAGCCGACGAGGCGAACAAAAAGCTTAGTGACCAGAATATGCCTGTTAAGGTGGCGTTGAGACTTAAGAAGGTCGAGTTCGACCGGAAGATTCCAAACAGCAAGCGCTCGTATGACGGCCGATTCTATCCGCCCCAGATAATACTGACAGCACAACTGCTTCACTCGGATGGCACTCCGATATCACAAAAAGACATACAGCATCCGCGGTCGTTTTTCAATGAAGCGAAACTTACGCGAATAGCCCTGGCATTGCGGTTGGCTATCTTCGACCGCAAATATCAGGCCGATGATTGTGCAAAGGTGATATTTGTCGACGATTTGCTCATCAGTCTTGATATGTCCAATCGGCTCATGGTCGTTCAGCAATTGCTTAACTATGCTGACAGATATCAGTTGTTTGTCTTTACGCACGATTTGGCCTTCTACGAGTTGATAGAAGATTCCATAGCACAACGCAATGCACAGAACGACTGGTGTAAATTTGAGATGTACGCTATTGATGAAGAGGTGGATGAGAACTATATCCCCGAGCCTTGTCTGAAGGAAAAGAAGAACTTTCTTCAGCAAGCCAGGTGCTACTTTTCTGATTATCAATATTATGCAGCGGCCAATAGTTTGCGTAAAGAATGCGAGAAGCAACTCTTGAGATTATATCCGAAGCATTGGACTCTCTCTGCCAACTCGGATGGGACAGTAAGTATGCTCAACTTGAATGCTTTGGACTTGAAAATAAAGAAGTTTTATGCGCGTTTTGGCATGGAGAATACTCTCACGCCAAAAATTGACCAGTATAGGAAGCGGATACTCAATCCCGCATCCCATAATGATAGTAAAGCGAAGGTATTCCGGTCAGAGTTAAAAATGGCGATAGAGGAAATTTCGCAGTTCGAGAAGATTAACAAATTGTGCATATCTGATGAGAATGATATACAGAATCGCGTTTTTTCTATTGACCTGGCTGCAAATGACCGGCACGTGCTCGTTGAGTTTACTCCGTTGGAGAGATGGCATAAACTGGAATACCTGGGTCAGACATATTTCGAGGATATCGATGTCGAGATAAAGAGAAACGACGGATTCAGAACAGAAAGTCAAAGGTCGATAAGGGATTTGTGGCGAAGTATTTGCAAAATTATTGGATACAGCGAGGATTCGTTTCCACCTATAGAGTCTGTGATAACAGAAAAAGAGACGCACCTGATTTTGGCAAACATAAAAGCTTCTTCGAAAGTATAAAAACTATCCCCAACTTCCTCATTCACCGACAACAAAACAGACAACATACAACCAAAAACCAACAGAAATCAACAATGCTAGAGAAAGAAAGTAAGATCTATGTGGCCGGACACCACGGGCTCGTGGGTTCCGCCATCTGGAACAACCTCAAGCAGCGGGGTTACCAGAATCTCGTGGGGCGCAGCCACAGCGAGCTCGACCTCACCGACCAGCAGGCCGTGCGCCGTTTCTTCGATGAGGAGCGTCCCGATGCCGTCGTGCTGGCAGCCGCCTTCGTGGGCGGCATCATGGCCAACTCGCTCTACCGCGCCGACTTCATCATGCAGAACATGAAGATGCAGTGCAACGTCATCAGCAACGCCTACTCGCATGGCGTGAAGAAACTGCTCTTCCTGGGCTCCACCTGCATCTATCCCAAGAATGCGCCGCAGCCCATGACCGAAGACTGCCTGCTCACCTCGCCGCTCGAGTACACCAACGAGGAGTACGCCATTGCCAAGATAGCCGGCCTCAAGATGTGCGAATCGTACAATCTGCAGTACGGCACCAACTACATCGCCGTCATGCCCACCAACCTCTACGGGCCCAACGACAACTTCCACCTCGAGAACTCGCACGTCATGCCCGCCATGATGCGCAAAGTCTACCTCGCCAAGCTGCTCCACGACCAGGACTGGGCAGCCATAGCCACCGACATGGACAAGCGTCCCGTCGAGGGCATCAGCGGCCGGGCCTCGCATAGCGACATCGTGCGCGTCCTCGCCAAGTACGGCATCGAGGACAACAAAGTCACCCTTTGGGGCACAGGCACGCCGCTGCGCGAGTTCCTCTGGAGCGAAGACATGGCCGACGCCTCCGTCCATTGCCTGCTCAACGTCGACTTCAGCGACATCGTCGGCACCGAGCGATACTCTTCCGTCCACTACGGCGCCAAGACCGACGGCACCGTCGACCGCAACCACTCCGCCGGCCGTGGCGGTGCCATCCCGTCGCTCGGCGAGATACGCAACTGCCACATCAACGTCGGCACCGGCAAGGAGCTCACCATCCGTGCCCTCTCCGAGCTCGTCGTCCAGACCGTAGGCTTCACCGGCACCGTCCAGTTCGATGCCTCCAAGCCCGACGGCACCATGCGCAAGCTCATCTCCGTCGACAAGCTCCACAGCCTCGGCTGGACTCACAAGGTCGAGATCAAAGACGGTGTCCGCCGCCTCTTCGACTGGTACAAGAGCACCCTGGTCTAAGCACCCTGTCAGTCCTTGCTTGAGAGTTTTAACAAAAACAGTTCGATAAACCCCTGATGTTGTTCTGAGCCTATCGGCTTGTTGCAGTGCTTCCACTGACCTTACGAGAGCAAGCTCTCTTTCGGCCAGAGCAAATCACTGCACAGTGCTGCTGAAGCATCACTCAGAAAAAACCTCAGGCCATAACCACCAAAACACCATACGGGTCATATGCTGACAGTATGCTAAACTATAGGCCGCATACCTTGTGGGTCGAAGCAGTGCAGAAAGTGTTTTACGTGATGTGTGTCTTATGTTGTACTCCGGACTAAGTTATTTGAACGGGTGCAGCATGTGCTGCTTTCGCTCACGTTTGTGACAAGGCGAAGCTGTTTTTATGGTTTATGGCCCTGTGGTGGGCAAAGTGCTTGCAAAGCACTGATGTCAGTCGGTTGTGCAGAGCGTCGGAAGCTCGCTTACGTAAGCGCTGCACTGCTGGCTGGCATCAAGCCCGAAGCCATGAGGGTTTGCCCGCCTCAGGGTGTTTTTGCTCGGTTTTTGTTTATAACCCCACGACCCGTAACGCTTCCGTTTCTTCCGTGCGTTCCGTGTTCACTAAAAAAACGACCCGTAACGCAAAATCTCCGTTTAGATCCGTTTAAGCTCACTACGTGCTCATTTTCTCGCCATGGCATAACTTTGGGCAAGCTTGGTTCTGCTCATTTGGCTTACGAAAATGTTCCGTGTTCGTTAAAAACAACCCAAAACGCAAAACATAACACCCAACACATTCATATTATGAGCAAAAACATTGCCCTCATCACTGGCGTAACAGGCCAGGACGGTTCCTATCTTTCAGAGTTCCTTCTCGCCAAAGGCTACGACGTGCACGGCATCATCCGCCGTTCCTCTGTCGACTTCCGCGAGCGCATCGCGCACCTTGAGGGAACCCCGCACTTCCATCTCCACTACGCCGACATGAGCGACTCCATGTCCCTCGTCAAGCTCGTGGGGGAGGTGCAGCCCACCGAGATCTACAACCTCGCTGCACAATCTCACGTGCAGGTCAGCTTCGATGCCCCCGAGTTCACTGCCGATGTCGATGCCGTCGGCGTGCTCCGAATACTCGAGGCCGTGCGCACCAACCATCTTGAGCGGTCCTGTCGCATCTACCAGGCTTCCACCTCCGAGCTCTATGGCAAGGTCGAGGAAGTGCCGCAGAATGAGAATACCCCGTTTCATCCCTACTCTCCTTATGCCGTGGCCAAGCTCTATGGCTTCTGGATTGTCAAGGAGTACCGCGAGGCATACGGTATGTTCTGCTGCTCGGGCATCCTCTTCAACCACGAGTCCGAGCGCCGTGGCGAGACCTTCGTCACCCGCAAGATCACCCTCGCCGCAGCCCGCATCAAGCAGGGCAAGCAGCAGAAGCTCTTCCTCGGCAACCTCGACTCCCTGCGCGACTGGGGCTATGCCAAGGACTACGTCGAGTGCATGTGGCTCATCCTGCAGCACGACAAGCCCGAGGACTTCGTCATCGCCACCGGTGTGCAGCACACCGTCCGTGAGTTCGCCTATGCCGCCTTCAAGGCTGCCGGCATCGAGCTGAAGTTCGATGGCAAAGGCATTGACGAAAAGGGCATCTGCGTGGCCGGTCCTGCCGAGCTCGTTGGCAAGACCCTCGTCGAGGTCTCTCCCGACTTCTACCGTCCCACCGACGTTGTCAACCTTTGGGGCGACCCCACCAAGGCCAAGCAGGAACTCGGCTGGAACCCCCAGTCCACCACCTTCGAGCAGCTCGTCCAGCTTATGGTCAAGCACGACATCGAGAAGGTCGCTGCCGAGCATGTCGCCAGCGTAGTGCGCACCAACCTCGCCGAGTATCTCGAGAAGGGTGTGGTGAAGTAAGAGGTGGAATTGTGCTGACGAACCGCACTTGTCGGTTCAAGATAATAACGGAAAAGATGTTAGACAAGAATAGTAAGATATACATTGCAGGGCACCACGGACTCGTGGGCTCTGCCATTTGGAACAACCTCAAACAGAGAGGTTATCATAATCTCGTGGGTCGCAGCCACAAGGAACTCGACCTCACCGACCAATATGCCGTGCAGCAATTCTTCGATGAGGAGAAGCCCGATGCTGTTGTGCTGGCAGCCGCCTTCGTGGGTGGCATCATGGCCAACTCGCTCTATCGCGCCGACTTCATCATGCAGAACATGAAGATGCAGTGCAACGTCATCAGCAACGCCTACTCGCATGGCGTGAAGAAACTGCTCTTCCTGGGCTCCACCTGCATCTATCCCAAGAATGCGCCGCAGCCCATGACCGAAGACTGTCTGCTCACCTCTCCGCTGGAGTACACCAACGAGGAGTATGCCATCGCCAAGATTGCCGGACTGAAGATGTGCGAGTCGTACAATCTACAGTACGGCACCAACTACATCGCTGTGATGCCGACCAACCTCTATGGCCCTAATGACAACTTCCACTTGGAGAACAGCCACGTCATGCCCGCCATGATGCGCAAAATCTACCTTGCCAAACTCATTCACGAGGGTGACTGGCACTCGATAGAGGTGGACATGAACAAACGCCCCATCAACCCAACTGACAAGTTGCGCGCCATCATCGGCGAGGGCAATGTAGACGGACATAATGACCACGAGCGCATCCTCAAGGCACTGGCGTTCTACGGCATATATAATAATAAGGTGCAACTCTGGGGCACGGGCACGCCACTCCGCGAGTTCCTCTGGAGCGAGGATATGGCAGATGCCAGCGTGCATGTACTGCTGAATGTTGACTTCAAGGACATCATCGGCATAGAGAAATACTCATCCGTATTCTACGGGGCCAAGGCAGACGGCGCTGTAGACCGCAACAACTCCGAGGGTCGTGGCGGTGCCATCCCATCGTTGGGCGAAATCCGCAACTGCCACATCAACGTCGGCACAGGCAAGGAGCTCACAATCCGCGAGCTCTCCCAGCTCATCGTGAAGACCATCGGTTTCGAGGGAACCGTAGAATTCGATGCCTCCAAGCCCGACGGCACCATGCGCAAGCTCATCGACGTAAGCAAGCTCCACTCCTTGGGCTGGACCCACAAGGTGGAGATAGAAGACGGTGTGCAGAAACTCTACGAGTGGTATCAGGAGAGCTTGAAAAAATAAAAAAGAATATATTATGACACAGCGATTAGATTGGATAGACAGAATGAGAGGGTTTGCCATCCTTTCTGTCGTTATTCAACACTTGACGTATTCGTTCACCAATGACTTTGTGTATCACAAGGTTATTGGAATATCCAATATGGGGTTGTTCTTCTTTATAAGCGGCTATCTTATGGTGCTTACTTGCCGCTGGTCAGGTTTTAAGGACATGCTCTGGTTCTGTGGCAAGAAGGTGAGAGCCCTTATGATTCCCTTTATCACATGGGGTATCCTCTTGCCCGCTTTTGCCTTCCAAGCAGAGTGGCATCCCATCACCCTCGATACCTTGGTCGCTGAATGGGAGAAACCCCATCTGTGGTTTCTCCTCACGCTCATGTGGTATAGTCTCCTCTTTGCCGTTTACTGGCTTGCAACGGGCAACATGAAGCGGCTGGGCAAGATTGCTGGGGGGGGGTATACTGCTTGTGTTTCAAGTAGTTATGTTTATAGCATGGAAGCTGACAGGTGAGTTCAAACTTGCCACCCTCTATTGGATTTACTTCGCTGCGGGTATAGTCATTGCAGAACTGAAATGGGAACGCTTTTTGGGAAACAAGCATGCCCTATCCGTAGCTTTCCTGTTGTTGATAGCTTGTGTGGGCTTTTGGACATCTGGAGCAACCTCCATGCTCAACATTGCCATAAAGGTTATTTGTACCTTTGCGGTGATTATCCTTGCTTACAATATCTGCTGTCACATCACATTTCATCATAAATTCGATGAATACATACAGCTCTGTGGGCGAGAGAGCATTGTCATATATGCAGCCCACTGGTCGTTTACGGAGATTTATATAACGCAACACTTGGCGCTTCCTCAGAATGAGCTTGTTGCTTTCGGCATAACAGCGCTTTTCGCTGTTGTCATTTCTTTCACGTGTATCGGCCTCCATAGGCTTACAATGTTGATGCCACCGATCAATATGCTTTTGTTCGGGGAAAAATCAAAATTATAACAATCACCCATGTCTCAAACAGCCAATAGAGTTATAAAGAATACGGGCTATCTCTATGCCAAGATGGCGATAACGATGTTCGTGTCGTTATATACCACCCGGTTGATACTCAATTCCCTGGGAGCCTCCGACTTCGGCATCTATAATATCGTGGGAGGTGCCATTGCCATGTTGGGCTTTCTCAACAGCTCGATGGCAGCGTCCACTCAGCGCTTCATGTCCTATGCAGAGGGTGAGGGGAACAAAGAAAAACAAAAGCACATCTTCAATGTAGGAATCATTCTGCATCTTGCTATATCGGTAGTGGTCATTGTATCGCTTGTCATCGCTGGCTTCATATTCTTTAATGGCGTGCTTAATATACCTTCAGACCGTGTATTTGCAGCCAAGGTTGTGTATTCCAGTTTGATAGTAAGTACAGTCCTGACCATTGTCAATGTTCCGTATGATGCGGTTATGAATGCGCATGAGAATATGCGGTACTATGCATTTGTAGGCATCCTGGAGTCTTTGCTTAAGTTGTTGGTCGCTTTGGCTTGTGTGTTTTCAAGTTCCGACAAGCTAATCGTATATGGTGTGTTAATGTCACTGATTCCTTTGGTGACACTGACGATTATGAAAGTCTATTGCCATCGGAATTACGAAGAGTGCAGGATAAATCCAAGAGTTTATTTTGACAAAGGCCTGATGAAGGAGATGACAGCATTCGCCGGTTGGGGTTTCCTGAGTTCTTTGGCTTCCATCGGTTCAACGTATGGCTTAGGTTTGGTTTTGAACAATTTCTTCGGCACAATAGCCAATGCGGCCCAGGGAGTTGCCAATCAAATTTCAGGACAGTTGGGTGCTCTTGGTTCCAGCATAAAGAAAGCTTTGAATCCTGTTATAGCGAAAAGCGCAGGCAGCGGAGATCAGAGTCTTATGTTGAAATCTTCCATTACGGGAACAAAGATAACCTCCTTTATTGTTACGGTGTTCTTTGCTCCGATTATGGTAGACATGGATTATATCTTGCACCTGTGGTTGAAGAATCCGCCCACATACGCCACCACCTTCTGCTTCTTGCTGTTGATTGTGAACTTCCTGCAGGATTTGACCCTTTTCATACCGCAAGCCATTTCAGCTATGGGGAAAATAAAGGATTACACCATATACGGCAGTATCATCTCATTTCTGCCTATAGTGATGTCTATTGTTTTATTTTCTTTTGGTGTGGGACCGGAATATCTATATATCACACTGATGATTTCCGCTCTGATAAAAATCTTATTGGACCTCTACTATGGTCAGAAGTTGTGTAACATCAATGCCCTGTATTTCTTCAGGCATGTGATTGTTCGGATGACGATATGCTTCTCTTTTTCAATCCTCATCGGTTGCTTGCTTAAAAGCCAAATGATTGAAAGCCTCGTGAGGTTAGTTGTTGTTTGTTCAGTTACCATGATTACCTATTCCGTAGTCTTCTATTTATATGGTTTAGATAAGGATGAGAAGAGACTGGCGGGAGACGTAATAACGAAAATCAAAAGTCATGTCAAGAGATAAGTCTGTAGATATTGCCAAAGGCATTGGCATCATATTGGTGGTGTGGGGGCATACACGTCCTTGTCCTGTCGTCAATGAAATTTGCATGTTCCATATGCCGCTTTTCTTTTTCCTGGCAGGATGTTTCCTCAAGAGTGAGAGCCTTAAGGTGGTGTTGTACAAGCGCATAAGGACACTGCTTGTACCTCTCTTGTTTTTTTACCTCGTGTCTTTACTGGTAAAACTAGGGAGAACTGCGTTGGCACAGCCCTCAGTCGGGACATTGTTGGCATTTGATTATTCTCTGGCAAATGTGAACTATCCGTTATGGTTCATTCCAACACTTTTTGGAGCGGTTGTAATATGCAACATGCTGATATTTAGTAACATCCATAGGGGGGGGTACTCCTTGCGGCGTTAATGTTAAGTATTATTGGCTATTGGCTTTGTTACACCCGATCAGAGCTTTGCGACTGGGCTTTTATACCCCAGGCTCTATGTGTCACTATCTTTGTGTTGCTGGGGCACAATTACTACAAGTTGAACCACAAAAACAGATGGCTGTTAGCTGCAGCGATAGTCACTCTTCCGTTTTATGTGTATTCTGTCGTGATTGATGAATACATTAGTTTGGCCGATTTGCAAATGGGGCCGAACTATTTGGTGTATGTGGCAGATGCGGTTTTCGGCATATCGGTGGTTATGCTGATTTCTTTGTACATACAAAGATTTAGGGCTTCCGGTTTCTTGAATGTACTGGGCGTTTACTCGCTGTATATATTTGGCTTGCATGCTAACAATAGTTTTCTCAACCCGCTCCTCCAGAAGACCATGTGTCTGCTGGGGAACGAAGATGTAGCTTCTTACTCTACGAGCATCACATATGGACTGGTAAAGACATTCTACTGTATCATCATAACCCTTGCCATCGGATGGCTTCTTAAACGGTATCTGCCATTCTTCTTCGGATACCGCAAGGATGACAAATGGCTTCTTAAATTAAAAACAAATAATGAATATGTCAAGAGATAAGTCTGTAGATATTGCCAAGGGCATCGGCATTATACTGGTGGTCTGGGCACATACGTTTTTGTGTTGCCCAGTGAGCAAAGAAATTTATCTGTTTCATATGCCGCTCTTCTTTTTTCTTGCAGGATGTTTCCTCAAGAGTGAGAATCTGAAGGCGGTGTTGTACAAGCGTATAAGGACACTGTTGATACCTTTTCTGTTTTTTTACTTGGTCTTTTTGTTTGTAAAAATCGGGAAGGTCATCTTTTTAAGACCTATTTGTGATACAATATTTTCATTTGACTACTCTTTGCTAAATGTGGATTATCCCTTATGGTTTATTCCTACCCTATTTATAGCCGTATTTGTTTGTAATATATTAATATACAACAATATACGCTTGTATAGGGGGGGTACTCCTTGCGGCGTTAATGTTAAGTA
>CAVGQN010000067.1:0-15214 GCA_963631395.1 bacterium
ATATATATTATATATATATTAACTTTTCCTTTTCAAGGTTTCGGAGGGGAGAATACAACTTGCGGAATTTTGAACTGTAACCGTAACCTGTAACCACTTTGTTTTGTGTTTCGGAACGAAAGGCGCAGTACAAATTGTTGTGTTACAATACGTTATGTGTTTCTCATGTCATTATGCACAACTTCCTGCACGGTGACAGACGGAGAACAGTCCGCTCGGCGAGGCAAAATAAGTTATCCCGTTTTGCCCTAGACATTAATCCCTCAGGCAGGCCAATGGGATGACCTTGCACCAGGCGCCTAATCACTGTCACACTTATTGCACTTCTGTCGGGGTCATACATATGAGCCAACGCATTCACCCACAGCAAGTTGCGTATCACCATTCAGTTTACACCGATGATGACGGAGTGTCTATTTACTTCTGCAATTTCAGGACGCTGTCATTTAAGACCTGGCTACTACTTGGTCTATGACTGCTTCTTGACGGCAACGTATTTTTGCAATCGGCTATTGGGCTTATCCGGAACGGTCATGACTATCTTAGTCCCTAAAATGTCATTAATGAATTTAGTCTTCACCTTTTTCTTGTTGGCAGCTCCTAAGAAATCGGCTATTTCCCGCAAGGACCTGGGTTCGGAGCAAAATTCTATGATTCTCTCTTGCAGTGTCATCACATTGGGACCGAAAGGACGATGCTCTGATTCCTGACTGGTACCCGACTGGCACCTGACATCGCTCCGACTGGTACCCGACTGGTACCCGACTGGTATCCGACTGGTACCCGACTTCATTCTGACTGGTACCCTTGTAGACTGTAACAGCAAAGGCAGTAAGCAGGTTTACATCAAACTCGGCCTTCGGATTTCCGTTTTCGCTCAGTTCCTTCTGCACCTGACCGATACCGCGGTTATATTTGTTCACGTAGCCTAACGACTTCATGGCTCCGGCTATGATAGGATTGCGGTAGTCGTTAATCTTGGGGAAATTTTCCGGTCGAGCATTTCCATAGAGACCACCTGCATTTGTTATTTCGAGGTGGTCACTAAATTCATAGAAGCGAAGAGGGGTATTGCTTTGCAAATCCCGGTGCATACAGCCGTTCATAAGCAGCTCTCGAATGGCCCAATAAGGATAGTTCTTTACCATATCTTCACGCAGCATGGAGGCTTGCACGGGATATTGCTTGATGACAGACATTTCTAGTAGAGACTCCAGTTTGGGAAGCAACTCGCAATAGTTGTCACTAAACTCCCTTTCATTAAGCACATTCGAAGTTTTGTCCTTTCCTTCGAAACAGACATATTGCACGTATGCGCCTGGCATAAAGCGGCGGGGGTTGTGACCGAACAACACAATGCCGGCAAATGTCGGACATTTGTTGTCGAGATCGAACATGCCGAGTGCAGCCAATTGCTCCTCTATCGGACGTGATTCCGACTCAAGCATCTCCGGACTGACTGCCTTGGGCAAATATTTGTTGCGGAACACTTGCAAATCCAAGTCTTCAAGTTTAGCAGCAAAACAAGGTGTAGCGTCAAATGTCGCCATATAAGAAGCGCGGCGTTCAATCAGAATGCGTTCTTCTGCCTTGCTTGCGATATCACGACGTGGACCGATACGTACAAATGTACGCCCTCTATATCGCACCGGAGGAATAAGCGATGGAGTTACTTCGACTACAAGCACATCTCCTTCAGGCAGTTCCACCTTCTCTGTATTCATCACAGGGAGAGGAAGGATATTGCCATCCGAGCGTATGCCGCTAATTTTCTTCATCAAGGCATCGTCAACCTTCAAGCCGCCGATATGACCATCGTCAAGCACGCCAATCAGCAAATAACCCTTCTGCCGCTTGCCAGGAAGGTCGTTTGCAAACGCACAGATGGCTTCCTGAAACTTGTCCATGTTACTTGTAGAAACCGTGCGCTCGACACGGTAACTTTCGTCGATAGCCAAAATATCTTTGAGTTCTTCTATTGTCATAGCCTTGTTTTCTTTCTTGTGTATATCGCTTACTTGGCAATCTTGCTGATGGCGATGCCCCAATTCATGTTGTTTACCGCACTCATCAAGTCGTCACAGAGTCTGGCGAACATCGGCATATAAAGGTCCGGCATCGATAGAGTGGGCTCGGTCATACTGTTCTGTGTATGGGTTGATGCTGCAAATATACGCAGTTTTTATGAATTACAAGCCCTAAAGCGCATTTTTCCGCCGATTTCAGACATATTCCGGGTTTAAAAGTTTGCGGACTCTGACATTTTCGGCAAAAAGGGTTGCCAATCCGAAGAAAAGCTGTGCTCTACGTGGCCAACGGCATGCAGTGGGACAAGCAAATCTCGGACTTCGTGCGCTGGTCGCTCCGCTACGACCTTTTTGTGCGCAAAAGATTTGGTACTTTCGCGGAAATTCCATACCTTTGCGACCGATTACAGACCACACACATTCATGCAAAGAGACACGACACATGAACTCGCACAATAAAGACATATTGCAAGCATTGCTCCTAAAGCACAAGGACTTGGGTATATCTGAACAGATAGACTACGCCAAATTCTACCTATACTCCATCATCACACACTCCACTGCCATAGAGGGAAGCACGGTGACGGAGGTGGAAGCCCAACTGTTGTTCGATGAAGGCATCACCTCTTCGAAGCGCACCATGATGGAGCAGATGATGAACCTTGACCTGAAGGTGGCGTATGAGTATGGCATGAAATGGATAAAGCAGCATGCACCCATCACTACCGAATGGCTCGTAACGCTTGCTTCAAAAGTGATGGCACGTACGGGCAGTGAATACGACTCCCTCGGCGGTCACTTCGATGCTTCGAAGGGCGAACTGCGCAAACTTAATGTCACGGCAGGCATTGGCGGACGTTCGTATATGGCTTTTCAGAAAGTTCCAAGCCGGTTGTCTGCGTTCTGCGAAGAACTCAACAAACGTCGCCGGACAATAGACGCCGGCGATGCTGCAGCGGTTTACGAATTGAGTTTCTGGGCGCATTACGAGCTGGTGACTATTCACCCGTGGGCTGACGGCAACGGCAGAACCAGCCGTTTGCTCATGAATCTCCTGCAAATGGAGTTTGGTGTTTTGCCTACAAAGGTCCTGAAAGAGGACAAGGCAGAATATATCCAGGCTTTGGTCGACACAAGGGAAGAAGAAAATATCGACATCTTTGTCGACTTCATGACGGAGCTGCATTGTCGCCACTTGAAATCCGATATCGACCAATACATCAACTCCACATCGGAGAAAATGGTCGATAAAACGGTTTCTGCGAAGAAAATGGTCGATAAATGGTCTATAAAACCGTCTTTGGCAGAGAAACTGGCCGATATTCTTGTCTTTATGGCCGACAAACAGGAAATTACGACCGATGAAATCATTTCTGAATTTGGCTTCACGGCCACTACTGCCAAGCGCTACATGCGCATGCTCACGGAGTTCGGCTATCTCGAAGCGCATGGCGGCAACAAGAACCGTAGTTATAGCACACTAAAGATTTAGGCTATTATCTGCTCTGTCAGGCCGACACGGCAGCCTACGGGACCCGCAACCTGCTCGCCCTCCTACCCGAAGAATTTACCTTAGATGACTATATAAAGGTACGCCAGATGCAAGGACTTGACACGAGCAGCCGACAACGTGTCTAAAATCTCAATATATATTCGTCGCTGTCCTTGAAAGCGTTAGTCTGCTCTAGATAATCACGGGTTCTGTTGAAATCGTCACCGACTATATTTGCACTGAATTGGCGCACTCTTGATAGAGCACGGATAAGCACACTCGGGTCGCCCCTTCTCGTCAGCCGTCGCAATCCATTGAGATAGTCGTCTCTGAAGACGGTAGGGATGATAATCTTCGATTGGTCGGCATGAACAAGTTCGGCATTCATCATGATACGGGAGATGCGTCCATTTCCATCGCTAAAAGGATGGACTTCGCTAATCATAAAAAGGATAAAAACAGCTTTGGCAAAAGGCGATTCCAATGACTGATAATATTCGAATCCCTTTATCAGCGTGCCTCTAACCAACGAATAATCGACAAAATATGAGTCACCCGCATGATTGTTTTGCATCTTCAGCATGCCGGGATTTCTGTCAGGTCTGGCCGCCATCATTATTCGGTGGCGATCTTGCAGCAGCTCTATCAGTTCGTCTGCCGTTTGGGGCGTACGCTGCATCTCGCGGCGGCTGGCCACTATCTGAAAGGTGCCGAGCACATCGTGCGAATCTGCATTGCGTGCAGGCAATGGCAGACCTGTCTCTACTATCTTATATGCATCCTCCAGTTCAAATTCTGTACCCTCGATGTAGTTGGAGAAATAACTTTCGAAGAACGCGAAGTTCCTGAACTCCGATGTCGAGACATTTCTTTCCTCCATCTCGGGAAAAGGCTCGTTGTGCAAGGCTTCAAACAGCGTCTGAAAGAGAGAGATTCTCTCCCGGTCGAAAGGCACGCCTTGAGCTCTAGCTATTGTGCTGGCAGCCGACAACACGTCCGAGGGTTTGGTAGAAAGCAGAGCTCCTATAATGGAATTGAGGGTTTCAAACTCCTCGACGTAACCTAACTGCTGTGCGACCTCCCTTGCCTTGTCGCGCAAGGCATTGAGTCCAGACTCGCCATTGACGACCAGTATCTTTTCCAGGTTTTCCTCTACATAACTGCGTGGCATGCACTTCGACACGCTGCCACGGGACCTTCCTTTCTGCAGGTTTTCCAGCAAACGACGCTCTGTGCTTGAGATGTAAAGGTTTTCTACGAATGGCATATCGCGATCAGTACCCATAGGTCCTTTCATCAAATGGACTTTGATGCCGGGCAAAACTACGTTTTTTGTATAGGTATAAGTGAGAAATATATCTCCCTCGTCGGTAGGTTTCAACTCGAAGGCCGACCGGTGGCTGATGACCGCATGCGGATATAGTTGCCCTAATATATAGAACAGATTTCTTCTGACTATTTCAGCAGCGTCATCGTTCTTGTTGGTAGTATAGACACGGGGGGCTATCTTACGTAACTCACCTGCCTTAATCAAAGATGCATACGTAGCAGACAGTATGTTCTCCGATGTTCCAATAACGATTTCCGACACATCGTATATTTCACTCCTTTTAGCCATAATTTTCTATTAAGACTATTATTCGACCGCAAATATAGGGATTTTTGTCGATTAAGAAACCTATTTTGGGGATTTTTGTCGATTAAGAAACCTATTTTGGGGATTTTTGTCGATTAAGAGACCTGTTTTATGGGATTTTTGTCGATTAAGGTCTCCCGACTCCTTTGGTTGCTGTAAGAAGCAAAAGCCTACCCCGTTCGCCTCAGCTAGGGCTACTAAGGGCAGGCTCCATACGCATATATACTTAAGCACTGTCAGGCGCGTAGTCGGCATATTCGACAAAGATGGCCCAATACCCGCCATTGTCCGCACAGAAGCACCGCTCCACTTGCAGGATGCGGTGCGAACGCAGGAAGCGGTTGACCTCTTCCTCCAGTCCGTTGCTGCCGAACACCGGGATGCTGTATATTTTTATCTGCATGGATTTTTTTTATTTTGTGGCTTCTGTCTTCCTTTCAGCCTGCCTTTTATTTGGCAGGCTTCTTTGAAGACAGAAGGATTGTTTTGATTTTCTTTTTTTTAAGGTTGAACTGGAAGAGCAAGGCGCAAGCCGAGGAGGCTGAACCTGAAGCCCGGGGTGTCGTAGCTCCGGTCGGACACACGGCAGTACCCGGCGCTGTTGCTCCAGCTGCCACCACGGTACACGCGGTAGGAGCCCGAGGAAGCCCCCGTCGGATTGGTCTGTGAGGAGCTGCTATAGCTGCCATACCAATCGCTGCACCACTCCCACACGTTGCCGCTCATATCGTAGAGGCCCAGTTCGTTAGGCTGTTTGGTTCCAACTGCGTGAGTTGTGCTTCCGCTATTGCTAGTGTACCATGCCACATCGTCTATATTGTCGCTTCCTGCATATTTGTAGCCTTGGCTCTTGCTTCCACCACGGGCGGCATATTCCCACTCCGCTTCGGTGGGCAGGCGGAAGTTCTTTCCGGTAAGTGTGTTTAATTTTGTGATAAACGTCTGGCAGTCATTGCAAGAAACGCACTCTACCGGCAGATTATCGCCTGTAAAATTGGACGGGTTGCTGCCCATCACTGCCTGCCACTCTGCCTGCGTGACTTCGTACTTGCCTATACTGAAGTTGCTGAGTGTGACGCTATGCGTAGGAGATTCGTTACTATAGACATCGCTCCCCTGCTCCGAGGTGCCTCCCATCGTAAAGGTGCCGCCAGCCACATAGACCATATTGTTGACAAGATTGTCAAGGATGACCTTTGTAGCATCCTCTTCTGTAGCATCCTCTTCAGTCGATTTGTCAGATTCTACATCGAGGACAAGGCGCAAGCCGAGGTCGTAGTTCCAGTTGTCCGGGGTGCGGCAGTTCCGGTCGGACACACGGCAGAGCCCGGCGAAGTTGCACCAGCTGCCACCACGGCTCACGCGGTCGGAACCCGAGGAAGCCCCCGTCGGGTTGGTCTGTGATGAGCTACTATAGCTGCCATACCAATCGCT
Source organism: bacterium (assembly GCA_963631395.1). Classification (GTDB taxonomy): domain Bacteria; phylum Bacteroidota; class Bacteroidia; order Bacteroidales; family UBA3663; genus Liminaster. The sequence continues at coordinate 6,590 of CAVGQN010000067.1, forward strand.
GCACCACTCCAACACGTTGCCGCTCATATCATAGAGGCCCAGTTCGTTGGGCTGTTTGGTTCCAACTGCGTGAGTTGTGCTTCCGCTATTGCTAGTGTACCATGCCACATCGTCTATATTGTCGCTTCCTGCATATTTGTAGCCTTGGCTCTTGCTTCCACCACGGGCGGCATATTCCCACTCCGCTTCGGTGGGCAGGCGGAAGTTCTTTCCGGTAAGTGTGTTTAATTTTGTGATAAACGTCTGGCAGTCATTGCAAGAAACGCACTCTACCGGCAGATTATCGCCTGTAAAATTGGACGGGTTGCTGCCCATCACTGCCTGCCACTCTGCCTGCGTGACTTCGTACTTGCCTATACTGAAGTTGCTGAGTGTGACGCTATGCGTAGGAGATTCGTTACTATAGACATCGCTCCCCTGCTCCGAGGTTGCCCCCATCGTAAAGGTTCCGCCAGCCACATAGACCATATTGTTGACAAGATTGTCGATGATTTTGGTAGCATCCTCTTCTGTAGCATCCTCTTCAGTCGATTTGTCAGACTCTACTTCCAGGACAAGGCGAAGGCCGAGAGCTTCATTCCTTTCGTCCAGGTCGTCGTAGTACCGGAAGGACACACGGCAGTACTCGGCGTCTTCTTGCCAACTGCCGCCACGATTCACGCGGCAGTCGCCCGAGGAAGCCCCCGTTGGGTTGGTTTGTGAGGAGCTACTATAGTCGCCCCACCAATCGCTGCACCACTCATAGACATTTCCACTCATATCGTAGAGGCCCAGTTCGTTCGGCTGTTTGGTCCCGACTGCGTGGGTTTTACCTTCACTATTGCTTGTATACCAAGCAACATCATCTATATTGTTGCTTCCTGCATATTTGTAGCCTTTACTCTTGTTTCCACCACGGGCGGCATATTCCCACTCTGCCTCGGTTGGCAGACGGAAGTTCTTGCCGGTCAGCGCATTCAGCTTCGTGATAAAGGTCTTGCAGTCATACCAGCAGACTTGTTCTACCGGCAAGTCATCCGAGCCTGTAAAAAAGGACGGGTTGCTGCCCATCACTGCCTTCCATTCCGCCTGCGTGACTTCGTACTTGCCTATACTGAAGCTGCTTAGTGTGACACTGTGCGTAGGAGATTCGTCGCTATAGGCATCGCTCCCCTGCTCCGAGGTAGCCCCCATCGTAAAGGTGCCGCCCTCGACATACACCATATTGGCAATCAGATTGTTGATGACAGTATTATCATCAACTATGGGCGTACCCCAATCAGCGGTATAATCCTTACAGAAGAAATCGCACCCAGTCAAGGCAAGGCCGGCCGACAATAGCGTGATATATAGTCCTATATGTTTCATAATGCTCAAAATATTACCATCAATCCAAGTTTTACATTCAGTCCTTGTCCCCAACCCTCAATGGTGGACGACACGCCGTCCAACACGCCATAGTCGGTAAGGTCGTAAGCATATTCCGGCGTCAGGCTAAGACCAAAGTGGCCGAACCTTACCGACATACGCAAGCCAAGGAGCGCACTGGTTATCCGGGTCTTTTCATCCCAGTTATTGTCTCGCAGCCAAAGGAGGTTGACACCGGCTTGCGGCGTTATCTTGAATCGCTCTCCGAGCAAAAAACCATAGCCGAGTTTGGCTCCATAGCAAAACTTCGGTTGATAACAGCTGGTGTAAGAGCCTTCGGACCAACGAATGGTCTCTTCCTCATCGGTCGCATAGGAGGCTGAAAGTTCGACGTTGAAATTTCGGAAATAAGCGCCAAAACTACCGCCATAGGCCATGTACGAACCGGCGCGCACCGCTGCTTCGGCATAGAACTCATTCTTGGACTCAGTGCCCTTACTGGCCGAAACGGGCTTAGAAACAGGCTCGGGCGTTTGCTCTTGCTTTGGCTCCGACACTTGCTTTGGCTCTGACTTGGACTTGGATTGGCCGTTGGCAACCAGTGTTGCACTGAGGTCGCTGACCTTGCCCTCCGTGATGTTGACCTGGGCAGTGTAGGCATCGTAGCCCTGCTTGCGGATTTCGACGGAGCGGGTGCCCTCGAGGATGGAGGTGAAGACATCGGGCGTGGAGCCGACCTTTGTGCCGTCCACATAGACGTCGGCGCCGAAGGGCTTGCTCGTCACATTGAGCGAGCCGTAGATGGGAGTCGGAGCATCGAGCTCGATGCTCTGCTCCTTACCGCGCACCACGTCGACGCGCTGGCTTGTGGAGCGGTGCGAGGCCAGGCGGGCTTCGACGACATGCTGGCCAGCCGAGAGGCGACCCGTCCAGGACGAAGCGCCCTTGTCCTCACCATCCACGTAGATACGGCTGCCAGCGACCGAGGAGACCGAGAGCGTGCCGAAGTTGGGCGTCAAGGGGACGGCGAGTGGCTGCGTGGAGCCGTCGGAGGGCACAGTGACCGTCATGCGGTGGCTCTCGTACTGCGCGAGCTGGAGCAACAAGGTGTGGCTGCCGCCCGCGAGCCTGCCCGTGGTGAAGGGCGTAGTGCCCGCCGGCGTCTCGCTGCCGTCGATGTAGACGCGCGCGCCATCCTCGGGCGTAGTGCTTATGGCAAGCTGTCCGTAAGCGGGCTTGAGGTTGACATCAAGGACCTTCTTCTCACGGCCCATCTCGATGTTGCCCGCCTCCGACTCATAGAGGGTGGCCGACACGCGGTAGGAGTGCTTGCCGTAGTTCAGGAACTTGGTCACCATGCCGTCCTCAACCGTCAGCTCCATCTCGTCCACATAGACGAGCGCATTGGCCGGCGTGACGTTCATGACAAGATAGGCGCCGCCCAGGTCTTGCTGCACGATGGTCTTGACCTGCCCCGTGGTCAGCACCATCTCGTAGGTGCGGGCCTTCTGGATGCTGACGGGGAAGTTATAGTTGCTGAGCGTGCCCAGCTGCGGATGGCGGATGCTGATGTGGCGCACGCCGAAGGGCACGTAGACCCAAATCTCGCCCGTATGGTCTTCTTCGACCTTCTGGATGCCAGCCGAACCGACATCGAAGACAAAGCCCTTCTGCGTGGTCTGCACGCGAATCAGGGCGCACTTGTCGCCGTTCTGGTCGAGCACCGTGGTGGCCCGGTTCTGTGCCGTCAGGTCACTCTCCAGCAGCGTGAACGAAGTCACGCCCATCGTCTGCGCCTGCGCTGCGAGGGGCAGCCACGCGATGAGCAAGAGCAGGATTGCCCACACAGGGCGCAAGGCCTTGCCCATCGACTTCTTCATTTTGTTAAAATTCAGTCTCATTGTATTTTTGTTTAGTCTTGTATTACAATTCGATTATTACAGTTCGATTTCCGGCTTGACGCCCTCATAGCGGGGCATGCACTGGCCGATGCCCGCGCCGATGTAGGTAGGGTCGCAGATGAGGTAACGGCGGCCGCGGTACGTGTAGCCGTCGCCCTGTAGCGTCTGGTCGGTGAAGCAGATGGCCGCTGCCTCGTGCTCGGGATAGTGCAGCAGGTGCACGTCGAGGCCCAGCACCTGGCGCACCAGGAAGGCGAGCAGCACGGCGCGGTCCTCGCAGTCGTTGGCGGGATAGTAGAAGTTTTCTTCGACAAAGAAAGGCTTCTCGTAGCCGAACTGGTCGGTGTCGGTGGCATAGTCGAAGGCGAACTGGATGAAGTGCATCAGCCGGCTCACGGCCTCCACCTCGGTCAGACCTTGTATCTGACTTTTCACCTGACTGAGCAGGTCGGTGCGGAAGGACTCCGACAGGCAGCTCCCCGCGTAGACGGGTATTTCGGTCTGGACAAAGCCGCCGGCCACGTCGAGCGCCACTTCGGGCACGGAGAGCGAGAGCGTCATCACGCCGTCCGACAGCACCTTCTGACGCTCGCCCCGCCCGGGCATGGCGAGTCTGTCAATCACGAGGTCTAGGTTATGGCCCAGGTCGGCGTCGGCGGGCAACTGGCACGTGGAGAGCGTCGTGATGCTGCGGCTCATGTCGCGTCCGCCTTCGTACATGAAGATAGAGTAGCGCGTGCCGTCCACGTCGAGGTAGGGGCGCACATAGACCATTTGGCGGAACGAGACCAGGAGCAGCAGCTGGCTGCCCGAACGGCCTAGGCGGATGTTGTAGCCCATGTGGGCCAACAGGTAGTGCGTGAGCACGGCGCTGGCGTTGTCGTCGGCGGGATAGAGCGCATCGGCGTAGGCGTGCACCAGTCCGTAGGTCAGCCAGTCGTTGAGGCGGTTCTCCCGGCGGTAACGGTCGAGGGCAGGCTGCACCTTGCCGTACACGTCGGCCTCCTGCAGCTGCTTCCACATCACGCCGATGGAGTGGCCGTCCGCACCCGCGAGGGCCGGAAGCTCCACCTTAGGCGCCTTGGCCTTGAGCGTATAGAAGTCGTACTGCACCGTCTGCGCAGCCACGGGCGTGGGTTTTGGCTCCGCGGGCTTCGCGGGCTCTGCTGGCTTCGAAGGCTCTGCTGGCTTCGATGGTTCTGCTGGCTGCGTCGGTTTTGGTGCGGCTGGTATTGGCACGTCGGGAACGGCTGGCCTCGAAGGTCCTACTGGCTTCGAAGGCCTGGCAGGTTCTGCTGGCTTCAAAGGTTCTGCTGGCTTCGTGGGCTGAGGTTTTGGCTCAGGCACTACCTGCTCAGGCACTACCTGCGGCAACGGCACGTCGGGGATAGGGATGGTCACACCCGGCGTGGCGTCGACAGCGGGTGCTTCGGGCACAATGTGGGGTTTGGGCTCCGAGTAGCGTTCCTTGCCCTGGAAGGCCTTGTAGTCCTTCCACACCGCGTCGAGGTACTTGGCGTAGTCGTCGAGCACCTTTCCCCTATAGCTCTGGTAGCCCGACAGCATCTGCTGCCGGAATGCCTGAAAGTCCTTCGTCCCGGCGGTCTGCGCCACCCCATAGGCTGACGCACACAGTCCGAGCACTACCAATATGAATCTTCGCATAGTCACTCTTCTTTTATTATTTATAGAACACGGAATCCACAGAAAATTTGTCCTTCCTGTCTGTTGTTTTTATTTATCCGCGGTACATTTTCCAAGCCAGATGAGCAGAACCAAGCTTGCTTGAGTTATGCCATGGCGAGAAAATGAGCACGAAGTGAACATTTCGAAAGCCAAATGAGCAGAACCAAGCTTGCTTGAGTTATGCCATGGCGAGAAAATGAGCACGAAGTGAGCTTAGAATTTAGAATTCAGTTCCTGGTGCCTTGCGTTCTGCTTGTCGCTTGCCAGCGGGCTGATGTCGATGAAGCGGGGCAGGCGCTTGCAGGCCGGCAGGTAGTCTTGCAGTGCGAAGGCGGCGATGATTGAATTGGTCAGGAGATGCCAGGCCGATTCGGGGTCGTCGTGGTCGAGCACGAGCGTGTGCTGTATCTTGCCGGGTTTGGTCTTGCTGAGGCGGCCGTACGGCAGCTTGCGGATGAGGGTGGCCTGCGAGTGGTGGTCACGCGTCTGCGCCACGTAGTCGAAGGTGCCGTCGCTCAGCAGCAGGCCCGTGCCGTGTGTGCGTCGGGGCTGGACGATTCCCTTCACGGGGTTGGCCGGCGTGAACATCACGTACTGTCCGCCTCCGTCCACCATGGCCTCGCCTGTGAGCTGAAGGTGATAATTCGTCCGATTCGTAATCTTCTTCTTCATAATCTGCCATATTCAAGATAGGTCGTTTCCATACTGACGAGAGTGACTTGATAGTTCAGGACGTGATAGAGGGCAACATTATCCAGATGGCAAGTCATGTAGTTGACACTCTCCGCACAAAATATCTGCTTTCACCCATCCATTATTCGCCCTTATGGCCGTAGATGTAGTCCTCGCTAAGATATGGACTATAATAGGCTTCCTCCTGGCCTTCGTTCAAGACACGCACTCCCCACCAGCCTTTCTTCTTCGGGCCGTTGTCTACGACTATAGCATAGCCATTACTACTGCGGAACACATCGTCCGTGAGATAGTCGTTGACTCCGCTGCGGTCTTTGGTCTTCACCGTCACTCCGTGCTCGTTCGCAATAAGTTCTCTGCGGTTCGCGTCATGGGCTTGCCCTATTTGCTCCTCGCGCTCGCTCCTATCCTGGAAGTCCAGTTCGTCCTGCTCCCTCTTGGCTGCTACGATGTTGTCCGCAATGGTCTCGGCAGAATAGTATTTTGTCTTGTTGCCGTACATAGAGGTGTGATGCCACTCGTCGTAGCGTCCGGCCTTGGCAGCCTCGCGCACTTCCTTCAGCGTCAGCATGGTTTCCTCTCCGAGTTCCTCGCTGACCATCCGGCTTACTTCGTCGGCAAAATCCCTATCCATCTGCGATACGGACTTCAGACCGCGCTCTTCTGCCTCTACGGCCCTCACGCTCTTGCTATAGCCTACATATCCTCTGTTGCCTCCAAACACAGTCCGGAACATCAAATCCTTGTCTTCCAAAAGATTTTCAACATTTTTCTTGGCGGATTCAGAATTTGTTCCTACCTTTGCGGCAGATAACTCTTGAACGGTTGGATATTCGCGGAAATTGAGTCCGCGCAGAAGTGCCTCCTGTTCGGGAGTTATTCTTTCATCATAAGCAACGAGCACCTCGGATGTCCCGATTTCTCCGCCATGTGCAAACACAGTCTTGATGCTATTCACATCAAGCATCGGTTTGCCTTTTCCTTGATTCACGCGCTTTACGTCCACTCCTACGGCAATAGGCTTCCCGTTGTGGTAGATATTGACATACAAACGGAATCTGTCGTCCGCTCCTTTGTAACGGGTTACTGCGAAAGGACTTCTCAGCGCACTTGGCAGTGCGTGCCATTCCTCTCTTGTAAGGTCGTGGTCAGCATCCTTCCCCCTATGCACCTTTATGTTCTTGAATGAAAGCGAAAACACTTCTCCAGTAATGCCAACTCTCTTCATCCATTCGGGAGTCTTGCCAATGTTGTATCGCTCTCGCTGATGCTGACCGTTGTCAAACTGTACATCATCGAACATTTGGTCAATCACCTTGTGGAACTCCAAACTCTCTTTACTTCCTTCGCTCCTGCTCTCGCCCACGAACTGGAAACGGGAATTTTCATCCACACCGAACTTCCGCGGGTCCACACCGTCCAGCAAGTCCTTCATCACGCGGTCAGCAACCTCCTCGGCCGATGTGTAGTGAATGTGCAGGAAGTCGCACACACCACGCCAAAACTTATCCAAAGCACGCTTCACGCGCTGCAATGCGCTGATGGCCTCGGCCTTCTCGAACACGCCTCCGTTGCCGCCAGCAATCTTCTGCTGCTCGGCGCGCAGACGTTCGGCACCCTTGCGGCCCGAATACTGCGCAATCACCTCGTCTGCAATCTCGTCCTCCGTCTCCAGTTCGGGGTAAGACTTCCTTACCTCATCCCATACCGACGTACCCTTCATCAGTTCCACGACGTTCTTCCACTCCTCCGGGTTGCCCGACTTCAGAGCCGTAGCCCAAAGGTGTGCATACTCGTGTACCAGGGTCTCGCTCGTCGCAATCCTCGGGTCAAAGTATATCTTGCCGCCCACGGTGAAACCATAAGCCTCTCCGTCCTTCGTGCGGAAGAAACGAACCTTGTCCGCACCGCTGCCGTGATAAACCTTATGAAGACGCACCACATCTTCAGCATTCACTTCCTGGCGTTCGGCCAGTCCGGTCGCATCCTTAAATTCTCCGCTATACAAGACTTGCTTGATAGAGCGCACAATCTCAGCCAAAGGTTTGCCCTCGGCCCTGCGTAGTTTGATGGCATCGTAGAAATACTCCACGACATGAGCCTCGCCATCATTGGTGATGCCGCCATTGCGTTTTGGAGAAACCACGATGCTTATGCCGTCGGCCTCCCCGTGGTTGTCGAAGGTAGAAACCTTTGCATTGTGGTTCGCAATGCGGATAGTTACTATCTTGCCGTTCTTTGTTTCAAAGGTGGCATACTCAGAATTGCTGCCGTGTTTTGTCGCGCCAAGGGCTTCTGCGATATCTCCGACAAAAGTTTTGGTCTGATTTGAAAGATTTTCACACTTTGTCGCGAGATTGTCAATATTATTTATTACCTTTGCGCCGTCAGCACTTGAAACGACAGTTGGTTGATGTTCCTCGCTTTGAGAAACGGACGCGGTTTCAAGTGCTCTTTTTTGTTTGGCTTGCAGCTTCGCCTTTCCGTTTGCCTCGTCCAGGACGCGCTGCCCTTCCTCTACATCGTCAATCACCTCAATGCCGCTCTTCTGCATCGTTTCGGCCAAAGCATCACGCAGCACACGCTCCTCATGCGTCAATGGAGCCACGCCATCGGCCTTGTGGTAGCTAACCTTGCCGCCGACATAGAACTTGAGGTGTGCATCGTCCGTGAGACAGTCGTTGACGTGTCTCTCATCAAATCCTTTCCCAATAGCAATAGCGCCATCTCCAACTACACAAATTCTGTCACCATACTTTTCGACATTCGGAACAAACGCCTTTGCGTTATTAATGCTCTTTACAGCCTTTGCAACTGCAAGCGCCAGCTCGTACTTCAAGACAACTGGTTTGCTTGAAGTCGGGACAACTATGTAAGATTCTTCGTACATAGTTTGGCCCAAAGCATCAGCCTGCTCGTCAGAAGCCGGCTTCGCATACTGGTCAACCTTCTTGCGCTTTTCGTATTCGGCTTTGAGTTCCTTCACACGCTTCAGCTT
>CAVGQN010000068.1:0-15045 GCA_963631395.1 bacterium
TAACAACAATCAGAATAAGGATGCCTGAGAACGGCACTTACTTCACGAAGACCCTGTTCCTTACCAAGAAACACCTCGCCGTCAAGCCCCTCTTCGGGCTGTCCGCATGCGAATCTTGATTTGGGTGACGCATTGACGAAGTCAGGAAAATGAGACTCTCAATATCGATTTTGACACTTTCTGCCACAGGCGCAGTTTAAAACTTCCGTGGCAACAAATCACGGCCTTGGGCAATCTCGCCGTTTGCCGTCATTGTGCTTCCTTAGTTCACTGCACTTACCGCTGCTGCAGCCGGAGCAACCGCTGCAGCCGGGATGGCGCTTGTTGCCTTTCACAACATAACGGAGAGTCCAGACAAAAGCGACCAGGATGATGGCCAGTACGATGATGCTCTGTACATTCATAGCGGTGTCGTCACCTTAAAGGACAAACAGACTGAACACGAACGAAACCAGCCAAGCTACAGCGCACTGCAGCAAGACGATGAAGAGGGCGTAGCGGTTGCCCAGTTCGCGGCGTATGGCGGCAATGGCAGCCACGCAAGGCGTGTAGAGTAGGCAGAAGACCAGAAAGCAGATGGCAGAGCCCGTTGACATCAGCGCCGTCAGCGACTCGCCAGCCAGCAGCGTTTCGATGGTGGCGACTACGCTCTCTTTGGCCATAAAGCCACACACCAGCGAGGTGACAATGCGCCAGTCGTCAAATCCCATCGGACGGAATATCGGAGCCACGCCTCCGGCCACAATGGCCAGGATGGAGTCATCGCCGGCGGGGTCAACCAGTTGGAGACGGAAGTTGAAGTTCTGCAAGAACCAAATGACGATGGTGGCGCAGAAGATGACGGTGAAGGCCCGCTGCACGAAGTCTTTGGTCTTGTCCCAAAGCAGATGCGTCACGTTCTTGCGTCCCGGCATGCGGTAGTTGGGCAGTTCCATGACAAAGGGTGCAGCCTCTCCCTTCAGGAAGAATGTCTTGGCAATGATGGCTACCAGGATGCCCACCAGTACACCGAGCACATACATGGCCACCATAGCCACCCAGGCCAAAGACCCGAAAAACGGCTCTGCAACAAAAACGTAGATGGCCACCTTGGCTGTACAGCTCATGAAAGGAATCAGCATGATGGTCAATCTGCGGTCACGCTCAGAAGGCAAAGTGCGTGACGACATGACCGAAGGCACCGAACAGCCGAAGCCAATGAGCATGGGGACGATGCTTCGGCCCGAGAGGCCCACACGACGCAGCAACGGGTCGGTCACAAAGGCGATACGGGCCATGTAGCCGCTGTCTTCGAGCATGCTCAGGAAGAAGAACAGCAGCACAATCAGAGGCACAAACGACAAGACGGAACCCACGCCGGCAAACACGCCGTCGATGACGAGTGAATGTACCGTAGTGTTGATGCCCCAGGTTGTCAGCAAGTAGTCTACCCATGCCGAGAAGGCGTCTATCCCTTCGGCCAGCAAGTCCTGAAGCCATACGCCCAGACTGCCGAAAGTAAGCCAGAAGACCAGCCCCATGATAACCACAAATGAGGGCAGGGCCGTCCATCGTCCGGTCAGGACTGCATCGATGGCCAGACTGCGTCGGTGCTCTTTGCTCTCCTTGGGCTTGACGACGGTCAGCCGACTGAGCCTGTTGATAAAGGCAAAACGCATATCGGCCAAGGCTGCAGCGGCGTCGAGACCGCGTTCGTCCTCCATCTGCGAGACGATATGTTCAACCGTTTCCAGTTCGTTTTGTTCAAGTTGCAAGGCGCTGATGACGCGTTCGTCGCCCTCCACGACCTTGCTGGCGGCAAAGCGGATAGGCAGGTGTGCCCGTTCGGCATGGTCCTCTATCAGGTGCATGATGGCGTGCAGGCAGCGGTGCACGGCGCCTCCGTGGTCGTTGGGGTTACAGAAGTCCTGACGGCGGGGCTGTTCTTGGAAGTGCGCCACGTGTATGGCGTGGTCGATAAGTTCGGCGATGCCTTCGTTTCGGGCCGCCGAGATGGCCACAACCGGAATGCCCAGCAAGGCTTCCATCTCGTTAAGGCGCACGGTGCCGCCGTTGCCCTCCAGTTCGTCCATCATGTTTAGGGCCAACACCATCGGCACGCCCAGTTCGATGAGCTGCATGGTCAGGTAGAGGCTGCGCTCGATGTTGGTCGAATCGACGATGTTGATGATGCCTTCGGGACGGGCATTCAGAATGAAATTGCGCGATACAATCTCTTCGCTCGAATAGGGGGAAAGGCTGTAAATGCCCGGCAGGTCGACGACCTCGCTCTCCGGATGGCCTTTGATGATGCCGCTCTTGCGGTCGACCGTTACTCCGGGGAAGTTGCCCACATGCTGGTTGGCTCCGGTCAGTTGGTTGAAGAGCGTCGTCTTGCCGCTGTTCTGGTTGCCGACCAGGGCGAATGTCATCAGTTTGTTTTTGGGCAAAGGCCGCTCCTGGCGTTGTTCCTCGATAGAGATATGGGGCTCGCCGAGGCCGGGGTGCGGGAATTCGTTTTCCTGCCAGTCGCCCGTGATGTCGAAGTCCGCCTCGGCCTTCTCAGCATCCGCTGACGCTTGACCAGACAGCCGCTCGACCTCGATGTTGTCGGCATCGTCCTTGCGGAGCGTCAGTTCGTAGCCGTGTATGCGAATCTCGACCGGATCGCCCAGCGGAGCATACTTCACTATCGTCACGACCGTCTCCGGGATTACACCCATGTCAATCAAATGCTGACGGAGCGCGCCCTCACCTTTCACGGAAAGTATGCGCCCGGACTCGCCAATCTTCAGGTCTCTCAATGTCATAGCCAAAAACTTTTGGAACTAACCTTTTACCGGAACTAACCTTTTACAGGAACAAACCTTGTACAGAGCGCAAAGTTACGGATTATTTCCACAAGTTGTCGCGCGCACACGCAACTTTCGGCGACCGATGGGGTCAAAATACCTGAATTTAGGTAGACTTAGAACGTGATGTGAACGGATACCTGCACGCCGTTTTTGGCGACATGCTCGTGGTTCAGGTAGTTCAGTCGGCGGATATAGTCTACGCGAAGCACCTTGAAGATAATCTCGATGCCGACAGTGGCCTCCATATATGGCGTGCTGCCCATCCGATAGACATGGCCGGACGTGGGGAACGAGTAGAGGTCAGGATTCCGGTAGCTGCCGTCGCCGAGCTGGGCGGAAGGGTCGTTGCGGTCGGACAGCGAACCCCAATAGCCACGCAGCGAGACAATCTCCCTCCATTTCAGTTTCTTGAAGAGCGGCATGGTGTTGAGTATCCAGCCGTTCAGGTAGTAGACCACATCCCACTGCACATACTGGTCGCAGACAAACTCCATGGCATTCATCTGCGAGAAGCTGTGCGACTGGATGGTAAAGCCGAGGTTGGCATTGGGGATGCAGAGCAGGGTGTAGGGCGACTGGCTCCAGATTTTGCCGGTCTTGACCTGAGCGTCGACATAACCGAAGGCGGAAAGCCAGAAGCGCTTCTCGCAGGTAAAGTCCGTGCGCTGGTAGTCGAAGTCAGACCCCAGAATGCCCTTCACTCCGGCTTGATGCTGCAGCACGAAGACGGGATGCTCGTGATTGATGGCCGTACGGTTCAGACGTGATTGGATAAAGGTCTCGTGTGGCGCATAGCGCAGCTGGAGCGTAGCCATCGACAGGTCGTAGTGATGGTCACCCCAGCGCCACCCGTCGGCAGCGGCCGTGCCGTCGACCCTATGGAACGGAGCATAGGCCGTGCTGTACTCCCTGAGCCACGAGCCCTGCAGTTTCCAGCTGAATCCGCCATGAAACTCGCGCACGTAAGTCAAGTCGGCACGACGCTCGTACGATATCTTTTCGCTGTCATCGCGTTTGAGCGACAGCAGGAAGTTGTCTTTGGATGTGGTCGGGTCCTGACCGAGGAGATTGGTGTCGTAATTGTACTCCAGCATCAGTTTGTGCATCGGAAACTCGTTGCTGTGGCTCTTGCAGTGCTTGAACGAATATTCCAGCCGGGCGTCGTACTTCAGCTTGTGGTCTTTGCAGCCATAAGCCAGATAGCCGAAGCCGAACCAATGCGGACTCAAGGCTGCCGTGGTCAGCCCGCCCGTGCGAAGTCTCAGCCCTTCGATGGTGTTGTAGCTGGCCGTCGTGTTGAGCGGGCCATAGAGGAATTCGTTTTCTTCGAAAGGCTTGCCCGTCAGAGGAATATAGCCCTTGAAGAGCCATGTCAGCACCAGTTCGGTGTATTTGATGAAAGGCACCTGGCGCATCGCATTCAGCATCGTCGAGACCTGCGCGCCCTTGGACTGTATGTCGTCCGGACGGTGTTCGGCCCAGAAGTCGTCTGTTTTGGCCATCATGTCTGTGGCTTCGCGACGGGGCACGGAACTGTCGAAGAGGTCTTGGACTCGGGCTTCCGGCGCCGAGAAGTCGAACTTGCGGTACACCATCTCCCGCTGGGCAAACAGACCGGTCGTCTCGCCTACGGCCGTCATCTCGCTTTCGAATTTCTTGCGCGTAACGACCCGGGTGCCGTCGGGCAAGTGGTCTTGCTCGATGACGATGCGCATGTTGCGGACGAAGTTGAGGTTGATGTCGGGCGGGATGCTCAGCTCGGCCTTCTTGAGAAAATAGGTGCTGTCGGTCGAGATATAGAGATGGCCGATAAAACCGAACTGCTCGGGTATCAGGGGCGCAAAGCCGAGGTCTATGTAGCGGCAGCCGTCGTCAAAGAGCAGTGTGTCGAGGACATAGAACTTGTAGAAGGCAATGGCGAAGTTGGAGAGCGGGTTGACAAACTTGTTGGAGAACATGTAGATGTCATTGCCGTTCAGGTCGACCTCCGGAAAACACTCCGACTGCATCTTGCCGACCAGATCCGGAGGCAGCATGTCGTCGATGCCGACATGACGCTGGCCTTCCTGTACGATACGCATTCTTTGCGGCTCCTTCTGATAGTAGACCGACTCGATGTTTTCGTCGCTCAATATGGCCAACACCGGACTGCCTGAAGCGGCGGTATCGACATACTGGTCGATGTCAGGAAATTTCTTTTTCCAACCACGATAGAGCGCTCCCGAGAAGTTGTTCATCGAGTAGGTCGTATTCTCGTACCGCTCGCACCGGTAGTAGTCGTGGCCGGTCAGGGCATTGTCCTCCTTGTGTGCTATCACCTGTTTGGCCAGTTCAACGGACGGATTGCCACGTCGGCGGTAGTGCTCTCTGGCGGGCTTGACCACCACCTCCGAGAGCTGATAGTCGGTAGGAACAAGCTGGACCGAGACCTTGCGCGACTTGCCGTTGGCCGGAATCTCCTTGGCCCGGTAGCCGATGCACGACACCGACAGCGTGCCGTCACGCCGGAGCAGCAGCGAGAAACTGCCGTCCGTATTGGTGATGGTACCGTTGGACGTGCACTTCTCCTGTAGGGTGACAAACTCCAGCCTTTCGCCCGTCACGCTGTCGCAGACATAACCGCTCAGCGTGACACGCGTCGACGATGCCGACTGCGCCGACAGCCTGGGGGCGGCTACCATACACCACATGACGAGAGTGACTATTATGACAGAGAGTCTACGCACTTTTTAATCCTTTTAATCCTGGTCGATAAACGTAAATCAAGACCCTGTCGATGAGCGGAAAAACGCTTCACCGAACGGGCGTGCAAAGATATGTTTTTTATCCGACAACGGACCAATGACTAAAACAAACATGACAGAAAGTTGCATATTTTTCGCCAAACGAGTATAAAAATGTCATTTTTATTACCCAATTTGGGTGCATACGGAGAAAAGTTATTATCTTTGCAGCCTATTTATAAAGTAAGCACACGAGTAGCATTCTGTCTGAATCCTCATCGAATCTACAGTTAAAAGCGGACTATGAAGAAGTATCTGTTTGAATCTACAGTTACAATACGTGACTTCGAATGCGACATGCAGGGAGTAGTCAACAATGCCTACTACCACAATCTGCTCATGCAGACGCGTACCGAATTCCTGGCCAGTATCGGCATCGACAGGGCCAAATGGAGCACTGAACTCGGAGTCGACTTCGTGGTGTACGAAGCCGCCATCCAGTACCGCTCGCCGATACAGCGCGGCGAGACCTTCCGGTCTTGTCTCAACATGCACCGCGAGGGTGCACGCTTCGTCTACCTTCAGGACTTCCGGCGCGAGTCGGGCGAACTCTGCATGCGTGCCAGGGTCGACGTGGTGGTAGGCATACACGGCAAGCTGACCAGGGGCGACTATTTTGCCGACTACCTCAAGGGCAAAGTTGAAATACAAGACGTCGAAGCGGCCGGCAAGGCGCCTAACCGCATGCCCGTCAAGATGAAGGAAGCCATCTACGACTACGAGATGAAGGTGCGCGACTATGAGTGCGACAGCTTCGGGTCGGCTACCAATACCTTCGTGCAGCACTACCTGGAGGTGACACGCCTGGAATTTATGGAGGAGATGGGCGAGACGTTCCGCAAGTGGCACGACAACGGCGTCGACATGATGGTGACCAAAGTGGACCTGCAGTTCATCCGCCCCATGATGTCGGCCGAGAAGTTCCACAGCCTGATGAACATCCGGCAGGACGGGCCGCGCGTCATCTTCGAGCAGGAGATACGCCGCAAGACAGACTACCACATCTGCGTACGTGCCTCTGTCGAGATAGTGGGCATCGTGGGCGGCCAACTCGACACCGAGGGCAAGTGCTTCTTCCACTTCATCCAGAATCAAGTTCCCGACTGGCTCAATGGCCGCGGCAAGCTATAACCGAACTTCGACAGACAGCTTGTTTCGACAAACGATACACTTTGACAGATAAACGATATGATAAACAACAGACAATATCAAGAACTTAAGGTCAAACCCGGAGAATTCATCCCCAATCCGGGCATCGACTATCCGGAAGACCCGACCGTCCATCTCTATTCCAAACCGCACGTCAAGGATTTTGCCATCGACGAGACCTATCCCTACTACGAGGACTCGTTCAGCTTTAAGTTCAACCGCGCTGCGGCCTGGCTCAAGTGCCACACGTTGGTTTTCTTCATGAACTGGCTCATCTTTGGCTTCAAGTGCGAAGGAAAGGAGAACCTCAAGAAGTACAAGGACGTGCTGAAGAAACCTGGCATCACGACCTGCAACCACGCCTACCGGTGGGATATGGTTTCCATCATTCAGGCTACGGGATGGTCGTTCTACATCCCGATGTTCGGCGAGAACATGAAGACCAAGGACTACTGGCACATGAAGTACATCGGTGGCGTGCCCATCCCGACGGGACTACAGGCCATGAAGAAATACGATGCCGCCTTTGACCGCCGTCATGAGGAAGGTTCGTGGGTGCATCTCTTCCCGGAAGGCATCAGCTGGCCGTTCTACAAGCCGCTGAAGCCGTTCCATAAGGGCGCTTTCACGATGGCCTACCGATGGGGTTGCCCCGTGCTTCCGCTCTACATCACCTACCGCCCCCGCACGGGTTGGCGCAAGTGGACGGGCAAAGCCAACGTTCCCCTCATCACCACACACATCGGCGTGCCCGTCATGCCCGACATGACACTGCCCCGCAAGAAGGCCGTCGAGAAACTGACGAAGGAAGTGTGGGACCAGATGCTCGAGATGGGCGGCATCACGCACAATCCGTGGCCTTGCTTCATCGAGGATTGGCAAAAGGAACAGGAGGCAGCAAAAGTCGCCGAAGCCCCTGCAACTAAAGAGTAACAATCACAAAAAGGCCGGACAAAAGCCAGATGCGGTTCACACTGCTCATACTGTCGGTCGTCGGAGCGTTTGCGCTCTGCATTCTGTCGGGGTCGGTCGAAATACCGGCCTCTGACGTTTTACGGATTTTGGCGGGACAGGACGCCGGTACACCGGCTTGGAGCTACATCGTCTGGCAGATGCGTGTGCCCGCCGGCATTACGGCGCTCCTGGCAGGCGCAGCTTTGGGCGCAACCGGCCTGCTCCTGCAGAGTTACTTCCGCAACCCGCTGGCAGGCCCTTCCGTGCTGGGCATCACGAGCGGAGCTAACCTGGCTGTGGCCATTGTGGTCTTGCTATGGGGTACTACGGCGGGAATGCTGACGGTTGCAGCCGCTTTCGCCGGAGCCTTTGCCGTTCTGCTGGTTCTGCTGGGACTCAGCCACATCGTCCGCCAGCCCGTCTCGCTGCTGATAGCAGGTCTGCTGTTCAGTTATTTGGCCAATGCCATCCTCACCCTGCTCAACTACTCAGCCACGGCCGACGGCGTACAGGCGCTCATGCTCTGGGGGATGGGGTCGTTCAGCCAAGTCGGCATGCCGCAGTTGCCGCTCTTCGCCTTGCTCTCGGGTGTGCCGCTACTGGCCTCGCTGAGTCTTGTCAAGCCTCTGAATGCCTGGATGCTTGGCGACGACTATGCCCGCAATCTCGGCATCTCGCCGGCCGTTGTGCGCTGGGGCGTCATCTTGATAGCCGGACTGCTATGTGCCGTCACTACGGCTTGGTGCGGCCCGATTTCCTTCATCGGATTGAGCATTCCGCATATGGCCCGATTGCTGTTTCACACAGACAACCATCGCACGCTGCTTCCGGCCTCCATCCTGCTCGGTGCCGCCTGCGCTCTGTTGTGTCTCTGCATGAGCACTTTGCCTTCCGGCGGCAGGACTCTTCCGGTCAATGCCTTGACCCCATTGTTTGGTGTACCGGTCATTTTATATGTACTTCTCCGACGGAACAGATGATTTTGCATCTTTTGTTTGGACAAGTCATATTTAAATAATAACTTTGTGCAAATTTTTGACCTTCTGCAAGAAAGTTTGCATGCGTCATCAAAACGAACTCCGACGGTCAAAATGCATCTGACAACCAGGAGCTTTTGCCAGTCAGAACACTTTTGTCAGTCAGAATGATCAGTCACTAAAAACACAACAATAGAAATGGAATACAACTTCAACGACATCGAACCCAAATGGCAGAAACGCTGGCGGGACGAAAAGACCTATCAGGTAGAGATTGACCCGAAACGTCCGAAGTACTATGTGCTCGACATGTTCCCCTATCCCTCTGGAGCCGGACTGCACGTCGGCCACCCTCTCGGATACATTGCAAGCGACATCTTCAGCCGCTACAAGCGTCTCTGCGGATACAACGTCCTGCATCCGATGGGCTACGATGCCTATGGTCTGCCCGCCGAGCAGTATGCCATACAGACAGGCCAGCATCCTGCCGTCACTACCGAGAAGAACATCGCCCGCTACCGTGAGCAGTTGGACCGCATCGGCTTCTGTTTCGACTGGAACCGCGAGGTGCGCACCTGCGACCCCGGCTACTACAAGTGGACGCAATGGGCCTTCTGCCGCATGTTCCATTCCTATTACGACAATGGCCTGAAGCAGTCCCGTCCCATCGCCGAACTGACGGCCAAGTTCGAGGCCCAGGGCAGCGACGGCGTCGATGCCGCCTGCAGCAAGACGCTTCACTTCACGGCCGCCGAGTGGAAGGCCATGGGCACGCAGGAGCAGCAGCAGACCTTGATGAACTACCGCATCGCCTACCTGGGCGAGACGATGGTCAACTGGTGCCCGGAGTTGGGTACGGTACTGGCCAACGACGAGGTGGTCAACGGCGTGTCTGAGCGCGGCGGCTATCCCGTCGAGCAAAAGCTGATGCGCCAGTGGAGTCTGAGGGTAAGTGCCTATGCACAAAGGCTGCTCGACGGACTGGAGACCATCGACTGGAGCGACTCGCTCAAGGAGACACAGAAGAACTGGATAGGCCGAAGCGAAGGCACCGAGGTGCAGTTCCGCGTCGTGCCCAACGACAACTCCGCCACCCGCGACGGCCTTGACTTCACCATCTTCACCACGCGTGCCGACACGATGTTCGGTGTGACGTTTATGGTGCTGGCACCCGAGAGCAAATATGTGCAGAAGGTCACGACAGCCGAACACAAGGACGAGGTAGAAGCCTATCTGGATGCGTGCCGCCACAAGACCGAGCGTGACCGCCAGGCTGCCCACGAGGTGACGGGCGTCTTCACCGGAGCCTATGCCATCAACCCAATCACCGGCGACAACATCCCGGTTTGGATTTCGGAGTATGTTCTGGCCGGCTACGGCACCGGTGCCATTATGGCCGTTCCTGCCCACGACAGCCGCGACTGGGCCTTTGCCCGCCACTTCAACCTGCCTATCATCCCGCTCATCGAGGGCGACTACGACCTGGAGAAAGGCAGCTTCGATGCCAAGGAAGGTGTCATGAAGAACTCGTCGAACAGCGAAATCAGCCTCAATGGCCTGAAGGTCAAGGACAGCATCGCTGCCATGAAGGAATATGTCACCCGCAAGGGCATCGGCCGCATCAAGGTCAACTATCGCCTGCGCGACGCCATCTTCAGCCGTCAGCGCTACTGGGGCGAGCCGTTCCCCATCTACTACAAGGACGGAATGCCCTACACTCTGCCCGAAGAGTGCCTGCCGCTCCAGTTGCCTGAGGTAAGCGACTTCAAGCCGACCTCCGACGGACAGCCGCCGCTCGGACATGCCACGAAGTGGGCTTGGGACGAAAAGGCACGTCAGGTGGTCGACAAATCGCTCATCGACGGCAAGAACGTCTTCCCCATCGAACTGTGCACCATGCCTGGCTTTGCCGGAAGTTCGGCGTACTACACACGCTACACCGACCCGCACAACGATAAGGCTCTCGTCAGCCGCGAGGCCAACGACTACTGGGACAACGTAGACCTCTACTTGGGCGGCAGCGAGCATGCTACCGGTCACCTCATCTACAGCCGCTTCTGGAACAAGTTCCTCAAGGATATCGGTGTCGTCAAGAGCGAGGAACCGTTCAAGAAGCTCATCAACCAGGGCATGATACAGGGTTCAAGCCGCTTTGCCAACCGTGTCAGCGGCACCAACCGGTTCGTCAGCGCAGACCTCTTGTCGGCCGACGGCACGTATCAGGGCACACCCGTCGACCCGATTCACGTAGACGTCAACTTCGTCAGCAATCTCGATATGGATGTCAACGCCTTCCGTGCATGGCGTCCGGAGTTGGCCGATGCCGAAGTAGTCTGCAATGCCGAGGGTCGTTTCCTCACCACGGCTGCTGTCGAGAAGATGTCCAAGTCCAAGTTCAATGTCGTCAACCCCGATGTCATCTGCGAGAAGTACGGCGCCGACTGTCTCCGCATCTACGAGATGTTCCTCGGACCTATCGAGCAGAGCAAGCCCTGGGATACGGCCGGCATCGACGGTGCATTCCGCTTCCTGAAGAAGTTCTGGAATCTCTTCCAGGCCGACGACAAGAGCGCGCAGCCCACGCCCGACAACCTCAAGTCTCTGCACCGGCTCATCAAGAAAGTCACCGGCGACATCGGGCAGTTCTCCTACAACACGGCCATCTCGGCCTTTATGGTGGCCGTCAACGAGTTGACCGCGCAGAAGTGCAGCAGCCGCGACATCCTCGAACCGCTAGTTGTGCTGATTGCCCCGTTCGCCCCGCACATTGCCGAAGAACTTTGGCACAACCTGGGCCATGACACTACGGTGTGCGATGCGCAGTGGCCGACCTACGACGAGAAGTATCTCATCGAGAGCACCATCAAGTACCCCGTACAGATTGGCGGCAAGATGCGCTTCACCATCGACCTGCCCGCCGATGCCGATGCCGAAGCCGTCAAGGCGGCAGTCCTCGACACCGACGAGTGCCGCAAGTGGACCGAAGGCAAGCAGATCGTCAAGTTCATCTTCGTACCCAAGAAGATTGTCAACATCGTAACGAAATAAGTCAGTATCGTAACGTAACAATAAGACCGTCCAGAGCCATGAGGTTGACCCAATTGCTCCGAACCCTATCTGTATACAGTCTCACAGCTTGCCTCCTGGCGAGCTGTGAGTTGTTCAAGTATCATCCCTACGAAGGGTGTGTCGATGGCGAGGCCCATCTCAACGAGACCAACCTGCGCAAGCTTCAGAACCTTCATTTGGGCAACTGCTACAAGTTTGCCTTTATCAGCGACACGCAGCGCTGGTACGACGAGACAAATCTCGCGGTCAGCCACATCAACAGTCGGGGCGACGTCGATTTCGTGCTCCATGGCGGCGACTTGACCGACTTCGGAGTCACCGAAGAGTTCGTCTGGATGCGCGACTGCCTGCTGAAGTTCCGCATGCCGTGGCTCACCATCATCGGCAATCACGACTTCCTCGGCACAGGCGAACATATCTACCGCTACCTGTTCGGCGACTACAACTATGCCTTCACGGTGGGCCGGTGTCGCTTTGAGATGATCAACACGGTGTCGCTCGAGGTCGACTACACCATTCCCGTGCCCGACTTCGGCTTTATGGAGCAGGAAATCCGCTACATCGATTCCATCAATACAGTCTATCCGGACTCCATCGTCCGCACCATCTTCGTGATGCACTCGCGGCCTGGCGACGAGCAGTTCAACAACAACGTGCTACAGCCTTTCAGCCGCTATCTCCGGCTCTTTCCCTCGCCCTTTTGTCTGAACGGACACAACCACAGGCTCGAGACGCTCGAACCTTTTGACGACGGCATCTTCTTCTACGGTATCAACGAGATCAAGGACCGTCAGTATTATCTAATCACCATCAACGATGATGACTATGAAATGGAAGTGGTCGATTTTTAGCCTTTGCCTTTGGGCCGTCACGACACTCTGTCTGGCCGACAGCATCCCCGACCGCTATCAGCAGCGCGTCATCCGTGCCCAGGAGCGTTGGATGCAGGTCATACCCAATATCTCCTCCATCCAGTACGCGGGCGACATTGGCGTCGTGGCATTGGGTATCGGCTGGGACTATGGCAAGAATGAACGCTGGGAGACACACTTCCAGGTCGGCTTTTTGCCCAAAGAACACAACGAACATTCTGCCGCCACCTTCACACTACGCGAGAACTTTATCCCCTGGTATATCGGACTTGGCAAGACGGCCTGGGCCGAAGAGTACTCTGCCGACAAGCCGCAGACATGGAATCGCCGTGCCCGCATCTCCTTCCAGCCTGCCGTCTTCTCGCTGTTCCTCAACTCCATCTTCGACGACGAGTTCTGGCTGCACGAGCCCGAGAAGTACAACCACGGCAACTACTACCGCTTCTCGACCAAGATGCGCTTTCACGTAGGCCTGGGCGGGCGCTTCACCATCAACTTGCCTGAAGACAAGCGCCGGCGTTTTGCCCGCATCTCCTATTATTACGAACTTTCGACCTACGATCTGGCCATCATCTCGGCCATCCCCAACCGCGACATCACCTTCGGTGACATCCTTTGCCTCGGCATCGGCGTCCAGTACAAGATGTTCTGAGGGATAAGCTGGTCTTGAGTTAATGCACGGCTAGTTTAGTTTGGGGGCTTCGTGACTACAAACTACTGGCACTCAGAGCTAAAAGCAGACAAACATGCATAGAGAGGAATGTTGGTTACCCAATCTTGGTCTTTATATGGAAGCATAGAGAATCGCAGCCCCTTCAAGTCTGGGTTGTTGTTTATGAACGTATGCAAAGATTTTGACTTCACATTCGACTCAGCTTTGACTTCTATGGGAACGACTTTATCATGCCATTGTGCAAGGAAATCAATTTCTATCGTAGAATTGTCTACTGAGTGGTAGTACAAAGGAAGATTGAGGGTCTTCAGTTGAGTGAAGACATACAACTCTGTGAAAGCCCCTTTATACTCCGTAAAAACTTCATCGCCGACCAACATAGACTCGGCTGAAGTGTCTGTCATAGCTCCCATCAAACCGACATCGAGCATAAAGAGTTTGAAAGCGCCTAAGTCCTCATAAAATTTAAGAGGCACTTTCGGACTATTGGCACGAGGCACCCTATAGGCGAGTCCTGCGTCAGTCAACCACTGTATGGCAAGTTCGAAATCAGATGCTCTTGCACTTTTCTTTATAGCGCCATAGATGAATTTCTTTTTTTCCTTTGCCAATTGTGCCGGAATACTATCCCACACCATATTGATACGTGGTATCTCGCGCGCAGGGGCATGTTTGGAGAAGTCTCGCCGGTAGTCTGTGATAATCTGCTGTTGTATGCGTCTCACTTCCTGAAGTCCTTTTTGTTCTATATGTGCTAAAACAGCAGCTGGCATACCTCCCACATAATAATACTGACGCAGTAAACTTATCAGTTCTGACTCTAGCATGCCAACGACAGCCCAGTTGCAGGATTTCAGCATTTCCGCCAACTTCGCTTTGCCCATAGCATCAAGAAACTCAAGAAACGTCATCGGATACAGTCGCAGTTCTTCCACTTTGCCGACAGGGTAAGACACTCCATTATGCAACGAAAGGCCCAACAACGATCCCGCCACTATGACATGTACGTCCGGGGCATCCTCACAGAAGAGTTTTAAAGCCTCCAAAGCCTTCGGACAACTTTGCACCTCGTCCAGCACAAGCAGCGTATCGCCAGGAGTGATATCGACATTGCCAATGGCAGACAATGCCATCAGCATATCAGCAGTACTGCCGCCTGTCTCGAAT
The DNA here is from genome assembly GCA_963631395.1 of bacterium. Lineage (GTDB taxonomy): Bacteria > Bacteroidota > Bacteroidia > Bacteroidales > UBA3663 > Liminaster. Next base: position 14,479 of record CAVGQN010000068.1, read on the forward strand.
ACCTCTGCCACCTTTTGCGAGCGGTCAAGGCTAAAGAAAACTAACTTTTTGTATTCCCGTCGGCCAAATTCCTGTAGGATGTAGGTCTTGCCTACTTGCCGTGCGCCATTCAGTATCAACGGTTTGCGGTTTTCTTTTTGCTTCCACCGCAATAGGTCTTGGTATATGCCACGCTTCATAATCACACTTTTTCTGACGAATGTTTGCTGAAAGCATACACTTTTTCTGACGAATAATCAGGCAAAGTGTGCACTTTTTCTGACTTATCACGGGTGCAAAAGTACGCAGTTTATTTCGAAGTTGCAAATTTTATGGCATTTATTTCCTTTCACGGACCATAATCTTCAAGTTGACTCGCAAGAAGAGTCTGGCCTTCGATGTGGGACCAAAGGGCTTATGAGAGAAAAGTGTAATAAGGGCTGGAGGGAGGTAACGGAACAGACATCCGGTCAGTTGGTCAATTGGTCAATTACTGAAGTTTCGCAAGTGAAAATTCGGGACTGTATTGTTTTGTGTGGGTAACTTACTCTAGGAATCAAAAAAGTTAGTAACTTTGCCGCCATGGAT
>CAVGQN010000069.1:0-14961 GCA_963631395.1 bacterium
ATATATAATATATATTATACATATATTAACTTCTCTTTTTATAGTTTTCTCAGGAGGCAAAAGTAGGGTTGCGGAATTTTTAACTGTAACTGTCACTGTCACAACTTCGGTCTGCAATCCGCTCTTTTTCGTGCTTTCCCTTTTGGCAAAAAACAGGGGTTGCGGAAAATCGAACTGTAACTGTCACCTGTCACCACTTGCGCCAAAAAGGTGAGTTGCGGAAAATCGAACTGTAATTGTCACTGTCACCACTTGCGCCTGAACCGCCCTGGAAAGCACGTTTCCCGGTCCTTGAACGAGGCTGCAAAACTTCGCCGAATGGGCTGCAAAACGCCTCCAGTTGGGTTTTAAAATTTTCCCAGTTGGGTTTCAAAATTTTTCCAGTTGGGCTGCAAAATTTTCCCAGTTGGGCTGCAAAATCGCTCCAGTTGGAGCAAAAAATAAATCCATTTGGGGCTGCAAAACATCTCTATTCAGGCTGCAAAAGGCCCCCTCAAAACGGTGAGCTACGGGCGTTCCAACGGCCAAGCCAAGTGTCGGGAATGTTGAGATTTTCCCCATTTTCACTCCATTTTCTACGTGTTTTTGGTTCAAAAAATACAAGATCTCAGAAAAATCCCCAAATGTTTTTGCCGAAAAAGCAGAAAAATCCCCAAATGTTTTTGGCCAAATACCAGAAGATTCCCCATTTTTGAGGGTGTTTCGGTCAAAATCGGGAATCTGGAATTTGGAGAAAGCGAGAGATGCGTCCGGCTTCTATCTCCTGAATATCAGATATTTACTTGCCACATAGTTCAAAATGATGACTACGGCATTGGCTATGATTTTCATCCACAACGGCCACCAGGAGAGCAAATCTACAGTAACCCACATGAACAGCACATCGAAAGCGGCACTTGCCATACGGCATCCGAAGAAACTGACAATCTCGAAAAACAGAGTCCTCAAACGCCAACCGCGAGACCGGAACACCCATATCTTGTTGGTTATGTAAGCGAAGAGGATTGCTGCGACCTGTGCCGCTATGGAACTCGCAACATTGGGCAGCATAAGCACCTCAAACATAACGAAATAGACAGCAACATTCACCGCCGTCGTCAGTACTCCGAAAAACAAGTACAGACAGATTTCCCTATGTTTGAGAAAGAGCGATGTCATAACCTCTCTTCGTTATATTCGCTTGCAATATAGACCGGTCTGCCCTTTGTCTCTATGAAGATACGGGCTATATATTCTCCGATGATGCCCAACGACAACAGCTGAACGCCGCCCAAGAAAAGCATGACGATAATCAACGTCGGAAAACCCGTCGTCTCGTCACCGAAAATCAGGGTTTTGATCAGAAAGTAAAGCATGTACAGGAAGCAGAACAGGCCAATGCCCAATCCCGCAACAGTCGCAATGCGAAGCGGTTTGGTCGTGTACGACACAATCCCCTCTATGGCCAGTCCGAAAAGACTCCAAAGACTCCACGAAGACTTGCCCGCCGCACGATCGCCCCGGTCAAAAAGGATTTCTTTTTTCTTGTACCCGATCCAGCAGTAAAGGCCTTTGGTATATCGTTCGTTCTCATGCAATCCCTTCAACGCATCGATGCACCGCCGGTCCAAAAGCCTGAAATCCCCCACATTGGGAAGGATTTCTATAGTCGTCATTTTCTGCAGCGACCAATAGAAAGCCAACGAGAGTTTCCGACGCAACCAACTTTCTTCTCCGCGGTTTTTTCTTTTTGCATATATATCATCATAACCTTCACTGTCCCAAAGCTTTAGCATTTCATCAATGAGCGTGGGCGGGTCCTGCAAATCTGCGTCCATATTGACCATGCAATCGCCCGTAGCGTAGTCGAAGCCTGCCGCCATGGCCTTTTCCTTACCGAAATTGCGTGAAAGATTGACGAAACAATAACGGCTGTCTTTTTTGCGTTTGGCCTTGATTATGTCCAAAGTATTGTCCCGCGAACCGTCATTGACGAGAAGGACTTCCCAAACATACTCCGCATGTCTGTTCATCAAAGCATCCAACTCCTCAAACAATCTTGGCAACACTGCACTCTCATTGTATGCCGGAATCATCAACGTAACTTTCTTTTTCATATCAACCTAACAGAAGACTTATAGGAATAGGGACGGCAAGAATCGTCTTGTCTTTGTCTTAACGTGGCAAAGATAGGTGTTTTGTTTCAATTGTACAAATTATAGGGCGACAAAATTTGGTTATGTCGAAAAAATGTTGTATCTTTGCCGAGTGATTCAAAGCAGCAGACATCAAACACGATTGGACCCGACACAGTAAAAACCCTAACACAAAACCAACCACAACTAAGATATGAACCAAAACATCCGCATTCCACATAAGGCAAAGACTCTCATCGGCATCCCGACGCTCCTTCTCCTCGGACTGTCGGCCATCTTCTTTGCCCTCAACCACGCCGTGCCGTTCTTCTCGGATGACTATATATGGGGCACAATGCCCGAAGGGTCGCTGTGGACGCTCATCGTGACGCGGCTGCAAACCCTTGATTTCGTGCCTACCTCCACGGGTCGACTGACTTGTCATCTGGCCATGCAAATGATCATTCCGTTCGGCGAAATGTGGTTCGACTGCATCAATACGGTCATGCTGCTGGCCGCCATGCTCCTCACCCGCAGACTGTGCTTTAGGAGGCTAAGGGATTCAATATTGGCATGTCTTCTTATCATATTGGCATATTTCTATTTTCCGCCCTCAGCCGAAACGCTGTTCTACTGGGGGTCAGGAAGCGCCAACTACCTGCTGCCGTCGCTGCTCGTCCTCCTGTTCCTCTGCGGGATGAAATCGCTGGAACAGGGCGAAAACGAACAAGAAGCAAGCCAGCGCGGCAAAACGGGACGCCTGCGGTTCTGTCTCCTCTGCCTCACGGCACTGGTCGCAGGATGGTCGCATGAGATTTTGTCTCTTCCCATCGCGTGCGCCATCGTGGGATGTGCAGTGCTGCAGCGCAAGCAGAAGCCGAGCCGGAGACAGGCCATAGCCTGCGGGGCGTTTCTGCTCGGGTCAGTCTGCCTCGTACTTTCACCCGGTTCGCTGGGCCGATTGCTCAGCCAGGAGGGCGGAGCGGGCTTCACGCTTGGTGCCGTCACGACGCACCTCCTGCAGGGCTTCAAGATGTTCCGTGACGGCAAGTGGATTTACGTCATCCTGGTCCTGCTCGTATTGTCTGGGTTCCGCCATCCCGGATTGCGCAACTTCGTGAGGGACAATCTGTTCTATAGCCTCTGCCTGGTGGCCTCCGTACTTATGATTGCCATCCTGGGACACGGCGGACGGGCCGTGTGGGGCATCGAGATGTTCTCGTTCCTGCTTGTATTCCGCTTCGTGGACTGGACTTTTGGCCGAAAACAGGATTCCATACGAAGTCTATGCTCCAGCCAGAGACAAAACCCCAGCCAAGAGCAAGGCATTGACCCACAACGGGATACGGCTCAACATAAAGAGGCATGTTTCGTCCTGCGCACCAAGCGCATAGAGCGCCTTGCCCTGGTGGCAAGCCTCTGCCTCATAGCACATCAGGCCATGCTTATCGGCCCGTTTCAAGAGGCTTGGGGCACCTTCCGGGCCGCCAAAGCGGAGACCATCGCGTGCGGCCGTCAGCACACCGTGCCGATAGAGGACTGGCAGTCCGGCAAACTGCTGATAGACCCGTTTGTGGCCCACCCCTACCGTATGTGGATGCACGACATCTGGATGCGCGAACCCGACTGCCGCAGCATCTGCCGCAAGGATATCTACGAGACTCTGCAAAGCAGCGGAATACCCGTCAGCACGCCCGTCTGCTTCGGCGACGTATGGGTGGCCAACCGCACGGAGGCACTTATGGGCAAAATCGAAGCAGGCCAGTTGTGGTACGAGCTTCTGCCCATCACCTACGGCTCGCAGGGGTCCCTGCTGACAGAGACCTGGCACATACTCCTGCAGCGCCTCCTGCCCGGCCGCTACCCCACCCGGGTCGCCGTCTCTTCGGGCGACATCATGCCGCTGCGGGTCGAAGGCCGGGACTACATACTCTTCAACCAACCCTTCTGCCCTATTTGGCGGGACATTAAAAGCATAACGGAATGAGCCAGAGACTGGAATAGGGACGGCGTTTGCGGGAAAACCGACGAAGCGAAATAAACAATAAGCTTGGGACAAGCCTTTGCCCTCTCACTCCTTGATGTAACGGGCAAAGCCGGGGGAGCTGAAGACCTCCAGGCGGGAGGAGTCGGAGGAGGAAGGGCAGATGAGGTAGCCCTCGATGGAGGAGTCGGCGGCGAGGACCTGAAGCGCACGCTCGCGGCCCAAGACCATGAAGGCAGTGGCGTAGGCATCGGCCGTCATGCAGTCAGGGGCTATCACGGTGGCCGAGAGGACATCGCTCTGGATGGGCCGGCCCGTGTGAGGGTCGATGGTGTGGGCGTACTTCTTGCCGCCCTGCTCGTAGAAGTTGCGGTAGTTGCCCGAAGTGGCCAGGCCGCCTTCGGTGAGGCTCAGGCAGGTCTGATAGCCGTGCTCGGTCTGCAGCGTGTCGTCGACAGGGCGCTCGATGCCCACCGTCCAGGCCCGCCCGTGGGGGTTGCTGCCATGCAGGGCAATCTCGCCCCCGATTTCGACCATATAGTCGCTCACGCCGCGGCTCTGCAGGAAGTCGGCCAACACATCGCACATATAGCCCTTGGCAATGCTCGACGCGTCGAGTATGGTGCGCGGGTCGTCCTTGACCAGATGACCGGCGGAGTCGAGACGCACCTTTCGGTAGCCCACATACTCCAGTATGCTGTCGACACGCGACGCATCGACATCGGTGCGCGCATTGACGCCGAAGCCCCAGAGGTTGACCAAAGGCGCCACGGTCATGTCGAACGCCCCACCCGTCCGCTCGGAGACGGTCAGTGCCTTCTCGAAAACGGTGCGGAAATAATGGTCGGCCACGACAGAGGTGTCGTTGCGGTTCATGCGCGAGATGACGGAGGTGTCGTTGAACATCGACATCGAGCCGTCGAAGCGGTCGAAGAGCTCACGAATCTCCCGCTCATAACGGGCGGTGTCGCGATAAGTGATATGGTAGATGGTGTGGAATACCTGCCCCTGCAGCCGGATGTATTCGGCCTCGGGGGCGGTTTGTTTTGTCAGCATGCGGATGCAGATGCCTGCCACGACGGCAGCGACACACACCCAAAGGCACACACGCCCGCTCCTTACCTTGCCCATAGTCAAAAAGAGAAATTAAAATTGTCCGACAAACGACTCAGAAACGCCGTAACAGAAAATTAAAAAACGTCGTAATACAAGTGGAAGGCGAAGCCCAGCTTGCTCACCGTCGAACCATAGCCCGACACGAAGTACGACTTGGCCTGCCTGTTGTCGCCCCGATAGAGGAAGGGCTTGAACGAAAGGTCCCAACCCAGCGACAGGTGCCGCATCACCTTGACCTTGATGGAACCGCCCAACTCGAGCCAGCAGCTGTTGTACGAGACGTTGTCGATGCGCAAAGGACCTTGCTCCGCCCAGTAGCCGTCGGTGTAGTAGAGGTTCCAGATGTCGGCCTGGTCGCGGGCGAAACCCACGCGGGAAAACACGCCCCAGAAGTCGTCGGGCTGCAGGTCGTTGTACTTGAAGTTGTACATCATGCCGACTTTGAGGAACGGCCGCAGGGCGCTCTTGTAGCGCACCTCGTCGGTGCTGGTCGCATCGCAATAGCCCACGCCGGCCGAGGCCTGCGGGAAGAAGCGGTGGTGCACATCGAGCGTGACGCCCGCCTCGTAGTTGGCGTAGCCCTTGCCGAAGAGCGACATGACGGGCGAAAAGAGGTTGACCGAAACGCTCAGCCCGTTGAGCACGGGATAGCGGTATTTGACGCCCTCGGGCAGCACGTCGGGCATTCCCTCCGTCTCCGAGCGCTGCTCCTGGACGGCCGTGGTGGTCGGGATGGAGTTGCCCTGGGCGCGGAGGTCCGCCGGGGCACACAGAGCGCAGAGCACGACGACCCCAACGAGAGCCCTATGCAACAGACCTGAAAGCTCAGTAGCGCAGGATGACATTGACAGATTCTTCATTGGAGATAGTCGATTGTTTGATGGTGACGTCGCGGAAGAGATGGTTCGTGACCTCGACCTGCCGGATGTCGAAGAAGACCGAGCAGCCGCACTCCATGTCGATGAAATACGGATAGGCCTCGTACCAGACGCTCAGCGTGTCGTCGTACTGGTAAGCGTCGCCGTTGTCGCTGATGGTGCACTGCAGGCGTATCTGCGTGTAGTTGGTGTCGGGACGAAGGATAAACTCCAGGCTGGACGGCGAACTGGCCGAGAGCATCAGCGAATCAACGCGGACCTCGCGCTGCACAATCGAGTCGTAGACCGAAGCATCGTCGCGCTGCACGCGGACGGTGTCGTAGACGTACGAGACCTGGCTCTGCTGGCCGATGCCCCAGGCGTAGAGGCTGGTCAAGGAGATGCGCCCCGTGGCCGTCAGTTGGGTGTAGAGATACGTCTCGCGCGTCTCCTCGCACCCGTTGTTGCCGCACGAACCGAGCATCAGACCCGAGCCGAGGGCCAGAAGCAGAAGGGCTGTAGTTAGCCCACTCTTCTGCCCACGACGTGCCGTTGCAAGACAGCGATGGAGACAATGGAACTTAGACCGTAGCCGAGATGTCATATTTGTTGCGTTCTTGTGCCGTGCGTGAGACGAGTTCGCCGATGAAGCCTGCCAGGAAAAGCTGGCTACCGAGCAGCATGCAGGTCAAGGCGATGTAGAAGGCCGGCATGTCGGTGATCAGCGTGCCCGTACCGGCCGTGTGGAGCACATAGAGCTTCATGCAGGCGATGCAGAGGACGGCAATGAAACCGATGATGAAAATCAGCGAACCCCAAAGGCCGAATATCAGCATGGGCTTCTGGCCGAAGCGGTTGAGGAACCAAAGGGTGATCAGGTCCAGGTAGCCGTTGACGAAGCGGTCGAGGCCGAACTTGGTCTTACCGTACTTGCGGGCCTGGTGCTGCACCACCTTCTCGCCTATCTTCTTGAAGCCTGCGTTCTTGGCCAGCCAGGGGATGTAGCGGTGCATGTCGCCGTAGAGCTCGATGTGCTTGACGACCTCCTTGCGGTAAGCCTTGAGGCCGCAATTGAAGTCGTGCAGGTTGTGGATGCCCGAGGCCTTGCGCACCGTGGCGTTGAAGAGCTTGGTCGGAATGGTCTTGGAGAGCGGGTCGTAGCGCTTCTGCTTCCAGCCCGACACGAGGTCGTAGCCCTCCTCCGTGATCATCTTGTAGAGAGCCGGAATCTCGTCGGGCGAGTCCTGCAGGTCAGCGTCCATGGTGATGACGACATCGCCCTGAGCCATGCCAAAGCCGACGTGCAGGGCCGGACTCTTGCCGTGGTTGGTGCGGAACGACATGCCGTGCATGTCGGGGTAACGCTCGTGCAGGTCTTTGATGACCTCCCACGAACCGTCGGTCGAGCCGTCGTTGCAGAAGATGACTTCGTACGTAAACTTATTCTCCTGCATAACGCGGTCTATCCATGCCGCCAGCTCGGGGAGAGATTCGGCCTCATTGTAGAGGGGCACTATCACTGATATATCCATATCTGTTTGTATTTCAAGGGTTAAGGATTGCTTGTTTTCGTTTATCCGACGATTCGTCTTGTCCGTTCGCCGGGTTATTGCTTCTCGCAGGCATTGTCGTCGGTCGGGGTTCTGTCATCGTCTGCCGAGGCCGGCTGGGGCTTCTGACGCAGGAAGAAGCACGACGGAATCATCCAGAGAAGGCCGTAGGAGATGTCGTTGGACAAGGACGTGAAGGCGACCTGAATGGGGTGCGTGTCCATCGTCTGCACCGCCTCCTGCATCTCCTTGACGGTCTGCATGAACGAAGGCGAGAGTTGGCTCATGTTGCTCTGCTGGAAGATGGTGGCCACCTGTTGCCACTGGGCGAGCATGGCCATCTGCATGTCGTGCAGGTTGGTCGGGAAGAGCCAGGCGTTGTAGACATAAACGAAAAGCGCCTCGAGCAGTCCGGCGAAGAACATCAGCTGCACGCCGTACATCCACGCCCGGAAGGCACTCAAGCCCTCCTCAGCGAAGAGCTTCTTCAGTCCCCGCACGCCTCGGTACATCAGGTAGGGGGTCAGGCACATCATGACGACGTGCAGGAAGGAGAGCGAAAGGTTCTGCGTGGCCTTGACCACGACTACATACTCTACCATAAAGTACAAGCCCAGCAGGAATCCAGCTTTCATCGTGTGCTGGAGTGCCAAAACCGGCTTAAGGTTTGACGTATTGGCCATATATTTTGTTTTATTTTTTGCGTGTTCTGTACTATATCTATGCTTGTGCATTGCCGTCCCTATGCAAATCGCCCTATGTAAAGGCGCTTTCTAAGCAAAGTCGCTTTCTACGAAAAGAACTCTCTGTCGTGGTCTTCGCGCCCGTAATTCGGCTCTTTTGGCGGCACAAATATCCGGCGGGTATGGCAAAATCAGAAAAATCGGTGGCAAAGTTGAACTTTTTTGGCCGAAACTTTTGTTTTCCCAAAGAATCTTCTTACCTTTGCGGCCGGGTAAGTGCCATACGGCATGCTCCTTCTAATCCCCCAGGACTTGACCGTAGCAAGGGCGTGAGGTTGTAGCGGCGCGATATGGAGAGCTTACCCATTTTTGTTTCCTATCCTCTCCTGTCGTTTTGTCCTCTTTCGTTTTCGTCCTCTTATCTTCCGTCTTTTCCGCTTCTCTTTTCCTTCGTCACTTTTCTTTTTCCCCTTTCCTTGCTCATCTCCTACTCTTAGCTCTAAATTCTAAGTTCTTAGTTCTTATTTCTCCTCCAATCTCCACCCGATCTTGGTGTAGGCCTGGTCCAGCTTCTCGGCATAGGAGGAGAGAGTCTGCCAGAAGACGGGCACACTCATGGCCAAACCGCAGCACGAGTCGATGGCGACTGCATCTCCGCTGGCCGAGAAATACGGACTGTAGAAATAGTCCAGCACGCACGAGTTGAGCGCATCGTAGAGGGGCTGCAGGTCGTAATCCTTCACCAGCGAGTCGGCCACCACGGCATTGGCCCAGTCCTTCACGTCGTAGAAGAAATAGCGCATGCCGGTCTTCAGACGTCCGTAGTGCTGTATGTGCCGCTCGTAATTGAGCGGATAGTAGAGGCTATCCGTCCCGTAAGGCGCCCACGCCGCGCACCGGTCTGCCGCCTCGTTAAGTGCCAGGCACTGTTCATAGAGATTGTCGGCGCCTCGGGTGGCGAGCAGGGCACAAGTGCCGTTGGTCGGATACATGGCCTCGAAATCGTCGACAAGCAAGGGCAGGACGCTCTCGAGCGACTCTTTCGATTGTATGGCGCTCAGCGACTGGACGAAGGTCGCGTAGGGGAATCCGGCGCTCATCACCTCCGTAATGGGGGCAAAAAGGTAACTGCACACGTCCTTCATTTCGTAGAGGACCTCGGCCGTGCCCATGTGGCAGGCGTCGAAGAGGATGTAGTCGAGCTTGCTGTTGGCAGCCTCGAGGGCTTCGCGCAACTCCCAGAGTTCCATGAAGTTGGAGTTGTCCTGGCCGATGTAGGTCAGGGCCTTGGTCGTCGCCCTCTCCTGACTCAGTTTGAAGTTGGACGACGGCAACCACGACATGCCGTGACTCCATATCTCCAGTCCTTTCACCTCGGTGTCAAAGAGCCCGAACGCATAGTCCATGACCTCCGTCAGGACTTCCGGGTCGGCCGAATTGAGTTCGGCCTTCCACTGCTTGATGTAGACGGTGTCTATCTGCTCGGGATTGGCAGCATTGCGCTTGAGCTGGAAGAGTTGCGGCAGGTAGGAGCCGGACTCTTTGGTGTCTTTGTAGACGATGAGATTGAGCGGACGGTCGGTGTTGCGCAACCCCGCGATGCACTGCTCGATGTTTGTGGCCGCACACGAGGAGAGCGTATTGTCGCCGATCATATAGAGCAGCAGGGTGTGTTCGGACTCGTAGCTGAAGCGCTCGCCCCCGCCGTGCTCGTGGCACGCCGAGAAGAGCAACACCAGCAGCAGGGCAAGCGAAGCCGTGAGCGAATGACCGTATGTCGTAATTGCCTTTCTCACTTTCGTAAATCCGAACTTTTCTTCTGTGCCGAATTTAATCCTTTTCCGACTTAATCCTTATCCAGCTTAAGTTCCCTTACGCCGAAAATATCCTTTCCCGTTTAGAGCCGCGCCGCATTCTGCAAATAGTAGTCGAGCACGACCATGGCGGCCATGGCTTCCACTACGGGCACGGCACGGGGCAACACGCAGGGGTCGTGCCGGCCTTTGGCCTTGAGCACGGTCGGTTCGCCTTCGTCGGTCACGGTCTCGACCTCGCGCAGCAAGGTGGCCACGGGCTTGAACGCGCATCGGAAGTAGATGTCCTGACCGTTGGAAATGCCGCCCTGTATGCCTCCGCTATGGTTGGATGAAGTCGTAATCAGGCCATCGTGCGCCACCAGGGTGTCGAGCATCTCGGAGCCGCGCCGTCCGCAATCGTCGAAGCCGAGCCCGTAGTCAAAGCCCTTGCAGGCATTGATGCTCAGCATGGCGTGGCCCAAGGCAGCGTGCAGCTTGTCGAAACACGGTTCGCCAAGTCCTGCCGGCACACCGCGCACCACGCAGGTGACGACGCCGCCTATGGTGTCGCCCACCTCCTTGACCTGCCGGATGAGGGCTTCCATCCGCTCGGCCGTGTCGGCATCGGGGCAACGCACGGCATTGGTCTCGGCCGAGCGAAGGTCGTAGTCCCGGTACGAGCCCTCCAGCCGGATGTCGCCGACCTGGCTCGTGTAGGCGTTGAGCAGGATGCCCAGCTTGCGGAGCGCCATCTTGGCAAAAGCCCCGCCCACGACACGGCTCAACGTCTCGCGCGCCGAACTGCGTCCGCCGCCGCGATAGTCGCGCACGCCGTACTTCTGCGCATAGGTAAAGTCGGCGTGGCTGGGCCTGAACACATGCTTCATATCCTCGTAGTCGGCCGAGTGCTGGTTGGTGTTGCGCACCTCAAAACCGATAGGCGTCCCCGTGGTCTTGCCCTCGAAGATGCCGCTCAATATCTCCACCCGGTCGGCCTCCTGGCGCCCGGTAGTGATGTCCGACTGCCCCGGACGGCGACGTGCCATCTCGGCCTGCAGAAAGGCTTCATCGAAGTCTATGCCCGCCGGCATTCCGTCTATGACGCCTCCCACGGCCAGGCCGTGGCTTTCGCCGAACGTCGTCAAGGTGAAAATCTTGCCGAAGCTGTTGCTCATATCCTATACCTATATATATTATATATTCGGGCTTTTTATTTTTCCCCCAGGATTTTTTTATTTTATCCTTAGGATTATTTTATTCCCGAGTTTCTATTTTATCCTTAGGATTATTCAATATCCTTGGAAAATAAAATATCCCCGGGCTTTCAGTATATCCTAAAGCTTCAGAAGCACTTACTTCTTGCCGCAACCGCCCTTGTCGCACTTGCCCTCACAACCGCCTTCGCAGTTGCAGTCTCCACCACAATTGCCGTCGCAGTTGCCACCGCAATTGCCTCCGCAACCGCAGTTGCACGAAACCTCGCCGGTCATCTCGCGCATATACTCTTTCTTGTCTTCGTCGGTGGCCTCGCGCACCTCAAGCACCTTGCCCACGAAGTGCAGCGTCATGCCGGCCAAGGGTGCGTTGAGGTCCACCTTGCAGATGACTTCCTTCTCCTTGACCTCCGAGATTTCGCTCTGCATGAGGTCGCCGTTCTGGTTCTGCAGGGGAATGGACGAACCGACCTTGCAGAACTCCATCGGGAAGCCGCCCTTCTTGAGGTCGCTGATCGGGATGGGAACATAGTGTACGTCCTCCTCCTTGTACTCTCCGTAAGCCTCGGCTGGCGAGAGTGTGAAGTCGAACGACCCGCCGGGCTCCAGCCCTTCGATGTTCTGCTCAAAGCCGGCAATGAGTTGGCCGACGCCAAAGATGAACTTGAACGGACGGTCGGGAGTGGTTTCCTCGATGTCCTCCAGTTCGACCTCTTCCTCCGGATTTTCCGGAGCTTCGTATCCTGTCAACTTGTAACTCACCGTCACATGTTTGCCGAAATCAATTTTCATGCCGTTGTTTTCTTTTCGTTTGTTTGTCAATGGGCGGCACGGGGCGCTCGCTCTCGGGCTTGCGCCCCCGTGCCTCCGTTAATATCTTTACTTGAGAATGGTGCAGTTGGGGTTGGGCTGGAGCTGCTTGAAGAAGTCGTTGCCCTTGTCATCGACGAGGATGAAGGCCGGGAAGTTCTCGACCTCAATCTGCCAGATGGCCTCCATGCCGAGTTCAGGATACTCTACGCACTTGATGCTCTTGATGTTGTTCTGCGCCAGGATAGCGGCCGGGCCACCGATAGAGCCGAGGTAGAAGCCTCCGTGAGCCTTGCAGGCGTTGGTGACGTCGATGCTGCGGTTGCCTTTGGCCAGCATGATGAGCGAACCGCCATGGTCCTGGAACTCATTGACATACGGGTCCATACGGCCGGCCGTGGTCGGGCCCATCGAGCCGCAGGCCATTCCTTCGGGAGTCTTGGCCGGTCCGGCGTAGTAGATAGGATGGTCCTTGAGGTACTGGGGCATTCCCTCACCGGCGTCCAGACGGGCCTTAATCTTGGCATGGGCAATGTCGCGGCCCACGATAATCGTGCCGTTGAGGCTCAGGCGCGTGCCGATAGGATACTTGGTCAGTTCCTTGCACACGTCCTTCATGGGCTGGTTGAGGTCGATGCGCACTGCATCGCCTTCGCCGGCGTTGCGGAGTTCCTCCGGAATCAGCTCGTACGGCTTGTCGTCCATCTTCTCGATCCAGATGCCGTCCTTGTTGATCTTGGCCTTGATGTTGCGGTCGGCCGAGCAGCTGACGCCCAAGCCGACAGGACAGCTGGCGCCGTGGCGGGGCAAGCGGATGACGCGCACGTCGTGGGCCATGTATTTGCCGCCGAACTGCGCACCGAGACCAATCTTGTAAGCCTCTTGCAGGAGCTGTTCCTCAAGAGCGACGTCGCGGAAAGCGCGTCCTGTCTCGTCGCCCGTGGTCGGCAAGGTGTCGTAGTAGTGGGTCGAAGCAAGCTTTACGGTGAGCAGGTTCTTCTCGGCCGAAGTGCCGCCGATGACGAAAGCGATGTGGTAAGGAGGACAAGCGGCCGTGCCGAGGCTCTTCATCTTCTCCACGAGGAACGGGATGAGGGTGCCAGGGTTCTGGATGCGGGCCTTGGTCTCCTGGTAGAGGTAGGTCTTGTTGGCCGAACCGCCGCCCTTGGTGACCATCAGGAAGCGGTACTCCATGCCCTGCGTGGCCTCGATGTCAATCTGGGCAGGCAGGTTGCACTTGGTGTTGACCTCGTTGTACATGTCGAGAGGGGCGTTCTGGCTATAGCGCAGGTTCTCCTCCGTGTAGGTCTTGAACACGCCTTTGGCAATGGCCTCTTCGTCCTCGAATCCGGTCCACACCTGCTGGCCTTTCTCGCCGTGCACGATGGCCGTACCCGTGTCCTGGCACAAAGGCAGCTTGCCCTTGGCGGCTATCTCGGCATTGCGCAGGAAGGTCAGGGCCACGTACTTGTCGTTGGCGCTGGCCTCGGGGTCGCGCAGTATCTTGGCTACCTGCAGGTTATGGCTGCGGCGCAACAGGAAACTGACATCGCGGAAGGCCGCATTGGTCATACGGGTCAAGGCCTCGGCCGTGACTTTGAGTATTGGTTTTCCCTCAAACTCACCGACGCTTACTCCCTCTTTGGTCAAGAGGTAATATTCGGTGGTGTCTTCGCCCAACTGAAACATTGGGGCATACTTGAATTGTACATTTGCCATAGTCGGTATAGTTTTTGTTCCGCGCACACGAGGCAGCTTATCACGCACTCACGAGGCAGCCGGACAGATTTGTATTGACTTGTTGAAAATCGGCATGTTTTTATGCTCGAATCGGTATATTTCCAATCAGGAAACCGAACGCCTGACGGCCCTTTTCGGCTCTTGATTATGTGCAAAGATAGCGAATATTGACCTCAAAAAGCCCCTAATCAGACAAAAAAACATTTTTTTCCACTTTTTTTTCGAAAAATCGGCTAAAATGTTGTACAAATATACTACATTTGCGATGCAAACCAACACCAATTGTATCATGAAACGAATCTTTATCTTATTCCTTTGCGCACTGACCGGCGCAGGTGTAATGACTTCGTGTCAACCTCAACAGACCGAGACGAAACAGGCCGCCGGAACTCAGTTCCTGGCCGAATCCAACTCGCTCGTCGGACTCTGGCAACGCATGCAAAGCACCGAAATCACAGACGAGGAAACCGGAGAGACGCTCACTCTGCTGACTCCGAAGCCCCGCTTCAAGTGCATCATGCCCGACGGCACTTACTACCTGCTCAACTGCAAGGTGGACGCTAACGGCAACGTCACTTCGGCCATCGACCACTACGGCACTTACGAACTAATCGGCGATACGCTCCAGCTCGAGCACATCAACGTGTGCAGTTCGCAGCCGCGTCTCTCGGGCGTAACCAGCCATGTGCGCTACTCTCTGCCCGACGTCAACACCCTCACGATGTACTACAACTTCGGTCTCGAAGGCGGACTGGAGGAAGGCAGCAACGAATGGGTGCCCGAGACCTGGCGCCGCGTCAGCATGGGTTCAGGGCTATAAGGGCCTGAAACAATCTGAGCTAAGTGCAACAATCTGAGCTAAGAAGGAAGGTGAAACTCTGAAGGGCGTCAACTTGTCGCCATAAAGAGTAAAAGACCTTTGTCTAAAAGACACTTGTCTATAAAGATAAAAGACCTCGTCTTAGACTTATAGAGAGCAAAGACCCAAACTTAGACTTATAGAGAGTTATTCGTAACCATCCGAAACAAGCCGACTTGTCCATATCAAAAAAAATCTCGCAAGGTTATCTGCGAGATTTTTTGTAGTTGTATGGCAG
>CAVGQN010000070.1:0-14949 GCA_963631395.1 bacterium
TTTCAAACCAGTCTATCATGCCATCTGGCAGGAAGAAACTTATGATAAAGTCTGTGTTTATGCTTGAGGTCTTCTTTTCCATGAGGCAAAGGTACGCACTTTTCTCATTTCTTTACCATGTATGCACGATATATTTGGTTAGCAGGAGTGATTTGTTGCCACGGAAGTTTTAAACTGCGCCAGAAAAATACAAACTATATCAGAGTCTAATTGCCCTCAACGGGGCATCACATAGCCCTCGTAAAGACTGCGACACACTGGCTCGTCCAAATATTCTTTCAAACGGTTCCAATGTCCTTGCTCGTAGTCATTCAACGCTCTTCTATCTGCATTATTAGGATTTTCGAGCAAGCGCCTGACTGTGTTTTCAAGATCTGCTTTGTCTTTAGGTGAGAGAGGCCCGTTTTTCTTAGTCCATCTTGCGACACATTGAAAACAAGATTTGAAATCCGTTCGCATATAACCGCCATTGTTCTGGTTGGGTTTGTCCAGGTCTTCTCCCAAGGTATTGTTTCTCCCTGCCGTTGCACCTGCAACCAGCCTTTCGTTCAGAGAAGATATCTTATCCGTAATTGTCTTTTTATAAACCTCTGTATCTGACTGCATTTGACGCCTTTCAAATTCAGCATCAATCTTCTTAACATAGACGTCATATGCACTCCTCAATTCATTAATTGCTTCAGAATATATTTGCTCCTGTTCCAATCTTGCAGCCGTGGCGATATGCTGTTCTGCCTTAGCGTATGAAGGTGACAATTCGCTTTTCACCCTTTCAAATGCCATCTGCTTGCCAACATCTTCTGCTTTTGTCTTGATTTCAGTCCAATCCTCCTCTGTTAGCCATGACTTGATGGGGTTGCTGGACTCTTGAAGGGTATTGAATGAATTCTTCTTTTCATTCTTGCTTTCAGTATAATCATTTAATTCCATCATCCTGACATCCCCATCACTGTGTTCGGAAAGGATGTTGACAAGTTGAGAGATGCTCCCGTCATCAGTCCACGGCTGGTGATTATTGCCGTATGTAAAGACAGCCATTTCTTTCTCGAATTCATGCATATAATACGCTGCGTCGTGCTTGAAACCAGACAACGTGACATCTTTCATACCTACCTTACACTTGCCGAAACCGAAAGATTTTGCCATACCGAGATTCAAGTATGTCCCTTCGGTGCCATTAAGGGTCAATGCGGCCAGCACCGCACCTATTTCCATAGGACGTGTGTTGTGCAAAGCGATACGAAGATGAAAGGTCTGCCCTGAAGGAAGAGCCTTAAAGGTCGTCCTCACATTTTCGTTATCCCCTTGAGGCAGACCCGTCGTTGTACTACCCGCATGTATACGATAGAGCTTTCTTCCGGCAATACCCTCCTGGTTGTCATAAGTTTTATATGGCGATGACGTCTGCTTTATGTACAAAGGATAGTAAGACGCCTTGGGGCTGCCCAATATACCGGAGGTTTCTATCAGTTGGGCCTCCGGGAGAATCCCTTCCATAAAGGCATGGCCAACCGACACTCTTCCCTTGAGCGATTTCTCCTTCCCGGCATAACCGAATAGGGTCTCTGCTAAGTCGGCTCTATTGGGGTCTGCCTTCTGAGTGTATTCAACCTGATCCCTGACATTATATTTGTAAGGCACCCGGAACATCCTTGACATGCCGAGATATGTCTTGCCGTCCCTCACGTATCTAAAGACTGGAATCTCCTGGCCCTCTTCCAATGCCTGGAGATAGCACCCCTTGCCTTTCTCTTTTTCTTCGGCGAATCCGGGTGTATTCTCATACAATGTCTTGAACGCAACACTGGTTTCGTCGCTTAGTTTCTCCTCGTCGTCTAATTCTATAGGGAAAAGCAATTCATGTAGTTTTCCGTCGATATTTCCGGTGCAGACCAAACGGTAGGTCTGGCCGTTTTGTTCCACTTCGGGGTAAGCCGGAGATTTTCCGTCTGTAGTCATAACAGAAGCATTGACTTTCCATATAGATGTGTCAGACGTATAAGACGGGAAAAGGTTGCTTACTTCACCTATCTGTATTTTTTCAAAACCTCCGACACAAGGAGTAAAGGTGTATTCTCCGGTTTCATTCTTTTTTAGCCAACCCGGTTTACCCCTACCAACGATATTCTGATATTCCTTATTTCTGTCTTTATCCATTGCATTGGCAACATTACGCCAGCCGAAATACCGGTTTTGGTAATCCTTCCCTTCTTGCATCTTGCCGAAAGACATTATCTCCACGATTTCGCGCAGCATACCTTTGACGGTTGTAGCCGGAATGAAATAACGACGCTGTCCGTCCGCCATGACATGTGAGGAGTAAACTCCTTGCTTCTCTCCATCGCGTGTGAAGAACGGAGACACGGTGTGTATGTTCACCTCGATGACACCATCCTCAGAGTCAGAGAAAGGAAGGTCTTGCGACACTTTTTCACTCCAGGACGGATAGTAAACAACCGAATTGAGCGGCACAAAGTTATATGGTGAGGTTATCATAGGTCCTTCATTTTTCAAATCCTACAAATACTGTATCGTATAGCGTGAGTACAGGCATATTCTCACAAAGACTATCTTCCTCCTCTTTCCACAAGCGCAGGAAGTTGAGCCCTTTTATATCCGGCATGCGATGGGGCATATAGGTGAGTACAGGCTCCTGGATCTGTGCTGGCGACAACACAGTCTCTTTGACATAGTACTGGCCGTCCGTGTAGCGTATGGACACACTGCGGCTATGCTCCCAGTCCCATAGCTGCCCTTCCACGACAAACGGATTTTCGCCGTCATTGAATGTAAGTTCCTCTTCTACGGTTCCGTCAAGGACTCTCGGGGCTGTTTGGTCGCTCTGCCACAAATAGCCTTCGTATTTTGCTTTCGATATGGTGTGTTGCATGATTATTCTGTTTTAGTCCAAGCACCTGTAAATGTTCCGTTACCGCGATTGACACTGCCGCCCAAAGGAAGCAGACCCTGGCAGATGTCGCCGAGTGCCTTTTCGAAGGCCTCTTGGACGGTTTCATCCACGAACGCCGCCTTATTGACCAAAATCTCCTCGACGATTTCCTGCCCGCCCGTATTGCTCACTTTCTCCTGGAAGAGAGCACCATCCTGCACGCCTCCGTTGAACTTGTCGATTTTGATATGGAAGATTACTTTCTCGCCGACATTCTGCACTGCGGCATCGGAGAATATGGCATTGCCACGCTGCGGGGCAATATCGCCATCTTCCGTTGCCGTACCGAAAATGGCAATAACTGCAGGGTTCTTTTCGCAGTCCAAAGCATTGTCTGTGTCAGCAAAACGGTTGTTGAGACGGTTCCAGTAGTAGGCGGTACGGTGAGCCACAGCCCCCTTTACCGACGTCGCTGGAACGAGAAAATACTCTTCGCTCATGGTCGGAGTGTCGCCGGACCACAATATATGCGGCTCCTTCACCGGAGTCATATCGGCATCATCGTCCCCGAAACCGGAAGAGAAGAGGAAAAAGTCGGCGGGGTTCAGTTTAAGGGTGTACCGTATCCACCCTTCTTGCATCTGTGGGGTCAAGTCCTTCACTTCCGGAGCGTTCCACCTCTCCGACAGGCAGGAAGATTTGCCTATATAGGACTGCAGGTCTTCGCGCTTCGTAAGGTCGTAAGCAGCATACTGCACCCGGACGACTTTCATCGAACCGAAACCGTTGCGGGTGCCGCCTCCCAATCGGAAAGTGGGGGAAGTTACCGTCTGCAGAACGTCCTGCATCTGCGACACTGACGGGTCCTCGGCCAAGATTTCCATATCGAAGCAAAACCTCGTGCCGGCATACACCACCTCTTCGTCGAACTTGCCGTGCAGTTTTGCCGTGCCCTTGTCGTCGATGCATACGTGCTGACGGACAGGAAGCGATTTGAAAAGCTCAAGGTATTTACTGCCGGACGCATCCGCCAGTCCATCCGCTACACGCCCTCCTTCACTCACCATAAGGGCATCAGACACGATGAGCCTTGAGCCTTTCCCTTTCTCGCCTTTCTGGAACCCGAAAAGGTCGTCGGCATACGGTTTGTCACCGAGAGCATGTCGTATCACGCCGACAAGCGACGTTCCCGGTATATAGGGCAAACCGTTGATGTCCCTTGCTACAGGAGCATCGGTTATTATATCCTTGTCGCCGGAGCCCACTGCCAAAGGCGTGACTGCCTCGAGTGTGACACGGGCCACCAGCCGATTTTTGTATTTTGTCATTCCCATTGTCTCAACATTTTTTTGCCATCTCGGATGACAGGTTCACTAATGCTTTCTGCGACAGATCCCCGTATCTCGAGGCGCCCATCTCGTCGACAAAGTCTTTCAACACTTTCAATCTCTCCCCCTTCCATTTTTCCGCTGCAATGCCGTGGGTCAGATAGGCTGCCGGAGAGGTGATTTCTGTCCGGGGATCTGTAGGGGTCGGGGCTCTATGAACGGCCTCCTTCTTGTCAAAGAGTTCGCAAACAATGTTAGCATATGTCCGGTGCTGAATCGCGATTGCGCGGATTGCGCCCCACTGCGAAGCAAAAGAGGCAGACAAGAATTTTTTGCCATTTTTCTTGACGAAATCGTTAACCCGAGCATAGACGAAAGAGTCTGCCTCCTTCTCCACTTCCTTTCTTTGCAAATAGGAAAGAAGGGGCGTCTGTACCCGACAGTCACTTGTTTTAACGGCATTTCTCTCCCCTTCGGCCTGGCGGACCTCGACATCAAGGCGACCGTTTCCTCCCGACTTTTGCAGAATACTCCATCCGTATATCACCTTGCCGAAGCCTTCATTCTGATAGCAACCCACATACGAAGGCAGGTGGTCCGGCCTGTAACCCGGTGCGAGACGCACCACGAGTACCGTTCCCTTTTCCAAGCCGGCTCTGTCGGTGTCGCGCGTTTGGCGTTTCCCGTTCCATGGAGCATACTGGAAGGTCCTCACCTGGGATTTCTCCCATACGATTTCTCCCTGCAAGCCCAAATCTCGGGCAGTAGGCTGATAGGTCGGCTCACCGGTTTCATCCAAAAAGATAAGACGTCCATCTGCATACACAGTCATGTATGTATCGCCGCCCTCCTCGTATGTTGCCGATGCGGACTGCGTCTCCTCATAATCGAAAGGCTGTATCTCGGCCAGACCATACTGTGCTGTACGCGACCTGCCGATGTGCCTGATGCCCTTCAGTGCGTCGGTTATCCCGTCGGCCAGATGCGGATCGTCGCACTCGACGGAAAACAGGAACACCATCCCCTTCTCCAGCGCTTCGTATCCATACATCCTACTGTCATCCGAGCGGCGAAGGTCGCGGTTGTAGGCACTCTTGATGGCGAACTCTTTTGCCTGGCGTATTTCTTTCATCGACGTTCCGTCGAAGACATAGAACCCCTGACGGCACTGCTTGAGCTGAAGAGGACACTCCTGCTCCGTGTTCCGGTCGTAGAAATGATACAGCCAGCAACCGGAAGACAAGCCGTACGATTTGGGATAATAGAATGCTGCCGGTATGTGCAGGGACCGTTTCTTGTCAGACGAACCCACCGGATGAGCGTCACCGAAACGCACCGTCCCGCTGTGGAAGAGAGCCACTTGATCCTCAGGGGAGAACGAATCGTACCCGGACGCCACTATGCCAAGGAACACGTTTCCGGGGATAAAGTTCAACGTCTCGTGACTTCCCTCAGTGGCAGCTTTCTGGCTCACTATTACCTCCGAGAGCAACTTGCATCTGAATTTCAGTGTTGTCATGATTCATCTCCTTTCTGAATAGTAAACCGACATCTGCCCATGCCCCTGTTTCTGCCCGTCCCCATATATTTGATGAGTCCAAGCGCATCCTTCATAATATCGGCAATGTTGTCGTCTATATGCATCACCGGTGCATAAAGCGTACAGGGCACAGCAGCTTCAGTGGTGCGCAGACTATGGTCTTTAGCGATTCCGCTTGCCGAATCTATGGCCGTGGTTACCCTGCTGACATAAAGAAAGTCGGTCAAGTGCCCGAAAACGATACTGTCTGCCTCCCGGGCCTCCAAAGTGGCATTCCCCACATAGACAGTTCCCTTGGAGGGCAACTGTTCGGCTTTTATACCCTCAGCATTCCTGCCGAATGTAGCGTCCAGCGGCAGGTCCAGCCCACGGAGTGACACATAGTCCTCGACGGCTTCCCGGAGAAGGCCCTTCAGGGTCTTGCCCGGAATATAGGGAAGACCGCGACTGTCCTTGATGACTACACTATCGGCCTCAGCTCCCGCCGACAGGCCCGAAGAGCAATGCCAAGGTGAAAAAAATTCTATTTTGATTACGATGTCTTTCATATACCTATATTATAGCGTCAAATCTATTTAGTCGTTTGGCTTTGTAGCGTATGCACATCTATCATATCCGCTGCCGGATAGAACTCCTGTCCATCTCGCGCCTGCGGTTTGGTTGCCTCGTAGAACACATTTTTCAGACTACCCAACAGAATCTGCTCACTACGGTTCCGGATTTGATAGGCCATCTTCATATCCTGATGCATGGCCGTCATCCATTTCCTGATGGCCGTCTTGACGGTGTTGCCGTCTTTTGACGACAGAGCCGAAGATGACTTCTCCAAGTCATCAATCGTCCAATATCCAGTCTGAGGATTCAGGAAATATGGTCCGAAGCAGAAATTATGGCCTTTGGCCGGCACCTTTTCCTTTTCCACCATACAGTCGAAGTCCTCGATAAAGCTGCCCTGCACCTTATAGAACATCACACTGGAAGGCGCTAGACTCCGGGTTCCGACTACGCCAGACGACTTGGAAACCTTTTTGGCTTGAGAGCAGAGCATCTCGGCCAATTCGTAGCCATAGTGAAACGGGTATGACGATTTGACAAAAGCGATTCCGGCACAGGCAGTAAGCCCTCCGCCCCCAAGGAGACGACAGGTGGCTTCCTCAAAATTCCGGAGATAAGACTTGACATAGGGCAAGGCCAGAGAAGCCCGGCAAATCATAGTCATGTCATCACCTCCGAGCACCACCGGACGGAAAGGAATAACGCCGCCGATGGGGTCGCTTCCTTTACATACTTCCCGGAATGCTGCTTGTGCCGCCTCTTTGGTGGCCTGGTCCAAATGATCCGAAAATGTATGAAGTGAGTCGGCCGACCCGGATTTCCTTCGCACAATCTCACCCAGCCCATTGCCGTCGGCATGAATAACGCCTATCCAATCGTTATTCCCGGTAAGGTCGGCTATATTGAGAGCCACATCGCGAGGGCTTAAACTGTCCAGGCCGAAACTCTTCGCGCACAGTCTTAAAGTGACTCCGAGTCCATCGGAGAGCTCTGCTTTCTTCATCGTAGCCTCGTCCACATAATCGCCACCGGCAATGGCTACTGCCGGCAAGCCTGTTGCCCTAGAACGTTCCGTAGCCGCCAAGCCTAGCGTCATACTCTTCGAGGGCTTGTTGCGCTGGACGTGAAGTTTGGCCTCCAACCTGTCCAACACCTCACTGAAGCTACCGTCAAGCTCTGCCTGGGTGGTTTTCACTACGGCCTGGCTGATGGTTATGCCCGGCGCGGCAAGCATCACCGTCCTGGGAAACTCCCTTACGGCCTTGCGACACTCTGCCTCGCTTGAGAAGACGCACTTTATGTTGCCGGCCGCATTGACCAACGGCCGGGCACTCTGAAGGTATCTCTCCTTGAACAGGGATGTACAAATCCGCTCAACGAGTTCGCTGGCTCCAACGATATCCTTGAGCTTGTCTGTCCTGAAGATGAACTGCTGTATGCCCTGCACCGCAGCTCCATACACGAATATGTATTTCTCGTGGTCCATATGTGTTTGTTAATGGTTTTCGTGGTGTAAAATTATGGAAAATTACTGACAAAACAAATTTTCCCGCAAGAAATTGTTCAAAAACCACAGTTTTTTGTATATTTGCCGAAAAAAATATCCCGCAATGGAGCAAATAGACATCGCCATATTGAAGTTTGAGGAACCGCTGTCGCAAGAAGAAGTGAGATGGTTTCGCAGTGCCATCGTCGAACTTGCAGGCCGCGATGACACCTGGTTCCACAACCATCCAGCCACAGGTGGGCTGGCCTACCGATACCCGCTCATCCAATACAAGACGATTGACGGCCGTGCCTGTATAGTCGGGATGAGAGAAGCCGCACAATCTGTTTTGAGATTGAGGGGAAACTTTCCCTGCGAACTGCAGGTGGGCAAAAGCGAAAGACCTTTTCACGTGCAGGAATGCAACCTTAAGCCCTATTGGCCCAAAATCGAGACCTGCCCAAAACTGTACAACATCAGGGACTATATAGCCCTAACTGAAGACAACTACAAAAAATACCACTCCATGCTGGCATTGACTGACAAAATCACTCTCCTGGAACATATCCTAGTGGGCAATATCCTGTCTTTCATGAAGGGCATCGGCTACTTCTCAAAAGAACAGATTTTCTGTGCCGTCACAGACATGGACCGATTGCACTCCCAAATGTACAAGGGGGTGAGATTCGATGCCTTCGACCTCTCTTTTGTGAGCAATGCCGAATTGCCAACATTCATTTCTTTGGGCAAAAGCGCAAGTGTCGGCTTCGGCGTACTGACGCAAGAGGCACTGCCTGAAAAATTCAAAAACTTCGGACAACAACCTTAAACATTACACACATATGGCAAAAATTCTGATTTCCTTTGTTGGCACAGGGTCACTTATCCAGTCCCAATCGACTCGCGAATACAAGACGGCCGAATACCATATCGGAGATGTCAATCTGGGTGAGTATCCATTTGTAGCCGCCGCTTTGTCCAGACACTACAATGCGGACAAGATTATCCTAATCGGCACCGCCCACTCCATGTGGGAAGAGGTGTACCGCTTCTACAGCGAACTAAAGGGACAAGCCCTCGACGAGGATGCCTATCTGGAGATTGCCGAACAGTGCGGGCTGTGCGACTGCAACAGCGAGCTGTCCATTCCGCATCAGGATGTCATCGAGAAGGCCTTAGGCAATGACTCGCACATCGTCCTGATACGCTACGGTCTGAACGATGACGAGATCACACAAAATATAAAGACCATACTCAGCCTACAAGAGTATATCAACTCTGGCGACGAACTCATCGTGGACGTGACCCATTCGTTCCGCTCTCTGCCCATGATTGTCATGAACCTCCTGATATACCTGGAAACTGTCAGCCGGAAACGGCCCAAACTTTCACACATACACTATGGTATGCTGGAGGTGGTAAAGGAAATAGGCTATGCTCCAATCGTCGAACTGAAGAAGATGACCGAACTCACCCAATGGACCATCGGAGCATCTGCCTTCAAGAACTATGACAATGCCTATCAGCTGGCCGAACTTCTAGAAGAGGAAGACCCGGAACTGGGGAAAACCCTGAAAAGATTCTCCGACCTGCTGAATCTCAACCACCTCAGAGACATCGAAAACGGCATCGGCAGAATTAAGATCCTGAAAACGAGGGAATACACATCTCCTTTGGCTGAAATGATTGTCAAACCCGTATTCGACGATTTCTTGAAGCAATTCGGCACCATCAGGGGCAACCACGCCCTTTTTCAGTACCGATTGGCCCAAAGACGCTATGACAGTATGAACTATGGCCTGGCCATTATGACTCTACAAGAAGCCATACTTACCTATGTGTGTACAGCGCTCAAACTTGCCTGGGATGATAAAGATGACCGTGAAGACGCCAAGGTTTCCATAAAAATTCCGGGAGCTATACCCGAAGACCTAAGGAAATGCTATTGGCGCCTGACTCCCATCCGCAATGCTGTGGCGCATTCCATCAAGTCTGACAAATCTGCACAAAGCATGATCAACGAACTAAGAAAGCACTTTGAAACGGCAGGCAAATATATCAGATAAATACCTCAAAGCACATTCTTTAAACTTTAAACTAGACAACAACGTAAACTATGGCACGAAAATTATTTCTATCCATCCTCGGGACCGGGCAATATAAGAGTTGCCGGTATGAAAAGGACGGCTTTAAGTCAAGTGAAACGAAGTTCATCCAACAGGCGCTGCTGGAATTCCTTCAGCAAAAGTGCGGATGGACTTCCTCTGACCAGGCCATTGTCTTCCTTACGGACAGGGCCCAAACGACACACTGGACTCCGGACGGAACTACAGATAAAGGTCTGAAGCAGATTCTGGTCGAGATGGGCGTCAACCATAAGGGAGTGAGGATAGAGGACGGCAAGGACACTGAGCAGATGTGGTCCATCTTCGAAACCATCTTTTCTCAATTGCAGGAGGAGGACGAACTCTATGTTGACATCACACACAGTTTCAGATATCTCCCGATGCTGATGGTGGTGCTCGTCAACTATGCGAAGTTACTGAAAAAAGTCACTGTAGCAGGAATCTACTATGGCAACTACGAAGCTAAAGACCCAGAATCCGACATTGCCCCGGTAATGGACCTCCTCCCGTTATCCTCCCTGCAGGACTGGACCTCTGCAGCCTCCGACTATCTGCAGTATGGGCATATCGGGAAACTGAAAGAACTGACTGACGCTGAATTGATTCCCGTACTAAAAGACCCCGAGACACGCAACAATGACGCAATAACCTTGAGGTCTTTTATCGGCACACTCAAAAATGTCACCGACGAACGCGTCACCTGCCGAGGTCTGAACATCATTGAAAACGAGAGAATGAGAATTCTCAACGACAAAGTCAATACCATAGAAGAAGTCACCATCCCGCAGCTCAAGCCCGTATTCGAGAAAATCAAGCAGTCTATGGACGACTTCGGATATCAGTCGAATGTTTCAAACTGCATAAAGGTGGCCCGATGGTGTCAGGACAACCAGCTGTACCAACAGGCAATCACGATGCTGGAAGAGGGACTTATCTCCCTGTTCTGCGAGGGCTGCAAAGTCTGCAAACTTGACTACAATATAGAAAAAGACCGGAATATCGTCAATATGTGTATCTTTATCGCAAGTCGTGATCTCCCTGAACGCGAATGGAAAGAGAAAGACCCTGACACAATCGACAAGATACGGCGCATCATAAACGACAGTGACAGCCATTTGGACATTTACTCCAGTATTTTGAGTCAGGTCAGTGAACTGCGAAACGATTACAACCATGCCGGTTTCAATTCGAAGCCAGCTCAGGCTGATGATATAATAAAAAAGATTGAGAAATATCTAAGCAGTGTCGAAGCCATGCTCAAACAATAAGCGACTCTCTGCAAGTGGACTACGGGCCGGTCAACGGACGAACCCGGGCACAGATTCAATGAACCCATTTACGCGCCGGCAGTCGGGGTGACCCGTTGCCGGCACCACGAGGTCGGTCCTGCCGATACGTTTGCCTTCCGCAAGCACCAGCGACGACACGGCATACACAACACCGTCAATCGGACTTGGCAGATTAAGGATGGCGCCACGAGTCACCCGACATATTCCGTCCTCATCAAATGGTGTATATACTTCCGCCACACGCGCGACGCCCTCTGACGGGAATATCCTTCCGTCATTCAAGACGATGTCATGCGGTGTCAAATTGACGATTTTCATATCTGTTCGTTATATTTTTCAGAAGAAAAGTGTATTCTTGGTATGCATAAGCAAGTCCAAATCCACTTGTTGTCCAATTATCCTCATAGCCCTGGCATAATCTTCCGACAAGGGCACAATCAGAATGCTGTCATTGTTGTCATACAGGCTCTGTACCTCACGCAAGTCGTTGCCAATTTCCTCATAGACTTCCGACGGAAGGTCGGCCATGAAGATAGACTTCTGTATACGTGTACATCCCTTCTGAAGGAGATATTTGGCTATCTGGATTCTCACCTTATTGCTGGTGATATCGTACATGACAAAGCATATCATATTGCCCACCTTTCTCTTTTTGGAAAGGACGATGTCCATTATCTGCCGTACTCGGCTTGAGAGCGAAGGCAAGTCGTCCAACCCTGATATTGTCTGCCCGATGGGGCGCGAACCGTTCAGCCCCGCACCGTCTATCAGTTTACTGTCCTCTCCTATGTATCGTCCTTTCCTTCTCATTATGCTGTACCGCCGGCCAAGTAGCAATTCACATAATCAGACATCAGCGCATTCAACTCCGCCGAAGTGCCTTTCTTCGGGGACATCACTACCGAATAGCCGTTCTTCCCATAGAAAAGATTGATTTCCGACAGCATAGTATTGGTCCGGAAAAACAGTTTCACGCCATACTGTATAGCTTTGGTATCATACAGTTCGACCCCCAGTTCCTCTACCGACTCTTTCAGTCCGCTGACAGCATCCCTTATCATCTGGGGCACCATTTCCATGCCGACATTGCTTTCGGCTTTTTTCTTGCGGGCCGTAGCCAATACTGCCTTTATACGTTCCAGCGTTTCCTGCTCCGGATCTATACTGCGCATAGGCGCTTCTGCCTGCGCAGCCACCTTGACACAAGCCTCTGTGGTTTTCCTGTCCTCGCCGAAGAAAAGGTCCACACTTTCCGTATTGATATAGTCATCCATATTGATGGGCTTGGGCATCATGTTTATCTTGCAGTCCGCATCGTATGCCAGGAAACAGGCCCTGGCCACATCGTTGGTCGTACAGTCGACATACTCGCTGATATCATACTCCTTGGCGAACTCCAGGGCAAAGCGTTTGTAGAAAGCCGAATAGACATTGTTGTCATAGCACGGCTTATCCAACAGGAACAACACCTTCAGTCCACACCCACTGGGTGAGGTATATACCATGGCGACACGCACGTCATCGGCCAAACGGTATTTCAAGTCCTGTAGGCTTCGGCTCTCATCGCCATAATGGTCAATGTCAAGCACAAAGGCCGATGCGGACGAGAAATGCTCGATCCGTCTGATACCAGTTGCGAACGTACCGCACACAAAGTACGGAAGAGCCTTTTTCATATTGCGGTATTTGGCCATGTCTATACCCATCACGTTGCGCAACATTGTCTGCTGGCGCTCAATAGGACTACCGGGTTGGGTTATCATACGATAAAGGTCAGCAAGGCTTATCGTCGACATCCTTTCGTCGGGAGATGTCAGACGCTGTCCGAAACTCAATGTCGTTATATCCATATTCAATAGTGTTTGAAGGTTTGTGCCATTTTCTGCGCATACAGAAAGATGTGGTGTCCACGGCTTCTCTGCATGCCCTTGATGTTTTCATTCTCGGAAAGGTAATCGTTCAGCGCCTGGATAATGACTCTCCTACCCAGCCCCTCCAGCCACACTGCACCACTTGCATCGACCGAGTAGTACTCGTCCGTAATGATGTTTTGGGCCAGAAGCGAGTAGACCACATAGTCCACCCACACCCTGTACAGTTCGATGACATCATACGACAACACAGGGCGTCCGTATTCATCCCTATGCAGTATGCCGATATAGGGGTCTATACCGGCACGGATCAAGGCATTCTCCACCTTGCCATAGAGCATCCCGTAGCCGTAGTTGAGCAATGCATTGGCCACATCGCGTGCCGGACGTTGGCTTCTCTCGCTGAAACGGAAACGCACCGGAATAAAGCAGTTAAGTGTTTCGAAGTATTCCCTCGAGGCATTACCCTCATAGGCCCGCAGATTGGCCGCCACATCCCTCACTGTGTCGCCTTGCAGCAATTCCAATTTCCCTATCAGCCGGTCTATCTTCAACGCCGTTGACCTTACCGTGCCATTATGTCGAGTAGTATCCGACTCCAGCATCAACAGCAATGCCAACTGGTTTTCCATCTTCTTTTTTATCACATCCTTTATCCAGGTCACCGAATCCGGAGAGGCAGAGAAGGCGAGTTGACCCTTGCGGATAGTGGATATAGACCCGTATTTGTGACTCCATACACAGCCCACGGTCTTCCCTACCCTGTCGGCCAACTGCACCTGTATGTCGTTTTCGATAGCCATCAACAAGGCATCCGAGGTAAGCACGGCACTTTTAGCCACTACAATGGAGTCGACACTAGTGCAGGGAATTCGTTGCTTCCCTGCAGCGTTGGCCACAACGAATGCATTGTTCTCTGTGCTCAACTTGCAACCGTATGTATTCAGCACCAGTTCCATAACGTTCTCTTTTATTGTTTCCAGCCGAAGGGATAGCGGAATATCGGAAACTATGGATTATTGCATCTGTTTGCATAAATCCAAATGACATGGTCTTGGATGTAGGTTTCGATTGGTTTAATCCTACACTTTACTTCTTTTTTCAGTGTATTCCGGATGGCCCTCAATCGCAGTTATTCGGTGACAAAGATACTCCGACTTTTTGAATAAACAAAAGAAAAGATGGAAAAATTTACAAAAAGAGGGAAAAGATGAAGAAAACCGACAAAAACCGCTGTGTCTCGAAGCATTAACAAACATAGTTGACAGACTTTTCCGATTACTAAGTCCATCTATCTCTGCAAGTAGATTATCAGATTAAACAAGCAGGCATTGTATCCTTCTTTTGGGCCATAGATGAGTACATGAGGGGGGGGGGGCGCACCGGTCGTTCTCTACGAGGTGGGTCTTAATCCTTCTTTTAGTGGACCATAGACGAGTACTATGTAAGTCTTGAAGAACAAGACAATGGCATGCAATGTCTTAATCCTTCTTTTAGTGGACCATAGACGAGTACGGCACAGGTCGAGCTTAATGCAATCCACTGTCAGTCTTAATCCTTCTTTTAGTGGACCATAGACGAGTACGGCCCTGGGTATAACCACTCAGGGTTTGTCTCTAAGTCTTAATCCTTCTTTTAGTGGACCATAGACGAGTACTTCTTCATGACCAAGGGTCTGGAGAGAGGAAGTCGTCTTAATCCTTCTTTTAGTGGACCATAGACGAGTACGTTTGTAGTCCATCATGGCTTGCTGGATGCTCAACTGTCTTAATCCTTCTTTTAGTGGACCATAGACGAGTACTGCCTTAACAGGTTTTTCCTGTAGCCTTAATAGTACGTCTTAATCCTTCTTTTAGTGGACCAT
>CAVGQN010000071.1:0-7195 GCA_963631395.1 bacterium
GCAAAGTTCGCTCTTTGCGAGATTCCTTGCAAGTCGGCAATTTTCGGATGGTTACGTAGGGCCGAGGTCCCGCAGATAAAGAAAGTAGGGATTTGGTCTTTATATAATAAAGCAAGGCCTCGGTCTTACATGATAGTAGGGTCGAGGTCCCGCAGATAAAGAAAGTAGGGATTTGGTCTTTATATAAGAGAGATTAAAGTAGGGATTTGGTCTTTTATAAAGGGTCTTTTTGCAAGTTCTTTGTACGAACAAAGCCCTGGAAAAGCCCTAGAAGCAATAGCCTACATTGAGCATCAGACGCATTTCCTTGGTGCGTTCGCTCCAGTAGGCGGTGAGCGAGATGGGGCCCGCCATGCTGCTGTAGCTGTATCCTAACTGAGTGCCCCAGGTGAAGCCCGTATGGCTGAACACGGCGTCGAGCCGGCTGCCAAGGCTTCCTCCGTCGATGGTGGCCTTGATGTAATGCCGGTCGCCCAGGTGCTGCTGCAGCTCCAGGCCGGCGGCGGCAAAGGCGTTCTCCGACAGAATCTCCATGGTCGCAATGCCCGCCATGGGAAGTTGCTGGGCCGTCTTCATGCCCTCCTGCAGGCCGCCGATGACGTTGCGGAGCACGAGCGGCGTCAGGTTGTGGTCGTCGACGATGAGGCGCCCGCATCCGTGGGGAATGAAGGTCAGACCCGACCCGATGGTCACGGCCGTGCTCCACGAGAGCGACACGATGGGAATCATCATCCGGTCCTTGTACTCGTAGAGATTGTCGGTGACGAGCTGCAGCTTGCCGCTGACCCGCGTGCCTTCGGTGGGGAAGTAGATGGAGTTCTGGCTATTGTATTCGGCCTGGCCGAGCCAGGTGAAGAAACGCTCCCGCTGGTTTTCGTGTACGGGGTCGAGGTTGTCCACATTGTGGTTGATGAGGATGTCGGTGTACCGATTCCAGTTGTAGGTGAGGCCGAAGGTGTAGAGCACATTGTGCCACGTCTGCCCGAAGAAGAGCTGCGTGCACTGGCGGTCGCGCGTGATGTCGGCCACGCGCTGGCCGTGGTTGTAGTACCCGAAGCTGCCGTGTCCGAACAGGTAGGAGAGGTCGATGTTTCCGTTCTTGCCCACGCTGTGCCGAATGCCGACGGCCCCTATCATGCGCTGGCCGAGACGTCCGTACACATTGACTTCCATCGGGAAGTGTACGGGCAGCGCCATGTTGACGCCCATGTGTGCCGACACGTATTCGTCGTTGTCGAAGCGCATGCCGAGGTTGGCCGAGCTGGCCAGATAGTTGGAGCGGAAGTGCCGGAAGAAGCCTTCTTTTTGTTCGCTCAGGGCGCCTTCCTTTTGTTCGCACAAAGCGTCTTCCTTCTGTTCGCTCAAGGCGCCTTCCTTATGTTCGTTCAGGGCGTCTTCCTTTTGTTCGCTCGAGGTCTGGCTTTCAGAGGTTTTTTGGCCATCCAGGTTTTGGTTAGTATAGGTTTTTTGTCCATCTAGGTTTTGGCTAGTATAGGTTTTTTGTTCATCCAAAGACTGGTTGGTAGAGGTTTTGTTGGCCTCCGAAGACAGCGTTTTTCTTGAATATCGGCCATTCTTGGCCAATTCTGCCGCTTGCGCCAGGCGGATGGAATCATCGATTTGACGCTGGCGCTCCTGCTTGAGCTGGTCCTGGCGCCAACGTTGGGCCGTCACGTAGCGGGGCGTTCCCTGGCCGTATTGCTTCTGAAGGCGATTGGCGAGTTGCTCAATCTGCGGGAGGAGCTGGCGCGCACGGCGTTCGCCGCGGGTGATGAGCGAGTCGACGTCGACCTGGCGGAAGCTCGCCGAACTGTATTCGGTCACGTCGACGTCGATGTAGACGTCGCTCTTGCGGATGTTGTCCTCGTAGAGGTGCGTACTGCTCACGTCAATCATGTGGGTGACGAGGTCGAGGACGTTGGCGTACCTTTCTTCGGGCGGCACATTGCTCACCAGGTCAATGCCGATGACGATGTCGGCGCCCATGCGTTTGGCCACGTCAACGGGATAGTTGTTGGTCACGAAGCCGTCGACAAAGAGCAGGCTGTCCTTGCGCACGGGCGTAAAGATGCCGGGTATGGCCATCGAGGCGCGCATGGCCTGGGCCAGATTGCCGTCGTGAAACTCGTAGATGGTGCCGCCGATGGCTTCGGTGGCGTTGCAGGCAAAGGGGATGGGCAAGGAGTCGAACGACACGGAATCGGGCATCGTGGAGGTGAGGCGGGTGAGGAGCGCCCCGATGTTGCGTCCCTGTATGATGCCGCCCTTGTGCGCATCGACCTGGTGTCGGTCGGGGTCGAGGGCCACGCGGAGCTGGTAGGTCTCGCTCAGCTTGCGTGCGGCGAGCATCTCGTTGCCGTAGTCGGGAGCGTCGAGCAGCAAAGGCAACCAGTCGGTGTTGCGCACCACGCTGTCCATCTCGGCCGTGGAGTAGCCGATGGCGTAGAGTCCGCCCACGATGGAACCCATCGAATTGCCGACCACGATGTCGATGGGTATTCCGCTCTCTTCGAGCACTTTAAGCGCCCCGATGTGGGCCAGGCCCTTGGCTCCGCCTCCCGCCAGGACAACGGCTACTTTGGGCCGCGTCGTGGTTTTGGTTTTTATTTTGTTTTTGCTCGGCGAAGCTTGTTCTCCGTAGGGAGTTTGGTTTTTGGCAAAAGAAGATTCTTTAACCAAAGAAGATTTTTCAGAAAAAGAAAATTCTTCAGAAAAAGAAGATTCTTCAGAAAAAGAAGATTCTTCAGAAAAAGAAGATTCTTCAGAAAAAGAAAATTCTTTACCCGAAACGGAAAAAGGGAAAGCTGCTGCATTCAGGAGGGAGAGCAGGGCGATGTGCAACCTACGCAGTGTCATGAAACTCATTGTTTTGCGCCGGAATTCTGATGGGTCTTGACTTTTTGCACGAACTTCTGCATTCGGTTGCAGTATTCCGTCCAGTGGTCGTGGATGCTCTGTGCGTGGTCGCTATTGGGGGCAATCCATAGCTCGCGGTAGCCTTGGTTTTTGGCCTCGTAGCAGGTGTAGACCATCGACGTGGGCACGTAGTGGTCGTCGCCGCCATGGATGAAGAGCATCGGCTTGGTGCATTTGGCCAGTTGGCTGACGGCCGACGACTCGTGGAAGTCCCATCCGAAGCGGCGGCAAGTGACGCTATTGGCCAGGTCGAGCAGGGGGTGGGCCGGAAGTCCGAATTGGTCCTTGAGCTGGTAGGCAAACTGATCCCAAGTGGAGGTGTAGCCGCAATCTTCGACAAAGGCCGTGACGTAGTCGGGAGT
The DNA here is from genome assembly GCA_963631395.1 of bacterium. GTDB lineage: Bacteria > Bacteroidota > Bacteroidia > Bacteroidales > UBA3663 > Liminaster. The sequence goes on from CAVGQN010000071.1 coordinate 3,279, forward strand.
GTCTTCGCCCGAAACCATCATCGTGATGGCTCCGCCCATCGAGAGTCCGTGCACCAGAACGTCGCCTTCGGGCCACAGCTGGTGGGCAATGTCCATCCAGAGAAGGATGTCGAGCCGGTCGAGCCACCCCATTCGGATGTGGTCGCCCTCGCTCAACCCGTGGCCGAAGTGCTCGGGCAGGATGACGTTGCGGCCGAGGACCTCGTAGTGGAGGTAGTAGTAGCGCATCATGATTTCGGCACAATCGGTGTAGCCGTGCAGCATGAGGCTGCAGTCCCGGATGCTGTCCGAGTCGGCGTGGCTCACGATGAGGCCGTGCAGGCGGATGCCGTCACGGTTGACGATGAAGGTGTCGCGCAAGAGGCCGTTCTCGACCAGCGAGTCGTGCCAGGGTCGGAGCTCGGGATACTTGCCGTAAACCCGGTCGATGCAATACTGGATGTCGCGCCCGGGATTGGCGGGCTGAAGCGCATAACTCGAGAAATACCAGCCGGCACCGATACCCGCTACCAATATCAGCAGTATGATGCCCAACACAAGTGTGGTGACTTTCCTATTCATTTTGCAGTCTTGTTTTTATAGTCTTGTTTTTTAGTCTTGTTTTTGCAAGGAAAAACATCTCTTCTTGAGAAAAAACTTCTCTTCTTGAGAAAACATCTCTTCTTGAGAAAACTTCTCTTCTTGAAAAAACTTCTCTTCTTGAGGGAAAACTTCTCTTCTTGAGAAAAACTTCTCTTCTTGAGAAAAACTTCTCTTCTTGCAAGATTGTACAAGGCTTTTCCTATCTATATATAATGTGTGTACTCAAGCAGCGCGGCGTGTGGAAGCCTTGGGGCGCACATTGTGTTCTGCGCCGCGAGGCGTGGAAGCGCACCGTGCCGTGTACAGGTGCAAATATACGGAAATATAATTGAAAAACGCAAACAAATATGGCAAATAAATTCACCGGTACGGATAAAATGGGCAAATATGCCGATTATTGCCAAAAAAAAGCGTGTTCTTTTGGCAATTAGTCAAAAAAGAATTACATTTGCAGCGCATTATTGACTCCCAGTTGATAAATCCGTCAGAATTATATAGACTTCAGAATATTATATAAACTCGGAATTATATAGACTCAGATTTTTATAGATTTCAGAATTTAACTCGGAATTATATAGACTCAGATTTCTATAGATTTCAGAAATTAACTCGGAATTTTATAGACTTCAGGTTTTATAGATTTCGGAAATTATATAGACTCGGAATTTTATAGACTTCAGAATTATTAGTATAAACTATTGCATAGATGAACAAAATTGTCAGCAAGAAAAAGTTCTCTGAGAAGGTCGTGTCTTTCGAAGTGGAAGCACCTCTCATAGCCCGTAGCCGGAAAGCCGGTCACTTTGTCATTGTGCGTTTGGACGAGAAGGGCGAACGTGTGCCCCTCACCATCGCCGATGCAGACCCCGTGCGCGGAACGATAACCCTGGTCATTCAGTCGGTGGGCGCCAGCACTACCCGCATCAATAGCCTCGAAGTCGGCGACTCGCTGGCCGACGTGGTAGGTCCGCTCGGCCATGCTACCGAAATCGAGAAGTTCGGCACCGTGGTTTGTTGCGGCGGCGGCGTGGGCGTGGCTCCTTTGCTCCCCATCGTCAAGGCCATGCACGAGGCCGGCAACAAGGTCGTCGTGGTCCTTGCAGCCCGCACCAAAGACCTCATCATCCTCGAGGACGAGATGCGCGCCAATGCCGACGAAGTCATCATCATGACCGACGACGGCTCGTACGGCCAGAAGGGCGTCATCACCGTAGGCGTGGAGCAGGTCATCCAGCGCGAGCACGTCGACAAGTGCGTCTGCATCGGTCCTACCATCATGATGAAGTTCGTGAGCCTGCTGACCCAGAAGTATAATGTCCCCACCGTAGTGAGCCTCAACACCATCATGGTCGACGGCACGGGCATGTGCGGCGCTTGCCGTGTGACCGTGGGCGGCAAGACCAAGTTCGTGTGCGTGGACGGCCCCGAGTTCGATGCCGCCCAGGTGGACTTCGACGAGATGATGATGCGTATGCGCGCCTACAAGGCCGAGGAGACCGAAGCCATGGCAGCCATCAATGGATAAACAATCTTTACGACACTGATATTAGAGTATGACAAAAGAAGAAATACAGGCTCTGCGCAATGAGCCTTGGCGTGAAGAATTGCGCAAATCTATGTCTCCGAAGGACCGTGGGGCCCTGGAGCGCGTGACGATGCCCGAGCTTTCGCCCGAATACCGCGTGACGACGTTCGTCGAGGAGGTGCAGCAGGGACTCGGCAAGGAGCAGGCTATGCTCGAGGCAAAGCGTTGTCTTGATTGCGCCGACCCTTCGTGCATGAAGGGCTGCCCGGTGGGCATCAACATCCCGACTTTCGTCAAGCAGATTGAGAAAGGCGACTTCGAAGGCGCCATTTCGACCATCAAGAAGACTTCGTCACTGCCGGCTGTGTGCGGCCGTGTGTGCCCCCAGGAGAAGCAGTGCGAGGGTTCGTGCATCAAGCTCAAGATGAAGCAGAAACCGGTGGCCATCGGTTACCTGGAGCGTTTTGCCGCCGACTACGAGCGCGAGAGCGGCAAGATCAAGGTGCCTCAGTGCGCCCCCAAGAACGGCAAGAAGGTCTGCTCCGTCGGTTCGGGTCCTTCGGGCCTGGCTTTTGCCGCCGACATGATTAAGATGGGTTACGACGTGACCGTGTTCGAAGCCCTGCACGAGATAGGCGGTGTGCTCAAGTACGGCATTCCGGAGTTCCGTCTGCCTAACCACGTCGTTGAGGCCGAAATCAACACCCTGCGCGAGATGGGCGTCGACTTCGAGCCGGACGTCATCGTGGGCAAGACGGTTAGCTACGAGCAGCTGCACGAGATGGGCTTCGAGGGCATCTTCGTAGGCTCCGGAGCCGGTCTGCCGCGCTTCATGAACATCCCCGGCGAGAACCTCATCGGCGTGATGTCGTCCAACGAGTACCTGACCCGCATCAACCTCATGGGCGCCGGACGTGGCCTCGGCTTTGCCACACCGGTCCTGAAGGGCCGCAACGTGGTCGTGTGCGGCGGCGGCAATACGGCCATGGACTCTGCCCGTACGGCCAAGCGCATGGGCGCCGAGAGCGTGACGCTCGTCTATCGTCGTGGTCTTGACGAACTCCCGGCCCGTGCCGAGGAGGTTCACCACGCCATGGAGGAAGGCATTGACTTCCATGTGCTGCACAACCCAATCGAATATCACGGCGACGAGAACGGCCGTGTCAAGGAGGCTGTACTCCAGGTGATGGAGCTCGGCGAACCCGATGCTTCGGGCCGTCGCAGTCCTGTGCCGGTAGAGGGCAAGACCGAGACGATTCCCGCCGACCTCGTCATCGTGGCCATCGGCGTTTCGCCCAATCCTATCATCCCGACCAACTTCAAGGGCCTCGAGATTTCGCGCAAGGGCACAATCGTAGTGGGCGAGGAGAACATGCAGTCGGATGTCAAGGACGTCTTTGCCGGCGGCGACATCGTGCGTGGAGGCGCAACCGTAATCCTCGCCATGGGCGACGGACGCCGTGCTGCTGCCCATATGGACGAATATCTGCAGGGAAAATAAAAGAGACAATCCGAGTTTTGGCCAAAGATTTTTGGATTAAATTCGGTTTTTGTACAAAGACTCAAGGATTAAATCCAGGTTTGGTACAAAGCGTTTTCGAATAAAGTACACAAAGACTTTATAAACAATACTAAGAAAAAGCGGGGCTACGCATCATGTAGCCTCGCTTTTTTTTGCTTACTAGTTTTTGCTTTACTAATCTTTCTAGTTTTTGCTAGTTTTGTTTTCTAGTTATCTAGTTATCTAGATTTGTTTTGCTAGTTTCTTAGTCTAGTTTTGCTAGTTTCTTAGTCTAGTTTTGCTAGTTTT
>CAVGQN010000071.1:7251-14842 GCA_963631395.1 bacterium
TTTTGCTAGTTTCTTAGTCTAGTTTTGCTAGTTTCTTAGTCTAGTTTTGCTAGTTTCTTAGTCTAGTTTTGCTAGTTTCTTAGTCTAGTTTTGCTAGTTTTCTTAGTCTAGTTTTGCTAGTTTCTTAGTCTAGTTTTTCTAGTTTTCTTAGTCTAGTTTTTCTAGTTTTCTTAGTCTAGTTTTTCTAGTTTCTTAGTCTAGTTTTGCTAGTTTTGTTTTCTAGTTTTCTTAGTCTATTACTAGTTTTACCATTCTTGTCCTAGCTTATTTTTTCTTGCTCCAAAACTTCATTTTAGAGGTTTATACAAGCTTTCCAATGCTAAGTGGAGAGCTTGCCAAGCCATTTACTTCTTTGCTTTAAGCGCCGTCTTGGCCAGGAAGGCGATGATGACGATGTAGGCCACGAGGCTCAGGATTTGACCCCATGAAGAAGCGGCCCACGAGCCGTCGCCGATGACCCAATCGACACCCGCAAAGGTGAGACCAGCGCTGACCACACCCATGAGCGCGCCGCCTGCGATGAAGCCCGAAGCCAGGAGAGTGCCCCGTTCGCCGCGGGCTGTGTTGACCTCAGCGTCCTTGCTGCGATGGGTGACGAAGTGCTGGATGCCTCCGCCCACGAGCAGCGGGAGGTTGAGTTGCAGGGGGATGAACATGCCGAGCGCAAAGGCCAGGGCCGAAATGCCGCAGGCGTTGATGACGAGCGCAATGACGGCGCCGATGCCGTAGAGAAGCCAGGGAGCGCCCTGACCCATCATGAGCGGCTCAATCACGGCAGCCATGGCGCGGGCCTGAGGAGCGGCCATCGTGTCGGTGTTGTCGGGCGTGAAGCCGTAGGTCTCGTTCAGAATCATGATGACACCGGCGGCCGTGGCGGCGCTCACCAGAATGCCGAGGAACTTGAGGCTCTGCTGCTTGGCGGGCGTGGCTCCGAGCCAGTAGCCAATCTTGAGGTCGGTGACGAAAGCTCCGGCGCTCGACAGGGCCGTGCAGACCACACCGCCCATCACCAGTGCGGCCACCATGCCCTCCGTGCCGCTCAGACCGACGGCGGCCATGATGAGCGAAGCCAGGATAAGGGTCATCAGCGTCATGCCCGACACGGGGTTGCTGCCCACGATGGCAATGGCATTGGCCGCTACCGTGGTGAAGAGGAAGGCAATGACGAAGACGATGACGAGGGCCACGATGGTGAAGAGCAGCGAACCGTGCATCACGTCGAGGTAGAAGAAGAGGGCCGTCACCAGCAGGGCGATGACCAGTCCGAGCACGATAATCTTCATGTTGAGGTCGCGGTCGGTGCGCAGCGTCTGTCCGGAGTTTCCGGCCGTTTGTGCCGAGCTGCCGAAGGCGGCCTTGATGAGGGAGAAGGACCCCGTGATGACCTTGCGGCTATTCCAGATGCCGATGAGGCCGGCCATGGCAATGCCGCCGATGCCGATGCTCTTGGCGTACTGGAAGATGTCCTGCGGACTGGCCTGCATGGCGGTCAAGCCTTCGCTCACCTCGAGCTCGGGCCAGATGATGGCGATGGCGGGTACGACAATCCACCATATCAGCACCGAACCGGCGCACATGATGGCCGCATATTTGAGTCCGACGATGTAGCCCATGCCGAGCAGGGCGGCCGAGGTGTTGCAGCTGAAGAAGAACTTGCCCTTGGCCGCAATGGTCGAACCGAGGCTGCAGAAGGTGCTCGAGAAGTTCTCGGCCCACGCACCGAACGTGGCCACCAGGAAGTCGTAGAGTCCGCCTATCAACGAGGCTGTGATGAGGGGTTTTGCCGACGATTGACCCCCTTCGCTACTGATGAGCACCTGCGTCGAAGCCGTTGCCTCGGGGAAGGGATACTCGCCGTGCTTCTCCTTGACGAAGTACTTGCGGAAGGGGATGAGGAAGAGCACGCCGATGCAGCCGCCCAGCAGAGAGGCCAGGAAGACCTCCATGAAGCTGACGCTGATGTCGGCGTCGGGGAACTTGTTGTCGAGGATGTAGAGGGCGGGGAGCGTGAAGATGGCTCCGGCCACAATCATGCCCGAGCAGGCTCCGATGGACTGGATGATGACGTTTTCGCCCAGCGGGTCCTTGCGCTTGGTCGCTCCCGCCAGTCCGACGGCGATGATGGTGATGGGGATGGCGGCCTCAAAGACCTGGCCCACCTTGAGTCCCAGATAGGCGGTGGCTGCACTGAAGATGACGGCCATCACCAGTCCCCAGACGACCGACCACACCGTGACTTCGCGCGGATTGGCCTTGGCCGGCATTATCGGGGAATATTCTTCGCCCGGCTTGAGCGGACGCATGGCATTTTCCGGTAATTTCGTTTCCATGTCAAGATTTGTTTGTTTTATGTTTTATAGTCTAAAAATCTTTTTGGTCAAAGAATCCTTTTTGGTCAAAGAATCCTTTTTGGTCAAAGAATCTTCTTTATCATAAAAACAGCCATAGAAAAACATGGACTGCTATATATAATAATGTGGACGCAAATTTAGGTAAAATATCCGAATTACAAGCCTTCGACACGGAAAAAATAGGGATTCGGGGCGAAAAGACCCGACTTTTGGGGGGCAAATAGCTTCAAAAGACCCCGAAAAACCTCTCTAAGACCAAGGAAAGATGAAGAAGGAAGAGCTCAAACACAAAAAAATCCGGCCATTCTCTTCAAATGGTCGGATTCCTTATCAAGTATTGTTTTCGTCAGCTTTTGAATCAGCTTCCGAAATGGAGGTCGGCTTCCGAGATTGCCGTCAGTTCCTGAACACCAACGACTCGTCGTCGGGATTCTTGTCGACAACAATAGGACGCGAACGGTCGGTCTTGCCTCCGAGCAGTTCCTTCGAGAGCGCATTGAGGATGTAGTGCTGAATGGCCCTCTTGACCGGACGGGCACCGAACTGCGGGTCGTAGCCCACATGGGCGAGGAAGCGGCGGGCGTCGTCGGTGACTTGCAGCGTAATGCCGTTGTCCTGCATGAGCTGGTAGCAGCGGTCGAGCTGGATGTCGACGACCTTGCGGATGTCCTGCTCGGTGAGGGGCTCGAACTTGACGATTTCGTCGATACGGTTGAGGAACTCCTGCCGCATGTATTGGTGCAGCTGCTCCTCGGTGAGGTTCGAGGTCATGATGATGATGGTGTTCTTGAAGTTCACCACACGTCCCTTTCCGTCGGTCATGTGACCCTCGTCGAGCACCTGGAGCAAGGTGTTGAAGACGTCCGGATGGGCTTTCTCCACCTCGTCGAAGAGCACCACGCTGTAAGGCTTACGCCGCACGGCTTCGGTCAGCTGGCCGCCCTCCTCGTAGCCGACGTATCCCGGAGGCGCGCCGAAGAGTCGGGTGACGCTGAACTTCTCCTGGTACTCCGACATGTCGATACGCGTCAGCATCTTCTCGTCGTCGAAGAGGAATTCGGCCAAAGCCTTGGCCAGCTCCGTCTTGCCCACACCCGTCTGTCCGAGGAAGAGGAACGAACCGATAGGCCGGCGCGGGTCGCTCAGTCCGGCACGGTTGCGTCGGATGGCGTTGGCCACGGCCTCGATGGCCTGTTCCTGGCCTACGACACGCTTGTGCAGTTCGGCCTCGAGGTTGACGAGCTTGTCGCGCTCCGGAGTCAGCATCTTGGCCACCGGAATGCCCGTCCAGCGGGCCACGACCTCGGCGATGTCTTCGGCCGTGACTTCCTCTCGAATCAGGGCATTGCCGTCATCCGGATTGTGCTGCGTCAGGCTTTCGATTTCCTTCTCCTTGGCCGGAATGGTCTCGTACTGTATTTTGGCCACCCGAGCGTAGTCGCCCTGCTGCTTGGCCTGTTCGGCCTGGAACTTGAGTTGCTCGATGTCGATTTTATCCTGCTGGATGCGGCCGATACGGGCTTTCTCCTCTTCCCATTGCTTGCGCAACTTCGTTTCGTTGGCCTTCAGCTCGTCGATTTTGTCCTCGAGTTGCTGCAGTTTATGCTTGTCGTCCTCGCGCTTGATGGCCTCGCGTTCAATCTCGAGCTGCATGATCTGACGATGGATTTCGTCGAGGGCCTGCGGCTCGCTGTCGTGTTCCATACGGAGTTTGGCCGAAGCCTCGTCGATGAGGTCGATGGCCTTGTCCGGCAGGAACCGGTCGGTGATGTAACGCGTGGAGAGGCGCACGGCCTGGATGACGGCCTCGTCCTTGATACGAATCTTGTGGTGGTTCTCGTAGCGCTCCTTCAGACCCCTCAGGATGGCGATGGCCGAAGCCTCGTCCGGTTCGTCGACCATGACCTTCTGGAAACGTCGCTCCAGGGCCTTGTCCGTCTCGAAGTACTTCTGGTACTCGTCGAGCGTAGTGGCGCCGATGGCACGCAGTTCGCCACGGGCCAGGGCCGGCTTCAGGATGTTGGCCGCATCCATGGCTCCGCTGCCGCCGCCCGCACCGACCAGGGTGTGGATTTCGTCGATGAAGAGGATGATCTGGCCGTCAGAGTCCTGCACTTCCTTGATGACGTTTTTGAGTCGTTCCTCAAATTCGCCCTTGTACATGGCACCGGCCACGAGGGCACCCATGTCGAGGCTGTAGAGTTGCTTTGACTTGAGGTTCTCGGGCACGTCGCCGCGCACGATACGTTGGGCCAGGCCTTCGGCAATGGCCGTCTTGCCCGTACCCGGTTCGCCGATGAGCACAGGGTTGTTCTTCGTACGTCTGCTCAGAATCTGCAAGACACGGCGGATTTCCTCGTCTCGTCCGATGACGGGGTCGAGCTTACCCTCTTTGGCCCTTTGGCAAAGGTTGGAGGCAAATTTGTCAAGTGCCTTTTCGCCTCCTTGTTGGCTGTTGTTTGTCTGGTAGTTGTTCATAACGTATGTAGTTTTAGTGATTTGTCGTTCAAAGTTTTTTCGCTTCGTTGCTCAGAAGAGCTTCGTTGCTCATGAAGAAGAACTTCATCGCTTCGTCGCGTTCTGCGTTTCGTCGCGTTTCGCTTCTGCTTTTGCAAAATCCCTGCCACCGGGGGAAAAGGCTGACAAAGCGTGGGGGCGGGGTGGTGCAAAGGCCCGTAATGCTGACAAAATGTCCGTATCCGGGTGCGCATTTTTGGCAGACATGGGCGCCGGAATCGGCTCTTTTTCCGAAAACCGGCGACACATTTTTTGAAAACTTTGGTAGTTTTTTTTGAAAACTTTGGTTGTCATTCGGGCGTCGGGCGGCATTTTTTGCGGTGGGTGCCCTCACAATAATGGCCGGCCGTGGTGTGCGGAGTGACAAAAAGTAATTATCTTTGCGATAAGTCTGAGACATCATTTATATTAGTACAACATTTAATACTAAAAACAATGGTTTATTCCAAAGAAGTAGAAAACATGTGCTGCGTTGCTCAAGGCGCAACTCATGCAAATGCCCCCATTCCAGAAGAAGGAAAGTGGGTTCATGCCAAGGAGATTAAGGATATTTCCGGATTCTCGCACGGTATCGGCTGGTGTGCACCACAGCAGGGTTGCTGCAAGCTGTCCCTCAATGTCAAGAACGGTGTTATCGAAGAGGCTCTCGTCGAGACGGTTGGATGCTCCGGTATGACGCATTCAGCAGCCATGGCTTCCGAGATTCTGCCTGGCAAGACAATCCTCGAGGCTCTGAACACGGACCTCGTGTGCGACGCCATCAATACTGCCATGCGTGAGCTCTTCCTGCAGATTGTCTACGGACGTACGCAGTCGGCCTTCTCTGAGGGCGGTCTTGTAGTAGGTTCCGGACTTGAGGACCTCGGCAAGGGTCTCGTTTCGCAGGTCGGCACCATGTACGGCACCAAGCTGAAGGGCACCCGCTATCTGCAGATGACCGAAGGCTATTGCACCCGCATGGCTCTCGACGCCAACAACGAGGTAATCGGTTACGAGTTCGTCCACATGGGCAAGATGATGCAGTGGATTCGCGAGGGTATGGATGCCAACGAGGCCCTGAAGAAGGCTACCGGCACCTATGGCCGTTTCAAGGACGCTGTCAAGTACATCGACCCACGCAAGGAATAATCCCCGAGTGTGTCTGAACGTTGTGCGACGATGAAGGCCGAGACATTCAAGAAGATCAAGTTGTGGTACACGGTTGTGGTGCTCGTCATCATTGCGGCGCTGCTGGTCGGTGCCTATGTCATGTACCCCAAGGCAGGATGTTTTCTGTTCTTTTGCCTGGCGGTTCTGGCTGCCCTGATTCTTCTCGTGACGCGTGCCTTGATTAGCCACAACACACCCAAAGACAAACCCAGATTCAGAAATCAGAAAAATAAATAATACTATGGCATTATTTGAAAGTTATGAACGCCGTATTGCCCAGATCACCAAAGCCCTCAATGAAGTCGGCATCAAGGATCTCGATGAGGCAAAGGCCATTTGCGATGGTGTAGGTGTTGATCCATACGCTATGTGCGAGTCCACGCAACCCATTTGTTTCGAGAACGCAAAGTGGGCATACGTTATCGGTGCCGCCATTGCCATCAAGAAGGGTTGCAAAAATGCAGCCGACGCAGCAGAGGCCATCGGTCTCGGTCTGCAGGCTATGTGTATCCCCGGTTCTGTAGCCGACGACCGTAAGGTAGGTCTCGGTCACGGCAACCTTGCTGCCCGTCTGCTCCGCGAGGAGACCCAGTGCTTCGCCTTCCTGGCCGGCCACGAGTCTTACGCTGCTGCCGAGGGCGCCATCAAGATCGCCGAGATGGCCAACAAGGTGCGCAAGAACCCCCTCCGTGTCATCCTCAACGGTCTGGGCAAGGACGCAGCCAAGATCATTTCCCGTATCAACGGCTTTACATATGTGCAGACAGAGTTTGACTTCTACACAGGCAAAGTCAACGTCATCTCCGAGACTCCCTACTCTGACGGTCTCCGCGCCAAGGTTAAGTGCTACGGTGCCAACGACGTTCGTGAGGGCGTAGCCATCATGTGGAAGGAGGACGTAGACGTTTCCATCACAGGCAACTCTACCAACCCGACCCGCTTCCAGCACCCTGTAGCAGGTACTTACTTCAAGGAGCGCACCATCGCCGGCAAGCCTTACTTCTCGGTAGCTTCAGGTGGCGGTACAGGCCGCACGCTGCACCCGGACAACATGGCCGCAGGTCCTGCTTCTTACGGCATGACCGACACCATGGGCCGTATGCACTCATCTGCCCAGTTCGCAGGTTCTTCTTCAGTTCCTGCCCACGTCGAGATGATGGGCTTCATGGGTATGGGCAACAACCCGATGGTTGGTTGCACCGTAGCCGTAGCCGTTGCTGTTAGCCAGGCTTTGAGCAAGTAAACCGGTCTCCGGTTATCCGGCTCCAAGTCACTGGTCTTCAGTGAAATAAATAATTGAGTTTTCATTACAAATATAAGAAGATTCCTAGGGTCTCTGTAGGCGTGAGCCTCCGGAGATCCGCCTTTTTTTTGGTCAAAGTGTTTTTGTCAAAGCTTTTGGCCAAAGGTTTATAGTTTTTGGAAAGTATTGCCCAAAGTGTTTTTGGAAAAAGTCTTTTTTGGCCAAAGGTTTATAGTTTTTGGAAAGTATTGCCCAAAGTGTTTTGGAAAAAGTCTTTTCCTGACTTCGTCACTTTTCCGTGCCATCACATGGCACACATTGAAAATCAATG
>CAVGQN010000072.1:0-14814 GCA_963631395.1 bacterium
TACTATATCAATGGCGGAGATTGTTTCCATTACCCACACAAATCAACATAGAACCAAAAAAAATCCAGTTGGGCTGCAACGCACCCCCCTCCGCGCCACGGTACTTTGGCGGCAAAAAATGGCGGGATATAGGGATGTGGGGCACTAGGAAACGCACTTTCGTACAAAAACACCTGTATACGGACTATTGTACAAATATATATAGTAAATAAGCGTTAACTTTGCCCCCGAAAATGTAAATAAACCCTAATAGCTAACTCTAAAATCTTAGCAAATATGAGGAACAAGCAACTTTGTAAGTGCGCTATGCTACCGATGGCAATGACAGTCATGATGCTTCAGGCACCGTGCTTCGTCTTTGACAGTATGCAGGCTATGGCCGCTCAGGTGGAAGTCATTACCGTGAGCGGACAAGTGGTGGATACCTTCGGCGAGCCCATCATCGGAGCGAGCGTAATTGTGGACGGTGCCCGCGGTGTGGGTACTGTCACTGACGTGGACGGCAACTTCCAGCTCCGCATGAAGCCGGGCTCGAAGCTTCGCATCTCGTTCGTGGGATATGTGACCCAGGAGGCCATGGCACAAGACGGCATGAAGGTCACCTTGGCCGAAAACAACACCATGCTCGACGGCGTCGAGGTGGTGGCTTACGGCGTGCAGAAGAAAGTCACCGTGACGGGAGCCATCTCTTCGGTCAAGTCGGAAGACCTCACCCGCACTCCCGTGAGCAGCGTGTCGCAGGTTCTGGCCGGACAGCTGACCGGTATTTCGGCCATACAATACTCGGGCGAACCGGGTTCGGATGCCGCTACCATCTACCTGCGCGGTAAGGCCACATTCAGCTCGGAGGGTGTCGCCCCGCTCATCCAAGTGGATGGTGTGGAGCGCTCGATGGACGACATCGACCCGGAGGAAATCGAAAGCATCACCGTGCTCAAGGACGCTTCGGCCACGGCCGTGTTCGGTGTGCGCGGTGCCAACGGCGTCATCCTCATCACGACAAAGCGCGGTAAGGAGGGCAAGCCGAAAATCAACTTCAGCTCGTCAATATCATCGCTGCTGCCGACCAAACTGGTAGAGCAGGCCAACTCGTACGAGTACGCCACATTCTATAATATGATGAACGACAACGACGGCCAGACGCACATGTTCAGCGACGAAATCGTGCAGAAGTTCAAGGACGGCAGCGACCCAATCCGCTTCCCAAGCACCAACTGGACGGACTACATCATGAAAGACGCCACAATGCAGACGCAGCACAACGTCTCCATCTCGGGCGGTACGGACCGTGCCCGCTACTTCGTCTCGATGGGTTACTACTCGCAGGGCGGCCTGTTCAAGCAGTTTAACATGCCCTACGACTGCACTTATCAATACAAGCGCTACAACTACCGCAGCAACCTCGACCTCGACGTGACCAAGACCACTACGCTCTCGCTGAGCATAGCCGGCAACAAGGGCACCAAGGAATATCCCTACGCCGGACAGGGAGGCTCGAGCGACCTAATCAAGAACATCTACTACGCCACTCCATTCTCCAGTCCGGGCATCGTGGACGGCAAGTTCATACGCACCACAACCGACTATCAGGACGGACTGAACCTGCCCTTCGTGGGCGGTACGGGTATGGCCTACTACGGCACCGGCTTCCGCCACTCGAGCAACGACAAACTGGCCGTGGACCTCGAGGTAAAGCAGAAACTCGACTTCATCACCAAGGGCCTCAACTTCCATATCAAGGGCTCGTACAACAGCACCTACTCCACGCAGCGCTATGGTGCAGCTGACCTGGCTGTCTACTACCCTGTGCTGCAGGACGACGGCAGCATTGCCTACAAGAAGAACGGACGCACCACATCGCCGTCCTATAGCCTCTCGACGGGCAAGGGCCGTGACTTCTACTTCGAGACCGGTTTCAACTGGAACCGCTCCTTCGGCAAGCACACCGTCAGCGCCCTCGCCCTCTACAACCAGAGCAAGACCTACTATCCGTCGACCTACTCTGACATCCCGCGCGGCTACGTAGGACTGGTAGGACGACTCACCTACGACTGGAGCAACCGCTATATGGCCGAGTTCAACATCGGCTACAACGGCTCGGAAAACTTCCACCCGGACCGCCGCTTTGCAGCGTTCCCCGCCGGTTCGGTGGGCTGGATAGCCAGCGAGGAAGACTTCTTCGAACCGATCAAGGACATCATCCCCTATATGAAGGTACGCGCCTCATGGGGCCTCGTGGGCAACGACAAGATTGGCGGCAACCGCTTTATGTACACCGCCGACCCCTACGACGTCGACACCTCTACCATGCCGGGCAAGGGCGGCTATGCCTACGACTTCGGTATCGAGAACTCGACCGTCTACAAGGCCGCCTATCTCTCGGCCATGAACAACCCCGACGTGACTTGGGAAAAGGCCTTCAAGCAGGACTACGGTCTGGACATGAACTTCCTGGACAACCGTCTGACCGCCGTCTTCGACTACTACTACGAAGACCGTACAGACATCCTGCTGCAGGACGGCACCAACCCCGTCATCAGCGGCTACAACAACAAGCTGCCTTACGCCAACCTCGGCGAGGTGGAGAGCTGGGGCTACGAAATCTCGCTCAAATGGCAGGACAAGATAGGCAACGACTTCCGCTACTGGATAGGCGCCAACCTCTCGTACAACCAGAACGAAATCATCGAGAAGAAAGAGGCACCGCAGCAGTACGAATACCAGTATCAGAAGGGCAACCGCATCGGTTCGCGCAGCATGTACACCTTCTACGGCTTCTACTCGGCCGAAACCGAAGAGCGCTACAAGCGTGAATACGGCGTGAGTGAAATGCCGGTCAACACCCTCGTATCGGAGATGAAGGAAGGCGACGCTGTCTATGTGGACCGCAACGGCGACGGCAAGGTCGACGCCAACGATATGGGCTACGGCAAGGGCTATACGGACGACCCCGAGTATACGCTCGGCGTCAATATGGGATTCGCCTGGAAGAACCTCTCGCTCAACATGCAGTGGACGGGCGCCTGCAATGTGACCCGTATGCTGGACGGCAACTTCCGCTATCCTTTCTACTCCAACAGCACCAAGGAACAGGGCGGCCTGCTCAAGTACATCTACGACAACTCGTGGACGCCTACCCACACCGACGCCGAGTATCCGCGCGTCACGATGGAGAACTACCTGAACAACTACGCCACCTCGACCCTCTACGAAAAGGACGCCAAGTACCTGCGTCTCAAGACCGTGGCGCTCACCTACGACTTCCACTTCGCGTGGATGAAGACCGTCGGCCTCAGCAAACTGCAGTTCGGCCTCAGCGGCTACAACCTCCTCACCTTCACTCCTTACATTTGGGGTGACCCGGAGTCACGCGCTTCGACAGCACCGACCTACCCGCTCACGCGTACGGTCACCGCTCAGCTGAAGTTCGGTTTCTAAACATTCACTAACGTCTAAACATTGCATCCCATTATGAAATTACGCAATATAATACCGGCCATAGCCCTCGCCACGGGCCTTACCGCCTGCACGGACCCCATTCAGCTGGGCAACGACTTCCTGGAGAAGGCTCCCGGCGGCAGTGTGACCGAAGACACCATATTCGGCAATGCCAAATACACGCGTCAGTACATCGCCTCGATCTACTCGCGCCAGTACATCGGCCTAACCGTAGGCTACAAGAGCGGCGTCTTGGCCAACAACCTCTCGGGTTGGGTCGGCAAGATGGACGCCATCACCGACTGCTGGCAGTTGCACTACCAGTCGACAACCGTCTACAACCAGTACTATTCGGGCACGCTGACGGCCAAAGACACACCGCTCTTCGACTTCTCGAAAGACTTCGTATGGGAAGCCGTACGCTGGGCCTACCTCTTGATAGAGAATGTCGACAATGTGCCTGACATGGACGAGGACGAGAAGGAAAGACTCAAGGCCGAGGCCTACTGCCTGATTGCCGCCCGCTACTTCGACGCTTTCCAGAACTTCGGCGGTCTGCCGCTCGTGAAAGGCTCGTATTCGGCCAGCGCTGCCGGCTACCAGGCTCCACGCGCCACGGCCGAGGAGACAGTCGAATTTATGGTCGGTCTGCTCGACAAGGCCATCAGCTCGCCACAGTTGCCATGGGCCTATACGGACGACGAAGCCAGCACCGAGACGGGCCACTGGACCAAAGCCGGTGCCATGGCGCTCAAATGCCGCATCCTGGCCTTCGCAGCCTCACCTCTCTTCAATGCCGACGAACCTTACTACGGAGGCTCGTCAGAAGCCGAGCAGAAGCACCTCGTGTGGTACGGCGCATACAAGCCCGAGTACTGGACTAAGCTCAAGACAGCCTGTGACGACTTCTTCACAGAGCTCAAGGCCAACGGCCACTACGAACTGGTGCAGGCCACACCTAACGGCACCGGCGGCACTACCCGTCCAGAAGACTACCGTCTGGCTTTCCGCAAGGCATACTTTGACCAAAGCAGTCCCGAAGTGCTCCATTCGGTACGTATGGAAGGCACAAAACTGGTGGACGGCGAGTTCAACTGGTTCTACTGGGTGCGCATAGGCCGCAACGCCTACAACCCCACGCAAGAGTACGTCGAGATGTTCCCCTGGGCCGACGGCACACCCTTCAACTGGGAGAAAGACTCCATAGCCGGCAAACTCGACCGGATGTTCCTCACCGGCGACACCGCTTCGAACAAGAAAGGCACGCTCATCAACGTGCAACTGACCCGCGACCCGCGCCTCTACGAGACCTGCGTGGTGAACGGACTGCCCAGAAGCCTCGACTGGACGTCAGGCGACATGAGCGGCGACATCTTCGAGTGCTGGGCCAAGGGCTACCACTGCGGGGACAACAGCACAACCGAAAACGGCAATTATGCTACAGGCTATATGATTATGAAATACGCACTCGGCACCACCAGCGGCGGCAGTAAGGGCTCCAACGGACCTGACATCTCGGGCCACCGCTATCAGTGGGTCACGCTGCGCCTGGCCGACATCTACCTGCTCCGCGCCGAGGCCAACCTGCAACTGGGCAACTATGCCGAGGCCATCAAGGACATAGACGAAATACGCGCCCGTGTGGGCCTCCGCGGTCTCGAGGAGTCTAACCCCAGCAAGGACTACACCGACAAGCAGACGCTGCTCAACGAACTGCTCGACGAACGCGCCCGCGAACTGGGCTTCGAAAACAGCCGCTGGTACGACATAGCCCGTTACAAGAGGGTCGACTTGCTGGAGAAACCGCTCCACGGCCTCCTCATTCACCGTCTGAAACTGGCCAACGGCGAGTGGGTCAACGATGACACGCAGTTCAACGGCACCAACGCCAAGAAGAACCCCCAGCCTACACACTTCTCCTACACCAAGTTCGAGCTCAAAAACCGCCGCCGCGTATGGTGGAACGGCTTTGACAAGAAGTGGCTGCTGCAACCCATCACGCAGACTGAAATCAACAAGGGCTACGGTCTCATCCAAAATCCCGGATGGTAAGCCACGGGGCTAATCCCTTAGCGAGCTTTAGCAAGATTTCGGACTTCTTCCCGAACTTGGCTTTAGCAAGCTTTCGGAACAAGACCCTTAGCATAACAGTTTGCCACTAACAAAAACACAGATAACACTACGACAACAATGAAACAATACATCATACTTACAGCGCTCATGACGGGTTGCGCCGCTACGGCTACGGCTCAGAGCGACAGCATATTGTTCGACCGCACCCAATCGGCGGCTGCCGTGTCGGTAATATCGCAAAAGCATATCGGGCACAGGTCGGCCAAAGATATCGGCAACGACATCATCGGACAGGGCGCCGGCCTCTACTCCAAACAGGCTTCCGGCAACTACGCTTCGGCCAACCCCACCTTCTACGTGCGCGGTCTGCAGAGCTCGAGCAGTTCGTCCCCGCTCATCCTGGTGGACGGTGTGGAACGTGAAATCAAGAACATTTCGGCCGAGGAGGTGGAGGATATCAAAATCCTGAAGGACGCTGCCGCCGTAGCCCTCTACGGCTTCAAAGGCGTGAACGGCGTCATCCTCATCACCACCAAGCGCGGCGAATACAATTCGAAGAACATCTCCTTCACCTACGACCACGAGTTCAACTTCATGAACCGCAAGCCGGAGTTTGTCGACGCAGCCACTTACGCCAGCGCAGTCAACGAAGCACGCGGCTATGAGGGCCTTGCCCCAAAATATACGGACGCCGAAATTGCCGCCTTCCGCGACGGCACCTACCCGGACAGCTACGCCAATGTGGACTGGGTGGACGAAGTGTTCCGCAACATGGGCTCGACCAACCGCTTTAACATCGAGTTTAAGGGAGGTGGCGACAAGTTCCGCTACTTCGCAGTAGCCAACCTGCTCTCTGACAAGGGCTTCCTCAAGAACACCGACGCCAACGACGGCTATTCGACACAGAACAAATACGTGAAGGGCAATGTGCGCGTGAACCTCGATGCCGACTTGACAAACAGCACCAAGATGCAGGTCAATGTGTTCGGCTCACTGGCAGAATCGAGCCGTCCGGGCGCTTCGACCGACCTTTGGGACCTTGTCTATTCTGTCCCCTCGGCAGCTTTCCCGGTCAAGACTTCCAATGGTCTGTGGGGCGGCAACGCCACCTGGAGCGGCACTAAGAACCCCGTTGCACAGGCACAAGGCGCCGCCTATGCCAAAAACCACACGCGCTCGCTTATGGCTGACCTGAAGCTCGCCCAAGACCTCAGTTGTTTCGTAGACGGACTCAGCGTCGACGCCCGCATCTCGTACGACAACGCAGCCAATGTCTACGAAGACCACAGCAAGACCTATGTGTACGGCATGGAGATGCCCAGCACATGGGAGAACGGCGTGCTCACCGCAACCAACAGCTACACAGGAGGCACGGAGTCAGCTATGGGTACCGATGCCTCGACCAACGACTGCTCGCACCAGTTCTTCTTTGACCTGGGTGCCAACTACCGCAAGCTCTTCGGCGGCAAGCATCTGCTCTACACGCAGCTGCACTGGAACTTCGAAAACCGTCAGGACTACGGCATCAACACTACCGTCAACCGCCAGAACGTAAGCTGGTACTCACACTACGCTTACGCCAATCGCTATCTCTTCGACTTCACGCTCGTAGGTTCAGCTTCCAACCGCCTGGCTCCCGGTCACAAATGGGCAGCCTCGCCCACCGTGGCTGCCGCATGGGTGCTCTCGGAAGAGAACTTCATGGACGACATCGAGTGGGTAGACTTCCTGAAGCTCCGCGCTTCGGCCGGCATCATCAACGCCGACTATCTGCCGGGCGACGGCACCTGGAACTACTACGTGCAGAGTTACCGCCCGGGCGGCACAGGCTATATGTTTACCAATACATATACAGCCGCAGGCCTGGGCAGCACGACGCTGCAGCGCCTTGTCACCACACATCTCGGACATGAGAAGGCCCACAAGTTCAACGTCGGACTGGAGGCCACGCTGCTGGACGGCCTCGATGCCTCGTTCGACTATTTCGTACAGCGCCGCTCTGACATCTGGGTTGAGTCGTCGGGCAAATACACCGACATCGTCGGCGTGGACAAGCCATACGAACCGGAAGGCATCGTCAATAGCCACGGATACGAACTCAGCCTCGACTACACCAACAATTTTGGCGAACTGCAATTCAACATAGGCGGCAACCTCAGCTACAGCACCTCGGAGATTAAGGAGGAACTGGAGGAACCCCGCATGTATGACAACCTCGTCGAAACTGGTCACCGCCTCAACCAGATCTTCGGATACAAGGCCATCGGTTTCTTCCAGGACCAGGCTGACATCGACAACAGTCCCACACAGACCTTCTCGACCGTTCGTCCAGGCGACGTGAAGTACGAAGACGTGACCAAGGACGGCAAGATTGACGCCAACGACAAGGTGGCCATCGGCTACTACACCACCTGCCCAGAATACACCTACAACGTTCACCTCGGACTGGAGTACAAGGGCATCGGCCTCTACGCCATGCTGCAGGGTGTGGGCCACTACTCGGCCATCCTCAACGCCAAGGGCATGTACAAACCGCTCATCAGCAACGCTTCGCTCTCGAAAGAGTACTACGACAACCGCTGGACTCCGGAGAACCCGAACGCCAAGTACCCGCGCCTCAGCTCGGAGAGCAACTCCAACAACTACCAGACGAGCACACTCTGGCTCGCCGACCGCTCTTACCTCAAGTTGCGCGACGTCGAGGTCTACTACAAACTCCCCGCCAACCTGCTCGAAGGTTTGGGCTTCGTCCAGGCAGCACGCGTCTACGTGCGCGGCACCGACCTGTTCTGCTTCGACCACATCAAGACGGTCGACCCGGAGAACTATGGCGTCACCAACCCGATGACGACGAGTGTGGTAGCCGGACTTACTGTAACATTCTAATTTTTACCGAGACACTATTATGAAAAGATACGCTCTATATACTGCTGCGGCACTTTGCGTGTTCGCTTCCTGCTCCGACCAAATGGACTACAGCGAGACCAATACGTATGAGAAGAAGGATATCGTGACCGAATACGACTACGTGGGCGGTCTCGTGGCCACCATCTACCGCACGCTCGACTATGACTACGGCCAGAACTACAGCGGTGCAATGCTCGCATCGGCCACCGACGAAGCGGAATATGCCATCACGGGCAACACCATCGAGGATTACTACAACGGCTCGTGGAGTCAAACCAACCCCATGAAGCATGTGTGGGACAACTCGTACCAGGGCATTACCTACTGCAACCTCGTGCTTGACGAATTCCAAAACCTTAAGTTTGAGGACTACCAACTCAACGACGACTACGACAAGCAGATACACCGCTACCAGAACTACAAATGGGAAGCCCGTTGGGCCCGCGCCTATTTCTACTTCCAGTTGGTGCGCCACTACGGCGGCGTCCCGCTAGTCAAGAACTATATCTCGGCCGAAGAGAGCAACAAGCTCTCGCGCAATACGTCGGACGAGGTGTTTGACTTCATCATCGCCGAGTGTGACGCTATCAAGGACAGCATCATCGCCAATCCGGGCAAGGACCTCGTCTATGTAGAGGCTCCCGAGACGGGTCGTGCCGGCCAGTTGGCCGTTCTCGCCCTGAAGGCCGAGGCTGCTCTCTACAAAGCCAGCCCGCTCTTCAACCCCTCAGGGGACCAAGCACGCTGGAAGGCTGCTGCCGAAGCCCAAAAGGCCGTGCTCGATACGGCTGCCGTGCTGGGCTATGAGCTTGCCGACAGCTACGAAGGCCTTTGGGCAACCGACAACTACAGCAACGCCGACGCCTGCAAGGAAATCATCCTCGGCCGACGCGTGGGTGATGTAAGTACACCGGAAAGCTACAATTTCCCTGCCGGTATAGAAGGCGGCAAAGGCGGCAACTGCCCGACTCAGAATCTGGTCGAGGCTTACGAAGCCGGTGACAATCGTCTGAGCGTCACCATTGCACAAAATGGCGACAAAAAATGGCCTGCAAACAATAAATCGGCACTTGAGACGTTCTATAACGGAGCCAACGCCCAGCCACTCACCGGCGGCACTCCGACGGGCTACTACCTAAAGAAACTCTGCCATAGCGACATTGACCTCCAGGCAGACAGTAAGAAGAAGACGGACAAGCACACCTACACGCTCTACCGTCTGGCTACTTTCTGGCTCAACTATGCCGAAGCCGTGTTCCGCTGCACAGGCAGCGCTTACGATGCAGGAGAGTTCTCCTACACACCCGCTGAAGCGCTCAACAAGACGCGCAACCGAGCCGGACTCGCCAACATCGCCGAGGGACTCTCAGCCGACGAGTTCTGGAAGAAGTATCAGAACGAGCGCTTTGTGGAACTCGCCTTCGAGGGTCACCGTTACTATGACGTACGCCGCTGGAAGGAAGCCGACAAGCTGTTCACTCAGATCAAGGAGCTGAAACTGACTCGCAACGACGAGACCGGCGAAATCACTTCGGCCGTGAACACCGTGACGCGTCAATGGGACGACAAGATGTATCTTGCACCTATCGACCAGTCAGACAGAATGAAGAATCCAAACTTAAGCCAGAACCCCGGCTGGTAATACCCGGCCGGCAACTGGTAATCTAGAAAAAGCTCTTGGGTTGACATTTGTAAGGTGACCTCTGGCCTGTATTCTGTAAAGGTACTCCAGTCGGTAATCTGCAAAGAAAACCCAGGGCTTTCAATTTATAAGCCCACACATATTATAAAGCCCACACATTACAACGCCACCACAGGCTGGTAATTTTAGAATATGAAAAAACTACTGTTCACAATACTTATGGCAGGCAGCGCCCTGTTGAGTCTGAATGCCGTAGAAAGGACGAAGTTCAACTTCAACGGCGGCTGGCTGCTGAAGGTCGGAGATTTGGCCGATGCCGAGACTAGTAACTATCCCGACAGCCTGTGGGAGCAGGTAACCCTCCCCCGCGCCTTCAACGAGGATGAAGCCTTTCGTGTGTCGATAGAAAACCTCACGGATACCATTATGTGGTACCGTAAGCATTTCGACCTCACGGAGGTGGGCGACCGCAAGTATTTCATCGAGCTGGAGGGTGTGCGATTCGGCGCCGACATCTGGCTCAACGGGCAGAAAGTGGGCTTTACCGAAAACGGCGTCATGGCCAGCGGCTTTGACCTCACTCCCTATGCCGTACGCGGACATAATGTCATCGCCGTACGCGTAGACAATTCCTGGTCTTACCACGAGCGCAGCACGGGTTCACGCTACCAATGGAACGACAAGAACTTCAACGCCAACTACGGAGGCATTCCAAAGAATGTCTTCCTCCACATCACAGGCAAACTCTACCAGACCCTGCCCCTCTACAACAGCCTCAAGACTACGGGCACGTACATTTACGGTACGGACTACGACATTGCGGCCAGGAAGGTCATGGTCAACGCCGAGTCGGAGGTAAGAAACGAAGATACCGCAGCCCGCTCTTTCAGCTTCTCGGCCAAAGTACTGGATGCCGAGGGCAAGGAGGTGGCATGCTTTGACGGCGACCGCTATACACTCCAACCAGGCGAGACCAAGACGGTAAAGGTGAGCGGCATGCTGACCGACGCCCACTTCTGGAGCTGGGGATACGGTTATCTCTATACGGTCCAGACAATACTCAAGGCCGACAACGGCGGCGAGATGGACAACGTGGCCACACGTACAGGTTTCCGCAAGACGCAGTTCGGCGACGGTATGGTCTACCTCAACGACCGAGCCATCATGATGCACGGTTATGCCCAGCGAACCAGCAACGAATGGCCAGGTGTGGGTATGAGCGTGCCGGCCTGGCTCAGCGACTACAGCAACCGGCTTATGGTCGAGTCGGGCGGCAACCTCGTGCGCTGGATGCACGTTTGCCCCTGGAAACAGGATATCGAGAGTTGCGACCGTGTGGGCCTGATGCAAGCCATGCCCGCCGGCGATGCGGAGCGTGACGTGGAAGGACGCCGCTGGGAACAGCGCCTCGAGCTTATGCGCGAAGCCATCATCTACAACCGCAACAACCCGAGCATCATCTTCTACGAGAGCGGCAACAAAGGCGTGAGCCGCGAACACATGCTGCAGATGAAGCAGATACGCGACGAATACGACCCCCACGGCGGACGTGCCAGCGGCAGCCGCGAGATGCTGAACATCAACGAGGCTGAATACGGTGGTGAGATGCTCTACATCAACAAGAGCCACAAGCACCCTATGTGGTCGATGGAATATCACCGCGACGAAGGCCTGCGCAAGTACTGGGACGAACAGAGCTATCCTTACCACAAGGAGGGCGACGGCCCGCTCTACCGCGGCAAGCCCGCCCTGGAGTACAACCACAATATGGATGTCTTTGCCGCCACTATGGTTCAGCGATGGTACGAGTACTGGCAGGAACGTCCCGGCACGGGCCGGCGCGTGAGCAACGGAGGTACGAAGATCGTCTTCTCGGACACCAACACCCACCATCGCGGTGAGGCGAACTACCGTTCGAGCGGCGTGACCGACGCCATGCGCATCCCCAAAGACGCCTTCTACGCACATCAAGTGATGTGGAACGGCTGGATTTCGCCGGAAAAAGACGCAACTTACATCGTCGGACACTGGAACTACAAACCGGGAACGGTCAAGACGACGGAATATGTCATCAGCACGGGCGATGAAGTGGAACTCTTTGTCAACGGACGAAGCCTGGGTAAAGGCCAGCGCAACGACCAGTGGCTCTTTACCTGGAAGAACGTGGCATTCGAACCGGGCAAAATCGAAGCCGTAGCCTATACGCAAGGCAAGGAAACGAGCCGATACAGCATAGAGACGGCCAGCGAACCTCACCACCTCCGTCTCACCGCCATACAGAACCCCGAAGGCTTCAAGGCCGACGGCGCCGATATGGCACTCGTGCAAGTGGAAGTCGTGGACAAGGACGGCCGCCGCTGTCCGCTCGATAACCGCACCATCCACTTCCGTAGCCAAGGCGAAGTGGAATGGATAGGCGGACTAGCCACCCCCAACGAGGAAACAAAGAAGATGCTGGCCGAGAAGAAGCAAAACCTCGTGGTCGACAAACACGAGACGGAAGAGCAGAAAGCTCAGCGCAAAGCCAACGATATCCTCGACTCGACGGATAGCGACAATACGTTTGACAACTACGTGGGCAGCACGAGCCTCCCCGTGGAGTGTGGTGTGAACCGCATCCTGGTGCGTAGCACTACCGAGGCCGGCGACATCCTGATCTGCGCCAGTGCCGAAGGCATTGAGGGCGAAGCAAGCATCCGGCTCAAGACCGAACCGGTCGACGTGGAGCACTATCTGCCCCAACAGACTTTACCTTGCGACCTCTCACGCGGCGAGACGCCTTCGTCTCCGTCCTATACAGACATCTTCCGCACCGTCGACATCACTTCGGCAACTGCAGCAGTCCACACTGACGACCTCAAGAACAGCTACGACGACGACGAAACGACGGAATGGAAGAGCGACGGCAACCCAGACAACGCCTGGATAACCTACCACTTTGCCAAACGTGTGACTATCGACGAGATTACCGTTAAACTCACGGGCTGGCGCAACAAGATGTATCCGCTCGAGATTTATGCCGGCAAGAAGAAAATCTGGTCAGGTTACACCTACGCCTGTCTCGGCTACGTGCACATTCCTATCGACCGTCCGGTCAAAGCCAAAGACATCACTATCCGGATGGTGGGCGACACCAAGAGCAAGACAGAAACAGGCGACACCAAGGAACTCGCCGGCGGCAAGGCCAGTTCGATGGACTTCATCGGCGTCAAGAAGGGCAATCCTGTGCTTCGCATCGTTGAGATTGATTTCCTCAAACGCCTATGATAGTTTTGTGGAAAGGCTATGATTGTTTCTTTTAAACCATGTCTTTTCTGAAAAATTATAAAGACAATTTTCTTAAAACGCTTAAAATTGCTTAAAAAACTTGTGAGACATTTCCATTGCATAACGACTCTGCTGACGGGCAGCCTCCTTTTGTTGACCTGCGCGCCTCTCCGTGCCGACAATTTCTGCTGGTACGACGGCGACAAGGCCGTCTCTTGCCATCTACCCAAGACGGCCGACCCGGTGGTGAGCGTCGCAATGGAAATGTTCGCCGACGACATGCAGGCCGTAACGGGCCAGCGCGCCACCACAACATCGGCAAGGCAAGCGACGATACAGGTCGTGCAACTGAACCGGCTCTCCCGCAGCGCACGCAGCACATGGGCCAAGCGAGGTGTACCTGTCAGCGAACTGCAACGGAAGACCGACGGCTTCTATATCGCTGTCATGGACAAGCAGATTGTCGTCGTGGGCAGCAACGGCCGCGGTGCAGCCTACGGCTTGCTGGAGATGTCACGCATGGCTGGCGTAAGCCCATGGATATGGTGGGGCGATGTCACGCCTCAGCAGCAGGACCGGCTGGTCATTGACGACAGTTTCACAACGCTACAAGGAGCATCAGTGGAGTTCCGCGGCATCTTCATCAACGACGAGGACTGGAGTCTGCGTCCCTGGAGCTATGGAGTCTTTGAACATGCTGAGTTCGGCACCATCGGTCCGAAGACCTACAAACGCATCTTCCAGCTACTGATGCGTCTGCGTGCCAATGCCGTTTGGCCTGCCATGCATACCGGTTCCACAGCCTTCTTCAAGATAAAAGGCGCTAAAGCCATCGCCGACAGCTGCGGCATCGCCATCGGCTCTTCGCACTGCGAACCACTGCTTCGCAACAATGTAGACGAATGGGACGAAAAGACACGCGGACGCTTCAACTACATCACCAACCGGGAACAAGTACAACAATACTGGGCAGAGCGGCTGAAGGAGGTCAAAGGTTCGGTGGGCGGCAATATGTTCACTATCGGCATGCGCGGCATTCACGACGGTTCGATGGAGGGCGTGAAGACGATGACCGAGAAGTTTGACGCGCTACAGCAAGTCATCGACGACCAGCAGGCCTTGATAAACAAATACATCGGCGACGCTTCGAAACAGATGCAGGTATTCATCCCCTACAAGGAGGTGCTGCAAATCTACGAAAAGGGGCTGAAGGTGCCGGACTACGTCACCCTTATGTGGTGCGACGACAACTACGGCTACATGACCCGTCTCTCCGACGAAACAGAACAGAAACGCATCGGTGGCGGTGGCGTCTACTACCACCTGAGCTACTGGGGGCGTCCGCATGACTATCTGTGGCTCACTACGACTCAACCTGGCCTTATCTATAATGAGATGAAGGCTGCCTACGACGACAATGTACGCAAGCTGTGGATTGTCAACGTGCACGACCCGAAGGTGGCCGGCTACGACCTGGAACTCTTCCT
>CAVGQN010000073.1:0-14280 GCA_963631395.1 bacterium
CTGCCATACAACTACAAAAAATCTCGCAGATAACCTTGCGAGATTTTTTTTGATATGGACAAGTCGGCTTGTTTCGGATGGTTACCCTTTTTCTATTCTATTGGCCAAAGAATTTGCCTTTTCTTTTCAACCAAAAGGCTCTAAGAAAAGGCTTTGGCAAAATCTCTTTCTTAGGCAAAGAGGCTTTAAGCAGAAGCCTTCTTCAAAAAACTTCTTCAAAAAGCCTTTATCAAAAAAGCCACCCATCACTCCTTGTTCCGCTGGAACAAGTACTTGATTTTGGCAAAGAGCGACTGGCGGTTGCTCTCGGTAGGCGTACAGTTGGTCGAGTTGCGCAGGCTTTCGATGGCCTTACGCTCGGTGTCGGTGAGCGTCTCGGGCACATAGACCAGCACATTGACGATGATGTCGCCGCATCCGTACTGGTCGGGATTGGGCAAACCGAGGCCCTTGAGTCGCAGGATGCTGCCCGACTGGGTGCCAGGCTTGATGTTGATACGCACACGGCCGTCGATGGTAGGCACTTCGGCCTGTCCGCCCAGGGCAGCAGTGGCAAACGGAATGGCCAGGTTGTAGACCAGGTCGTCGCCGTCACGCATCAGGTTGGCGTCGGGCACCTCCTCGATGTTGACCAGGAGGTCGCCAGGCTTGCCACCCGACACAGGTGCCGGATAGCCCTTGCCGGCCAGCTTGAACACCTGACCTTCGCGCACGCCGGCAGGGAGCGGAATGCTGATTTCCTCGCCCTGTATACGGCCCTTCTTGGTCACGCCTTTGGCAATCTCCTGCAGCGTCACCTTGAGGGTGATGCGCCGGTCCGAGCCCTTCGTGTTGCGCCGGCCGAAGCCGCCGCCACCCGATGTGAAGGTGAACGGTTCGCCGTCGCCGCCGAAGTGGAACGAGTAGGTCGTCCGTCCGTTACGCGTGCTGCGGGTACCGCCCGAAGCGCCTCCGCCGAAGAAGGCGTTGAAGATGTCCATCGGGTCGAAGCCGGCGCCGAAGCCCTCAAAGCCGGCACCGCCTGCGCCGCCCGCACCTCCGCCGAATCCGCCGCCCGGGGCATTGAATCCGAACTGGTCGTAACGGGCGCGCTTGTTGGGGTCGCTCAGCACTTCGTAAGCCTCAGCCACCTCCTTGAAGTTCTCCTCGGCCGTTTTCTTCTCGGCCTCCGAAGCCTGTTGCCATTTGTCCGGGTGCCACTTGACGGCCATCTTCCGGTAGGCTTTCTTTATATCGTCGTCCGAAGCCCCCTTGGCAATGCCGAGGACCTCGTAGTAGTCACGTTTTGCAGCCATAGTTCAGTTAGTTTTCTCCTTCCCCATACAGGTTTACTCTCCGACCACGACCTTCGCGATGCGGATGACCTTGTCGTTGTACTTGTAGCCCTTCGTTGCGCAGTCCACAATCTTGCCCTTGAGTTCCGGAGCCGGAGCCGGGAACATGGTGATGGCCTCGTGCAGGTGTTCGTCGAAGGCGTCGCCCTGTTCGGCCTGGATGACCGTGACGCCGCTTTGGTCCAGGTAGGTCTTGAACTTGCTGTAAATCAGGTTGAAGCCCTCGCGGAGCGACTCGATGTCGTCGGTCTTGTCGTTGTGGGCCACGGCGCGCTCGAAGTCGTCGATGATGGGCAGCAGCTTGCGGAAAGCATCCTCTCCGCCGTATTTGAGCAGGTCGTTGGTCTTCTTGAGCTGGTTCTTGCGGTAGTTGTCGAAGTCGGCCGACAGGCGCAGGTACTGGTCCCTTTGCGCAGCCAGCTGGCTCTCCAGTTCGGCTATGCGGGCCTCTGCATCCGTGGCTTCGCCTGCAGCAGCCGACTCGTCGTGAGCCCCTTCCTCCGCAGCAGCGTCTTCGGGGTTCTCGCCGCCTTGGGCGGCATTGTCGTCGCTATCAGTAGCTTGGGATGCAGTTTCGGCCGAAGCCGGCTTGCCGTTTTTCTCCAACTCTTCGTCCTGTATGTTTTCGTTTTGTACCATAGTGATATTGTGTATATTTATAATCTGTATTTGCACTGGTTTTTGCAGCAATAATCATGCCACGCGAAGCGATTTTCATTTCTTTGACAAAATGTCAGCCGATTATTTGTTTGTTTCGATTAATGTCCCTATCTTTGCGACACGTAAGCCGGCACCTGCCGCAAAACAATAAGGCACTTGCCACAACGTTTATCCTGACACCTGTCATAACACGAACAAAGCCCTATGATTAGAGACAAAGAGATTGCATTCCCCAATGCCAAAATCAATATCGGCCTGCTGGTGTGCCGACGCCGGCCCACTGACGGCTACCACATCCTTCAGACGCTCTTCTACCCCATCGACTGGCGCGACGGACTCGAGGTAATCCCCGAGGGCGCTCCCGGCGAGTGCCGCCTCGTGCAGACGGGCTTTGCCATAGGCGGCGAAGCCGAACAGAACCTCTGCGTCAGGGCCTATAGGCTGCTGGAGCGCGAATTTCCTGGTCTGCCGGGCGTGACCATCCACCTCGAGAAGTGCATTCCCTTCGGTGCGGGCCTGGGCGGAGGCAGCAGCGACGGCGCCTACACACTCCTCCTATTGCGCCGGCTCTTCTGCCTCGACATCAGCGACGACCGGCTCGCCGGGATGGCGGCCACGCTGGGGGCCGATTGCGCCTTCTTCTGCCGCTGCAACTGGTTGCCCGACGCTCCCGACGGCCCCCGCCAGGCACAGTACTGCGAGGGTGTGGGCCACGAGCTCCAGCCTTCGCCCCTCTCGCTCAGCGGCTATTGGATCGTGGTGGTCAAACCGCCTTTCGGCGTAAGCACCAAGGAGGCTTATGCCAATGTGCACCCCGCCGAACCTGCCGTCGGCCTCGACGAACTCTTGCGCCGCCCCATCGCGCAATGGCGCGACTGCATCGTCAACGACTTCGAGCGTTCGGTCTTCCCCCTCCACCCCGAGTTGGCCGAGGTCAAGGACACGCTCTACCGCCACGGGGCCGTCTACGCCTCGATGTCGGGTTCGGGCAGCGCCCTGTTCGGCCTCTTCGCCTCCCAGCCCGCCGGTGCAGACCAGTGGTTTGGCGAAGGCTATCAGACGCACACCAGCCCCTGCCTCATCTAGGAGCTGACCAAGATTATTCCAAAAGATTTTGGAAAAGCAAAAGACTTGGAAATACCAAAGATTTCAAAATCAAAAGAATAAAGAATAAAAAATAAGGAATCCTAAAGATTTCAAAATACAGAAGATTTTAAAAAAATCCAAAGATTTAAAAATCCGAAGATTTGAAGATGACGAAAATATCGTCTGATACATTAAATACATTACCTTTACCCTCAAACATTTAACCACACTGATGAAAACCGCAAGAGCACTCCTTCTGGCCCTCGCCCTCTGCACGGCGGGCAGTGCCGGAGCCTACACCCGACAAGTGGGGTCGCAGCAAGTGAGCATCGACTTCTACACGCCGTCCATCGTGCGCGTCGTCAAGGCGCCCCAGGCCGGACCCGTCGACAAGACCAGCTACTCGGTCATCCTCAAGGCGCAGAAGCTTGACGACCTCAAGACCGTCGAAACGGACGGCCGCGTCGAAATCTCCTCGCCGCTCATCACCGTAAGCCTCGACACCCGGACGGGCGAAGTGACCTACAGCAACGCCGCTGGCGAGACGCTGCTCACCGACCTCCGGACCACATTCGAGCCCCGCACCGACGCCGCGGGCGCCGGCAAGTACCGCGTGGCGCAGACCTTCCGGCTCGACAAGGACGAAGCCATCTACGGCCTCGGCCAGCTGCGCGACGACCACATGAACCAGCGCGGCCGCCACGTCGAGATATGGAACCACAACGGCTACATCTCCATCCCCTACTTCACCTCCGAGAAGGGCTACGGCCTCTATTGGGACAATGCGGGCAAGTCGACCTTCGACGACGGCGCGACGACCTGTCTGACCAGCGAGGTGGGCGTAGCAGCCGACTACTACTTCATGTACCGCGACGGCACGCAGGACGGCGTCATCGCCTGCATCCGTCAGCTGACGGGCCAGGCCACCATGTTCCCGCTTTGGGCCATGGGCTTCTGGCAGTGCCGCGAGCGCTACAAGACGAGCGACGAGCTGGCCGAAGTGCTCGACAAGTACCGCGAACTGCAAATCCCCGTCGACGCCATCGTGCAGGACTGGCAGTACTGGGGCTGCGACTCCAACTGGAACGCCATGAAGTTCGAGAACCCCTACTACATCAACAAGGTGGGCGACCCCGCCTGGGACAAATACCTGCCCGCCGACATGAAGCAGATGAAGGCCCAGGGCGAACCGCGCCTGAAGAGCCCCGGCGAGATGGTGGAATACGTGCACCGCAACAACGCCCACCTCATGATTTCCATCTGGGCCAACTTCGGACCCTGGACCGACCAGTACCGCGAGCTCGAGAAGATGGGCGCCCTGCTGCCCTTCGACACCTGGCCGCGCAACGCCGGCGTGCAGCCCTACGACGTTTTCAACCCCAAGGCCCGCGACCTCTACTGGCGCTACCTGACGCACCTCTACAAGATGGGCTTCGACGCCTGGTGGACCGATTCGACCGAACCCGACCACTTCGAGAAGGAGGGCGACAACGACTACATGACCCACGACGGCTCGTGGCTGAGCGTGAAGAACGCCTTCCCCCTGCTCCACAACAAGTCGATTTACGAGCACCAGCGCGCCATGAAGGGCAACACCAAGCGCTCGCTTCAGATGACCCGCAGCGGAAGCTTCGGCATGCAGCACTACGGCACGTTCTCGTGGAGCGGCGACATCAAGGCCTCGTGGGAGGAGATGAAGCGCCAGATACCCTCGGGCCTCAACTACACGCTGTGCGGCATTCCGTTCTGGAACACCGACCTGGGCGGATTCTTCTACTGGGACTATGAGCAAAGCGCCAAGAACCCCGCCGTGCAGGAGCTGCAGACACGCTGGATGCAGTGGGGCACCTTCATGCCCCTGATGCGCAACCACTGCTCGTCGCCGATGCTGAGCGAATTCTACGAGTTCGGCCAGAAGGGCGACTGGTGCTACGACGCCATGGTCGAGGCCGTCAAGCTTCGCTACCGCCTCCTGCCCTACATCTACAGCACCGCGGGCGACTGCGTGCTGAACGACGGCAGCATGATGCGCGCCCTCGTCATGGACTACAGGGCCGACCGCAAGGCCTCGCTGCTCAACGACGAGTACCTCTTCGGCCGCAACCTGCTGGTCAAGCCCGTCACCGACCCGCTCTACACCTGGAAGGACCGGCAGAAGCGCGGACACGAAATCTACCCCGACATCTGCCAGGCCTCCGCACCCGTCAAGGTCTACCTGCCTAAGGGCAACCGCTGGTACGACTTCTGGACCAACGAAGAGCTCGAAGGCGGCCAGGACGTGTTGCGTCCCTGCCCCATCGACATCATGCCCGTCTACGTCAAGGCCGGCACCATCCTGCCCTTCGGCCCCGAGGTGCAGTACAGCAGCGAGCAGGCCTGGGACGACCTCGAGATACGCGTCTACCCCGGCGCCGACGGCTCGTTCACGCTCTATGAGGACGAAGGCGACAACTACAACTACGAGAAGGGCAAGTACACCCGCATCGCCTTCAGCTGGGACGACGCCAACCGCCGTCTGACCATCGCCGAGCGCGAGGGCGCCTACAAGGGCATGCTCGCGAAGCGCCACTTCCGCATCGTGCTCGTGCGCGACGGCTCCGGCCCGGGCCACCAGCCGATGAAGCACTCGCTGAGCATAGAGTATACGGGCCAGCGCGTCAGCGTCGACCTGTAACCTGGCCGATTATTTATACCGGCAAGATAAAGGGAGGACGTCCGCCATGGACATTCTCCCTTCATTCTTTTACAAAAATAACAACGCATTGGGTTACATTGGCAGAGTAACACATCAAGCTCAATATCAGACCATTAAAACCACGCTCGAAGAAGAAAATGAAGACCATCCGTACATTTTTCGGCCATAAAATTTGCAGGATTTGAGAGATAAGAATATCTTTGCAGTCGTTAAAACCGTGTATTTACACAAAATCAGCGAGTAGGAAATATGGAAATCCGCAGAGACAAGTATCTGAACCAAATCATCCACAGTTGTGGAAACGGGCTTATAAAGGTGATAACCGGCATGCGCAGATGTGGCAAGTCATATCTGTTGTTCACGCTTTTCAGGAACCATCTTTTGAAGCAAGGGGTGAAAGAAGACCACATTATAGGAGTGAATCTTGAGAACCGCTTGAACAAAAGTTTGAGAGACCCGGACGCCTTGCTACAGTACATCGACAGCCGTCTCTCAACGGAGGGCCATTATTATGTCATGCTCGACGAGGTGCAGATGGTCAGTGAGTTTGAGGATGTGCTGAACTCGTTTCTGAGCATAAGCAATGTGGATGTATTTGTGACGGGCTCAAACGCAAAATTCCTGTCAAAGGACGTCATTACCGAATTCCGCGGGCGCGGAGACGAAATTCACGTACGTCCGTTGACCTTTAGGGAAGTGGCCGAATTCCGCGGCAGTTATTCGCAGGAGCTGATTCGTGACTACATGCTGTATGGCGGTTTGCCTCAGGTAGTCCTGGAAACTGACGCAAACAAGAAGGCCGACTACCTGGAGCAACAGATGGAGCACACCTACCTGCGTGACATCAAAGAGCGTTACGATGTGCGTCAGGATAGCGACCTGTCGGAACTGGTAGACATTATGGCCTCGTGTGTGGGCAGTTTGACCAACCCGCCAAAGGTAGCCGATACTTTCAGAAGCGTGAAGCAAAGCAACATTTCGGTCGACACCATACGTCTGTATCTGGAATATATGGAGGACGCATTCGTATTGGAACGTGCCACCCGCTATGACATCAAAGGACGAAAGTATATAGACTCGCCCTTCAAGTATTACTTTGAGGATTTGGGACTGCGAAATGCCCGGTTGGGCTTCCGGCAGGTTGAACCGACCCACATGATGGAGAATATGCTTTACAACGAACTCCGTGCCGTTGGAATGAGGGTGGATGTAGGCCAAGTATATACTGAAGTCCGCACAGCTAGCGGTTCACGCCAGCGCAAAGCGCTGGAAATCGACTTCGTCTGCAACCGGGGTT
The DNA here is from genome assembly GCA_963631395.1 of bacterium. Classification (GTDB taxonomy): domain Bacteria; phylum Bacteroidota; class Bacteroidia; order Bacteroidales; family UBA3663; genus Liminaster. The sequence continues at coordinate 7,073 of CAVGQN010000073.1, forward strand.
ATGAGCGTGTATACATCCAGTCGGCCTTTGCGATGGAAACGGAGGAGAAGCGCGACCAGGAGCTGGCCTCACTGCGCAAGCTCCGCGACGGGTTCCGCCGGATTGTGATTGCGGGCGGACTGCAACCCACATGCATGAACGAAGAAGGCGTGTACATTGTCAACCTGATGGACTTCTTGCGCAACCCGGAGAAGTTTATTGCCGAAGAGGCGTGAGTCTCCAGCCGGCGGTGGCGACTGACTATGTCGCGATAGACATCAAACTTATACAACGAAAAAAGGGAGGACGTCCGCCATGGACATTCTCCCTTCCTTATTTTTGCCGGCAGCCGATTGGTTCGGGCTGCAGGTTCATGCTCAAGCAAGGTCAGCTCAAGGCATCGAGTACCGTGGTGACAAAATTACCCCCAGCACCTCTTTCGCCATCGGTGCGCCATGTGCCGCTCTTGAACTCCGAATCGCCCAGGACGCGCTTCATCAGCATCGTATCCCAGTACATGTAGAACTCCGAACCGATGGGGCTGTGCTGCTTCACGTCCCACTTGTCGTACTTGAGTCCGCAGAAATACGGGTTGCCCTTCCAGGCCAGCGCTGCATAGAGGTAGTTGTCGAGGGGAACCACTTCGTCGTCCTTTCCGTGGAAGAGAATAATGCGGTGATTCGGCTCCCAGTCGTCCACCAGGTCGTTGTCGTCAAGGGCTTCGTAGAGAGCTTCGAGTTTTGCCTTGTATTTGCCGTCGACCTTCTTGCCGCTGAAGAAGTCGATCACCTCTTGGCGCAAGCACTGGTCCACCGTCCAGTAGCCCTCTTCGTTGCACTTCACGCCGTTGTTTTTCAGCGTGTTCTCCAGGCCCGTTGTGTTGAGGTTCTTTGCGCTGATAGAGTCAAAGATACCGGTGTTCACGAAGTCGTCGGTAAAGAAGTCCTTTGTCGTATAATCCGACATACGGACGTCGTAGTCGAGGGCGCCCTTTATAATCAGCGCCATGGCCTCGGGCATGTAGACCTTGTTGTCTTCGATGTAGCGGTTGAAAGTGACAATCGGGCTGTAGGGGCCGTCGCCGCACACGGCGCCTGACAGATGGAAATCACTGCCGAGATTATTCTCTTCGATATACCTCTGCGTAGCCATTGCCACCGAACCGCCCTGCGAATAGCCGATGATGACGGTGTTCCAGTCGTCTTCCATCGACTTCTTCGTGTACTTTTTGAACCAGTCCAGGGCCTGCAGGCCTGCGTCGACCACCTGTCGGGCCGTGGCCTCCTGCATGAGGTAGGGGTGAGCCCGGTCTTTCGTGTCGCCATAGCCCTCATAGTCGGGGATGACGGTAAGGGTCTGCATCGAATGGGCGCGGCCGTCCCACAGCATCATGCCCACATCCGATTTGATTAGGTCGAAGAACCCCTTCTTTATCCTTTCCGACGGGCACTCCGAGTTGGATGCAATAGTGGCGTGACAACCCAACAGGAGGTCATCCGGCTCATAGTAGATGTTGGCGGTACCGACGATGTAGTCGATAGTATATCCGCAGAATCCGACTACGGCCGAGAGCGTGATGTCAGAACCGTCGGCCGACTTGGTTTCGTATTGTATCTTCCTTGTGAACACCTTACCAAACACACCCTGTACAGCTTCGCCGAAGTCGTTGTCCTGCTGCTTGAGCGAGTCGAGCAGGGCTTTGTTGATCGAGTCGGTCCGGTTGAGTTCGGCCTTGAGAGCCTTCAGTTCCTCCTCGTTGTCCTCGCTGTTGTCGGCCTGCAGAGCCTGAATCTGCATCTCGAGGATTTCGCGTACGTCGAAATCGACCGAATCCGTTACGACGATATTGTCGACGTCCACCTTGGTATAGCCGTCGAAATCGGGGTTTTCATTCTTTTCGTTGTCGTCGTCTTCCGAACAGCCGGCGAAAGCGAACAGTCCTGTAGCCAATAGGACGAGCGGGACAAATTTCTTGCTTGTTGTCATTGTTGCTTTGATTTTAATAATGATAAGTTTGATTAAGAAATATTTGAATCAATAAATAGCGATATGTTTGAACCAATAAATAGCGATATGTCTGAAGGGACAAGTGCCGGTGTCCGAGAGCCGGAAAGCTATCTTGTCTTGGGCCGGACGAACTCTGCCGCCGTGACGGAGAAGAGGTTGCCGAACCGGGCGTTGTCCGACAGGGTGACGTGCGAACCCAGCGTGTGCGTAGCCGCATAGAGGTAGAGCTCGTAGAGCGTGATGTCGGCGTTGTCGCGCATCTGCCCTATGACGTTGTTGCAGAAGCGGTCGCTCAGGTAGACGTGGTGCTTGCTGTCGTAAAATTCCGAGAACGACTTCTCCGTGGCCGACGAGCTGGCGTAGGCCAACACGCCGGGAGAGCTGCTCACCGCCGGAATCATGGAGCCCGAATGGCAAGGTTCGAAGAACATCAGCATCTTGCGGTACCGGCCGTCCTGCCACATGGCGGCGAGGGTGGTCTGCAGCAGGTCGGCGTCAAACAGGTCCGTGTCGCTGTTGCGCCACACGAATCCGCCGGGCTTTCCGTGTCCGCTCCACAGCACGAGCACGTTCGACTGCCCGTCCGTTTCGAGCACTTCGGGCAGGTGGCTGCTCCTTCGGCCCTGCATGATCTGGGCGATGTCGCCCGGGGAGAGCGTGTCGGTGTCGTAGTCGATGCAGGCGTCGGCATAGAGGTTCCTGCCCCCGAGTTCGGCCATGACCACGCCGCCGAAGTCGCTGTCCGCGCCCAGGTCGTCCGAGATGGCCAGGACGATGTGGTCGTCGTCCCATCCGTTGTCCTTGAGCAGCCGGTACATGTTGAGCACGTCGGCCTGGTGACGGTAGTTGAACTCCCCGTACGAGCCCTGCACGAGCAGCGCCCACGAGTCGGCGTGCGCGGCATAGTCCAGGTCGGCCACGTCGGTGTCAATCTCCTGCAGGCCGTTCACCTTCCAGTTCCACGAGGCCAGCGTGGGCGAGGTGTGGCTGCCGCCGTTGCGCGAATAGTAGTCGACGGGCCGCACATAGTCCTCATAGAGCATCCAGTGCAGGTAAGTGCTCTCCAGCAGCGACGTGTAGGCCAGGCTGTCGAAGCGCAGCGTGCCGCACGCCCCGACCATCCTGGCCCGGACGCCGTTCTTCAGCATCGTGAAGAACGAGCGCATGCCGAGTTCCGTCCACACCACGTGGGGCGAAGAGCCCACCGAGGTCATCCTGCGTATTATCTCGTTCGTATCGCGGTTGGAGTCCATCCTGTCGCCCGTGCGGTACTTCTCGTAGGCCGTGAATCCGGCCAAGGCCACGGCGTCGTACACCTGCGCGTTGAGGTCCATCAGTTCGGTCGAGAAATGCTGGCGGTACGATTCCTCGAAGCCCGTTGCGGGGTCGGCATAGAGGGCGATGCCCTCCACGCCCGTGTCCGGCATCTGTGACGCCATATTCTGGAACTCCTCGGTGTAGGCCCTGTCGGCCAGCATGACACGGGGCGCACCCTCCCCGGCTTGCGTTTTTACGTCCAGCAGGAGCCTGGCCTCGCTGGCGTCGTGCACGGCGGCAATCACGCAGTCCGCCCCGCTCTTCATCACGAGCGAAGCCTCCTGCCTGAGCTGGGCGGTGTCGGCATAGATGCGCTGCTCCACGAGCTGCAGCCCCATGTCGCTTGCCTCGAACGGAATCCACTCCTCGAACGTCCTTCCGTACACGTCGTCGGGCGTGAGCAGGGCGACGGTCCTGAGCGAACGGTCCTGCACCTTCGAGAGCAGGGCCTGGCACTGCGTGACGTCCGTCTCGGCGAGCGACCACAGGAAGGGCGAGGTCACGCTGTAGTCCCTGTTGCCCTTACCGTAGACCACATACTTGCGCACGAGCTGCTCGCTGGTGGCACCGGGCACGATGAGCGCCTTGCTGGTGGCGAGGCAGGCCGTGGCCATCTTGTCGACGTTGGCGTTGTCCAGCGGGCCCACAATGGCCAGCACATCCTGGCGCCAAGCGAGCTGGCTGCTCAGGCTTTCCATATCCTCCTTATTCTCGTCGTGCCACTCCAGGTCGAGTTTCACCACGACGCTGTCGTCCTCCCCGATCAGGGCCTTCTGCGCGCTGAGCAGGTTCTCGAGGGCCCACTCCACCGTAGGCCGGTAGTTTCCCGTCTCGCCGTCGGGCAGGACCACGGCCACCGTGTAGGTTTTCGTCCGGTAGGGTTGCGTCATCACATAGGTGATTTCGTCCGACTGGCACGACTCGATGCCGGCCGCGAGCGAGAGCAGCAGAGCCACGCGGAGCAGCGGAGCGAAGAAGCGATGTACGGGGTCAGTTCTCATACTCTTTCTCCTTCCGTTTGGCCGCTTCCGCCAGGCGCTGCGCGTCCTTGGCGTACTTGTTGCCGAAATCGTCCGACAGCTCCAGGTCCGTGTAGTCCGACTCCATGCCGTAGAGGAGGTGGCGTGTCTGTGGCTTGCCTTCGTACCAGTCCATCACCCACTCCCTCACGGCCAGCAGTATGTTTTTGGCCACGGAGAAGGGGGCGTCCTGATCGTAGTAACTTATTTCGCCTATGTGCAGGTCGACGCCCACCGAATAGAAGGCCGAGGGGTGTTCGCCGTTGAAGCGGTAGAAGCCCCTTGCGCTGCCTCCGCACAGCGGCAGCACGAGCTGGTAGGTATCGGCCACGCTGTAGGCGAAGCGGTACATCGAGTCGAGGGCCTCATAGCCGCTGACGCCGTCCAGGCTCATCCAGTCGGCCTCCACCTTGCGTCCCGACTCGTCCAGGCCGTCCACGAAGGCCGTCCGCATGGATTGCAGCGAGGGCGTGACGCTGTCGGCCGTGACGACGAGCACGCGGTTCACGTCGTCCATCACCTCGCCCACCAGGCGGCCGGCCTGGTAGAGCACACCCAGCGTGGAGATGCAGAGCGTGTTCACGGCCAGCGTAGTGTCGCGGCTTTCCAGGAGGAGGACGTCCGTGTTGGGCAGTTCGGCCAGGCGCGGCTCGTAGTTGCGCACCTGTTCCTCCATGTTGTCGTTGAGCACGACGATGAGCGAGCGCCGCTGCCCGTTGCCTATACGCTGGGCGTAGTGCAGGAAGTAGTCGATGGAAAAGTCCGTCACCGTGTCGGGCTCGAACTCCACCGACGAGAGGAGCATGTTCTTCTCGTCGGCGCACGAGGCCAGTGCGCTGTAGATGTCGTCCACATAGCCCATGTCGCCCAGGGCGCCGTCGCGGTGCACGAAGTAAAGCGCCGGGCGCGTCTCGTCGTCCAGCGTCTCCTCCACGCGCACCACATCCTCCTGCGTGCACGAAACTGCGCTTGCCAAAATCAAACCGCTGACGGCACACAGCAGCCACGCACCGGGCGTATTGCCGCCTTGCCTTAGCTTAGTCTTGGTCAATTCTTTCCGTTTAATATTCCACGACACAATGGCGCAAAGATAGCGATATTATCTGGAAAAGCCTGCAGGCTCCGCCCGAAAATCGCATTTCGTCCCGCACAATCGCGCGGATTTGCGTGTTGCGTATTGCGTTTTTGGGTCGGCGAGGACATCCCCGGGGTCGGATGACCTCGGGGATAACTTTATTGCAGATGCTTTATTGCAGATGCGCGTGTGAGAAAGTCACGGCACGCACCGGGGTAGCGGTTTACCTAATCACTTGGCCCAGCATGTTGTACTTCACGCCGCCTTTGACGATGACGATGCGGCCGCCTTCGATGTACTTGCCGTTAGCCCGTCCGGCCTGGTCGGCAGTCACGCTGCGGAGACCCGTCTCGATTTTGCCGAAGGAGTTCCATACGTCTGCGGTTTCGTAAAGCGCTTTGCTCTGTTCCGGCACGACAAGAGTGCAGCTGCTTAAGTCTACCCTATCAAATGCATATCTATCGCATGTAGGTGGAGTAGTGCCTTTGATTGTCACCGTCTTCAATGAAGTACATTTAGCGAAAGCATCCGACCTGATTTTTGTCACGCTCGCAGGGATGGTAATCTCGGTAAGAGAATCGCAATGGATAAAAGCCGTCAACGGGATTACCGTAAATTCGCTGTTGCCCCAAGACACGCTTTTAAGTTTTTCGCAATTCATAAAAGCGTTTTCTCCCAAGCTCGTTACGTTTTCAAAAGATACGCTTTCCAGTTTCTCGCATGAACTAAAGGCTCTAGCCGGGATTTCGACAGCGGGCTGCACAACCACACTTGTTATGTTATAGTTGTACTGAAAAGCGGTTTCATCGATGGCGGTGACGTTGATGGTGTAAGTATGATAGAAGAAATCACCCTCCGAATTCATCTCCAAAAATGTGTACGAGTACTGATTCTCGATGGTTACGCCACCCGTATAGTTGTTGGAGATGACCGATGCGGTCGCTCCGCGTCCGGAGTTTGGTGGTCTGCCTGCCGGCGGGCGGGCCGTGTGATTCATCGTTGTGAGGGGGGTATTTGCAGCCTAACTGGATTTTTTTTGAAACCCAACTGGATTTTTTTTGAAACCCAACTGGGCTGCATTTTCGGCCTCATCGGGGGCTCGCGTTGCCCCTCTTCGTTTCATCTTCGCTCTCTGCGTCGGGGCTTCGCGCTGCCCCTTCGTTTCACCTTCGCTGTCCGCGTCGGGGCTCCGCGTTAGCCCCTCTGCTTCGTCCCCCCATCGTCGAATCACGGCGCAAAGATAGGGCCGATTTTCTTAGCCTCCAAATTTTTCCTTGCAGATCCCCCCCTTAATGCCTGCAGATTTTGTCGATTTCGGGCTGCCCCCCCGCTGGAGGTGCCTGTGAGGCGGGTTATGTTTTGGGTAAAAAATGTTATGCGTTTTGCGTTTTGCGTTAGCGCTTGACGGGAAAAAGAAAGCCATATGTGTTTGAGTCCAAGCGAAAACAATCACGCGCGCGGAACGCAACGCTGGCACGCTTATGGTCCGGACGGCTAACGTAAAACGTAACACACAACACGCTGGCACGCTCTTGCCCCTCTCGCGCGCGTAGACGCGCACCTACCTCCCGGGGCAAGTTTGCCTATCGAATGCCGGATGGCATTTTGGGATAAGTCTCATTAGGCAATGAAGAAGCCCCCCCTACATGATGAAAATTTTCAGTAGAGCAATTACAATTACAATTACAGTTCGATTTTCCGCAAGTTACTTTTTCGTCCTGGTCGGGGGACGGGTAGGTCAAGGCGAAGAACGGGAAGATACTGTTAAGAAAGGTTAAGAAAAGATTTTTAATATATATATAATATATAAT
>CAVGQN010000074.1:0-13653 GCA_963631395.1 bacterium
GCAAAGTTCGCTCTTTGCGAGATTCCTTGCAAGTCGGCAATTTTCGGATGGTTACGAAAAAGGGTGAACCTTTTGCCCAAAGATAACAATCCCCGGGAATCAGACTGCAATGGTCCGTATTCCCGGGGATTTTTGTTTTGTATTTGGCACAAAGGCAAGTTCATTTGTTTACTACTCACTCACTTGTTTACTTGCTTGTTCTCTTACCTGATTACTTGTTTGCTTACTTGCCTCATATGCTCGCTCACTTGCCTCACATGCTCGCTCACTCCATCTCGTAGTCGTCAGGGTTCTGCGAGTAGTGGTGCCGGTGTACAATCTTGAGGTCAAGCAGCTCGTGGATGATGTCCGTGTCTTTCTGACCGTTCACCGAACCGCCATGTGCAAGCTTGTACACATGTACTGGGGATGTGCCGAACTTCCAGGCCAGACTGAAGTAGATTCTACGGTGTCTGGACTTGAGCACTTTGAAAATTTTAGGCATAATGCAATGCGTTTGTGATTTTAATTTCTAGAGATTTGTATAATTTTTTGTTAGTCTGCTTTTTGTTTCAAGTCAGCTCACTTAATGTCTTAAGTTTTGCTTTCCTGTCGTCGTCTTAGTCTAAATAATAGTTTTGGTCAGAACTGCTTTTCTTTTTTAGTAAGATTTGCATTCCTTTGTTCAAAACCATGTTAATCCTTATCTCAAGGATTTTTTTCTAGTACCTAGTGAAAAAGTCACTAGGTACTAAATTCTAAGTTCACTCCGTGCTCATTTTCTCGCCATGGCATAACTCAAGCAAGTTTGGTTCTGCTCATTTGGCTTACGAAAAGCTCACTTCGTGCTCATTTTCTCGCCATGGCATAACTCAAGCAAGCTTGGTTCTGCTCATTTGGCTTACGAAAATGTTCTTAGCTCTAAATTCTAAATTCTAAGTTCTAAATTCCCCTACTCCACCATCAGCGAAGCCATGATGTAGGGGCCGACGGCCTTGGGGTCATTGTCGCGCACCGGTTCGCTGATGTAGTAGCGGAACGAGCCGTCGCGATCGGCACTCAGTCCGGCCACGGCGCAGACGCGGGTGAGCGAGACGGTGCCGTCGGATTCCTCGCGCATGAAATGACGCTGCAACGCATCGAGGGTGGCGCGGCCGTAGTCGAGGTATTCCTTAGGCAACCAGCCGTTCCGGGCACCTTTGACAAACGTGTAGGCAAACATCACGGTGCCCGAGGTCTCAAGGTAGTTGCCGTCCATCTGCCCTACGTCCATCACCTGGTACCAGGCCCCGTAGTCGGGGTCTTGCAGCGCCACGAGACGCTGGCAGAGTGGCGTGAGCACGGAGAGGATGGAGTCCTGGCCCGGATGGCCTTCGGGGAGGAGGCCCAGCACGTCGACCATGGCCATGCAGTACCAGCCGAGGGCGCGACCCCAGACGTGCTCCGATTGGCCCGTGACGGGATTGGCCCAGGGTTGCGCCTTGGCTTCGTCCCAGGCGTGGCGATAGAGTCCGCAGTCGGGGTCGTAGGTGTGGCGCGCGATGACCATAATCTGGTTGACCACGTCGCGGTAGGCGGCCTCCTGCTCCTCGCCCTTGAGGAAGCGCTTGGCGTACTCGCAATAGAACGGCGCCTCCATATAGATGCCGTCGAGCCACATCTGGTGGGGGTAGACTTTCTTGTGCCAGAAGCCGCCTTCGGCCACACGCGGGTGCGACTGAAGCTGGCTGTAGAGGGTGTCGAGAGCCGTCTTGTAGCGCGGCTGCGGGTCGCGCAGGTAGGCGGCGATGAGCATCTTGCCGGCGTTGATGAGGTCGAGCTTGTAGTCGGTCTTCCGGTAGGTGCAGATGCTGCCGTCGGCGTTGATGAGCGAGTCGAGGTACTGCTTCACGTAGCCGTCCACGCTGCTGCGCATGGCGGGGTAGCGGTCTGCGCATTGCAACATGGACTGCAGGAGCAGGCCGTGCGTGTAGTTCCACTTCTTCTTGACGTTGAAGTCGATGGTGAGGGGCGAAGGGTTGCGGAGCATTTCGCTCTTGACCATCCGCACGGACATCGGTTCGCCTTTTTCCTGGGCCCGGGCCGTCGTCACCCCGGTCACCCCGGTCACCCCGGTGCTGGCCACGAGGCAGGCTACAAGGCAAGCCATGATTTGCAGGAGGGTCTTGCGCACCATGGGCCGGCGTGTGAGAGAGGCGTGGCCTGTCTGTCTTATATTATTTTTCATTTAGTCTTGTCTTTGTTTGTGCTTTAATTGAACTTCGCTGCCGGTTTTATTCCCATTACTAGCTTATAGGTTTAACCTTCTATTTGTTTTGCAAATGGATTATATTCCTTCACTAGTTTTGCAAATAGGAATTCTTTCCCTTCACTCATTTTTTTCAAGTTGGTTTTCCTTCCTTTTTTTGCTTTTCAAGTTGGTTTTTAATCCCTTTACCAGCTTTGCAAATAGGATTTAATCTTTTATTTGCTTTTCAAGTTGGTTTTGACCATAAAGGTTTTTAACCGGCCTACAGTAGTAGTCTTATTTTTTCTTTTCTGCCTTGGTGATGGTGGGGCACCAGCCGTCGTTGCCTTTGAGCACATTGGCGATGTCGTACTTCTGGGCTTCCTTCTTGGTCAGCTGGTGCGTCCAGGGGGCACGTTGCTTGACCGACTTCTTGCCGTAGCCCTTGGTGCGGTACTCGGCGTAGTAGGCCGTCTTTTCGTTGTCTTTATTGCCCCAGTTGTCCCAACCCGCATCGCGCAGGCCTTCGCCCAAGTCGCAGTTGAGGTACACGACGTGGGCGTAAGGACGCCACGGACGACCCAGGTCGTAGCGCACGCCGTCTTCGGCCGTCACCTCGCAATTGTGGAAGACGTAGCCGAACTCCTGGCCCTCGGGTGTGGCGGCAGCCGTGACGTGGCCGCTGGAGAGGCAATGCATGTGGCAGCGGTTGAAGACGGCCGTGGCCCATCCGAAGATGTAGTCGACGGTGCCCTCAATGTAGCAGTCCTCGTAGTACTGGCGGCTTTGGCTCGAGTACTTTTGGCCGAAAGCATAGAGCGTGTCCTGATGGCCAAGGAAACGGCAGCGGCGGAACACGGCGCGGTCGCCTTTGACCAGCACGGCCACGGCCTGGCCCACGCCGCCGCGGTCTTTCTTCCACTGCTCGCACGAAGCCGTGTTCTCGAACGTAATGCCCACGGCCTCAAAGTCGGGGGCGTAGATGTAGACCGACGAAGAACCTGACGTGCCCTTGCCCTTGCCGAAGGCGTTGGGCTTCGAGGCGTAGTCGTCGTAGGTGATGATGCATTCGCCCTCGGTCTTGGCTATCAGACGGATGTGCTCCTTGCTCTCGGGCACGATGAGCTTCTCGTAGTAACGGCCCGGCTGGAGCAGAATGGTGAGCGTGTCCTTGTTGTAGTCGGGAATGGCGTTGATGGCCTCCTGCACCGTAAAGTAGTCGCCCGAGCCGTCTTTGGCCACCACAAGGTCGTACTTGCGGATGTAGGGCTTCAAGGCAGGTGCGGCCTCGCCGATGGCGTCGATGGTGGCGCGGCACATCTGACGTGCGCCCCAGATGCGCAGGTGCGTGTTGTCCTCGCGGCCTTTGGGTGCGGCCAGGTTGGTGTTGGGCTTTATCCAGCAGAAGAGGCGTTTCGACTCTTCCACGCCGAGGCCTTCGATGACGGCCTTGCTGATGGTGTTCATGTCGACGAAGGGCACATTCAACTCATGGGCCACGCGGCGCGGAGCCTCCAGGTAGTCGTCGACGGTGCTGTCGGCGCGCGTGATGATGTGCGTCTCGACGAGCGTGTCTCGCTCCTGCTTCTGTGTTGTGCCTTTGCCGAAGAGGTCGTCCTCCTCAGCGGCGTTCTTGTTGTCGAAGAAGTTGCGTCGGGCTATGGAGTTGAAGAGCACGGGAATGCCGCCCTTCTCGCGTGTCTGGTCGACGTAGAGTTTGAGCATGAAGTCGAACGAAGCCGTCACCTTGCCCATGATGGTGTCCTGACCCCACTGATCGGGACATACGGCCGGTTCGTGGTTGCCGGGACGAGTGCCGCGGTGGGCGCTCTTGATTTTCTCGTCGTTGTGGCCGAACTGGATGAACACGTAGTCGCCCGGCTGGATGCGGTCGTAGACCTTCTGCCACCTGCCCTCCAGGTAGAAACTGAGCGAGGAACGGCCGTTGAGGGCGTGGTTCTCGACTTTGACGTCGTCGGTCAGGAATCCACTGAGCATCTGCGCCCAGCCGCGCTCCTGGTTGTCTTTGCCCGTCGGCTTATTGGCCATCGTGCTGTCGCCGATGGTAAACACCGTCACCGCTTGCAGGCTGCAGGCGGTCAGTAGTGTGAAAATGGAGAAAAGGACTCTTTTCATGAGTGATAAAAATATGTGTTAGTGTGTTGTTTTTAATAGTTTATTCCCTTAGGGGTTCCTTATGGTTTGTTTCCCTTTGGGTTTTCCCTTTGTGGTTTGCTTCCCTTATGGTTTTTCTCGAGTTTTTACCCTTAGATTTTACCCTTAGATTTTTCCCTTATGGTTTCTCCCTTTATGGAATTTCCCTTTATTGTTTTCCCTTTATGGGTTGCTCCCCTGCGGGTCGCGTCCCTTCGGGTGGCTATCAATTAAGCAGCGTGTTGAGGTTGCCGGCCACGAGCTTGACGGCGATGGCGAGCAGGATGATACCGAAGAACTTGCGCAGCACATAGATGCCCTCGGGTTTGAGCAGGCGCTCGATGCGGTTGACGTTCTTGAGCACCAGGTAGATGATGAGCACGTTGGCCGAAAGACCCAGCAGGATGTTGAGGATGCCGAACTCGGCGCGCAGGGACAGAAGCGTCGTGAATGTGCCGGCACCGGCAATGAGCGGGAAGACGACTGGTACGAGCGTGGTCGAGCCCTTCGGTCCGTCGCTGTATTTGAAGATCTCGATGCCCAAAGTCATCTCGACGCCCAGCAGGAAGATGATGAATCCGCCGGCTACGGCAAACGAGTTGATGTCGACGTTGAAGAGCTGCAGGACGGCGTTGCCCGCATACAGGAACGCTACCATGATGAGCAGCGAGTAGATGGCGGCCTTCTTGGCGTTGACCGGTCCGGACTTCTGCTGCAGGTCGATGACCACGGGTATCAGTCCCGTCACGTCGATGATGGCAAACAGTACGATGAACGAAGAGAGGAATTCTTGCAAATCAAACATAGCTGTGTAGTGTATTAAGAAATGTGTCGTATGTGTGAATGAATATTTTTGTCTTAGTCTAATTTATCCTAGCTTAAATTGTCTTAGTCCAAATTTCTTAGTCTAATTTGTCTTAGTCTTAGCTTTTTTATCCCGGTGGCGCTTTTTGTTTTTGGCCAAAGATTGTTTTCGGCTTAATTTACTACTTTATTATAGTACGCGCGCATGCGAGATTATTTTTTCGTTTTGCCCGTCTTGCCTTCTTTGACCTTTTGAGCAGCAGCACCCGCCTGGCCTTCCTTGTTCAGATAGGCCTTGTAGCGCTCGGGGTCGCTGATGATGTCCAAAGCCGTTCGGTAGGTGTCGACCTGGGTGTTCATGATGCGGGCGTAGGCGCCGGTCTCGAAGAGGTCGTTGGCCACCAGGGCCTTGAGCTGCAAGCGGAGGAGGCGGCTGCCCGAGGCCATTTCGGCGCTGTCGATGCGCACGCTGTCGGCCGTGCCCCGGCTGCAGAGGTCGGCCATCATGGCGTCGGTCACCTGGAAGCCGCGTTCGAAGTCCTCGAAGGTCTTGTACTTGCGCTTGAGCGCCTTCTGGTTCTCGCTGAAGTAGGCGAGCACGTAGCGGTTCACGGTTCCTTTGGCTATCAGGTCGCGGTGCGTCTTGCCCAGCCGCGTGGTGTCGAGGGGCACGAAGACGTCGGGCATAATGCCACCGCCGCCGTACACGGTTCGCCCTCCGTGGGTCGTGTGGCGCAGCGAGTCGACGAGGTGAATGGAGTCGGCCGACAGGTATTCGCCGTTCTTGTAGCGGTTGGCGAGGTCCTGGCTATAGGCGTCGCCTTTGCCCGGGTCGAAGGGTTTCTGTATGCAACGGCCCGAAGGCGTGTAGTAGTGGGCGATGGTCAGTCGGATCATGGCGCCGCTGGGCAGTTTGATGGGGCGCTGCACGAGGCCCTTGCCGAAGCTGCGGCGGCCTACGATGACGGCGCGGTCCCAGTCCTGCATGGCGCCAGTGAAGATTTCGCTCGACGAGGCGCTTCGTTCGTCAATCATGACGACCAGCCGGCCCTCGAAGGGGTGGCGCAGACTGGCGTGGTGCTCCTTGCGCTGTTCGCGGCGGCCTTCGGTGTAGACCACCATGTTGCCGTAGTCGAGGAAGTGGTTGCAAAGCTGCACGGCGCTCTCCAGGTAGCCGCCGCCGTTGCCCTGCAGGTCGATGATGAGGTGCTTCATGCCTTGCTCCTTGAGCTGGTCAAGGGCCTTGACAAGTTCGTCGTCGGTGGTTTGGCTGAAGCGCGAAACCTTGATGTAGCCCACTTCGGGCGAGGCCATATAGCTGGCGTCGAGGCTGTAGACCGGAATGCGGTCGCGCTCCACCCGGAAGGCGATGCGCTCGCCGTCCCTCAGCACGGTCAGCCGGGCTATGGTGCCTTTTGGTCCGCGCAGGCGGCGCTGTATCTCGCGTGTGCCCATCTTCATGCCCGCTATCGACGAGTCGCCCACGGCTATGATGCGGTCGCCGGCCATGATGCCGACCTTCTCCGACGGACCTCCGACCACGGTGCTGATCACCAGCAGTGTGTCGCGGTCCATCTGGTAGCGCACGCCGATGCCTTCGAAGGTTCCGCCCAGGTTTTCGTCCATGCTCTTCACCTCGTCGGCGGTCAGATAGGTAGAGTGGGGGTCAAGCTCCTTGAGCATGCCCCGTATGGCGCTTTCCGCCAGTTTGTCGACCGAGACGGAGTCTACGTAGAAGTAGTCCGTCCACAGGAGGGCATTCTGCAGGTCACCCACGGCGGTGCGCACATCGGCGTAGGCCGATGCGACGAGTGCTCCGAGCAGGCAGCAGACGGTCAGACATTTTATTTTCATCCTGTGTAAGTGTGTGTTGCGTTATGTTAGTCTTGTCAAGGTCTTTCGGGCCTTTTCAGCTTTTTCATTCATTTTCAGCCTTTCAGGCTTTTTGTTCTTGTGGCTTTTTAGTCCTTTTGGCCTTGCATGCAGTCTTGTAGTTTCAGATTTTCTTCAGCTCCTTTTCAGACCTTGTGTCCGGAACTCAGACCGTGAAATCCGGGTTGTCGGTGCTGGCGGGGTGCAGCGGCGGGAAGCCCTCGGGAAGGAAGTCCTTCACGTCCTTGCCGAAGCTCAGCAGTTCGCGCACCGTCGACGACGTGATGTGGGCCATAGCCGGCTCGTTGAAGAGAAGAATCGTCTCGATGCCCGTCAGGTGGCGGTTCACGTCGGCCAAAGCGCGTTCGTACTCGAAGTCGACCACCGTACGCACGCCACGCAGGATGTGGGTGCAGTGCACCTCGCGGGCGAAGTCGGTCGTCAGGTTCGAGTAGGCCATCACGCTGATGCGCGGCTCGGAGCGGTAGTACTCCGAAATCATGCGCACGCGTTCGTCGATGGGGAACATGCCGCAACGCTTGTGTCCGTTGTGGCCCACGGCTATCACGATAGAGTCGGCAAACTCCAGTGCCCTTCTGACCACCGAGGCGTGGCCTTTGGTGAAGGGGTCAAAACTGCCCGGGAAGATTAGTTTCATCTCTTGCGTTGTTGCGCCTGATTCTTGGGTTGCAGGCATTCTTTATTCGACTTTCGACTCTCAACTCTAAGTTCTTAGTTCTTAGTTCTTAGTTCTAAGTTCACTTCGTGCTCATTTTCTCGCCATGGCATAACTTGGGGCAAGCTTGGTTCTGCTCATTTGGCTTACGAAAATGTTCTAAATTCTTAGTTCTAGTCTTTTCAGTTGACTGCGTCTTCCTCTACGACGAGGTTGTTGATGATAAACTCCTGACGCTCCATCGTGTTTTTGCCCATAAAGTATTCGAGCATTTCGTGCACGGCGTCTTCCTTGCGGAGCATGACCGTGTCGAGGCGCATGTCTTCGCCGATGAAGTACTTGAACTCGTCGGGCGAGATTTCGCCGAGACCTTTGAATCGGGTGATTTCGGCCGTAGAACCGCACTCGGCAATGGCCTTGATGCGCTCCTCGTCGGTGTAGCAGTAGCGCGTCACCTTCTTGTTGCGCACGCGGAAGAGTGGTGTCTGCAGGATGAAGACGTGGCCCGTGCGCACCAGTTCGGGGAAGAACTGCAGGAAGTAGGTCATCATGAGCAGGCGGATGTGCATTCCGTCCACATCGGCATCGGTAGCGATGATGACGCGGTTGTAGCGCAATCCGTCCAGTCCGTCCTCGATGTTGAGGGCCGCCTGCAGGAGGTTGAACTCCTCGTTCTCGTAGCACACTTTCTTGGTCATGCCGAAGCAGTTGAGCGGCTTGCCTCGCAGGGAGAAGACGGCCTGCGTCTCCACGTTGCGGCTCTTGGTGATGGAGCCTGAAGCCGAGTCGCCCTCCGTGATGAAGATGCACGACTCGCCGGCGCGGGCGTTCTTGACATCGTTGTAGTGTATGTGGCAATCGCGCAGCTTGCGATTGTGCATGTTGACCTTCTTGGCCCGCTCCTTGGCCTGCTTGCTCAGTCCGGCCAGTTCCTTGCGCTCCTTTTCGTTCGACTGGATTTTCTGCAGCATAATCTCGGCCGTCTCGGTCTCGCGGTGCAGGTAGTTGTCGAGTTCGCGCTTCATGAAGTCGCCCACGAACTTCTGTATCGTCATCGAGTTGGGGTCGGGCGAGAGGCGCGTCGAGCCGAGCTTTGTCTTGGTCTGCGCTTCGAACACGGGTTCTTGCACCTTGATGGCGATGGCGGCCACCATGCCGTTGCGGATGTCGCTGTACTCGAAGTTTTTGGCCACGAAGAATTCCTTAATCACCCTGGCCACGCTCTCCTTGAAGGCGGCGAGGTGCGTGCCGCCCAGGCTCGTGTACTGTCCGTTCACGAAGCTGTAGTACTCCTCGCCGTACGAGTTGCCGTGGGTGACCACGACCTCGATGTCGGTGCCCGTCAGGTGGATGGGCGGGTAGAGCGGCGTCGAGTCCATGCGGGCGTTGAGCAGGTCGGCCAGGCCGTTCTTGCTGATGAAGCGCTTGCCGTTGAGGGTGAGCGTCAGCCCCGTGTTGAGGTAGCTGTAGTTGCTGAGCAGGGTTTCGACAAACTCCATGCGGAACTTGTAGCCCGGGAAGATGCTCGTGTCGGGCTCGAACTCGATGTAAGTGCCGTTCGGCTCGTCGGTCGGCATGATGTCCATCTCCTCGGTCTTCTTAGCGGCCTGGTAGATGATTTCCTTCTTCTCGCCCTCGCGGAACGAGCAGGCGCGGAAGTAGCACGAGAGGGCGTTGACCGCCTTCAGACCTACGCCGTTCAGACCCACCGACTTCTTGAAGACCGAGCTGTCGTACTTGCCGCCGGTGTTGATTTCCGACACGCAGACGTCCAGCTTGCCCAACGGGATGCCGCGGCCGTAGTCGCGCACCGACACGCGTCCGTTGTCGTCGATTTTCACGTCGATGCGCTTGCCGAAGCCCATGGCGTACTCGTCGATGCTGTTGTCTATGACCTCCTTGAGCAGGATGTAGATGCCGTCGTCGTCGTGGCTGCCGTCGCCCTGCTTGCCGATGTACATGCCGGGGCGCAGGCGGATGTGTGCCGTCCACTCCAGGTGCTGGATTTTGTCGTCACTGTACTGGGCGATGGCATCGGCCTGGTTCAGTTGGTCTGTCAGTGTCTGTTGTTCTTCTATTGGCATAGTGTCTGTTTGGTTTTGCTCAAATTCTCTTTTACATGCGCTCCGGCACCTCGATGCCGAGCAGGGTCATGGCCGTCTTGATGACCTTGGCCACACTGTCGGAGAGCACCAGACGGAGGGTGCGCTTCTGCTCGTCTTCCTCCTTGAGGATAGGCGTGTCGTGGTAGAACTGGTTGTACTCCTTGGCCAGGTCGTAGGTGTAGTTGGCGATGAGCGAAGGGCTGTATTCGGTGCCGGCACGGAGCACGGTGCTCTCGAAGTCGACGAGCTTCTGGATGAGGGTCTGCTCCTTCTCCGAAATCTCTACGCCCTGCAGCGCCTCGGCGTTGGCCTTCATGCCGCCCTCGGCTCCGGCTTTGCGCAGCACCGACTTGATACGGGCGTGGGTGTACTGGATGAACGGGCCCGTGTTGCCGTTGAAGTCGATGCTCTCGGCGGGGTTGAACACCATGTTGTTGACGGGGTTGACCTTGAGCAGGAAGTACTTGAGCGCACCCAGTCCGATGATGCGGTAGATGTCGTCCTTCTCGGCTTCGGTCATGCCGTCCAGGCGTTCGGAGCTCACCTCCTTGGCGTTGCCTATCATTGAGGCCATCAGGTCGTCGGCGTCCACCACCGTACCCTCGCGGCTCTTCATCCTGCCGTTGGGCAGTTCGACCATGCCGTAGCTGAAGTGCACGAGGTCCTTGCCCCACTTGAAGCCCAGGCGGTCAAGCAGGATGGAGAGCACCTGGAAGTGGTAGTTCTGCTCGTTGCCCACCACATAGATCATCTTGTCGATGGGGAAGTCCTGGTAGCGCAGTTTGGCCGTGCCGATGTCCTGCGTCATGTAGACCGAAGTGCCGTCTTTGCGGAGCAGCAGCTTGTGGTCCAGTCCTTCGCCCGTCAGGTCGGCCCATACCGAGCCATCGTCGCGGCGGTAGAACTTGCCTTCCTTCAGGCCTTCCATCACGAGGCCCTTGCCCTCCAGGTAGGTCTGCGATTCGTAGTAGATCTTGTCGAAGCCCACACCCATCATGCGGTAGGTTTCGTCGAAGCCGGCGTACACCCATTCGTTCATCTTGGCCCACAGCGAGCGCACTTCGGGGTCGGCAGCTTCCCACTTGCGGAGCATCTCGCGGGCTTCGAGCATGAGGGGGCTCTTGGCCTCGGCTGCGGCTTTACGTGCTTCGGCCTGCTTGTCGGGGTCCGGGTCGGTAATCTGCTTTATCTCGGGGTCGTGCTCGAGGATGTCCTTGACCTCGGCCTTGAAGTGCTTGTCGAAGGCCACGTAGCAGTCGCCGATCAAGTGGTCGCCCTTCTTGCCCGTCGACTCGGGTGTGGCGCCGTCAAACCATTTCTGCCAGGCCAGCATCGACTTGCAGATGTGGATGCCGCGGTCGTTGACGATGTTGGTCTTCACCACCTTGTTGCCGCAAGCCTCCATAATCTGGCTCAGCGACCATCCGAGCAGGATGTTGCGCAGGTGGCCCAGGTGGAGCGGCTTGTTGGTGTTGGGCGAAGAGTATTCAATCATCACCAGGGGCGACTTGTCGGTCACGGGCTGGCGGCCGTAGTCGGGGTTGGCGTTGATGTCAAGCAACTTGTCGAGCCAAGACGAGGCGTTGATGCTCAGGTTGAGGAATCCCTTGACCACGTTGTACTTGCCCACCACGGGTTCGTGAGCCGTGAGCCAGGCGCCGATTTCGTTGCCCAACTCCTCGGGGTTGCGCTTGCCCGTCTGCTTCATGAAGGGGAAGACCATCACGGTCAGGTGGCCCTCAAACTCCTTGCGGGTCGGGGAGATCTGCACCTGCTTGTCGGTGATGGTGACATTGTACAACTCCTGTACGGCTTTGATAACGCCGTTTGCCAATTGCTGCTCGATTTCCATTGCTCTATAGTATGTTGTTTATGCGGTTTTCGCGTACATTAATTTAAAAAACGCTGCAAATATAGCGGTTTTTCGCCAAAAAAACGGGAAATAGGATAAAAAAACGTATCTTTGCGTCCAAAATTGATTGGAAATGACAGAAAACGAAGTTCTTGAGATACAAAAACAAGTGGTCGATGTGTGCCGGCTGGTCTACGACCCCGAGATTCCCGTCAACATCTACGACCTCGGCCTCATCTATGCCATCGACGTCAAGGATGGCGGCCATGTGCACATCAAGATGACGCTCACGGCCCCTTCGTGCCCCGAGGGCGACTTCCTGATGGAAGACCTGCGGATGAAGGTCGAGGGCCTGCGCGAGGTCTCTTCGTGCGAGGTCGAACTCGTCTTCGAACCCGAGTGGAACCAGGACATGATGACCGAAGAGGCCAAACTCGAACTGGGCTTGTTGTGATTTTTCGACGGATAATTTGATTCTCGACAGATAGTGTAATTTCACAACAGATAACAGACGCACAGACAAATGGGAGATTCGGTCTACTTTATCAGCGACCTGCACCTGGGTGCAGCCACCTTCGACCATCCGCTTGACTACGAGCGGCGCGTGGTGCGCTTCCTCGACAACATCAAGTCCGACTGCAAGGCGCTCTATCTGGTGGGCGACGTCATCGACTACTGGTTCGAGTACCGGCAGGTCGTTCCGCGCGGCTTTACGCGCTTCCTGGGCAAGATAGGCGAATTGACCGATGCGGGCATCGAGGTGCACTGGTTTACGGGCAACCACGACATCTGGATTTTCGACTACATCGAGCAGGAGACGGGCGCCCATGTGCACCGCCACGGCGAGACGCTCAACATCCAGGGCCGGCTCTGCTACGTGGCCCACGGCGACGGGCTGGGGCACGACACGATGGCCTTTCGTCTGATGAACGGCTTCTTCCATAGCCGCGTGTGCCAGTGGCTCTTCAGCCTCGTGCATCCTGACCTCGCCACGTCGTTTGCCCACCGCTGGTCGGCCCACAGCCGGCGCACGGGCCTGGACATGCCCGACTATCTGGGCGAAGACCGCGAGCACCTCGTCATCTGGACCAAGCGTCGCATGCGCGAACTCGAGCAGCAAGGCCAGCCCGTGCCCGCCTTCTTCATTTTCGGCCACCGGCACATCATGCTCGACCTGATGCTCTCTCGCGCCACTCGCATCGTCATCCTGGGCGACTGGATTCGCCACTTCAGCTACGGCGTCATGACTCCCGACGGCCAGTTCTCGCTCTGCCAGTTCGAGGAGGGCGACACCGATGCCTCTGCCGAACCTTCGGGCAATGTCAGCATCGCCTTCTGCGGTGCGACCAACGGATAGGGGGGTGCGTTGCAGCCCTGTTGGAAAAATTTTGAAACCCAGTTGGAATTTATATTTTTTCTAACTGGGTTGTGTTTTTTTCTTACTGGAGTGTGTTTTTCTAACTGGAGCGAGTTTCCATCTGATGTTTGTTTCCCACTAGAGCTTGTTCCTATCTGTTTTTTTCTATCTGTTTTTTTCCCTTCTAGTGCGTGTTTCCTTCTAGAGCTTGTTTTTCTATCTGGTGTTTTTCCCATCTTGAGTGTGTGTTTCTCCTCTTGAGCGTGTTCGGCCAATATCCTCAAAATCCGACAGTATTTTCGGTCAAAATCGGTAAATCCGACCTCACGGAAGCGAACCGGAAATGCAGTCTTTTACACCGGAAATAGCCCCTTTTTGAGGGTGAAAAGAGGGGTAAAATCAGGCCGTTTCGTACGTTTTCGGGTTTGGGTGTCGTCTGAGCGAAGTGATTATGACAACGTAAGTTATTGCTTTTGATAGAAATAAGTCGTTCTGTGTATTGAGGTGTCAGGGGAAACCGGACAGTAGGACAGTAGGACAGTAGGACAGTTGTTTTTTAAGCTACCCCATTTTGCGGTTTTCTCTCTTTTCTTTATATATAACTTATTAATATATAATAATATATAT
>CAVGQN010000075.1:0-12679 GCA_963631395.1 bacterium
CTAAGTTACTAATTTCCAGCGACTTGGCCAAATTTTAAGTCGATTATTTTCAGCCGTTTAACACTATTTATACCACACTTTCAAAGACCCCTTTAACTAGGGGGCGAAGGCCATCGAAGCTATATACTGATATAGCCAAACATGTTGTCTATGTACTTGAAATTTAAGTATTTGAATAAATATTAACTAAGTATTGCTGTCTAGTATACCAGAAATTAAGTTGCAGGACTGTGAGGCGCGTCGTCGAAAGGAATGGGTTGGCATTCAACGCGATTTGTGGCAAGTAAATGCCAAAAATCTAAAACTACTGCAGACTGAGGAGATAGGTAGTACATTTATCAATGAGGCGAAGAACATACTTATAATGATAATATCGGCATGTGCCGTTTTGAATGACCGGATGTCACTTGGTATGATGCTTGCAATACAATTCATTATTGGGCAACTCAATCTTCCTATTGTTCAATTGATATCCATGATGTATTCTTTGCAGGATGTAAAAATTAGTCTTGAGAGGATTGCGGATATACAAAAGGAGCCAGATGAAGATTGTGAGACGAGAACGGTTCGATGTATCCACAACGACAGCGATATCCACTTTAACGGTGTTACATTCAAATATAATGCTTATGCCTCAGTCAATACACTAAACAACCTTACCTTTACTATACCTAGAGGAAAGGTTACGGCAATCGTAGGAACGTCTGGAAGTGGTAAAACGACAATCCTTAAATTGATTTTAGGATATTATACCGTTCAAGGGGGATGTATTACTATTGGAACTGACAATATCAACAATTACAATTTAAAATATTGGAGGAGTCAGTGTGGCGTTGTGATGCAGGAGGGAAGATTATTCTCAGAGTCGATTGCAAGAAATATCGCAATCGATGATTCTGATATTAATCATGAACGTCTTCTTATGGCTTCAAAGACGGCATGTATTTATGATTTTATCACTTCTTTGCCAATGGGGTTCAATACCATAGTCGGAGAGGAGGGTGTTAATATTAGCCAAGGACAAAAACAACGGATTCTGATTGCTCGTGCGGTGTATAAGAATCCGCAGTTTATAATTTTAGATGAAGCCACGAATGCTCTTAATGCTCAAAACGAACGGGATATAGTAGAGCATCTGAAGACATTCAATGCAGGCAGGACGGTCATTGTCATTGCACACCGGTTAAGTACGGTGAAAAATGCAGACCAGATTGTCGTAATTGATAGCGGTGAGGTTAAGGAAGTGGGAAATCACAGTCAACTTACTGCATTAAACGGTATATACTACCGATTGGTGAAGAATCAATTGGAACTGGGAATCTGATGATTATGCGAAATGTAGCGTTGATTATATTGTCCTTTTTCCCTTTCTGCCTCCTGTCTCAGACAATAGGGCAGAGTGGTGCGCCTATTCATGTGGATTCAGTAGACTCGAACCTTAGGGCTCGTGTCAAAGAATCAAGAGTGGGGCAAGATGGAACAAAATCATTCGACGAAAACTTGAAGACGGAAGAGTCGGAGATTAGAATAAACTCCGACTTTTTGAGAGCTCTTGATGCGGCGCTCTCTTTTGACCCCATCGAGCCCTTAACCATCAAACCGAAGCGAGATCTTACATTAGATCAACTGCATGAATGGGTTGGAGAGCCCACGGAACTCGGTGTGCCAAATCTATCCCTGAAGTCTGATTCTGCATTACGCCTACAGAAACTGTTGTACGCACGAAAGTCTTTTACGTCCGGTTCGGCGAATCAGAGTATTCAGATTCCCAATATGATTGAAAAGATTAGAAATGTTCCGACTCCGCATCCTGACTTAAGCTTCGACTTCGGTATGGCAATGGGGCAATTGTTCATTCCTAAAGAGCGCCGCCTGAAGAAACTCCGTCAACAAGCAAAAAGCATTCGTCGTGAGATGGATGGCCTTTACCCAATCTTGCCCGACGAATTGCAGGTTGTGGTGCGGGATACTACGAGCAGAGACACTCTCGTAAGTCGTATCTTCCTTGAGGTTATGTCATGTGAACTTCCAAATCATCTGCTCGCCAAAGAGGGAAATTCGGAACAATGGGTGCTCCTCTCTGCAAGCCAGATTCGAGGCTTCTCTTTCGACCAGGCTTATGACTATCTGTTGTTGGCGCGTAAGTATGTTCCTCGCCACTCTCAAGATGACACCACACAATACACATACGAAGTAATGCGTGTGATGAACATGCGGAAGCAAAAACTAGAGGCAAAATAAAAGACCGGTTCAACGACGTGATTCCTTCTCAGTATAAGATATGTCGTTCGTGTCTCGAACGACGTGTCATAGAAATTCGTGTTTACTCAGCCAGCAGCACGGTGTAGCCGATGGAGTCGGCCTGCCACCAAGTGGCGGTGCTGGTGGTGGGGAGTTGGGTCTCCTTGCTGATAAGGCCGAACTGTCCGCCAGTGAAGGAGAAGGGGTTGCCGGTGATGGCACGCTTGCTGCAAGTCAGCAGTCGTCCGCCGGAGAGGAAGAAACCGTCTTCGGTATTGGTGGAAAGGGTGTCGACCTGAATGGCGTCCTTCCGGGCATTGATTTTGACAAGACCGCCGGTCATGTTGAGGCAGTCGGCATGGATGCCGTCTTTGGCAGCGCTGTCGACGACAAGAGTCACGCCACTATGGATGCGGATGTAGTCGTCGCTGGCAATGGCATGCTGGTGCTGTCCCGTCACGTGCAGGGTGCCGTTGCCGTAAAAAATAATCTTGCCCTCGCTGAAGATGGTGCCCTTGTCATCTTCTCCCGGCACGGTGTCCGTGTAGATGGGGGTATCGCAGAGCGTGTTGGTCGTGCCGTCGGCGAGGTGCAGGAACATACGCTTCTTGTCGTCGCGAATCTTCTGCATATTGATGACGGAGCCCGTAGCGCTGGTCAGCGACACGTTGTCGAGCGTCACCATACACTTCTTGATGCTGTAGAGGCGCAACGAGCCGTTGGTTGATGAACCACGCAAGACGTAGTTGATGCGGCCTCGTCCCGAATGCTCGATGTCTGTCGAGTCGTTGACTATCGTCACGTGAGCGCCGACCGTGGTGATGTCCAAAGCTTCCTTGGTCTTTTTCTT
Organism: bacterium; assembly: GCA_963631395.1. Lineage (GTDB taxonomy): Bacteria > Bacteroidota > Bacteroidia > Bacteroidales > UBA3663 > Liminaster. Next base: position 3,092 of record CAVGQN010000075.1, read on the forward strand.
GTCGGGGAATATGATGGTAGCCGTATCGTCTGTGAAGGTGATGACCACGTCGCGCGTCCCCTCGGTGTACATCGTCTGGTTCTCGATATAGTCGTCGTAGTCGTCGGCCGTTTCGTCGGTAGTTGCCTCATAGTTGGCGTCGGTGAAGGTGTCGTCAGTGAAATAGTCCAGCCACATGCTGGGTGTCAGGGTGACATCCGGTATGGGGTCTTCCTCTTGGTAAGCCTTGTCGGCATCTTCGCCACAGGACGGCAGGCAGAGGCAGGCGGTTAGGATGGCCAAAACTGGCAGCAGGGACGGAGTATTCGTGCGGAGGCGGCGGTTCGTTTTCATAGGGCTGAGTATTTAGTGGTGTGATAAGAAATGGTGAATCAGAGTAAGTGATGAACTGATAAAAAGGGCAGGGCCTCGCATCAGAACGAGAAGGAGTAGCTGACCGAGAGGAGGTGTCCCTTGGCTTCGTCCTTGTCACTCTTGTCCTTGAAGCGATAAGAGATGCCTATTTTGTTGTGCTTGTTGAGCTTGTAGTCGGTGCCTGCCGTATAGCGCATTTGGTCGATGTCCATGCTGCTGGTCAGGTCGTTGAGCATCTCGACCGACACGAAAGGTTGCCAAGGGCATTTCTTTTTGCCCCATTCCAACTGGAGACGGCTGCGGAGTACATGGTCCTCGTCGGCCGAGTCGACCTTGTCTGACCCGCGGAGACCGGTGGCGGTATTGTAGCGGCGGATGTTCAGGGCCGGCTGGCGGGTGTACTGATACCGTTCGCGAAGGGAGAGCTCGAAGTGCTTGATGGGCTTCCAGCTGCCGGTGAAGCTGATATAGGCGCGATGACGGGGACTCCAGTAGCCTGGCACGTGATAGGGCTTTTGCTTGGTCTTGGTCACATAGTCGTAAGAGGCGATGCGCCGCCCGATGAGTGTGTAGCCCACTTCGGCCTTCAGCGGCTTGCAGATCTTATAAGAGAGTTCGGCCCCGATGGACCAGCGTTCCACGTTGCTTACACCATCCTGGGTGCGAAACTCTCCACTGATGCCGGCAGAGAGGCTTTGGGTGATTTTCTTTTGTGCTCCCACTTCGATGCCCGTGCCGAAATCGTTGGCTGAGGCGGATAGGGGAAGCAAGGCCAGCAGTGCGGTCAAAATCTTCTTCATAGGGTTCTGACGTTTGGGTTGGTAATTACTCCGTCGGTACTTTGGTCATCTCGTCGACCGTATTCTCCTCGTTGCCATCAAGCGGAGTGTAATAGACTTTGAGCAAAGCCATGTCTTTGAGGAAGTTGACGGTGCCGACATCCACGCGAGTAACCTTGACGCCCAGTCGTGTCTCAAGGTCGGCTATCAGTTCGGCGCGCCTTTTGGGCACGATGAGGTCGATGCGGTCGTACTTGACGAACTTGCAGGCCGTATGCTTCATCTTGTGCGTCTGTTCGGCGAGGGCGCAGGAGATGACGAAGAGCACGTTGACGGCCGTCAATGTCAGCCAGTCCGTGTTGACGGCAAGGGCATTGATGACCGACATCGAGATGATGATGAAGAGGTAAGTCATCTCGCGTACGGGCATCGACTCCGTGCGGTAGCGGATGATGCCGAAGATGGCAAACAGGCCGAGGGCGAAACCAATCTTAATCTTGACGCTGCCCAGCAGGTAAATCATCAGGAAGATGGCGATGCTGATAAGGGCAAAGGTGAAGTAGTAGTCTGCTCGGCGGCTTCGGCGGAAGTAGAGGAAGTGGATGATGCCGATGACGAAGACGCAGTTGAAGAAGAAGCGGATGAGCATGTCCTGCAGTCCGGCTATCTCGGTGGTAGGTTCGGCCATGGTGGCATCTGCGATGTTTTCCAGCAAAGTCTCTGTCTGCTGAAGGAACAGTGTAAGGAATTCCATTTAGCGTGTATGTTTTGTTTTAGACTATATTCGCGTTACTCTCTTTAATATGAGGCAAAGTACCGGACTATGGCAAGCAAAGTGCCTCGGTGGTCTCTCTGAGTTTCTCTATGCGATGCAGTTTCTCCTTGAGGTTGTTGCGCCGCAGGTCGGGATTGGTGAGGGCGCAGCCGATGCAGTATTTGCTGAAGCCTCCCGGGTGGATGCGCATCTGGTGAAAAATCTCCTGCATTGGTGAGTGGGTCAAGCCGTCCCGTTTCAGTTCGACGATGACGAGATGTCCGATGTCGGCATCAGTGTCGAGGTCGAAGTTGTGGAACCGGATGCCGAGGTCGATGGTCAAGCGTTCCGTCATCTGCCTGTTGACCAAAGTGATGCGCTCGAAGAAGTTCTCCACATGCGGCGTCAGTTGGTCCATCGTGAACCACGACTTGCTGTCGATGAAGTCCTGTGCCTCCGGCAGTGTGGCCAACCCCTCTTGTCCGGGGACCTCGATGCGCTTCTTCTTGGTCCGTCCGTGGTTGTTCTTGTTCTTGATCTCCAAGTAGGTCGTGCCCGTCTCCAGGTAGGTCCGCACCCGAATCTTCTGCCGCACTTGCCGTCCGGTCTCGTGCATGGTGTACATACGCTTGTCGGCGGTGTCGTAGTAGACGGTATGGTAGGCGGCCGTTCCCTTGCCGTCAATCCGCTGGACATAGTAATCCGACGCTGCGACCTGGAGCAGGGAAATCAGCTGCGACAGGGGGATGACCTGCTTGGTGTCTATGCGGTTCATGAGCTTGACCCGGCCCATTTCCTCCAGCGATATCGGAGCGAAGGCGCTGAGGGTGGACTCTATCTGCTGCATGAATTCTTTCCTCTCTTCGGTTGGCAACATAGGGAAATTAGGCGGATTGCTTGGTTTCGTGCAGCCGTCCGGGAGGCTTCCGCTTCCGGCGGCGTGCTGTATTAGATTGATTTTGAACAGCGCAAATATAGCGCAAAAAATCCAATTCGAAAAATAAAATCCTTTTTTTAATCGTTTTTATGACAAAAAAGATACAAATCAGAGTCTATCTGACTCTTTGTCAGCCTTCTGATTGGATTTGTTGCCGAAAAAAGGCTTTTTTGTCGCAAGGATTGGCGTAGTTTGGAAATAATCATTATATTTGCTCCGTAAAACGGGACTTTGTGGTTCGGAAAACGTAGTTTCGATGACCGGAAGTTGTAGTTTTTAAAACCTGATTGACTATGGGGACGCATTATACTGAACTTGTCAAGGGCGCTATCATAGGCCATTGGAGCAGCGTGTCGGTGAGAGATTATCCCGGCCAGGCGCTCAAGTACTATGATGTGGGCATGCGCATAGCCCGACTGCACACGCTGTTTAGGACACTTGGCCTTCGTCCGGGGGACAATGTGGCGGTCTGTGGCAAAAATTGCGCCAACTGGATTGTCAGTTTCCTGGCCGTTACCACCTATGGAACGGTCGCTGTCCCCATCATGAGGGAGTTCCGGGCCATCCGTATGAGCCAGATTCTCGAGCACTCCGGGTGCAAGATGCTGTTTTGTACGGAAGAAATCAACCGCGAACTCTCGTCTGTCGAATTTCCGATGCTCGAGAGTGTTGTGTTGCTCGAAAACTTCTCGATTGTCTATCTGCGGGACAAAGACCCGGAGGCTGTCACTGCCCAATGGACGGAGGCCTGGGAGGAGACCAAAGACCAAATCAAGCGCGATAATTTCGGCCAGGACTTCTATACTCACCAACCCGACGAACTGCTGATGGTCAGCTATACGAGCGGCACGACGTCCAATCCGAAGGGCGTCATGCTGTCCGAGTGGGCTGTGGTGTCCAATCTGATGTATGGTGTCGATATGATGCCGATGCACACGGGCGACACCATAGTCTCGGCCTTGTCGATAGCCCATCTGTATATGCTGGTCTGCAGCTTCCTGATTGAGTTTGTCAATGGCGTCGAGATCTATATGTTGCCCCACCTCCTGTCGCACTCCTATGTGCAGTCGGCTTTCCTGCAGGCCCGTCCGCGGATGCTGGTCCTCACGCCACAGTACATCGAGTCGCTTGTGCGGAGGACGGTCTTGCCCAGGATGAGCCAGCTGAAATACCGCATTATGCGGGCCATTCCGATACTCCGTCATTATATCAACAGACGATTGTGCAATGAGCTGCGCAATATCTTCGGCGGCAATATCTATCAAGTCGTGCTCGGTGGAGCGTCGTTGGGCAAGGATGTGGAAAGCGCTTTGCACAGCATAGGATTCCCCTACACCGTGGGCTACGGTATGACCGAGTGCGGACCGCTCGTCTGCTATTCCGAATGGCAAAGCTACAAGCGCGGGTCGTGCGGCAAGCCGGTCGACAGAATGCGCGTCCGGATTGACTCCAACGACCCCTACAACAATCCTGGCGAAATCCTTGTGACCGGCGATAACCTGATGCTGGGTTATTACAAGAACAATGCAGAGACGCATCGCGTCATCGACAAGAGCGGTTGGCTCCATACCGGCGATATCGGTGTTCTGGACCGACAGGGTTATGTCTATATCAAGGGCAGACTCAAGTCGATGATAGTACTGCCTTCCGGACTAAAGATTTTTCCGGAGGATATCGAAGCCGTTATCAATGCCAATCCCTTCATCGCCGATTCGCTGGTCGTGCAGCGTGACGGTTCTTTGGTGGCGCTGGTGGAACCCAATATGGAGGACAATTATGTCAAGACGCATGCCAGCAGCCTCGATTCTTTGATTCAGGCCCAGCTCGACAACATCAACCAGCAGCTGCCCCTATATGAGCAGTTGGAATCGTTTGAGGTGATGAAGGATGGGTTTCAGAAGACTCCGAAGCGAGATATCAAACGGTATCTCTATCAATAGCACCGCTTGGTGCCATTAGCACATCTGGTGAATAGAGCACCTGGTGTCAATAGTACCACCTCAGAGTTCTCCGTTGTCGGCCATGGAGTAGTACTTCCCGTCGGAGATGATGATGTGGTCCAGCAATTGGACGTCGAGTAGCTGGAGGGCGCTCTTCACCCTTTGCGTGATGTCGAGGTCCTGCCGGCTGGGCCGCGTGTTGCTGTGCGGATGGTTGTGGCACAGAGCTGCCGTCGAAGCCATGTACTCGATGGCCGGGCGGCAGATTTTCTTGATGTCTGCTCCCGAGAAGTTTGTCCCGCCTTCGCTTATCCGGCTTTTGTACAGCACCTTGCCATAGCGGCTGCAGTACACGGCCCAAAGTTCCTCGTGGTCCAGGTGGGAGAGGTGGCTGTTGAAGAGGGCGAAGACCTGTTCGGACGAGGTGATGCGGAAGTTGTCTTTTGCGGCCCGTTCGGCTTCAAGTTGCACGCGCCGGCCCAGTTCGAAGGCTGCCTGGATGTGGCACATCTTGGCAGGCCCGATGCCTTTCAGTAGGTTTTTCCGCTCTTCGTCGGTACCTTGCAGAAGGGTATGGCTGAGGGTCAACAGGCTTCCGCCGCTGAGTTGAACGAGGTCGCGGGCCAGGTCGACAGCGGTCTTCCCGCGTCTGCCCGTATTGATGAGTATGGCCAACAACTCAGCTTCGGTAAGTGAAGCTGCGCCGTTGGCCAACATTTTCTCACGCGGACGGTCTTGTTCGGCCCATTCGGTGATAATCATACTGTGTGTTGCTTTTTAGAGCACCTTCCGATTACTTGGCACGCTCTACGTAGTTGCCGTTGCGGGTGTCGACCACGATGACGTCACCCTCTTTGCAGAAGAGAGGAACCATTACGGTACCGCCGGTCTCGACGGTAGCCTTGGTCAGTGTGTTGGTGGCAGTGTTGCCCTTGGCACCTGGCTCCATATAGGTAATCTTGAGGGTGGTCTTGACCGGCATTTCGGCGGTGAGGATGGTCTCGGTCGAAGCGTCAGAGACAACTTCCACGATGTCGCCTTCTTTCATATACTCTTCGCCTACGATAGAGTTCTTGGCAATGTTGACCTGGTCGAAAGTTTCCTGGTTCATGAATACAGCGTCGTCGCCGTCCATGTAGAGGAACTGGTAGGGACGGTGCTCAACGCGTACGTCCTCGAGCACTTCGCCGATGTTGAAGCGCTTCTCGACTACATAACCGGTTACGACATCCTTCAGCTTGGTGCGCATGAAGGTGTTGCCCTTGCCTGGCTTAACATGGAGGAACTCCACTACTACCTGCAGCTTGCCGTCCAAACGGATGACGGTGCCGTTCTTGATGTCCTGTGACTTGATTGCCATAGTATTTCTTGTATTTTGTAATTTATAAAATTGTTATTTATATCTGACGAATTTGCCTTTCAGTGGCTGCAAAGGTAGAAAAAAAACCTCATATTGACAAAAAATAAGAAGTTTTTTATGGAAAAATTTGGTGGATAGCAAAAAAAAAGCTACTTTTGCACTCGCTATTCGGCAAATTATAATAAACTATATAAAAATATACAGCTATGAAAATGACTTTTCAGCCACACAATCACCGCCGCCTGCACAAGCATGGCTTCCGGCTTCGTATGGCTACAAAGAACGGACGTCGCGTACTTGCTGCCCGTCGTGCTAAGGGCCGCAAGAACCTGACCGTTGGCGACACCATGCGCTAAAACTTGTTTTAGACAAGATGGGATTTGACTGCCTGGAGTTTCCCTCTATGGCGGTCAATTGCCTTTTTTAAAGCGTACCTCTTTCTGTGGTCTAAGCCGTGCGCCTCTTGCGTGGCTTTGACTTACCCGTTTACATAACTTTTCCCCTTATATACCTTTATATATATTATATGAAGACACGCATCCAGGATTTGATGAGTCACCTCAACCAGGGGCTATATGAGAAGGAGACCGAAATACGCCTGTCGCTGTTGGCAGCATTGGCCGGTCAAAGTGTCCTCCTGCTTGGTCCTCCTGGTGTGGCCAAGAGTATGGTGGGCCGTCGCCTCAAGCATGCCTTTGTCGGAGCACGTGCGTTTGAGTATCTGATGTCGCGGTTCTCGACTCCCGACGAAATCTTCGGCCCCGTCAGCATCAGCCAACTGAAGTCCAACGACCGCTACGAACGTTGCGTGGACGGCTATCTGCCCACAGCCGATGTGGTCTTCCTCGACGAGATATGGAAGGCCGGCCCTGCCATTCAGAATACGCTTCTCACGGTGGTCAACGAGAAGGTCTACCTCAATGGACAGACTTTGATGCACCTGCCCCTCAAACTCCTCATCGGCGCCAGCAACGAACTGCCGACGGAAGGGGAGGAACTGGAGGCTCTGTGGGACCGTTTCATCGTGCGCCTGGTTTGCTCGCCCATTCGCGATGAGTCGAACTTCTATAAGATGATAGCTGCGCCCTCCACACCGGCTCCGGACGAAGGCCAGTCGGATTCTGCCTTTACGTCGGCCGAATATGAGGAGGTACAAGGTCGAATAGACAGCATCGGGATTGCGCCTGAGGTGCTGACGGCCATCACTGCCATACGCCGTGCCCTCAAGAACGTCAAGGTGGAGGGCCAGGATGTGCACCATAATATCTATGTCAGCGACCGCCGTTGGAACCGTATCGTGCGCCTGCTCCGCACTTCAGCCATGCTTCATGACCGCGACACGGTGACTCTCGCGGACCTGCAGATAGCTATCCACTGTCTGTGGAACGAGCCCGACGAACTGCCTGCAGTGAGCCGTATCGTGGCCGATGCCGTCTTCTCGGACTATCGCTCGCGCCTCGACGCCATGACCACTGCGGTGACCCGTTCCATGAAACGCCGTCAGATCAAGGAGGCCCGCGAAAAGGCCCATGCCCACGGCGACCACCGCGATGACGACCTGATTGTCTACGACGGGGTCTATTACGGCATCGACGACCGCGAGTCCGGTCATATGCTGGCCAATGGCGCACCGACATCCTATATCTACGTGACCGATTTCCAGTCGTTGCCGACCCATCTCGACAATGGTTCCTCGGTGCGTGGCGTGACGTATCAGGATCCTATGCAGCACAAGCGCCGCATTGTCAGAGCCTATACCAATCCCGATGTGGTCGGGACGACCGATGTCGAGTTGACTCCCGTCAACCTGTATCGCGACAGCCGTTCGCTGTTTATCAACGGTGTCCGCTATGCCTTGCGTAGGGGATTGCCAGGTTCCGCCCTCGAGGCGCAGTCCGGTCTTGAGCCGAAGAGCGAAGGCCGCGTGCCCGAACTTGAGGAATACGAGAGTCAGGTGGACGACCTCTTCGTAGGCGCTGCCTCGTTGCAGTCTGCCCTAAGGAGTCATCTGTTCGTTTCGGCCGATGTGTCGGATACGGTGTCCAGCTATATGGAGAGCTTCAAACGCCAGGTAGCCGTGCTCCGCGCCGACATCCGTAAACTGCTGTACGACGAGTAATGCATCAGTAGAAAGACCTAACAACAGCAACGATGTACCTGAAGTTTCCGCCACATCTGGATGCCGTCACGGAGTGTATCTGCCACGATATGGAGCAGCACTTCGCCGATGCCGTTGAGGCGCGGCTCGACTTTATGCGCAAGCGTGGGTTTACCGACCCATACGACCTGGCACAGGTGCGGCAGGACTATGTGACGAAGCATCGCGACGCATCGCAGGCGCTTTTGGACAAATGTCTGGAGACCGTACCTGCCTATCTGAGGGAACACGAATGTTCGGTCGATGAGTTCCAGCAGTCGTGGGCGCTGATGGGCGGCATTTGGAATTCTGTCGAGTTTGAACGCATCCGTGCCATAGTGCGCGTGCAGTACCGGTATCCGCAGGTTCTGCAGGTGGCCAAGGTGATGGGCCGTATGGCGGACAACGACGGTTCGGCGCGTATAGCACTGGGGATGGGCAGCAAGCAGAAGATGGAACACAGTTCGCCGAGCGACATCGCCGGTGTGGGCGTCGGCAACGACCTCTCGTCGCTGTTGCCGCTCGAGATGGCGCAGATGGCCGATGATGACCTGGACGGGCTCTTCAGCTACAAGTTCGCCACACGACGCCTGCAGACATTCAGCCATCAGAGCCGCATCATGCACCCGCAGCACAAGCTTCGTCTGCACCATGCCCGACAGAAGGGACCGATGGTCGTCTGTCTCGACACGAGTGCCTCGATGCAAGGCGTGCCCGAGGAGATAGGCCACAGTCTTGTCGTTAAATTGCTGCAACTGGCCTTGCAGCAGGACCGAGATTTGCTGCTCATTCCTTTTGCCGTCCATGCCCGGCCTTTCGATGTGCGCAAAAACCGCACCTCACTACTTCAGTTCTTCCGCCAAGGGGCAGAGGGTGACACCGACGCGACGGCCATGCTCGAGCTATTGGTACAGACCCTCTGCTCCAAGCCTGAGTACAGTTGCGCCGATGTGCTGTGGGTGAGCGACTTCCAGATACCGTTGGCTCCCGACAGGCTGCTCAAGGACGTGCGGATGCTACGCGAAAGCGGAACCCGTTTCTATGGATTGCAGATTGGCGAATTGACCGAAACCATTTGGACCACCCACTTTGACCACATCTATCGTTTGCCCTACGCACCAAGGGTTCACTCTCGGTATTTGTAGAAGGAAATATAGCCTAATTGGAGAAATCACAATCGAAGGCAAGGCCCTTTGTGTAGCCCTTCGCCATCAGTCTCACGAGTCTCATGCTGAGACTTTTCAAAATGAGACTCTCAATATCGATTTTGACACCTGACTTCGTCACTTTTCCGTGCCATCACATGGCACACATTGAAAATCAATGC
>CAVGQN010000076.1:0-12548 GCA_963631395.1 bacterium
CCCAGTTGACGAGGTCGGTCGAGTGGAGGATGGGCAGGCCCGGGAAGCAGGCGAATGAAGAGGCCGTCATGTAGTAGTCGGTGCCCACGCGGCAGACGTCGGGGTCAGAGTAGTCGGCGTCGATGACGGGGTTCCGGTAGTAGCCGTTCTTCAAGTTGGGATTCCAGGTGCGGCTCGGAGCCTGCGCCAGAGCCCCGGTCGAGGTCGTGGCGGCACAAAGGGCCGTGGCCAGGACGAGGGTCAAATAAGAATGAGAGTGTTTCATTGATGAAAAATGTTTCATTGATGATAATAAGAAAACTTTGATTTTGATGAAGTATAAGAAATCTTTGCGTACGATTGTTTAGGTCAAAATCGGCTGCCAGCCATTCGAAAAGGAAGCCCAAACGCGTGCAAAAGTAGTGCTTTTTTGCGAAGCAGACAAGAAAAGCGCCCGAAAATTTGCTTTCCGTTACATTTTTTTATAATTTTGCCGACAAAATCAGACACAAACTAACGAGATGGCAAAACAAAAGACAGCCTACTTCTGCACCTCGTGCGGATGCGAAGAGCCCAAGTGGTTCGGACGCTGCCCTTCGTGTGGCGAGTGGGGAACGTGTGTGGAGGAAATCGTGTCGGCCGACGGCAGCATAGGCAAGAAGCCGCGCTCGGCAGGAGGCGTGCAATGGAGTCACGCCGGAGTGCTCACCCTGCCCGGCCAGCACGCCAAGACACAGCGCCTCAAGGAAATCGAGGCCACCGAAGACACCCGCATAGACATGCACGACGCCGAGTTGAACCGCGTGCTGGGCGGCGGATTGGTGCGTGGCTCGGTGGTGCTGCTGGGTGGCGATCCCGGCATCGGCAAGTCGACGCTGCTGCTGCAGACCGTCATGAACCTCCAGGGGCTGAAGGTGCTCTATTGCTCGGGCGAGGAGAGCGCCTATCAGCTCAAGCTCCGGGCCCTGCGCCTCTCGCAACAGCTCACCATGCCCGACGACTGCTATGTGGCGTGCGAGACCGACCTCGACCAGATATTTGCCGACGTCTCGACCGTTCAGCCCGACGTGCTCATCGTCGACTCCATTCAGACCATTGCCACCGACGCCCTCGACTCGGCCGCTGGCTCGGTGGGACAGATACGCGAGTGCGCCGCAAGGTTGCTCAAGTTCGCCAAGGAGAGCGGCACGCCCGTTATCCTGGTGGGCCACATCACCAAGGAGGGCAGCCTGGCCGGCCCGAAGGTGCTCGAGCACATCGTCGACACCGTGCTGCAGTTTGAGGGTGACCAGCACTACATGTACCGCATCCTGCGCGCCACCAAAAACCGCTTCGGCTCGACCTCGGAACTCGGCATCTACGAAATGCTCAACACGGGCCTGCGCCAGGTGTCGAACCCCTCGGAACTGCTCCTTTCGAGCCAGCACGAAGGTCTGAGCGGCATCGGCATCGCCGTGGCCGTGGAGGGATTGCGTCCCCTGCTCATCGAGACACAGAGCCTCGTGTCTACTTCGGCCTACGCCACACCCATGCGCAGCACTACGGGCTTTGACGGACGAAGGCTCAACATGCTGCTGGCCGTGCTCGAGAAGAAGGTTGGCTTCAAGCTCGGGCAGAAAGACGTGTTCCTCAACATCGCCGGCGGACTGCGCATCTCCGACCCCGCCATGGACCTGGCCGTCATCACGGCAGTCTTGTCGAGCAACATGGACATGCCCGTGGCTACGGGTACCTGCATGACGGGCGAGGTGGGACTGAGCGGCGAAATCCGGCCCGTGTCGCGCCTGGAGCAACGCATACAGGAGGCCGAGAAACTGGGCTTCACCCGCATCCTCGTGCCCGATTTCCGTCCCGGGAGCAAGGCGGCAACGGCTTCGCACATCGAAGTATGCCCCGTGCGTAGGGTGGAGGAGGCGTTCCGCATCGTGCTGAAGTAGAGCGGGCCAGACTCGGAGTTCGACTTCAAGCCGCCTCGGACCAAAGCAAAGCGCGTCGGACCAAAGCAGAGCGCGTCGGACCAAAGCAGAGCGCCTCGGACCAAAGCAAAGCGCGTCGGACCAAAGCAAAGCGCCTCGGACCAAAGCAGAGTGCATCCGGATTCGGGCTCGACCCGGAAGACGGACTCCGGCCGGAATTGTGTCATCCCTGCTTTGTAATCGCCCGAAAAGTTACGTTTTTTAACATATTTGTGGCTTTTTTTCAACCAAAACTTGGAGGAAGCCGTTATAAATTGCCTATCTTTGCGCCATGTTGACTAAAGTAGAAAGCGACAAGATTCTTGACTTGTTGCGGCAGGAAGTGACTCCCACCGTGGGAGGTACGGAGCCCTTTGCCATCGCACTGGCTGTGGCCAAAGCCAGACAACTCCTGGGCGAGATGCCCGAGCGGGTTGTCGTGAAGCTGAGCCCCAAGATAATCAAAAACTCGTTCGGAGTGCCCATCGCCGGTCCAGGCGCTATGGTAGGCATCCCAGCGGCCATCGCTCTGGGAGCCGTGGCAGGCGATGCTGAGCGCGGACTGGACTGCCTGGACGGCTTCAGTCCCGACCAGCTCAAGGCGGCGCAGGCCTTCGTGGACGAGCGGCGCTACGCGGTGCGTCCGTCACATTCGTTCGAAATCATCTACATCGAGGTCGAAGCAACGGCGGGCGAGCACGAGTCGCGTGTGATCATCGCCAAGGAATGTACGCACTTCGTCTACCTCAAGGGCGTGGACAACGTCATCGCCGACGAGCGCTACACGCTGGCCCAGGAGTATGACCGTTGTCACGAGTCGTGGCTCAACATGCAGCTCATTTGGGACTTTGCCACCACGGTGCCCCTGGCGCAGCTCAAGTTCCTGCTCGACGGCGCCCGCATGAACCGCAAGGTGGCCGAGAAGGCCCTCGAGGGCAACTATGGCCTCAACCTGGGCAAGATGCTGCTCGGCACGTTCGAGGAACGTATGGTGGGCCAGAACATCATGCCGAAACTGGTGTGCTACACGTGCGCGGCGTGCGACGTGCGCATGAGTGGCGCGCGCGTACCTATTATGAGTATCAGCGGCAGTGGCAACCAGGGAATAGCCGGCACCCTGCCCGTGCTTATCTTCGCCGAGTCGACCTGCTGCGCCGAAGCAAAGCTTCAGCGTGCGCTGGCTCTCAGCAACCTCATCATCGTCTATATCAAGCAGTTGCTCGGCCACATGTCGAGCCACTGCAGTTGTGTCATTGCCGCTACGGGCAGTGCAGCGGCACTTGCCTACCTGATGGGCGGCGACTACGGCGACGTGTGCGCAGCGGTGAAGAACCAGATTGCCTCGCTGGCCGGTATGGTGTGCGACGGCGCCAAACCGAGTTGCACGCTCAAGTTGAGCACGGCCGTTAGCAGCGCTCTGCAGGCCGCCATGATGGCCAAGGAGGGCATCTGCGTGCCGCCTACCGACGGACTCATCGAGACCAACGTGGACCGCAGCATCGACAACTTGGCCGCCATAGGCCGCGACGCCATGGTCGAGAACGACAGCATGATTCTCCGCATCCTGGCCGACAAGGAGGAGACGGAAGAAGGCGTCGGTGCTGTCTGAGTCTTGTGCTTTGACCAAGAGTCTTTAACCAAAAGGCTTTGACCAAAGAAGTTTTGACCAAAAAACTCTGACCAAAAGGCTCTGATAAAAGAAGTTTTGATAGGTTGTTTTTGTACAAGAAGTATTTGGCAAAAAGGTTTTGATAAAGAAGTTTTGTACAAGAAGTCTTTGACAAGAGTCCTTGACCAAAGATGTTTTTGACCAAGAAGCTTAGAACAAAACTTTGACCAAAAGAAAGAAAAGGAAGAACGAATGACCGGAATCTACGACACCATGCTGGAGTTGCCCCTCTTCCAGGGGTTGAGCGTAGAGCGCTTCACGAGCCTCATCGCCAAGGTGCCGGTGGCCTTTGCCCAATACCGCGACGGCGAGACCGTCATGGAGGCAGGGGAGAGGGTCGAAGAGGTGTGCTTCGTGCTGAGCGGCACGGTGCGCGTGACCAAGCAGGTGTGCGGCGAGAGCGTTGTGGTGCAGCAGGACTTCGAAGGTCCCTACACGGTGCCCTTCCACTCGATGTTCGGGGCCGAGACGCGTATGGACGCCACCATCCAGGCCGTGGGCGAGGTGGGCGTGATGCGCATCGGCAAGGGCAACTTCCTCGACATGGTGCAGTCGGATCGCATTGTGCTCATCCATGTGATGAACATGCTCTCGACTTCGTCGCAACGGCATCTGCACAGCTTGAATTGCTTCGGCGTCAACGACCCCTTGCTCAAGACGGCCGCCTGGCTACTCTCCGTCACGGGTCAGAAGGCCACGCGCATCAAGGTGCTCGCCTCGGACGGCACCCTGCAGCAGCTGCTCAACATCAGCGCGCCGGACTACGAGGGCGCGCTGTTCCAATTGCAGATGGACGGCTATGTCCGAAGGGACGCCGACGGCCTCGTTTTGGCCGACCGATATGGTCTGAAACGATACGTCAACTCGCGAATCTGACCGCAAACGGCGATTTTTTGCAGAAAAATGCGGAAAAAAGATGTAGTTTTCCGTTTTTTCATTACATTTGCAGTCGCTATTCGTCGTTGTTGGGCAAAACTTCACGCAAGAAGTGCGAAAACTTCGCACGGAGAAGGGTAAAACTTCGCACGAAGAAGGGTAAAACTTCGCACGGAGAAGGGTAAAACTTCGCACGAAGAAGGACAAAAACTTTGCACGGAGAAGGGCAAAAACTTCGCGCATAGCATAAGAATAGAAAGAAAGGATAATAATCTCAAATACTCAATATGTCTATACTTGATTTAAGCGAGCAGGAGATCATCCGCCGCTCTTCGCTGGAAGAGTTGCGCCGCCGCGGCATCGAGCCGTATCCTGCAGAGGAATATACCGTTACGGGTTACAGTGACGAAATCCGTTCGTCGTTCGTCGACCTCCCGACACAGAAGAACGAGGCAGGCGAGGACGTGCCCGGTACGGCCAATGCCGAGAACAGCCGCAACGTCTCGATTGCCGGCCGCATCATGAGCCGCCGCATCATGGGCAAGGCCGCCTTTATGGAGCTGCAGGACTCGAAGGGCCGCATTCAGGTCTATGTGAGCCGCGACAGCATCTGTCCCAATCCCGACGACACGGACCTCTACAACGTGGTCTTCAAGAAGCTGCTCGACATCGGCGACATAGTGGGTGTGACGGGCTATGTGTTCCGCACGCAGACAGGCGAGATTTCGGTTCACGCCGCCACGCTCAAGGTGCTCTCGAAGAGCATCCGTCCGCTGCCTATCGTCAAGTATAAGGACGGCGTGGCCTACGACGGGTTCAACGACCCCGAGCTCCGCTACCGCCAGCGCTACCTGGACCTCATCGTGGGCGACGGCGTGCGGCAGGTGTTCGAGAAGCGCGCTACGGTGATTCGCACCATGCGCCGCATCTTCGACGAAGCAGGCTACACGGAGGTCGAGACCCCCATCCTGCAGCAGATTGCCGGCGGCGCTTCGGCCCGTCCGTTCGTCACTCACCACAACGCGCTCAACGTGGACCTCTATCTGCGCATCGCCACCGAACTCTATCTGAAGCGCCTCATCGTGGGCGGCTTCGAGGGCGTGTATGAGATTGGCCGCAACTTCCGCAACGAAGGCATGGACCGCAACCACAACCCCGAGTTTACGTGCATGGAGCTCTATGTGGCCTACAAGGACTACAACTGGATGATGACCTTCACGGAGCATCTGCTCGAGAGCATCTGCGTGGCCGTCAACGGTTCGACCGAGGTGCAGATTGGCGACCACACGGTGAGCTTCAAGGCCCCGTACCGCCGTCTGCCTATCCTCGACGCCATCAAGGAGAAGACGGGCTACGACCTGGCCGCCATGAGCGAGGACGAGGTGCGGAAAGTGGCCGAAAAGTACGGCGTGGAAGACACCGCCACCATGGGCAAGGGCAAGCTGATAGACGAAATCTTCGGCGAGACCTGCGAGGGCACCTTCATCCAGCCTACGTTCATCACCGACTATCCGGTCGAGATGTCGCCGCTCACCAAGATGCACCGCAGCAAGCCGGGCCTCACCGAGCGCTTCGAACTGATGGTCAACGGCAAGGAGCTGGCCAACGCCTACTCGGAGCTCAACGACCCCATCGACCAGTACAACCGCTTCGTGGACCAGATGAAGCTGGCCGACAAGGGCGACGACGAGGCTATGATCATCGACCACGACTTCGTGCATGCACTTGAGTACGGAATGCCTCCCACATCGGGCATCGGCATCGGCATCGACCGCCTCTGTATGCTCATGACGGGTCAGACCACCATTCAGGAGGTACTGCTCTTCCCGACCATGAAGCCCGAGAAGGTCACCCCGAAGGACTCGGTCGAGAAGTACGTGGCCATCGGCGTGCCCGAGGCTTGGGTGTCCGTCATTCAGAAGGCCGGTTACCTGACGCTCGAGCAGCTGGCAGGCGTGAAGCCGGGCAAGCTCCTGCAGGACATGATTGACATCAAGAAGAAGTACAAGGAATACCTCGGTGACCTCGTCAACCCCGGCCAGCAGGACGTGGCCGCGTGGGTGGAGGCCGCAGCCAAAACAATGGAGTCATGAGTTTCCCCGCCAAGGTAGCTATCCTGGGCAGCGGCAGCTGGGCTACCGCGATTGCCAAGATTGTGCAGCAGAACGGTGCCGAGATGTACTGGTACATACGCCGCCAGGACCGCATCGACGCGTTCAAGGCCCAGGGCCACAATTCGGCCTATCTGTCGAGCGTGAAGTTCGATATCGACAGGATTCATTTCACGACCGACATCAACGAAGCCGTCAAACTGAGCGAAATGGTTATCTTCGCCATGCCTTCACCCTACCTCAAGCAGAATGTCGAGGAGGTGACGCAGTCGTGCGAGGGCAAGGTCATCATTTCGGTCATCAAGGGCATCGTGCAGGAGGACAACATCCTCATCTCGGACTATCTCAAGCAGCGCCTCCACATCACGGATAGCCAGATGGCCACGCTGAGCGGACCGAGCCATGCCGAGGAGGTGGCCTACGAGCGCCTCACATACCTCACCGTGGGTTGCACGGACCAGGAAGTGGCACAGAGCATAGCCGACTTCTTCCGCAACCACTACGTGCACACCACCATCTCGCGCGACATCGTGGGCGTGCAGCTGGCCGGCGTGCTCAAGAACATCTACGCCATCGCCTCGGGCATCTGCGAGGGGCTGAAGTACGGCGACAACTTCCAGGCCGTGCTCGTGGCCAACGCCATACGCGAGATGAAACGCTTCATCAACGGCTACGACCCCGCCTACGAACCCTACCGGCACATCAGCGAGAGCGTCTATACGGGCGACCTGCTCGTGACGTCGTACAGCCGCTTCAGCCGCAACCACATGTTCGGCAACATGATTGGCAAGGGCTACAGCGTCAAGTCGGCCCAGCTCGAGATGGAAATGGTGGCCGAAGGATACTACGGCACCAAGTGCATCAAGGAAATCAATCAGCACTACCAGATTTCCATCCCTATTGTCGATGCTGTGTACAATATCCTCTACAAGCGCATGAGTCCCTACGTCGAGATTAAGCTGCTCAGCGATCTGCTGGAATGATGACCTTGACCAAAGTTTTTGACCAAGATTTTGACCGAAACGCGAATAAAGGATAAAAATTGACATTTGAACCTAATTTGTATAAACTTAAAACTATATCATTATGAAACTGAACATTGACAAAGCCAAAGCATTCGTTCCCGCTCTGTCGTTTGAAACCGTAAAGCAGGCCACATCGCCCTGCAACGAACTCCTCGAGTCGGGCAAAGGCGCCGGCAACGACTTCCTGGGCTGGGTGCACCTTCCTTCCGAAATCACAGAAGCTTTTCTCGATGACGTACAGGCTACCGCCGACCTGCTCCGCAAGAAGTGCGAGGTCGTAGTCGTAGCCGGCATCGGCGGCTCTTATCTGGGCGCGCGTGCCGTCAACGAGGCTTTGACCAATGCCTTCGACGCCTACTGCGACGAGCGCAAGAACCCCATCGTGGTCTATGCGGGCAACAACATCAGCGAAGACTATCTCGCCGACCTCTTCGAGCTTCTCAAGCGCAAGGAGTTCGGCATCATCAATATCAGCAAGTCGGGCACTACGACCGAGACGGCCCTCACATTCCGCCTCCTCAAGACGATGCTCGAGGAGAAGGTAGGCAAGGCCGAGGCCCAGCAGCGCATCGTGGCCGTGACGGACGCCAAGCGCGGCGCTCTCTGCACGCTTGCCACCAAGGAGGGCTACAAGAAGTACGTCATCCCCGACAACGTGGGCGGACGATTCTCGGTGCTGACTCCCGTAGGCCTGCTCGCCATCGCCTGCGCCGGCCACGACATCAAGGCCCTCGTGAAGGGCGCCCAGGACATGGAGCGCCAGTGCGGCACGGATGTGGCCTATGACGAGAATCCGGCCCTGCAGTACGCCGCCATCCGCAACTCCCTCTACCAGTACGGCAAGAAGACGGAGATTCTGGTCAACTACCAGCCCAAGCTCCACTACTTCTCCGAGTGGTGGAAGCAGCTCTACGGCGAGAGCGAAGGCAAGGACCACAAGGGCATCTTCCCGGCCTCGGTCGACTTCACTACCGACCTGCACTCGATGGGCCAGTGGATTCAGGACGGCGAACGTACCATCTTCGAGACCGTGATTAGCGTGGCAAATCCCAACAAGGAGGTGCGCGTGCCTTCTGACGCCGAAAACCTCGACGGACTCAACTTTCTGGCCGGCAAGCGCGTGGATGAGGTCAACAAGATGGCCGAACTCGGCACACAGATTGCCCATGTGGACGGCGGTGTGCCCAACATCAAAATCGAAATCGAGAAACTCGACGAGTACAATATCGGCCAGCTCATCTACTTCTTCGAGCGTGCCTGCGGCGTGTCCGGCTATGTGCTGGGCGTCAACCCGTTCAACCAGCCCGGCGTAGAGGCTTACAAGAAGAACATGTTTGCCCTGCTCGAGAAGCCCGGCTACGAAGAGGCCACCAAAGCCATCAAGGCAAGGCTCGGCAAGTGATGTAAATGCTTGCCAAGGCTATTATTCGGCAAGTGATGTAAATGCTTGCCAAGGCTATTATTCAGCAAGTGATGTAAACGCTTGCCAAGGCTATTATTCGGCAAGTGATGTAAATGCTTGCCAAGGCTATTATTCAGCAAGTGATGTAAACGCTTGCCAAGGCTATTATTCGGCAAGTGATGTAAATGCTTGCCAAGGCTATTATTCAGCAAGTGATGTAAACGCTTGCCAAGGCTATTATTCGGCAAGTGATGTAAATGCTTGCCAAGGCTATTATTCGGCAAGTAAGACACGAAAATATGCTCAAAGCAGTTCTATTCGATATGGACGGAGTCCTGTTCGACTCCATGAAGAATCATGCCGAAGCCTGGTATCAGACGATGGTCGAGCACTATGGCTTCGTGTGCGACAGGACGTTTTTCTACCTCTGGGAGGGTTCGACGGGTGCGCAAACCATCGATAGTCTCTTCGTGCAGCAACGCGGACGCCACGCCACTCCATACGAGATAGAGCACATCTATGCCGAAAAGTCGAACTGCTTTACACAACTGGGCCCTGCCGAACCGATGCCCGGGGCCGACGAGGTGCTGCGGCGCGTGGGAGAGATGGGTCTCACCCGCGTACTCGTGACCGGCAGTGGCCAGTTGTCTCTCATCGAACGGCTCAACCGCTTCTATCCCGGTGTCTTTACGCCCGAGCACATCGTCTCGGCCAAGGACTGCCCGATAGGCCAAGGCAAGCCGCATCCGTATCCCTACCAGGTCGGACTGCGCAAGGCCGGCAACCTCTCGCCCGACGAGGCCATCGTGGTCGAAAACGCTCCGATGGGTGTGGCTGCAGGCCACGCCGCCGGTGTCTATACGATAGGCGTCAACACCGGACCGCTCGACCCGAAGGTGCTCCGCGAAGGCGGCGCCGACATCGTCCTCGACTGCATGCAGACCCTTGCGGACCGCTTTGACGAAATCGTCGCCAATCACTTCGGCAAGGACGGCGTGGTCCCGAAGCCTTGAGCGAGGGCAGAAGCATTGAACTTGACAAAGCTTCTTTTGAGCGTGACAAAGCTTCGGGCATGATAAAGTTTTGAGCGTGACAAAGCTTCGGGCGAAACGATAATCTACAACCCACAAAAACACAGAGTGTAATGGACATTATTCTTTGGCTTTTCCCTGCGCTTGTCGGAATATGTTTCGGCGCCATATTGTGCAATGTGAGGCACAAGAGCCTGGCACAGTGCATCATGATATGGGTCATGTTTGTAGGGGTCTTGTATTTCACCATCTGCGTGATGGTGTGTGCCCCGTTTGTGAGTTCGAAAGTAGTGGCATGGGGCCATCTGCTGGGAGGGTTCTTTGTCCCGCAGGTTCCGCTTTTGCTGGTCTTCTTCATGTGGTCGCTCCATACGGCAAGACAGCGGTTCAACAGACGAGTGTTGCTGTGGTTCCTTTCACCCTTCGTGATGTGTATGGCCATTCTGCTGGTCTATTGCATGATAGGCTTTGACGCCGCTGCCGAATACTACGAGTACGGAGGGATGTTGCCGCCCGGTTTGTCGAATGCCGAAATCCTCCTGTATGATATTTTCGAACTTGTGGCCGTCCACATTTACCAGTGGGTGTGCGCCCTGTCGGCTTTGGTTTGCATGGTCTACACCGTGTATCTGATGTGGCACACCGACCTTACGCCAAGGGTGATTTACGCTTTCTTCCATGAGCGCGGCCCGTTGCGCCCGCTCCACGTGATTCTCGTCCTTATGCTCGCGCTCGTGATGCTGTCGGCCATCCGCACGTTTTTGACCCGTCCCGTCGCCCTGGAACACAGCACGATGTATGCTTCGATATTCGGCTTGCAGGGACTTATCCTGGCGGCCATCGGTTTGGTCACGCTCAGGTGCAAGCGGCCTTGCTTCTATTGGCACCGCCGCCATCGCAAGCCTTTCTTCGAGGACATGCCGACCGAAATACGCGTGGTCTACGACAAGCGCCGCCAGCTCACGGAGCAGGAGGACATGGAGAGCGACAGCTACAGGACGCTCAACTTGAGAGACGAATTCAAGGAGGTGATGCGCGAACACCAGTTCTACCGGATGCCGGGCATGAACCGCTATGTGGTCGCCAGCATGCTCGATGTCAACCCTTCGGCCATTGACCGCCTCGTGCGTCTGCTCTACCACATCACTTACGAGGAATATGTGATGGCCCAGCGCGTGGAGTACTACTACCGCTACCGCAAGCTCTACCCCAACGAGTCGCCCACAACCCTTGCCATAGAGTGTGGTTTCCCCAACGTCGATGTGATGAACAAACAACTGAAGGAGTGTCAGGCCTTCTTTATCCACACGGCCACCCATATCGGCAAGGACCAGGGGTGACACTTGCTTTTTGAAAGCGACGCTTGCCGCAAAAATGTTTTTGGAAAAATTAAAAGCACTTGGTTCGCAAAGAAATCTAAGTGCTTTTTTGGTTATACTAAGTTATTGTTCCAGGTACACTAAGTGCTAAGTTCAAAATACAATAAGTTTTAAATTCTGAGTTCTAAGTACAATAAGTTCTAAAATCTAAGTTCACTACGTGCTCATTTTCTCGCCATGGCAGAACTTTGGGCGAGCTTGGTTCTGCTCATTTGGCTTACGAAAATGTTCTAAACTCTAAGTTCTAAACTCTAAGTTCTAAGTTCTAAATTCTAAACTCTAAATTCACTTGATGAACTTCACCTTCGACTCGTCGCGCGGCTTGGCATCGGGTTGCTCGTCGGGGTATCCGATAGCGATGATGTAGCTGATGCGGTAGTCAGCGGGCAGGTCGAGTTTGTCGATGTAGGGGCGGGCCTGCTCCGAGGTGGCGAGGAAGCGCACGGGCCCGCCGAGGCAGCAGGTGCCGAGCCCCAGCGACTGGGCGGCCAGGATCATGTTCTCGCCCGCCAGGCCAGCGTCGATGTCCGAACCTCCTTTAGTCGGAACGGCGATGCAGATGATGTTGGGGGCGTTGCGGAACATGTTCTTGAAGTTAGGGTCGCGCTTCACCATGTCGGGGTTGGCCTTCTTGAACACTTCGGTCACACCGCTTATCCACGCGGGGTCTTCCACCACCCTTATCTGCCACTTCTGGGCGTTCATGCCGTTGGGCGCGTTGATGCCGCACTTTACCACCAGGGCCAGCTTCTCGTGCTCCACGGGCTTGTCGAGGTACTTCCTCACCGACCTGCGCTCCATGATGGTCTTTATCACTTCGTTTTCGCTCTCGGTTGCCCCGCTTTGGGCTACGGCCGGGCTTGCCAGCAGGGCAGCCAGGGCCATCATAAGGGAAACAAGACTTTTCATAATGGTATGTGTTTGGAGTTGTTGTTTTCGTGTTGTTGTTAAGAGCATTGGCAGGTACTTGCGTCCTTCTTCCGTGCAAATATACGGATTTTGTCTGAAATCTCAAAGAAATCGGCTGAAAATACGCTTTTTTTGGCTTGTATTTCGTAAAAACTTCGGTTCTATGTTGATTTGTGTGGGTAATGGAAACAATCTCCGCCATTGATATAGTA
>CAVGQN010000077.1:0-11619 GCA_963631395.1 bacterium
AGCAAATCGCCGACTTCGTGCGCTGGTCGCTCCGCTACGACCTCTGGTGCAAGCTGCGCCTCTTCGGCCAGATGATAGCCGAGGCCGACGGGGAGCAGGACAAGGCCGACACGGCGGCCACCGGGCCCAAGAACCTCCTGACACTCTTGCCGGAAGAATTCACCGAGGAGGATTACATCAAGGTGCGCCAAGCGCAGGGTCTTGACACGAGCAGCCGCACCCGCATCAAAGTAGCGCTTAACCAATGGGTATTCCGCGGCTACGTAGCGAGACTGGATGACAACGGAGGAGACGGTTCATTAAATAATGATGACAATGGCAATTACAATTACAATTACAGTTCAAAATTCCGCAAGCTGAAATTCAGAACAAGAACTTAGAGCTTAGATTTTTTGAACCACGAATTTCACGAATCGCACGAATTGCGTTTTGGGTCGTAGTTTTTAACGAACACGGATCTCACGGATAACACGGATATCGTTGTGAATCAAGAATATAAATCTGTGAAAATCTGTGAGATCTGTGGGAGAAAACCACGGACCGCAAGGTTTAATTTATCCGCTGCTAGTCGTGTGATTTTTTAATCCGCGGTACATTTTCGCAAGCCAGATGAGCAAAGCGAAGCTTGCTTCAGCTTTGCCATGGCGAGAAAATGAGCACGCAGTGAACTTAAACGGAATTTAGACGGAAATTTGTCATCCGTAAGTTTTTTTCGCTTAACACATTAAAAATAAACATTTATTTTATGGAACTCATTCTTAAACGAACCCGCAAACCAGCGGAATATACCCAAGGCAAACTCTACATTGCCGACAAAGGCAGCGGCGTGGTGAGCCGCACCATCAAGTACCCCAAAGACCTGGACGCCAAACCCACGGTGACGGCCTCGGTGGATGAACAAGCTCTTGGAAGGCTTATCCCCTTCTGCGACACGCTCGAGCCCACGTGGCGCAACCTGCTGGGCATAGAGCTCGCCCCAGGCGAGGAGAACATCTACTTCAGTCGCCAGTCGGGCGTGAAGGCGCGCAAGAAAAAAGGCCAAACCGCCATCCCCGAAGGCTCGTACCGCGTGCTGATCACCAAGTCGCCCGCCATGGGCGGCCGGTGGCTGCCCCTGGTGATGAGCGTGCCGGGCTTCGAGGGCATCCGCATCCACGCAGGCAACACCCGCGCCGACACCCAGGGCTGCATCCTGGTGGGACAAAGTCTCGCACCTGGCTCGCTGACCCAGTCGCGTCAGACCCTCGCCCGCCTGATGAGCCACATCAGCGCCTGCATGGAGCGCACCGAACCCGTCTGGATTACGGTGGTATAGATGGTAGGTAGAAAGCATCATTGATGCCGCCGTCTATGATGCCGCCATCAATGCCATCAGTGACGCCGGTGTCGGACACAAAAAAAAAGCACTCCCATGCAAGGGGGTGCTTAACCTTTGTCTCAAAGACGGAAGGCGACTTACTTGTTGCAGCAAGAATCAGCAGCAGCGCAGCAAGAATCAGCAGCAGCGCAGCAAGAATCAGCAGCGCAGCAAGAATCAGCAGCAGCACAGCAAGAATCAGCAGCTACAGCCTCAACAACGGGAGCCTCAGCCTCAGCGGCAGGAGCCTCGTTCTTAGAACCACCACAAGCTACCATAGAAACGCTAACCAAAGCGACTGCCATAACTGCAGCCATAACACGAAGAGACTTCATAATGTTTGAAAATTTAAAAGTTGTTATATTTTGTTGAATATTTCTTTTCCTTTTCGACGTGCAAAGTTACGGCATCCCTAAAAAATTGATAAAGAGAATTATATTTTTTTTACAAAAGGTGACAAATAGGGAGCAACTTTCCAGCGAAATGCTTTATGCAGATGACAAAATATCATCGTAACTCATTCTACTACGGCACTATATGAGCGCTGAAAGCACAATATCGAGTCTGTTTTCGGGGGGTTACATATCCTCGGGAATAACGCTGGGCGTACCTGCGGGGACCACCTTGAGCAGAGCCTCGTCAATGGTCAAGGTGACGGCAAAACCCTCGGTCAGACGCAGCTGGAATCTGGATTTGCCGTACTCCTGAATGACCTCGCCCACATATCCCTTGTACGGGCCGCTTATTATCTGCACCGTGCTGCCCGCCACGGGAGTCTGCACGGCCACCTCGTCGGCACTTTCCACGATGTGCCGGAACTGCTCCATACGTTCGTCGTCGATGGCGGCCGGTTCGCGTTTGTCCCTATCGTAGAGGAAAGAGCGCACATAGTTGCAGATGAAGACGCGCTGATAGTCGGCCAGGGCTATACGGACAAAGACGACGCCCGGCAAGAGCACGACGGGCCGCACACAAAGGCGGTCGGACCATTGGCGACGCTCGGCACGGATGGGCACATAGGCTTCGACGGGAGGGTCGAGCTTCGGCAGATTGCGGTCGCGCTTGCCGTGCCAAAAGGGGTCGGGAGTGCCCGAGAGCGCCTCGAGCAGCTGGCGTTCGTGTTGGCCGGCCACGAGGAGCACATACCAGTGCAGTTCGCTACGCCGGCGCTCCCTGCGGAGCCGGGCCTGCACATCGGTCCGTTCGCGTTCCGAGAGTCCGTCGGCGGAGGCAGAACGGGCCTTTGCGTCTTGTGTCTTGTCGTTTTTCATCCTTCAAGTCGTTAGCTATAGTTATGTCCGAAGCAAAAACTCTTGTCCATGTCAGACTTCTTTGGTCAACAGATTCTCTGTTTATTCGAAGACCAAAATTCTTCTTGTCCAAAAGCCGATACAACTCGCATTTAGGGCTTCCTCTCCTCCACCAGCGAGAGGATAGCGTGGGCCATCACATCCCAGCCGTACTTCTTCTTCTCCTCGCGCAGGCCGGCCCGGAAAGTCTCGGTGTGCGGGTCGTTGGCAAAGTCGGCCAAAGCCGCGGCGATGGCATCGGCATTCGGCTCGACGGCATAACCCACCTTGCCATCGGGCACAATCTCGGGGAGTCCGCCCACACGGGTCACCAGCATGGGCTTGTCAAAGTGGAAGGCAATCTGCGACACCCCCGACTGAGTGGCACTCCGATAGGGCTGCACGAGGAGCTCGGAGGCCGAGAAGTAGTAGCGCACCTGGCTATCGGGCACGAACTCCGTGCGCCACACAATGTCGTCCTCAACACGGAGCCGGCGAGCCAGATCATGATACTCCTCCCGGCCGCTGTAGAACTCGCCGGCCACCAGCAGACGGCACCCATGGGCATCGAGCGCCGGCTTGGCCTTGGCGTAAGCCTCGATGAGCCAGTCCAAGCCCTTGTAGGCACGTATGAGGCCGAAGAAAAGCAAGTAGCGGTATTGCGGGTCAAGGCCCAAATGCCGGCAGGCCTCCTCATGGTCCACGGCCTCGCCGAAACTATCGTAAAGCGGATGCGGCGTGGCTATGGTGGGCATGCCGGGCACGAAGCGATGCACGTCGTCGCACACATTGTGCGACAAGGCCGTGACGCCATCCACCGAATGCACCAGGAACTTGGACAAGGCGATGTCGCCCGGACGCTTCTCGTGCGGGATAAAGTTGTGGCACAACACGACCACGCGAGTCCGTCCGTTGCCACGCGCTATGCGTGCCGTGACGCCGTACGAAGGCGCGAAGAAGGGCATCCAGTAGGCCAGGACGAGCAGGTCGGGAGCCTCGCGCCTTATCTTGCGTCCCATACGGACCCACGTCAAGGGATTGACGGACGAGAGGCCGCGCTCAATGTCCAGGTCGGCCGGGGCCGGCTCGGTGCTGTATTGCGTCTTGCCCGGGAAGAGCAAGCCCGGATACTGCAACGTGAAGGTGTAGAGTTTGACCTTATGACCCTGGGCCATAAACTCGCGGGCCAAACGCTCGCTGAAAGTCGCTATGCCGCCCCGATAGGGGTAAGCCGTGCCTAATATCGCTATATTCATGATTCTGACGTATTCATTTCAATGCCACTTGCATTTTTGCTCATGCCTTGCGGTTTGCCTTGACCAGGTCGTAGATGCCCTTGCCCGCACATCCGACGATGAGGATGTACATCAGGGCCACGAAGACCAGGGCGATGGCATTGCCCTTGCGCACGCTATCGGGGTCAAAGTCAAAGACTATCTGATGCTCGCCGGCGGGAACGTTGAGAGCGCGGAGCATGTAGTCCACGCGATAGTGGTCGGCGGGTTGGCCATCGATGGTAGCCTTCCATCCGTGCGGGTAGTAGATTTCGGAGAAGACCACGGTGCCCGGCACGCTGCTGCGGCTCGTGTAGTGCATGTGGTTGGGCGCATAGCGGGTGAGAGTGACGGAGGCCGTCGAGTCGCGTTGCATGGCGTGCGTCTCGGGCATGAATTCCTCAAAGTCACGGCCCACGACGGCCACGCGCCGGAGGTCCACCTTCGTGAGCGTGTCGCACTCCTCGTTGGGCGTTTCGGCCACGAGCAGAGAGTCGACATACCACGCGTTGCCCATCGCCTCGGGGTTGTACTGCACCTGCGGGGCATTGCCGTTGGCCTGGTCGGGCACCACGAAGTAGCGCGTGTTGAGCATATTGTAGACGGGCATGTGCATCTTGCTGAGGTGCTGGTCGATGAGGTCCTGGTAGCGTCGGAGCTTGGCCGCCGAGTATCCGCCCACACTCTTCAGACGATAGGAGGTGCGTGCGTCGTTGAACATGCTCACGGTCATGTTGGCCACACGATAGCTCGGGTCCTTGTCGCGGAGTATCTCCTTCTCCCAGGGCTGCTCGCGGAAGTTCCGGTCAAAGCCGTTGGCCGAGGTAAATGCCGAGTCGTTCATGAACCGCTTGTCGACCGGCCACATGTCGAGCAGGACCAGGGCGCCGAGGGCCAGGGCCAGCGTGGCCGTGCTCGTCCACTTGCGGCTCCTGGCATAGAACCAAAGCAGAGCCGTACCTGCCAGCACGAAGCCCACGCTGCGCCACACATCGGCGCGGAACAGGGCACGGCGGGCCTCCTTCAGCGCGGGGAGTATCCACTCCGGCATGCGGCTATCGCCCGACGACGTAAAGCCCGAGGTGGTCAGCAGACACACCACAAGCAGGGCCACCAGCACGCCGCCTGCGGCAAGAATCTGACGACTATAGTCGCGTCCCTCGCGCTTGCCCTCGACGAGTTGCTGCAGGGCGAGGAAGCCCATCAGCGGCATCGTGATTTCGGCGATGACGAGGATGCTCGACACGGCGCGGAACTTGTTGTACATCGGCATGACGTCGAAGAAGAACTTGGTCAGCCCCATCCAGTTCGACCCCCAGCTGAGGCACACGCTGAGCAGGGTGACGACGAGCAAGGCCCACTTGTACGGACCCTTGACCACCAGCAGACTCAACACGAAGAGCAGGCAGACGATGGCGCCCATATACACGGGTCCGGCCGTGAAGGGCTGTTCGCCCCAATAGGTCGGAGCGGCCTGGCTGAACTGCTGGGCCTGGTTGCGCGGCACGCCGAGTTTGGTCAGGTCTTTGGCAAACTGGCTGTCCTTGCCCAGGTCGTAGTTGCTCGACCCGCCCATGTAGCCGGGCACCAGGAACGTCCAGCACTCGTCGATGCCATAGCTCCAGGCCGTGGCATAGTCGAGGTCAAGGCCCTTGGTCTTGTTGGTGCCGTCGGTGTCCTTGACCAGGTCGGAGTGGCCTCCGCGCATGGTCTCCTCGGCGTACTCGAAGTTGGCGAACGTGGCCGCCGTACCCGTGCCCACACCTATGGCGAGGGCTGCAAGGGCTATGATGCAATTGGTGCCGAAGGCGCGCCAGGCCTTGCTCCTGATGGTCAGACACAGCTCGGCAATGCCGAAGGCGGCAAAGATGAAGCAGACGTAATAGGCCATCTGCGGATGCGGATAGAAGCCCGCCATCGTGCCCAGCAAAGAGAGCACGACACCCGTCTTGCGATGTCCGTGGAAAATCAGGTAGAAGCCGGCCAAAGCCATCGACATCAGGGCCAAAGTGGACGTCTTGCCGTGATGGTTGGCGGCGATGATGATAAAGAAATAGCTGCTGAAAGCGATGGCCAAAGCACCCACGATGCTCAGCCACTTGTCGACCTTCATGCTGCGCAGGAGGGCAAAGAACCCGATGCAGTAGATGAGCACGATGGCCGCCACATTGCGATGGCCCGACTGGAGCGTGAGGCGTATGGGGTTGATAAAGCGGTTGGCCAGATACTGACCTCCGCCTATCTGGTAGTTGGGCATACCCGAAAACATCGAGCCGGTCCAGAATGAACTTTCGCCCGTGGTGCGCGTATACTCGACGGCTTCCTGCACGGCTGCCCTGCCCTGCACACCATCCGACGAGGCAATCACCTTGCCGTCGAGGGCGGGCGACATGTAGATGCAGGCCACGGCAACAAACACTACAAGAGCCAAGATGTATGGCCAAAGTTTCCTGAAGATATTCATACTTGTTGTTTTTATATTCTATTGTTTTATATTCTATTGTTTTATATTCTATTGTTTTATATTCTATTGTTTTATATTCTATTGTTTTATATTCTATTGTTTTATATTCTATTGTTTTATATTCTGTTGTTTTATATTCTGTTGTTTTATATTCTGTTGTTTTATATTCTATTGTTTTTATATTCTATTGTTTTTATATTCTATTGTTTTATTGCTTCTCAGCATATTCCTTCATAATGTGCAAGATCATAATGTGCAAGACCGAACTCTCGTCAACACTTTCGGCAAATGCTGTTCTTCACTTCTCGGCGTCCTTGATGACAGCATTCCCTTCTTCGCTATGGGGGATGTCATTTCTTCGACTTCTTGAGTTTTGCCATCAGCTTGCGAGGCCATCCTGCTATGCGTTGCGGAATCTTGACACCCCAGCGGGCCACGCCATTGCAGGCAAAGGCACACTTGTCAGCCAGGCCGAACTTGGGGCGCGTCAGAGAGCGCTCCCGATAAGCCTCGTCGATGATGCGGTCTATGCGCGTCGTGTGGTCAGAGCCCGTTGTGTTGCCCTCGAAGAGATAGCTCAACACCGAAGGGCGATAGAAGCGCGCGAACCACGTGTGCATGACAAAATCCCGTCCTTCGGGGGTGGCGATGACCGTAGTAATCCGGTCGTTGTGCTTGTGGGCCGACACATAACAGGTCCGGTCCGGAAATGCCGCCAGCAACCATCGGAAGAAGGGATAGTAGGGCTCGAGGCACCCTGCGGCACGCTCTTTGGCCAAACGCGCCGGCATCACCCCGGCCTCCCACTTGGTGCGGATGAGCTCGAGGTTGAAGACGTTGAAGAACGGATTGGTCACCTCGGGCGCGCCTCTGCGCATCATACCCGGACCCGCATCGGGGCACCCCACGTTGACGTAACCCTCGCGCAACGCCATCTCGGCCATGTCGAGCACGGCATCGAGGTCAGAGACAAAGGCATCCTCGTCGACGTTGATGGCCACATCGCACTCCCCATCGTCGAGCATGGCGTAGAAATAGCCGTCGGCCGTCCGGTCGGTCAATCGCACGCACGGATAGCCGGCCTGCGCGTAGAGGGCCGACGAAAGCCGGT
This sequence comes from bacterium, assembly GCA_963631395.1. Classification (GTDB taxonomy): domain Bacteria; phylum Bacteroidota; class Bacteroidia; order Bacteroidales; family UBA3663; genus Liminaster. The sequence continues at coordinate 7,496 of CAVGQN010000077.1, forward strand.
AGAGCTCGAGCGAAAACGAGCGGCAGAAGAACTTCACCCTCTTTCCGGCCAAAAGGGGCCGTGCGCACCCGGAAGAAGAAAAAGCCTGAGAACTGGAAAATGAGGACTCCCGGGTCGAAGATTCGGAAGAAGAAGAACTTTGCCCCAAAGAGGCAGATATGGAAGGAGAAGCCTCTGCATGAGCCGGAGCGGGCTTGAGGCTCCCTATCGAGTCGAGCAGCTGTCCATACGCCCTGGCGCTGGCCTGCATGGAGTAGTGGTCGAGGTAGAGCTGGCGGGAGTAGGCGTTGAAGCGCGGCCGCGGCGAGGAGATAAACCCTTGGATGGCCGAAATGAAGTCGTCGGCGGAGTTGCACATCGCTCCGATGCGGTCGTAGTCGCCCTCATAGCCCTCGAAGGCTTCGCGTGTGCCCAGGATATTCTTGCCGAACATCAGGCTCTCGCACGTCTTGATTTTCATTCCCGAGCCGCTGAAGATGGGCAATATCATCAGGTCGGCATCCTCCAGGTAAGGCCGAAGGTCGGGAGCGTCGCTCACCACCTCGATGTCCTTGAGTTCGGGGGCTTCGGCCTTGAGGCGTGCCATCCCCTTGCCCACCACGAGCATCTCGATGTCGACGTGCGGCAGAACGTTGCGGACGAACCAAAGGATGCCTTCGTTGTTGGGCGCAAAGTACGTGCCCAGGAAGAGGCAACGCGGACGCGGGCGGGTCATCACGGGCCTTGCCTCGGCATTTGGCTCCACCTCCGCACTCGTCTCCGCACTCGTCTCCGCACTAGCCTCTCCTGCCCGGTCTTCGGCACTCGTCTCCGCACTTGGCTTTGCACTTGGCTTTGCAACCCGGTCTTCGGCATCCGGCTTCCCGGATTGGGCCTCGGCATTCGTCTCCCCCAGCCTATCGGCCATCGAACAGGAAATCAGCGCATCGGCCTTGCGTCCGTAAAGCGTCTGCAGGGTTTGTTCGTCGCGCTTGTTGATGGCTATCATACAGTCCGCATACCGGCATGAATAAGCGTCGTTGCGGGCCACGCAGCGCATAAAGACACTCTTGCCGGGAATGTGCCCCAACTTGGCGTCAAAGTAGATGGTCTCCACGTTGTGGAAGTAGACCATTATGCGCCCCTGGTAGCCCGCTTCCTTGAGCTGCTTGGCCACGATGCCGAAGAGGCTCCGGTCTAAGAAGACGATGTCGTAAGGTGCGGGGAGATTGATTCCGTCCGAAGCGCACTCTTTAGCCGAAGCATTGCTTCCGTCCGGCTCCAACGCCTGCTCGCCCTTGGCAATCCGCACGATGGAACGCACTCGGCCCGGAGTCAATCCGTAGTAGTAGCCGAAGGGCGTGAAGAAGACACCCTTGACATAGCCCCAAAGGGTTTTCTTCCTGTACTCGTCGTGCACATAGAACGAGTCGACGTTGTCCTTGCCCAGGAGATTGCAGAGTTGGGTATAGTTGCGGGTGCTTCCTTGGCCCCCTCCCTCGAGAATGCCCTTACTGCGCTTGTACCATATAAACAGCAACCTAGCCATATTGTACTTCTTGATTTGTATAGGTACCGACACTTACTCCTGATACCCCACGTCGCCGACCTTGCCGTCCAGGAGGCACATCGTGGCGTGAGTGCGCCGGTGCTCCTTGTCCGGAATCTTCATATAGTCGCCATAGACGTCGGCCATGCGCCGGTCCGGATGGGCAGGAGCCATAAACTTGTGGCCCTCGAATTCTATCTCCGAGAGCGGAAAGAGGTCTTCGCGCCTGGTCAGGAAACCCTTGCCATAGCGACGCTCCGGCATGATGCAATAGCGTCCGCTCTTGCCGAAGACGTAGAGCAGCCGGAAGAGGCCCTTGTGCCACACGTACGACAAGGGGTAGAGCAGGTAGCACACGATATTGTGCAGATTGACCAGTTGCGGGAAGTGGAAGAAGCCAAAGGCAAAGGCGATGCGGCGCGAGAGATAGCGATAGACGGGATGAGGCACGTTGGGGTAGTCGATGGCCTTGTACACGTCCACGAAGACACCCTTATTGTAGTCGCGCCGATACGTGTCGTAGTCGTTGAGGAACACCGAACGGCGGTCCCTCACCTTAATCATGCCGCCACCCATGCCGGCCTTGGGGTCGGACTCGGGCGTCTGCACGAAGAGCCAATCGGGCAATTCGCGGGTGCAGACCTCCACAAACTTGTCGAACTCGCCAGCCGGGATGCAGATGTCCATATCGTCGTCCCAGGGTATGAACCCCTTGTGGCGCACCGCTCCGAGCAGGGTGCCGAAGTCAATCCAATACCGGACTCCGTTGCGCCGGCACACCTTGTCTATCTCCACAAGCATCTCCGTCATGCGGAGTTGCAGGGCGCGCAGGTTGCCGGTGGCTTGAGGCAATTGTTGTTCCATATCTTGCTTTATTACAATCTAATTTATTACAATCTAAAATGTTTATTCTCTTTTTTCGATGGCAAAAGCATCTTTTTCGATGGCCAAAGCTTCTTTTTCGATGGCCAAAGCTTCTTTTTCGATGGCCAAAGCATCTTTTTCGATGGCCAAAGCTTCTTTTTCGATGGTCAAAGCTTCTTTTTCGATGGTCAAAGCTTCTTTTTCGATGGTCAAAGCTTCTTTTTCGATGGCCAAAGCTTCTTATCTTGGCCAAAGCTTCTTATCTTGGCCAAAGCTTCTTATCTTGGCCAAAGCATCGGCTTCACGCCTTGTCGCGATGATAATGATGGAACATGCGCTCCGTCATCTGCCACTTCTCGTCGCTCTTGGCGTTGGGGTCGCACCCCTGGTAGGCGGCCACGAAGGCCTCCCATTCCGCCTGGCGCGGCATTGTGGCGAGTCGGGCCATGGCCTTGTCCCAATCGAAGTCGGCTTCCGTCTCGACAATCATCACGAGATGGTTGTCCTTGCGGTAAATCTCCATCTCGAGGATGCCTACCTCGCGTTGCCCCTCCTCTATCTCCGGCCAGAAGACCTCGGCCGAATGGCAATGGCAGTACTTGCGTATCAGCTCGGCATCGTTGGTGATGTCAAGTATCTGTACGTATCTTTTTGTGGGCCGGTCAAATTTGACCACGGGCGTTCCTTCGGGCATAAGCGTGTTGGGTTTTAAGTTTTATGTTTTACGTTTTATGTTTTACGTTTTGCGTGTTACGTTTTGCGTGTTACGTTTTGCGTGTTACGTTTTGCGTGTTGCGTTTTGCGTGTTACGTTTTGCGTGTTACGTTTTGCGTGTTACGTTTTGCGTTTTGCGTTTACGTTACGGGCCGTAACATTTGTGTTCGAAAAAGATTTTCGTTACAAAAGCGAAGCGATTACGTGCTCCAGGTCCTTGAGATAGAGCATGTTGGGGCCGTCGCTCAAAGCCTGCTCGGGGTCGGGGTGCACTTCGAAGAAGTAGCCCGTAGCGCCGAACGCCTTGGCGGCCAGCGCCATTGAGGGAACAAACTCCCGGTTGCCACCCGTCTTGCCTCCGGCGGCACCCGGACGCTGCACCGAGTGCGTGCAGTCCATGATGACCCTGGGCGTAAAGCGGAGCATGTCGGGGATGTTGCGGAAGTCGACCACGAGGTTGTTGTAGCCGAAGGTGTTGCCACGCTCGGTCAGCCACACTTCGCCATCCGGACTGGTCTCACGCACCTTCTGCACGGGGTACTGCATGTCGAGGCCCGAGAGGAACTGCGCCTTCTTGATGTTGACAATCTTTCCGGTGCGGGCGGCGGCCACGAGCAGGTCGGTCTGCCGGCAGAGGAAGGCGGGAATCTGAAGCACGTCGGCCACCTCGGCCACGGGAGCGGCTTGCCACGCCTCGTGGATGTCGGTCAGCACGCGCAGGCCGTACTTGCTCTTGATGTCGGCCAGCATCTGCATGCCCTTCTCCAGGCCCGGTCCGCGATAGGACGAGATGGAGGTACGGTTGGCCTTGTCGAACGACGACTTAAAGATGATTTCTGTGCCGAGCGCCCCTCCTATGCGCACCAGTTCGCTGGCCACCTCCTCCAGGCACTCCATCGACTCGATGACACACGGTCCGGCTATGAATATTGGTCTCATTACGTTTTGCGTTTTGCGTTTTGTGTTTTACGTTTTGCGTTTTACGTTTTGCGTTTTACGTTTTGCGTTTTACGTTTTG
>CAVGQN010000078.1:0-10997 GCA_963631395.1 bacterium
TAACAACAATCAGAATAAGGATGCCTGAGAACGGCACTTACTTCACGAAGACCCTGTTCCTTACCAAGAAACACCTCGCCGTCAAGCCCCTCTTCGGGCTACCAACAGACAAATTCTGATTCGGGTGACGCATTGACGAAGTCAGGAATAGGGGTAGCTCAAAAAACTACTGAGACACTGAGACACTGAGACAACGCCGCCCCGCATCAACAACTTATTTCTCTCATAAGCAACAACTTACGCATCACATGACCTTGTTTTTCCGACCGACCTAACCCCTCAAATGTCTCAATAACCCCCAAAAATGCCCATAATAAAGCCCCCTGAAAGCAGGTCGAAAGGGCCAGTTCGAGTTCCAGGCCTTCATTTTCATCACTTCGGGCTGGACGCGTTTGTGACGGGAAAAGTAGGGAATCAGCGGGAGAAAATCCTGTTTTACAATCTTTCCTTTTCTCTCCAAGGCCCTTTTCCGCCGCTTACTGATATTTCCGATGCTTCTATCGACACCTTTTCTTCCGCTACTGCTTGGGGCCTTATCCCGTTCCGACATTGCCGTCTTTGCAGCCCAACTGGATTTTTTTTGAAACCCAACTGGAAATATTTTGCGCCCTAACCGGGAAGCATATTTTCTGAATTTTGGGAAAATATAAACCATAAATCTCTCACAGTCCGGACAAATCCAACCGGTAAGTTACGTCCAAAGCGGTCTCCTTTTCCAAGAACATGAGCATATAGATAGGCATATAAGTGACCTTGCCCTCCGTCTTAACATTGCCATTGCAAAGCACCAAGCCGACTGGCATGTCATAATCCTTGACCTCCATCACATTAGACAGCGCATTGTGGCGCTCATAATCCTTGCCGGACTTCACCTCGATAGGGAGTATATGACCTTTGTACTCGACGACAAAATCCAACTCGCCCAGGCGCTTGTTGTTGTAGTAATAGAGCTGGAAACCATGCGCTTTCAACTCCTGCGCAACAAAATTCTCATAGATAGAACCGAAGTTGATGGCCTGTTCGTCATTGAGAAGCCGGAGCTGTATGCCGTCGTCAAACTGACTGGTCAACAAACCCACATCGCTCTGGAAAAGCTTGAAGAGATTTCGGCTCTTTGATAGAAGAAGGGGCAGTTTAGGCTCCTCCACATTGTAAGTAGGCAGCGCCACCCCAGCGTCCTTAAGCCAAAGGAAACTGTTCTCATAGCTAGCAAAACGCGCTTGCTGTTTGAGATCCTTGAGGATGAAACGCTTGTTTTTGGCATTCAATTCGGATGGAATCAACTGGAAAATGTCCCCGATATACAATTTCTGGTTGTTGTCGTCCTTTTTATACTTCATGATGTCGCGCTTGTATTCCAGCAAGATGCTCCGCTGAATGTCAAGGACAGGCTGCAGACTGTTGGTATCAAGGTACGACTGCACAGCCTGAGGCATTCCGCCGACTATGAGATATAGCCGAAACGCTTTCATCAGCTGCGTATGCACGAAGTCATCAACCGGAGTGCGATGCTCCCAGTGCATGCGTAGGGATGTAATGACATCAGACGACAGACCTATGGCTGAGACAAACTCCTGCAGATTGATGGGGAACATCTCCACTACATCCATATAGCCGACTGGCTCCGAACGCAAATTGTTGAGTTCGATACCCAACAGCGAACCGCTCAAAGCGTACCGGTAACTCCCCTCATCCACTAACCCCTTGATGAGCGTAACCACCTCCGGGTACACCTGCACCTCGTCGAAGAATATGAGCGTATCGCCCTTGGTCAAAGGCTGCCGCACAAAAACGGAAAGGCGCAAGAGCATTTCCTGCACATCACTGGCACCGCTGAAGATGCCTACGGCTTCGGGCGATGTGATGAAATTAACTTCCACAAAGTGTCCGAAATTGCGTCTGGCCGCCTGCCTGATGGAATAGGTTTTGCCTATCTGTCTTGCTCCCGTAAGCAACAAGGCATTGCCAGTCGTACGGAAAAAGCGGTCCAACCAAGCGTCTATTTTTCTGTTTATCATATGCTTAACAGCTTTGATTTACACTTTTCCAAGGTGTTTTCGGTCTTTTTAACACACTTTTCCAAGGTAAAAACTGGCAGTTTACTACATTTTTCCAAGGCGTTTTCAACCGATTTAACACACTTTTCCAAGTTTTTTCGTTGCTGCAAAGGTAAAAAAAATGTGCTAATGGCGCAAATTTTGCAATTGTTTATTGCATTTTTTGCTATGGTTTATGCTGATACCGGGCCAAAAAACATCAAAAAACGGCCGACGGCAAGCGTTTTTTTGCTGCTTTACCTTAGAAATATAATATCACGCCCTCTACCTCAGCGAAACGTAAAAGGCTTCGGTCAAGGCGCGGTACGCGTCGGTGTATGCGCCATCGGCGTCGCGCAGGTAGAGGTCGGTCGTCTCGAGCGGAACGGATGCCGCGCCCACGTGAATGAACTCGGCCAGCAGACGCTTGCAGGGCTTGCCGATCTTGGTGTAGACACGACAGAGGCGCACAGGCCTCATGCGGGCCAGGACGGCCTCCTGCATGACCTCGGTGTCGTAGTCGGCGGGATAGACCAGCGAAAGCCGTCCGTCGGGGCGCAGGTGGCGACTGGCAAATGACATGATCTCGGCCAGCGACAGGGAGTCCTTGTGCCGCGCCATGGCCCGGGCCGCGTCGTCGGGCTTGAGAGTGGCGTTGTAGAAAGGCGGGTTGCACACTATCACACCATAACTGCGCTCCGTCTCATACTCGGCCAGCGCACACGGATAGACCTGCATCGCGCTGCCCCAGGGCGAGGCGTCAAAGTTGCGCCGGGCACACGCGGCTGCACTAGGGTCTATCTCCACGGCGTCGATATGGAAGGAATCCTCCATCCGCTGCGCCAAGCGGTTTTGCTCACTTGCCAGTTCCTCTCCTTGTTCTCCACCTTGAGATAATCTCTGCGCCATCATCAGTGCCAGAAGGCCCGTACCGGTGCCTATATCGAGCACATCGCCGGGGGTGCACGACGCCCACGCACCGAGCAGCACACCGTCGGTACCCACCTTCATGGCGCATCCGCCCTGCGCCACATCAAAACGCTTGAAGTGAAATATGCCTTCTTCTTTGCCCATATTGTATTATTTGACGGCAAAGATAGGCATATTTTTCTCAAGTTCGTAACAAAGTACGGCAGATAGAGCATATTTTGCCGTAAATAGAAGAAAAAAATCGTTAATTTTTGGCGTAATCCGGAAAAATTGCGTACCTTTGCCGCCAAACCCAACCGACACACCCCGTGGCAAGGAGTCAGCCGACCACCGAGGAACGAGAAGGTGTGCGGATATTATTCACTACGTAAATTTTATATGAATGAAGAACTACGTTTGCGCCATCGACTTTGGCGCTACCAGCGGTAGGATGATTATAAGCCGGATCAACGAGCAGGGTGTGCTCGAGACCGAGGAAGTGCGCCGTTTTGCCAATGCCATACAGGAGAAGGACCACGACGGCAAGTTCTATTGGGACATGACCGCCCTCACGGGTGAGGTCAAGGCAGGACTTCAGGACCTCGCCGCCCGCCGTGACATCCATATCGACTCGATTGGATGCGACACCTGGGGCGTGGATGTCGTCTTTGTCGACGCCGACGGAAAGATGATAGAGCAGCCCCGTGCCTACCGCGACCCCTACACCGTAGGTCCTTTTGAGGAGTACCTTCAGAAGGTCGGCAAGGACAAGGTCTACGCCAAGACGGGCATCCAGTTCATGAACTTCAACACGCTCTTCCAGCTCTATGCCTGCCACAAGGAGCACTTCCGCCCCTTCGAGGAGGCCGACATGTACCTCTTTGTCCCCGACTATGTGAGCTACTATCTCTCGGGCAAGGCCGTGTGCGAGTACACAATACTGTCCACCTCGCAGTTCTACAACCCCGTCACCCGGCAGATTGACCCCGAGCTCATCGAGGCCGCCGGTGCCGACATCCACAAGTTCCCGCCCATCGTCTATCCAGGCACCGTGATAGGCCACCTCAAGCGCGAAGTGGCAGACTTCGGATACGACATCCCCGTCGTAGCCATCGCCGGTCACGATACGGGTAGCGCCGTAGCCGCAGTGCCGGCCCGCGACGAAAAGTTTGCCTACCTCTCGAGCGGCACCTGGAGCCTGATGGGCATCGAGTCGAAGCACGCCATCATCAACGCCCGCTCGGCCGAGCTCAACTTCACCAACGAGGGCGGCATCGAGGGCACGACACGTTTCCTCAAGAACATCACCGGCATGTGGATACTCGAGCAGTGCCGCAAGGAGTGGAAGAAGCAGGGCAAGGACTACGACTTCGTCCAACTCGGCCAAATGGAGCAGAGCGGAGAGGCCTTCCGCAGCTTCATCAACCCCGACGACCCGAGCTTCGCCAATCCGCCGTCGATGCTCCAGGCCATCTCCGACTACTGCGCCCGGACGGGCCAGCCCGTCCCCGAAACGGATGCCCAGGTGGCCCGCCTCATCATGGAGTCGCTTGCCATGCGCTACCGCACCGTGTTCGGCTGGCTCAAGGAGTTTGCCGACTTCCCTATCGAGGTGCTCCACATCATAGGCGGAGGCGCCAAGAACGCCCTGCTCGCCCAATGGACGTCCAACTCTACCGGAGTGCCCGTCCTCACCGGCCCGACCGAGGCTACGGCCATCGGCAACATCATGATGCAGTTCAAAGCACTCGGACGCGTGAGCGACATCAAGGAGATGCGCAGCCTCATCGCCCGGGCCACTCCACTGGACCGCTACGAGCCACAGGACTCTGCCGCCTGGGCCGAGGCCCACAAGCGCTACGCGGTTCTTTGCGAGAAGAATATCTTCTGACGGCACTTTGACCGAAAGTCTTTGGCCAAATCAAAGGATTTTCCCTTCGACCGAAAACCTTTGACCGAAAAAGAAGAAGTTTTTCCCCCTTTTGACCCATTATATTAATAATGTAAAAATCCAAATTACTAACCATAAACAAAAGAAAGTTATGAAAAGTGAACTGATTGAAAAAGCATACGCTCAGGCTAAAGCTCGCTATGCAGAGTTTGGTGTGGATACCGACCAGGTCATCGCCACCCTCGAGAAAACCCCTATCTCCCTCCACTGCTGGCAGGCCGACGACGTAGTGGGCTTCGAACGCGGTGAGGCCGCTTCGGGCGGTATCCAGTCGACGGGCAACTTCCCCGGACGTGCACGCAACATGGAAGAGGTACGCCAGGATATCGACAAGGCCGTTTCGCTGCTGGCCGGCAAGTTCCGCCTCAACCTCCACGAGATCTACGGCGACTTCGGCGGCAAACCCGTAGACCGCGACCAGGTAGGTCCCGAGCACTTCCAGGGCTGGATGGAATGGGCCAAAGAGCGCAACATGAAGCTCGACTTCAACTCGACCTCGTTCTCTCACCCCAAGTCAGGCAGCCTCTCGCTCTCCAACCCCGACGAGTCTATCCGCCGCTTCTGGATTGAGCACACCAAGCGCTGCCGCCGCATAGCCGACGCTATGGGCAAGTACCAGAACGACCCCTGCATCATGAACATCTGGGTACACGACGGCTCGAAGGACTACACCGTCAACAAGCTGCGCTACCGCCAGATACTCAAGGACTCGCTCGACGAAATCCTCGCCGAAGACCTTCCCAACATGAAGCCTTGCCTGGAGGCCAAACTCTTCGGCATCGGACTGGAGGCCTACACCGTAGGTTCGCACGACTTCTATGCCGGCTACTGCTCGAAGAACAACGTCATGTACACGCTCGACACAGGTCACTATGAGCCTACCGAGAACGTTTCCGACGCCATCTCCTCGCTCCTGCTCTTCGTGCCCGAACTGATGCTCCACGTATCTCGCCCGATGCACTGGGATTCTGACCACGTCACTCTCTATGACGACAATACGCGCAACCTCTTCTCTGAGCTCGTCCGCGCCAATGCCCTCGACCGCGCCCACATCGGTCTCGACTACTTCGACGCCTCCATCGACCGTATCGGTGCCTACGTCATCGGCGTACGTGCCGCACAGAAGAGCCTTCTCCAGGCCCTCCTCGAGCCGCTCGCCATCATCCGCAAGTACGAAGACGAAGGCAAGCTCTTCCAGCGCCTCGCCCTCCTCGAGGAAGCCAAGACACTCCCGCTCGGCGATGTCTACAACTACTTCAACTACAAGAACAGCGTGCCTGTGGCCGAAGAGTTTATCGGTGCCGTTGAGAAGTACGAACAGGAAGTCTCCTTCAAGAGATAAGCACTATGGCAGGTAGCAGTCTCAGGAGCACCATCGCGGTATCGCTCAACAATTATCTGGATGCAGGTGCCATCGTGGCAGGCGCAAGCGGCCTGACGCTATGGCAGAACTATCTCGGTCTCTCGGAGGTCAACCTCGGCTGGCTCAACTTCATCAGCGCCAACTGCCTGGGTGCCGCCCTCGGTGCCATCATAGGCGGCGTGCTGGCCGACAAGTACGGACGCAAGTTCATCTACACGTACAATCTTCTCGTCTACATGGCCGGTGTGCTGCTCGTCATGTGTTCGGTCAACTTTGCCATGCTGGCCCTCGGCTTCCTGCTCACGGGCATGTCGGTGGGCATCGGCGTACCGGCCTCATGGACGTACATCTCGGAGAGCTCTGAGATACACAACCGCGGACGCAACATCTGCATCTCGCAGATGTCGTGGGGCATCGGCCCGATGATTATCCTCCTGCTCGGCATGTTCTTTGCTCCCGGTGGATACCTGTTCGGGTGCGTAGAGAGCCTTGCACACGCCATCGGCGGCCAGGACATCTCGCTGGAAGCCGTCAACGTGTTCAGTTCGCGCATAGTGTTCTTCTCGCTCTTTGTTGTCGCTTTCATTGCCTGGAACATGCAGCGTAAGCTTGAAGAGAGCAGCGAGTGGAAAGCCAGCAAGGAGAGCGCCAAAGCCAAGGGTGAGGACAACAACGGACTCATCCACGCCTTCGGGGTGCTCTTCTCCAACAAGGTAGCCGTGCGCAGCGTCGTTTTCCTCGCCACCATCTACCTCACCTGGAACCTCGTCGCATCGGTGATGGGCTTCTTCCAGCCTCACATCTATGAGACGGCAGGCGGCGTGTCGAACGAGCAGGCCAACTGGATGAACTGCATCCAATGGGCCATCATCGTGCTGACCACATTCTTCATCTCACTGGTTATAGACAAGGTGAGCCACAAGTTCATCTACATCCTCGGACTTCTCTTTGCCCTCAGCGCCTGGTTTATGATTGTCGGCGTGGGCGTGGACGGTCCCGTAGGTCTTTGGGCCTTTGCCATCCTCTGGGGTATCGAGGGCGGTATGTCCGTGCAGATATTCTATGCCCTGTGGGGCTCGGAGCTCTTCCCGGCCAAATTCCGTGCCGGTGCCCAGGGCCTGATGTTCTTCATCGTACGCGGTCTCTCGGCCGTGTGGGGTCTGATCTTCACCTACATCTATGGCGAGAACGGCGAGGGCTTCACCGTAGCAGCATACTGCATGATTGCCCTGCTCCTCATCTCGCTGGTGGTCGGTGTCATCGGCGCACCCAAGACGCAAGGCAAGTCGCTTGAGCAAATCACACGCGAGCGCTATGGAGACAAGTTATAAAAGCTATTGATTAACAACAAATACCAGTTAAATGAAAAGTATATTGGAAGGCCGTCCGGGCCTGAAGGCTGTCATCGACCAAGTGGCCGAAGTAGCCGGATATCTTTGGACCAAAGGATGGGCCGAGCGCAACGGCGGCAACATCACCGTCAACATCACCGAATTTGTGGACGATGCCATCAAGGCTATGCCCGCCATCGCCCCCGCCAAACCTATCGGCAAGACACTGCCTCACCTCAAGGGCAAGTATTTCTATGCCAAGGGCACAGGCAAGCGCATGCGCGACCTCGCCCGCTGGCCTATGCAGAATGGCTCTGTCATCCGCATCTGCGATGATTGCCAAAGCTACGAAATCATCGCCGACGAGCCAGTCATGCCTACCTCCGAGCTCCCCAGCCACCTCGCCCTACAGAACTACCTTCTGGAGACGGGCAGCTGCTACAAGGCTACGCTCCACACCCACCCCATCGAACTCGTTGCCATGAGCCACATCAAGCGCTTCCTGCAGGGCGACACAATGACCAAGGTGCTTTGGAGCATGATACCCGAGACGCTCGCCTTTGCCCCACTGGGCATTGGCATCGTTCCCTACGCCATGCCTAGCGGCATCGAACTGGCCGACGCCACCCTTGAACAAATCAAGAAACACGACGTCGTCCTTTGGGAAAAACACGGCACTGTAGCCGTAGGCCAGGACATCATGGACGCCTTCGACCAGACCGACGTCCTCTGCAAATCTGCCAATATCTACATGTGCGCCCGCAACATGGGCAGCGAACCCGACGGCATGACCGACGAGGCCATGAAGGAAATACAGGACGTATTCCATCTCCCGAAGCAGCGCCCTTGCTAACACGAACTGTCGAATAGCGACATACAACAAAACTCGAAAGAGGTCTTCGTGAATTTGTTTCACACGAAGACCTCTTTCGTTTTTGTATCGTCGACTATAGTAGTGACAAAGAATGGAGGATGCGCAAGCTACCTCTGCACACTTTTCCACTCCTCTATAGTGCCTGTCTCGGATGAAAAACTGCATCCTACCTTGTAGAGCGTACGACTGTCATTAGCATAAGACAAGGTGTAGCCTCTGTCTTCTATCTGCCGAAGTGCTTCATCAGCAGTACCATCGAGCTTGAACTCGAAGATATAGACGTACTTTTCGGCTTCGATGATGCAGTCTGCACGACCTTGGCTAAGTTGCTTCTCGGTGTAGACCACGTAGGTGCTGAGGAGACGCAAGATGAGGTAGAACGTGTAGTGGAAGTTTCTTGCCTAGGAAATAACTCTCCAGTGTACTGATGAGCAGACTTTTGCCGAATCTGCGCGGACGGCTCAAAAAGTATATTTTTCCTTCCGTTGCCAACGAATAGACCATATCGGTCTTGTCCACATAGACAAAACCATCTTCTATGATATTCTCGAAAGTCTGTATGCCGATAGGATACTTCATACGTAAGTGAGTGTTTATTTCCGCTGCAAAGATCGTGACTAGTATCCAAATCTCCAAATATTTACTGCATTTTGTTCAAACTCGCAAATCGTGTTCACCCGAATTAGCCGAAAGTAGTCTCAAGGGCAGCTGATACTAGTTTCATCAGCACTTGAGACTACTTTCAATGAGCATCGAGACTACTTTCGTTTTTGTCGATACTGTATGTTACTCTAGCAGGTCTTATTTCACCATTACCTTGCTGGTAGTTCCATCGCTCTTGCGAACAATATTCAGGCCATTCCGCTGAGAGGAGAGTCGTTTGCCATCTAGGCCAAAACGCTCTTGCTCAGAGGCTGGGTCTACATTGACGTTCTTCACATCAGTCTCAATGGGTTCTGTATAGTTGAACTTACCCCAACCATTGACAACCTGATAGTAGACAAATGAAGCCTGTGGTACGTAGACCGTGCACTTCGACTGGTCGAATCCAAACATCCAGGAGTTATACTCTTTGTTATCGTCCTTTGGCGGAACTAGAGCGTAACATACTAACTTCGTTAGGGAATCGCACCCCTTAAAAATCTCGTGTCCTATAGTCGCAAGTGAACTACCGAAGACCACATTGGTCAGACTCGTGCGATAATAAAATACGATAAGGGAGTGATTATGCTCCCTTATCGATTCATATTTTACTCTTTTTGCCGCATGTCTATCACATAGCGGAATTTCACCTTGCCATCTTTTACCTTGCGATAGGCATCGCTGATGGCATTGGCATTGGCAGGGATTACCTCCACATCAGGATAAATCTTGTGACGAACGGAGTAATCGACACATTCCTGCGTGTCGGTGACACTTCCATCCATGGAGAAGAACACCTTCTTGCCCCCATTCCACATCATGTCGTAAAACTCAAGATTAGGCATATCCTTATTGGCTGGCGCACCAAGCACACAGAGACTTCCGTCATACTTCACCATTCTGAGATAGGTGGCAAGACTATAGCTCGACGGAATAGTGGAGATGATGAGGTCGAAATGGTCTTCCATGCCTTGCATCTCATGTTCATGGTTTACATTGACATATTTGATGGCTCCCATTTTCAGGGCAACCTGTCGTTTGGTTTCACTGATGTCGAAAACTGTCACCTCTGCTCCAAGCTCCAAGGCATATTTCATCGCCATATGCCCCAAACCTCCAAAGCCAGCCACAGCTATCTTGTCGCCCTTCTTGACTTTCGTAAGTTTGTGGAAAGGAACCCATGTGGTGACTCCTGCGCAAAGTAACGGACCTGTACGCTTAAGGTCGGCATTCTTAGGTATCTTGTAAGCAAAGTCTGCATCGAGCACATAGACATCAGAATACCCACCTTGCGTTATCTCATCGCCGTGGTAATAGTCCACAGAGTTGTAGCACGAAATCATCTTTTCGCAATAGTTGTCCCTGCCAGCAAGACATTGCGCACACTTGCGGCAAGCATTGACCGATGGACCAACACCAGCATAGTCTCCCACCTTGAAACGAGTTACGTTTTTGCCAACTCTCACTACCTTGCCTACATTCTCGTGCCCTGGCACAAATGGAAAATGCCCCTCATACCAGTCTTCGTTGGCTTCATGCAAGTCGCTATGGCAAATGGCGGCATACATGATTTTCACCTCGATGTCGTTGTCGCCCACTTCCCTGCGCGTAAATTCATATTCCGAGAAATCAAAGCCTCTCTTCATCACAGCAAAGCCCTTGGCAGGAATGCGCTGGGCGGAAACAGTGATTGTGACAAGGAGTGCCACAACCAATAAAGCCACATTCTTGTTCATACTCAAATAGTCTGTGATAATCCTTGTCGTTTCTTACTCCATCATAGCCATTTCCACAATATATGGGTTGTCGTAGTCGAGCCATAGTGAACGGTCTTCATCGAGTGTGGCTATCGCCTTCATTTCTTCATCTGAAAGTTCGAAATCAAAGATGT
>CAVGQN010000079.1:0-10992 GCA_963631395.1 bacterium
TGTTAAACATACAGGCAATGGTCAATGCGCCCATCATGCTTGCCGTGGGGCATACTATGGCCATGAGTGTACTTAGAAACAATGTGCCAAAGGCTCTAATCTGTTCGGGCAAAAAATTGTTTATCATAATTCTTCGTATTTTACCATGGATGAAGTTTGAGTCTTGACCGCTTTGATGTCTTCCTGCTTGTGGAAAGAATCTTATCCTTGACATCATTGGCTTTGAGCAGCCATTTTTCCGATGCGGTAGGATTGGTTATGGAGAGCCATTCGCCCAAAACCCTTGCCACAAGAAGTTCATGTATCAGCTTCTCAAGGTACTCAGCCGATGTATCAGAAAAGCTGTCATCCACATTAAGGTTAGCCGTGTACACACCAGTCTCCGTGAAGGTATCAGCCTTGACGGTTCCGTCTACCACATCGCTCCTGGTCAGTACATACAGAGATTCTACTATCTCTGCAAATACGAAATCAAGGATGCGTGTAACCCTGTCTATATTTCCCTCTTCGGCTATGTCTATAGTCTGATGGCGGTTGTTCTCCGTTCCACCAGGAATAACATCGCCCTCTACGAATGCGACATTCTTGATGTCGTATAGCAATTCGTCACGTTTGAATGTAAGTTTTATTGTCTTCATCTTGCAGGTCTTTGGCGGTTCAACAATGCAGTCTGTAGGTTCTTGATGTGAGCCGTTGACTCGTTGATGTAAAATTCAACTTTGTCCGGCGCGATCACAGTACACCACTTGCCAAGAATCATGTCTACCATAAAGGCATGGGCGCACCCTTCTATCTCTGCCTGTGCATTTGCACCGATGGCATCGGCCACCTTCAGAGTAAACGTGCAGCTGTCCCCATCGGATGTGTGCTTGAGCAGCCATTTGCCGAAAGATGTGGAAAGTAATGGCTCTGCCATATTCCAATAGGCATCAAGTTCATCCTTGTCGGCATCGGTCAGAGCCGTACGTGTGAAGGCCGCTTCGTCTTCGGACTTAGCCCCAATGTATGCAGTTCGTCTTTCTGCGTCATTGTACACCGATTCTTTGGATATTGTAATGGAAATCTGTTTCATATATCTTTATAGATTTAATTAGTCCATAAATGGATTACCCCAGTTCGGGATAATTTACTACAAAGATACAATGATAAAGTGGCGGTATGTTTTTATTTATTTAATCGTGAAACAAAAAAGGCACTGTCCGTAGACAATGCCTTGCATTCATTTCAATTTTTCAAAAGCCTTGACCACAGAACCGTCAAGGATTCGAGCATAGACCTCTTGCGTGATTTTTATATTAGAATGGCCGAGAACCTTTGCAACAACCTCTATCGGGATGCCGGAGTTCAGCAGGAGCATTCCGCAAGTTCTTCTTGCGTAGTGAGATGCCAAAGGCTTTTCTATTCCGCAAGCATCGGCCACAATCTTGAGTCGCATATTGTATTGTTGGTTTGTGATGACCGGCAATTCCCAATCGTACTTGTCCAGTATCTCCATTGCCTTCGGCAGCAATACGACCGTGTATGGTATGCCGGTCTTCGCCCTTTCCCCGGACAGGATAAACACATCACCTTTTTTATATATCTTCTTGCGGTCAAAAGATGCGAGGTCAGAATAAGCGAGGCCGGTGTAACATTGGAAAACGAACAAATCCCTTACCTTGTCTATGCTTTCTGTCGGCATATCCATTGATTCTATCCTTTCCATTTCTTCGGGTGTAACATACCTACCCCACTCGCTATTGCCTTTCCTGACTTTGAAATTTGTATAAGGATTCTTCTTTATGATTTCAAGATTTATGGCCTCACGGATATAGGTCTTCAATGTCTTGTGATACGACCACACCGTATTTTGCTTCAGTCTTTTTGCTCTAAGGAATTCGTCAAAACGAACGATATTAGGCAATGTGATTTCCGAAAACTCCATTATCGCCCCGAAATCTTTCAGAGCCGTCACCAGCTTTCTCTGTGTTTTCTTTGTGCTTGCAGCAGTATCCATCCTGGCGCAAATCTTTTCGTCAACCCAATCAACGAAAGACAATTTCTTTTCTTTGTCGGCATTCATCCTTCTGTCAAGTGCATCAAGAGAAAATGTGCCGTCTGATTTTATCAACTCCGTAATCAGCATATCTATAGACCTCTTGATTTCATCTATACGGCCATTAAGGGTGTCCATATCCGGGCGGTTTACAATACCGAACCTGTCGTTCCATTGGTCTTTGTATACTTTCACTCCAGTAGTTACATACTTTCTTTTTCTCTCATACATTATTTCCACCTGGATGAGAGCAGCCTTACTGTCCGTTGCCGTTTTCTTTCTGTCAAAAACGAAACGTGTTGTCGGGTAATTCATATTATTTAACATTTAGGTTTTGGTATCACACTACGGTATCACAAGAGTATCGCAAATGTACGTATTTCTGCGCATTTGTACGCATATTTATCCATATTTTTCTTTATTTTGTGATACCAAACCTTTCTGTATTTGCCATCAAACCAACTCTAACCGACTGATACTCAACAAAAAAGGAGTATTTTAGAAATACTCCTTTCAGTGGTCTCGTTGGGGTTCGCGCGAAAGGATATTAAACCTTGACATTCAATGCTTTATGAGTACAAGAAAAGGGTGTGGTATCACAAATATGGAACATACCATACTGATGCTTGTGCAAATGTACGCATTTGTATGCTTTTCGCATCTATCCGTTTACATAATTTATACGATAACGTATCCGTATTAACATTTATTTTCGTATTTTTGTCGTGCTACCCTGCACCTGCAAGTAACTAATCTAAAATAAGTTAAGCAGGTGAGAACAAAAGGCTCTACATTCTTGTACGAAGAAGAGAGAAACGAAGACTTGATGAGATGCTTTCAAGAGAAAGTGTCCAATACTTCAATGCTTGTGGTTTCGGATATTTTCAACGAGGTAGTTAATTCTCCATCGGCAAGGTTCTGGGTTTCGGAAAGACGGGCAACGGTAATCATTTCAGATATGATGCGTGGCCGTGATGCTCTCCGTGGAATGAAACCGCAGAAGAAAGAGATGTATATGGAAATATTCCACAGAACCATGAAGAAAATCCGTGAGGGGGCAAAAGACACATTGTATGACATCGTGAGTTCCGTTGTCTGTTCTCCTGCCCCCAAGTTTTACCTAACCCCGGACTCAGCAAAAATAATTTACTACAGATGCCGCAACGCATGGTACGACCGCAAACGCAGGAGTGCAGCGTTGCATGCCAATCTTGCGCAGTTATGGAAAGAGACATATCGTTGATATTGGAAGAGGACATGATGAGAACGGACGAGATTAATGCTCCGTTCAATCCTGTAACCGGCTATCACTCCATAGGCGAAAGGTGCGAACTGTGCATACCCGATTTCTCCATCCCCAGACAGATGATACCCATAGAGATGAAGAGCGAGCCATTGGTGAAACTGATGGAAGAATACGGTACGGTAAGAAAGTACATTGAAGAATATCTTGAGGAAGAGATGACGGCAGAGGCCGTTGACAAGGTGACTGAGGCATTTATCCGAGTGCGCATCAAATATGACTTTGCTTTTTGGGGCGCGATCCTTGCTTATGTAAAACCGAAAGGTGGAGGCGCAGATGTGTTGTTCCGCATGAACAGACCGCAGAGAAAACTGGTCACAAAGTTTGAAGAACTGAGAAAGGCGAACAAACCTATACGCATAATAATTCTGAAGGCGAGACAATGGGGAGGTTCCACTTGTGTGCAACTCTATATGGCATGGCTGCAACTGGTGCATAAGGTAGGACTCAATTCCCTTATAGTAGGCCATCAGAAAGACTCGTCTATAGAGGTAGAGGATATGTTCAAGAGGTTGCTGCAACACTACCCGGTCGGTCTGCTGCATTCCATCTGTGACAGTTATGCAGCAGGAGAACCGACCTTTGTGGGTGTTGGCAACAGCGGCAATATCCATCGTGTTCCACAACGCAATTTCAAGATAAAGATTGGCTCTGCCGAGAAACCAAACTCAGCCGTTGGCGGTGACTACAACCTGGTGCATCTTACAGAGGTCGGCCTATGGAAGAGGACTGAGGGAAGGTCACCTGCCGAAATCGTCAAGTCAGCCACATCGGGAATTCTGTATACTGCATATACAATGATAGTCTATGAGAGTACGGCCAGGGGTGTGGGCAATTTCTTCCACACGGAATATATGGCGGCTAAAGACGGCAAGTCTCAGTTCGATACAATATTCGTGTCATGGTTTGACATCGAGCAATATTCTCTGCCATTCTTATCGGATGAAGAGAGGGTGCGGTTTGCGGAAGTCTTATACAAAAACAGAGAAAATGCCAATGCAGCTTCCGACCGAGAGGAAGACGGAAAATACCTGTGGTCACTTTGGGAACGCGGTGCTACCCTATCTGCCATCAACTGGTATATAGAAGAGCGCAAGAAGTATGTTGACCATGGTGGCATAGCATCCGAATTTCCGTCTGACGATATTGAAGCATTCGTCAACTCAGGAGCGAACGTGTTTGACCGTTACCAGGTGGAGAAACTTCGTCCGTCATGTTGCGCACCATCATTCGTAGGAGACTTGTATGCCAAGGGGGACGAAGGAAAAGATGCCTTGGTGAACATAACATTTTCAGAAGACTCGCAAGGTTTGCTATGGGTGTGGTCAAAGCCGGAAACATCAACAGACATCAAGGTGTACAACCGCTATCTTGTTGTGGTGGATATCGGTGGCCGTGGCAAGAAAGCGGACTGGTCAGTTATAGTTGTGTTTGACAGACTGATGATGGCCGAAGACGGAGTACCATCGGTGGTTGCCCAATGGTACGGTCATATAGATATGGACTTGCTCGCATGGAAAAGTGCGCAGCTCGCGTCTTGGTATGACAATGCTCTGCTTGTAATTGAGAGCAATACACTTGAGACCAAGGACAGAAATCGGGATGTGGAAGGAGACCAGTCGGAATTCATCCTAAACCAGGTGCGTGATGTGTATAGCAATCTGTATGCCCGAAAGCAATCCGAAGAAGACATCAAGGAGAAAAAGCCGGTTAAATATGGATTCCACACCAACGTATCTACGAAACCGAAAATCATATCTACCCTTGTCAAGGTGATAAGAGAGCAGCTTTACACGGAACGTGACAACAGATGTATTGATGAGTATCTTACATACGAAAAAGAGAACGGCTCATACAATGCGGTAATAGGTGCGCATGATGACTTGCTTATGACCAGGGCAATAGGCTTGCATATCTGCTTTTATGAGATGGATATGCCGAAGATAGTTGAGGTGGCCAAGTACAAGGCCACAACTCGCAAGAAGGTGGTGTCTGCTGCAACGTTATAAAGTGTCCGCGCAAACAAAAAAAGGGGAGCAATTGCGCTCCCCTTAATTGTTTTATGACGGATTGTTATTCTTCTTTGCATTCGTACTTCTCCAGCCTACCATTTACAACATCATCGGTGACATAAATCATATAGTCACAAAGGATGTCTCTCCTTGCTTTGTTAAGCAGATTGGTTGCAGCATCAAGGCAAATGGACTGCCTTATCAATGTTTGCATTTCGGATTCTTCTACTAATCTGTATTTTGCCATAGTTACTTTCCGCTTGAGCCGTAGCCACCAGTACCACGGTCTGTTGTTGATAATTCATCTGCTTCCTCAAACTCAATGATTGGCAGAGGCATAATGATTAATTGCGCTATTCTCTCACCGACATTATATACTTTGTTGCCGGGGTACATGGTGTTGGCAAAATAGTGTTCGCCAACATTCTCTGCCTTAATCATTCCTGCTCTAATGGCCATCTTGAACTTGGCCATTACCTCGCCCCTATAACCTGCGTCTACACAGCCCACGCAGTTCGATAGAACCAAATCTACCTTACTGACTGACGAGCGAGGGAAGATGTAACCGACATAGCCTTCGGGTATTTCAAGGGCGAGTCCTGTTCCGTAGACAATGTTTCCGCATTCGTCAATTGTTCGGCTTGTTGCCACAAGGTCAAAACCTGCATCGGTTGGGTGTGCCTTGGTAGGCACTACTGCATTCTCGTTCAGTTTTTTGATTTTAACTTTCATATCTATTTCAAATTTACAAAATCAATTAATAATACTTCATTCTCGCTTTCGGCTATCTCTCTGTTCATGGACAATATCAAGTCATTGTTCTTCCGTGCATAACGTTTCGGAGTCTTGAAGATACCGACATTGTTGGTTACTGACGCATGGTTTTCGGTAATCTTCAGAGCAGGTTGTGTCATCTTTGGAAACAATAATATACTGCGCCTTTCCCCATCCCTTACTTGCTCTATTTGCAACTTGTTGTGTGCATAGATTACGATAAGAGATTGTAGAGAAAGTATTAGGGTATGTTGCACCGCCATCAACTTGCGGAAACTTAGCCCCAACTAAATTGACAATGTATCCTTTTTCCATTTTTCAAGATATGAAAGATTTACTGATTCAGGAGAGGTAATGCCCATAGGCATTCCCATTAGATATTCCCCATTAAGAGGCTGTGGAACTCCGAACACCTTCACGAAATTTTGGCAAGACTGATGCTTCATCATTGATGCGCAATGATAATTAGCCATTGTCGTTGGGGTATGAATTCCGCCAATTTCTCCATAAGTTTGTTTTACCCAAGTTCTTAAAGAAGTATAGACCTTTCCCAATTCATCCTTGGAAACAATGAGCGCACCATAATCTTTTCTAAGGTGTCTATTAACTAGAATGCGAAAGGCTGTCGCGGCAACTAATGGAGATTGAGCATTTCCGATTCCTTTCAGTTGCTCTCTTCTATACTTTACCTCTGCTGGATATTTAGGCAATGGTGCCACAGCCCAACATTTACCACAGAATTTTGGAAGTGAAGCAATATGACCAGCGACCTTTTCAAAAATACGCTCATCTTTTACTCCCATTACCCAAAAGCGGTTTCTTTGATGGTCTGCCCCCAAGTCTTTACAACTCAATCGGCATGCAGTGACTTTGTATCCTATGCTTTCTAAGTCTGACTTTGCACGACTTATAGCTCGTAGTACTACATTTTCACCAAATACAATTGGAGCATCAGATTCCTTTATGAACCTAAGCATGTAATCCCATAGATTCTTCTCTGCTATATTTTTCCCATGTGCTGCTGTGCTAAAAGCTTGGCAAGGAAATCCACCACATAAAACGTCAAATCCGTTTTTGAAAGTATCGCCATTAAGCGTTCTGATGTCATTATATAACGGGAACTCTGGTAGCCACCCGTCTGCTTGTCTTTGTTGAAGGACTTGTTTGCAAAAATCATTTATTTCAACTCCGGCGCAACACTTATGACCAAGTAGTTCTCCGCCGTAAATACCGCCTCCAATTCCAGCAAATAGATGAAATTCTTTTATCATATATTTCTTTATTTTTCTTTTATTGACCACAATAAATCTTTCGTGTCAACCTCTAAACACTTGGCTATCTCCACCAATGTCTCTAAGTTTGGTTGTAGTGTGTTGGTACACCATTTCGAAACAGTCCCGGGGTCTTTGCCGAGTTGTTCCGCTAGCCATTTATTGGTGCGCTTCTTTTCTGCAAGCACCACTTTTAGCCGGTTTATATCTTTACTCATACGCTAGAATGAATTTAATTTAGTTACAAAGGTAATATATTCCTGTCAAAAGCAAGTCATTTTTGGTGAATAATTATGATTATTTATGTAATCCTACACCATTGAATTGTAATATTTGTCAATTCGGTCAAGCACTCTTAAAGATATTCTTCGTGGGCAGATAGCTGAATGTATTGTGACTTCCTATCATATCTTACCAAGGGTATTCGGTATCGTGTACAACAACATATTTATCATAGGTGTAGGTGTCATTGGCGAAATGCACCCAATGGCCGTTGATGTCGTATATCTGTGGTTCTTTGATGGTTTTCGGCTTGTTGTAGCCATGCTCAAACTGATTGGTGATATCCCACAGAGCATTGTATCTCGCTGCCGTATTAGTTGCCCAGTCTCCCGATGTGCGTACCTTCGGTATCTTGCACAAAACATATGGGTAATCAAAGGAGAGCCACAACACATACTCATGGTAAATGAGTCGGGCGAAATAAAAGTGTTCGCTCTCGCAAAGGGTCACCTCCCACTTGTATGGGAAAGCCATTGGCCATCCTGCCGGGGATGGGCCACACGAAGGTGACCACCCTGTTATATCCTCATGACAGATGACGGTAGTAGAGTCACCCGACACGTTGATATTGTGGTCTAACTTGCAGTATGTAAGCCGTTGTTCCGTTATGCGGTTCTGATGGTACGACTTGCTGATAGTCTTGCAGATGACGAAAGCTGCTGCGATGAGCAGAACTGCGGCCACTACAAAGGTGGCAATGATAGTAATTTTCTTTTTCATATCTTTTGTTGTTTGGTTTGGTTATACGAATAAAGCGGTATTCCAGTAAGTCAAAGAGCACATCGGGCGTGGTGTTGCCAATTCCGTTAGCCGGGTCGGCTCACCACATGGCCCAGCGAGTCGCGCACCAATCCCAGGTATTTGCGGTCAGTCATTTTCATTATTTGTTTGTTGGTTATTGTCTTGATGCCGATACCTTTTATTACTCAATAGTTTAATATTCCGTATCGTTGTTGAAGTATTCCCTGCAAGTAAAGTTCTTCCTTGGAGAAAAATCCTTGAAGTCGCACTTGCAGAATATCATCCGCTTGTTGCACCATTGTGCCATATCCTTCTGCCACTTGGGTATATTGTGGTTGGGGTTCGTTGGGTCACGGTATGGCTGGGCATAGGCATACACAGGGCGGCGAGAATGGTCTCCGTGACGGAAGTCCTGCAAGCGTTGCCACCAGTAGTGAATGCGGTCGTAGCATTCGTTGAGGTCGTTCTTGCCACCAACCATTGTGTATAGAAAGAACTCGCCCCGGAATCCATTCCGCGTTATCATTTCCATAGCCTTATCGCAATGTGCGATTTGTGCGGTGGTGTCGCAACCAAAACGTATGCGTCCGTTTATCCATTTACAGCGGCCAAGCAGTTCGGCATATTCCTCAGTGACGAGACGGGCATCCATTGCCTGGTTGAAGTCGATGTAATACCCGCGGTCGATGATTTTCCGCAGTTGCTCTTTAGCATAGTCTCCGGCGGCAAGGATATTGTTGTCCATTAGCACGAGGTGGTTGCGCCCCTTGATGGCTATCTCATCCACGTCCATATAGGGATGGATATATCTTTCTTTCTTCGGCACTACACACCAAAAGCATTTGTTGGGGCAACCACGGGTGAGAAATCCGAATGCCGTATTCTTCTGCACCCATGGGAACAACTCATATAGCGGTTGCAGTTTGTCTATCTCGCCCGGTAGACGCGAATGAATATCATACCCCGTGCCGCCTTTGACGAGTTTGTCGCAGGAGTATTGCCGAAAGTCTACGTCCGGCGAGAAGTTGAACACCTTGCTGGCGTAGATGATGTCGTAGTGTTCATGACAGAACAGATCTATAGGCATCGCCCACTCTACCCTATCACCGAGCATGGTGTGGTATCTCGCAATCTTGCCGAGCGCGATGTTGGGGTAAGATGTGCTGCCCCATTTCTTCTTGTCGTGGTGTCCGTCCACGTCTATCAGTCCAATTTTCATTATTCTTTATTCGCAAAAAGACTTTTTCATTGCTTGTCTGAAGTGTTAAACAGGTTCATGTATCCGCCGAAGTATTTGGCCATATCTATGTTGCCGCCGGCATCGGCTTTAGGCTCCTTGGGGTGCAGCAGTCTCAATGCCGTGTTGTTGATGGCTTTCATGTCGGGAATGCAGGCCAGCCTTGTGTGCGCCGTGGCTATGTCTATTGGGATATCATTTTTGATAATTATCTTCATAATTGCTATATTGTTTAAAAACCTCTATTAGATTGATTATAATACTACTCATCAAGCGAGAGCAGCACTATAACCAAGATTGCGATGAGCACCACCACAACAATGGCTATGATGGCAAATATTCCAACTGGTGTCATAGGCTTATAGTGTTTTAACCATTAATTTATATTTATCTTCGGACTCAACTTCGCTGAAGCCGAGTCGGGCATACCATTTGGTCACCCATAGTGGTGTCGGTAATGCCCATTCAACGCACATTGTCTTGCAGCCTCTTGCTTTGGCTTCGGCAATGGCATCTTTGATTAGTTGCGTTGCCAATCCTTGTCTGCGCATCGGCTCTTCAACGTTCAGCGACCACAGAAAGCAATCGGCTTGCCATGCATCTTTCAATGCCTCGTTGTCGGGGAATACATCCAGAAGGACAACCCCGAACAGACAGTCGGTTGCAAGCACCAGTCTGTCAAAACCATCTCCGTGTTGTACATTTTTCATAATCACTCAGCTTTATCAATTTCTATTCTTCAATCATTTTCTTGAATATATAGTTCTATTTCTGCTTTTACCTTTACTAATCCAGAGAAACTCTACCTCAAACTGACCAGTATATTGGTTTACTACAACCCTATGTGTAATGTTGTAATAGTATCTTTTATCCATGCTATCAAAAAAGGCATCAAATTTAGTCATATCTTTTGCCTTGATAAAAGCATTCTGCTCTGCGAGGTATGCTGGATAATCTTTATTTAAGCAGACAGTCCATGATTCTTCATATCCATAGATATTGTCCATAATCTTTACAATATTGTTCTCATCACCCTCAGAGCAATCATCCAACTTCCATATCATTCTATATTTTACAGGTGCGTGTCCCTTCTCTTCAATGGTGAGGACGGAGTCTCTCCATTCAACAAGAGTCCTAACCTTTACACTTGATACAACTTCTTCAAATTTGTTTTTCACACTCTTATATGTAAACACTTGGGCATTCGTTGCCAATGAGAAAAACACCAATGATAAAAATAAAATCTTCTTCATAATAGTTGCGTTTAAAGTTAATATCTGCCTTGTAATTTTCTGCCACAATTCTTGCAGATATAAATATCCCCAAGTACACAATCA
>CAVGQN010000080.1:0-10960 GCA_963631395.1 bacterium
CGCACGACATCAACCTGCTGGACGAGGACTACATCCGCAGGGATGTGATTTGGTTCACAGACAAGAACGGTTGCGGCGAGACCCGGTTGATTCGTCTTTCTTCTCTCGGATTGCACAAAACCATGTCGGTCTACAATGCCTACAAACAGGAAAAGCTTGTTGACCTGCCGTTCTTGGACAGCATTTACATGGATATGGATAAATATTATGGGAACAAAGAGGAATGACAAAGGCCGCAAGAGCATTGCCATTATTGGCGAGGGATTGACCGAGTATCGCTATATAGACGACCTTCGCACCACGGAGCGGTATAGGTTCAGCTTGGTTCCCGGCATTCCGAAACACTCTGACATAGACGATATTGTGTCGTTGGCCCGCAAGAGGTTGAATGAAGGTTACGACTGCGTACTGTGCCTGGTGGACATGGATGTCATGTCCGACAGCCATGAGAAACAGGAACATTTCAAGGCCTTGCAGAAAACGAATCCGGATGTGATTTTCGTAGAATCCAGTCCCAGTACGGAATACTGGTTCCTGATGCACTACATGCCGAATGCATCAAGCAAAGAGTATGCAACTTACGAGCAGGTGGTCACGGCCTTGAGGAAACATATCTCCGATTACGACAAGACGGAAGAGTTCTTTAACAAGAACCACATCTATCGTATCCTGAAGGAAAATGGCGATATGGAAAAGGCTATTGCACTTTCACGTGAGCTGGACGACTTGCGGAAGCAGGAGCCTGATGTGTATAAGTCTTACTCGCAGATGTATAAGCTGTTTGACCTTATAGAGAAAATCACGAAGTAGCTTATTGCCGGCACACCTTGCCGCCACGGACGAAGAGGCCGCGGGCGGGGGTGGAGGCAAGCTGCTGGCCGCACAGGTTGAAGCAGGGGCCTTGCGCGTTGAGTGCGGAGGAGGCGAGGGCGGTGTCGTCCTCAATGGCGGCGATGGCCGAAGTCGAGGCAGCGCGTATTTTGATGCCTCCGATGATGACGGCCGTCCAGCCCTGCGACATCTGGAAGTAGAGTTCGTAGTTGCCCTCCTGTTCGATGGTGAACGAGAGGCGGTGCAGGGTTGAGCCCGTCACCAGCTGGTTGCAGTTTTCGGCCATGTTGCCCGTCGACTCGAGGGCGGGAGCCGTCATCACGTCCTGTTTGGTCGAGAGAGTGGCGATGCCTGCGTCGAAGGTCGAGGCGTTGTTGAGCGAACCTTCGTTCCAGAACGTGGAGTAGAACGACAGCTGGTACTGGCCCGGCTCGAGGTGCAGGCGATGGGCGGCATAGAGGCCGTACGACATGCGGCACTTGTCGAAGTTGCGCGCGCTCAGGTAGAAGCCCGTGTTGAAGTCGCCGCCGGCCACGAAGTCCTTGAGGCGAGCGCCGCCCGTATTGGCAGCGCCGCTCTCCTTGACGTCCGAGTCGCCGCTCGAGCTGCTGTTCACGCGCTTCCAGCCCGTCGGGATTCCCTCGTTCACGTTGATGATTTCGTCCTCCCAGTTGTCCTTGAAGACCACGTCGCCCGAAGCCTCCTCCTGGCTGCTGTCGTCGTCGGGCAGGTTGAGCTTATACTGCTTGAAGAAGTTCCACAGCTCCGAGGTCGACATGACCTGCAGCGGGTCGTTCGAGTGCCAGTGGTCCTTGCCTGGCAGGGCGATGAGCGTCACCTCTATTCCCTTGTCCTTGTTCAGGTAGCGGGTGCGCCAGGCCTGCGATGTCGTGCTGTTGCGCGGATAGGGCTTCAGCACCTTCGGGTTGACCGTGTCGCAGCCCTCGTATTCTGCCCACTTCTTCACATAGTCGTCGATACGGCCGTAACCGCCCGCAGCGTGGTTGGGGTCGCCCTCCCATTTCACCACCGAGTCGGAAGTGCCGTGAATGTGCATGATAGGCACGGGGCGCGGAGCCACGGGGTCGCGGTAGTCGACGGGAATTCCGCTCACCGGTCCGAAGGCGGCCACCAGGCTGCCCAACTTGGCCATGCAGTGGTAAGTCAGCATGCCGCCCATCGAGAAGCCCGTCACATAGATGCGGTTCCGGTCCACGTTGTATTGTTTCTGCATTTCCTTCATCAGCACCTCGATGAACTTCGTGTCCGACGAGCCCGAGATGTCCCACATGTTGTTGATGCCCTGCGGATAGGTCACGATGATGTGGGCCGTATCGGCCAGGTCGTTCCATTTGGTTTGGTTCATCTGGTAGTTCGGGTCCTGGCTGGCGCCGTGCAGCGAGATGACCAGGGCCGGTTTCTCTTCCACCTTTTTCGGCACATAGGTCAAAGTCTTGCGGGTCGTGGTTCCCACCGTGATCTCCTGCCAGGTCTGTGCCGTCATGGGCTGGCACAGGGCTATGGCGGCGAGGGCCAAAGTCGATAGTCGTTTCATTGTTCGAAAGTTTTTGTGTATAGTATTGATTATAGTTTTGGTCAAAGCCTTGCGTGTCTTCCGTGCTGTTGCTGTGCAAAGGTAGGCAATCCCTCCTTCATGCGCAAGCGATGTATCATAATTTGTACCGCTATATAAACAATGTATCATAATTTATATTCCGTGTTTCATCCCAAGGCCGTTAGGGGAGGTCTTGGTCAAAGCCCTGTTCTTGGTCGAACAAAGTAAAGCCAAAGCCCTGTTCTTGGTCGAAGGCAAAGAAAGTCAAAGCCCTGTTCTTGGTCAAAGGCAAAGAAAGCCGAAGAAAGCCAAAAGAAAAGCCAAACCCCCGCTCTTGCTCAAAAGCCATAGAAAAGAAAAAGAAAACCGAAGAACCCCCGAATCGGCCCAAAACCCGCGCTGCAGCGCACTCCGGCCCGCAACGTAACAATTCTGTAAAAAAAGTGTCATTTTCCTTTCACGCCCTTGTAATCGGACGGTAACAAACAGGCCCTACCTTTGCGCTGGTTTTAGAAAAGAAATCAGTAAACTCAACAACAAAAAGAGCATGAAAAAAGTTTTGTTAGCATGCCTGTGCAGTTGGCCGGTTTTGGTTATGGCCGACACCCTCAAAGGTAGAATCTTGGACGCAGACACACAGGAAGGTCTGTTCGGAGCCACCATTCAGGTAGAAGGCACCACCGTCGGTGCTGTGGCAGACATCGACGGCAACTACGAGCTCGCCGGACTTTCGGCCGGACAGTACACGCTCGTCATCCGCTATGTAGGTTACGAAGACCAGCGCATCGAGAAGTTTGCAGTGCGCGGCACCGTCGAGCACGACTTCACGCTCAGCGAGAATGCCCAGGCCCTGCAGGACGTGGTCGTTTCCGGCCAGACGCGCACCCGCACCGAGTCGGCCGTCATCAGCAAGCTGCAGACATCCGGCGTGGTCATGAGCGGCATTTCGACCCAGCAGATACAGAAAGCCCAGGACCGCGATGCATCGGAGGTAATCCGCCGCATCCCCGGCATTTCCATCATCGAGGACAAGTTCGTGATGGTGCGCGGCCTTTCGCAACGATATAACAATGTGTGGATCAACGGTTCGTCAGTGCCCTCCAGCGAGGCCGACTCACGCGCCTTCTCGTTCGACATCATCCCCGCCTCACAGCTCGACAACATGATGATCATCAAGTCGCCCTCGGCCGAATATCCTGCCGACTTCACCGGCGGCTTCGTGCTCATCAACACCAAGGAAGTGCCCGACTGCAACTCCTTCAGCGTCACCCTGGGCGGCAACGTCAACGACCGCACGCACTTCCGCAACTTCCTGCAGACCGACGACGCCGCTTCGAGCCTCACGCCCGACGGCTCCATCGAGAGCCTGCCCACCGCCAACTGGAAGACGGACAAGAAAACCCCTTACGGCGACTGGAATGCAGCCGCCCAGCTCACACGATTCAAGAACCTTGATAACGGACAGCGTATCTCCCTCATGGCATCGGTCAACTACACCGACTCGTACAAGACCCTGAGCGATATGGAGAACTCTCTCTTTGGCGCCTACGACACCAACAACGACCGTTCCAACTACCTGCGCCACAGCACCGACTGGCAGTACAACCACAACACTCGTCTGGGCGGCATGCTCAACCTCTCGTGGGTCGGTCTCAACGAACGCAACAAAGTAGAGTTTAAGAACATCGCCAACCGCCTTACCAAGGAACGTTATACCTTCCGTACCGGCACCAATGCCCAGAGCGATATGGAAGAGACAGCCGAGTTCTATCATCAGAGCCGCATGACCTACAACGGTCAGCTCACGGGCACACACAAGCTGCAGGTCGTCAAGGCCAACGTGGCCGACCAGGGCACCCTCGACTGGAGCGTGGGTTACGCCTACGCCAACCGCGACATGCCTGACCGCCGCCGCTACCTGCAGAACGACAAGAACGAGCCCGGCGTCATCGAGTACACCGCCGCCAACGACGTCAGCCGCGAGTTCACCCGCCTGGACGAGCACATCGGCAGCGCCAGCGTCAATTACAGCCAGACCTTGCCCATCGGCACCCTGCGCCCCACGCTCAAGGTAGGCGGCTTCTACGAGTACCGCACCCGTGAGTACGAGACACACAACTACCTCTACAACTGGTACAACGGCAACAAGTCGGCCTGGCAGCTCGTCGAGGAAGTCAAGTGGCGCAACAACTACGAGGGCAACAACAACCTCGGTGCCGGCTACCTTTCCCTCAATGTGCCCTACCGTCAGTGGAACCTCCTGGCCGGCGTGCGCTACGAAGCCAACACCATGGAGCTCATCTCCAACACCCGCGATTACCAGAAGTCGCCCAAGTCGACCAAATACAGCGACCGCGACTTCTTCCCCTCGTTCAACCTGACCTGCAAGCTGCACGAAGACCCCTCCAGCCAGCACAACGGCGAGACCGGCTGCAACCTCCACCAGCTCCGCCTGGCCTACGGCCGCTCCGTCAACCGCGCCGAGTTCCGCGAGGTGTCCAGCTCAGTCTTCTACGACTTCGACCTGGCCAGTGACGTGCAGGGCAACACCGACCTCAAGTCGTGCTACGTGCAGAACCTCGACTTCCGCTACGAGTGGTACCCGAGGCGTGGCGAGTCGTTCTCGATAGCCGCTTTCTACAAGCACTTCCAGAACCCCATCGAGTGGACCTACACCGTGCAGGGCGGCACCGACCTCACCTATAGCTACAAGAACGCCAAGTCGGCCCGCAACATGGGCATCGAAATCGACATCCGCAAGAACCTCGACGTCATCGGCCTCCGCGACTTCAGCTGGTCATTCAACGGCAGCTGGATTCACTCCAAGGTCGACTTCGAGAAAGGCAGCCGCGAGAAGGACCGCCCCATGCAGGGCCAGTCGCCTTACCTCATCAACACGGGCCTCTTCTACCAGCACGAGAGTCTGAGCCTGGCCCTGCTCTACAACCGCATCGGCAAGCGCATCATCGGTGTAGGCCGCAGCGTGGGCAGCACGGGTAGCGACGACACCGCCAACATCCCCCACTCCTACGAGATGCCGCGCAACGCCTTCGACCTCACCGCCTCCTACAAGTGGGGCGAGCACCTCGAGCTCAAGGCCGCCGTCAAGGACATCCTGGGCGAGAAAGTGACCTTCAAGCAGTTCACCGACGCCACCCACCGCGACGGCTCCGTCACCACCGTCGACGAGGTCACCAAGCAGTACCGGCCCGGCCGCAACTTCTCGCTCAGTCTCACCTATAGCTTCTAAGGCTTTGGTCAAAGAAAGGCTTTGGTCAAAAAGTTTTGGCAAAAGAAATCTTTGGACAAAAAAAACTTTTAGTCAAAAATAGCTTTGGCAAAAGAAATCTTTGGACAAAAAAGTTTTGGCAAAAGAAAAGCTTTTGGACAAAAACAAAAATCTTTGGCAAAGAAACAGACAAAAGACAAAAAAATTATCACACCTATATTAATTAACAACCAAATTCATTTAGTGTTATGAAAGGTAAAAACATTATCAGCGTAAAGAACATCCTTTGTGCCGTAGCCCTTTTGGCAGCCAGCACAGCAGTCATGACCTCTTGTGACGAGGACGAGAACGAAGAGAAGTCGCCCGAATACAACTGGACGACCGACGGCGGTCTCAATGCCTGCGACAACCTCCTCTTCGAGAACAACGTGATTGGCAACGGCGACCAGCAG
Organism: bacterium; assembly: GCA_963631395.1. Lineage (GTDB taxonomy): Bacteria > Bacteroidota > Bacteroidia > Bacteroidales > UBA3663 > Liminaster. Next base: position 6,068 of record CAVGQN010000080.1, read on the forward strand.
TTCGTCTTCACCGGCACCCAGACGCTCAAGAAGGGCACCTACCTGCTCAAGGGTTGGGTCTACATTGCCGACGGAGCTACACTGACCATCGAGCCAGGCACCGTCATCAAGGGCGACAAGGAGACCAAGGCCGCTCTCATTGTGGAGCGCGGCGGCCAGCTCTATGCACAGGGCACGGCCAAGAACCCTATCGTCTTCACCTCCGAGGCTGAAGCCGGCAACCGCAAGCCGGGCGACTGGGGCGGCATCATCCTCTGCGGCAAGGCTCAGAACAACCAGACCGAAATGCAGATTGAAGGCGGTCCGCGCACCAAGCACGGCGGCAACGACAACGCCGACTGCAGCGGCGCCCTCCAGTACGTCCGCATCGAGTTCGCCGGCTATCCCTTCGCTGCCGACAAGGAAATCAACGGCCTCACCCTCGGCTCGGTAGGTTCAGGCACCACCATCGACCACATCCAGGTCAGCTACTGCAACGACGACTCCTACGAGTGGTTCGGCGGCACAGTCAACTGCCGTTGCCTGGTAGCCTACCGCGGTTGGGACGACGAGTTCGATACCGACAACGGCTTCTCGGGCAAAGTCCAGTTCGCCCTCTCCGTACGTGACCCCAAACTGGCCGACATCAGCCGTTCCAACGGTTTCGAGAGCGACAACTGCGCCGACGGTTCACAGGTCTCACCCTACACCACGGCCGTCTTCAGCAACGTCACCTTCATCGGTCCCCGCTGCTACGCAGGCTTCGAGAACACCACCGACTACATCAACGGCGGCGAGGTCTATCCTAACAACGGTTCTTCGCTCGGTCTCTTCCAGGCAGCCATGCACATCCGCCGCTCCAGCCGTCTCTCTTGCTTCAACTCGGTTGCTGTAGGCTATCCTATCGGCATCATCCTCGACAACGAGAAGGGCAACACCCAGGGCTTCGCTACGGCCGGTGAGATGCAGCTCCAGAACATCTGGATGGCCAATATGGGCATCCTCGGTTCCGACTTCAACAAGGTCTACACCGACGGCCTCTACGACTACGCCACCAAGACGGTCGACACCTCCAGGAACTCCTTCAGCCACGACTTCTTCCTGGCCCAGACAGGCAACAAGCAGGTCTCTGTCGACGACCTCTCGCTCACCGATCCCACGGGCAAGGTAGGTGTGGCCTACGCTCCTTCGGCTTCCTCACCGCTCCTCGGTGCCGCCACCTTCACCAGCAACCTGCTGAGCAGCGGCTTCGACAAGGTCAGCTACATCGGAGCCTTCTCCGACGGCGACGACTGGCTCGATTCCTGGACCGAGTTCGACCCTGAGAACGCAGCCTATTGATTGGCAGTTCCCCCACGCGTGCGGCAGTTCCCCCGGCATCGGGGCGACCCGCACACAACACTGAAACAAAAAAGGCAGCAATTGCTCCGTTGTATGGTTCGGGGCGGTTGCTGCCCTTCTTTTTGTCAAAGCGTCACCCCGTCTCCGGACGCCTCCAGCCGGGGTGCCCGTCGAATTCACAAAACCGTAACGCGTCTGTAATATTTTTGTAACAAAAATGCGCTACCTTCGCACCGTGAATTTTTAATGCGGGGGTCATTGACCTCCCTGACACATTCCAGACAAGGACATATCTCACTTCTGTTACACATATACACCCAAAGTTTTATGGAAACTGTTTATTTGTGCTTCGTCATCGTTCTGTTCGCCCTGGCCGTCTTCGACCTGATGGTGGGTGTGTCCAACGATGCCGTCAACTTCCTCAATTCGGCCATCGGCTCCAAGTCCGCCGGCTTCCGCACCATCATCATCGTGGCCGCCATCGGCGTCTTCTGCGGCGCCTCGATGAGCAACGGCATGATGGACATCGCCCGTCACGGCATCTTCCGTCCCGAGCAGTTCTTCTTCGAGGACCTGATGTGGATTTTCCTCGGCGTCATGGTCACCGACATCGTGCTCCTCGACGTCTTCAACTCGCTCGGCATGCCCACGTCGACCACCGTCTCGATGGTCTTCGAGCTCCTGGGCGGCACCTTCGTGCTGGCCATCGTCAAGCTGGCCCAGGCTGACCCCGGCACGCTCTCGCTGGCCGACCTGGTCAACGCCGAGAAGGCCTTGAGCGTCATCATCGCCATCTTCGTCAGCGTGGCCATCGCCTTCACCTTCGGCGTCCTCGTGCAGTACCTCACGCGCCTGCTCTTCAGCTTCAACTTCACGCGCCACCTCAAGTACAAGATAGGCATCTTCGGCGGCGTCTGCGCCACGGCCATCGTCTACTTCATGCTCATCAAGGGCGTCAAGGACCTCACCTTCATGACCCCCGACAACAAGGCATGGGTCAACGAGCACACCTGGACCATCATCGGCTGCAGCTTCGCCTTCTTCACGGTGCTCATGCAGCTGCTCCACATCTTCGGCGTCAACGTCTTCAAGGTCATCGTCCTGATGGGCACCTTCGCCCTGGCCACCGCCTTTGCCGGCAACGACCTCGTCAACTTCATCGGTGTGCCCCTGGCCGGCTTCTCCGCCTTCAACGACTGGCAGGCTGCCGGAGCTCCCTCGGGCTCGCTCCTCATGGACAGCCTCAACGGTCCCGCCACCACGCCGACCTACTTCCTCATCATCGCCGGCCTGGTGATGGTCTACTCGCTCGCCACGTCCAAGAAGGCCCAGAACGTCATCAAGACCTCCGTCGACCTCTCCCGCCAGGACGAGGGTGACGAGATGTTCGGCTCCTCGCACATGGCCCGCTGGATTGTCCGCAACTCCTCGTCCGTAGCCGAAACCTTCGAGGACATCACGCCCAAGGGCTTCCGCCGCTGGGTCGACAGCCGCTTCAACCGCGACGAGGCCATCATGGCCGACGGCGCTGCCTTCGACCTCGTTCGTGCCGCCGTCAACCTCGTGCTCGCCGGCTTGCTCATCGCTCTCGGCACCTCGCTCAAGCTGCCGCTTTCCACCACCTACGTCACCTTCATGGTCGCCATGGGTACGTCGCTTGCCGACCGCGCCTGGGGTCGTGAGTCGGCCGTCTACCGCATCACGGGCGTGCTCAGTGTCATCGGCGGCTGGCTCATCACTGCCGGCGCCGCCTTCGCCACCTGCGCCCTCGTCGTCGCTGCCATGTACTTCGGCGGCATGATTGCAGCCTTCGCCCTCACCGCCCTCGCCCTCTTCCTGCTCGTGCGCAGCAACATCCAGTACCGCCGCAAGATGAACAGCAAGAAGGGTCTCGACACCTGGGACAAGATCATGCAGACCCACGACCGCCACGAGGCCTGGAACCTGCTCTCCGAGTACGTCACCGAGAACGAAATCAAGTGCATGGATTCCGCCATGCTCATCTACCGCCAGATCACTTCGGGCTTCTTCTCCGAGGACCTCAAGCAGCTGCGCCGCGCCACCACCAACGTCAAGTGGACCAAGCGCGAACACAAGAAGACGCGCCGCCGCGAGATGGTCGGCATGCGCAAGATTGAGCCCGCTCTCGCCATCGAGAAGAACACCTGGTACCACCTCGGCCAGAACTCCGCCATGCAGGTCAACTACTGCCTGGAGCGTATGTGCGAACCCTGCCGCGAGCATGTCGACAACAACTTCCAGCCTGTCAGCAAGGAGTGCTACGACGAGTTCATGCCGCTGCGCAACAAGGTGCTCGACCTCATCGAGAAGACGCGCCAGCTGCTGGCCGACCACCGCTATCGCGATGCCGACGCCCTCCGCTCGGAGTGCGACCGCGTGAAGGAGGAAATCTCGCTCACCCGCAAGCACCAGCTCGACCGCATGCAGAACGACGACTTGCTCCTCTCCACGGGCTACGTCTACCTCAACATGCTGCAGGAGTCGCAGGAGCTTATCTCGGCCCTCCGCCACATGCTCCGTGCCATGCGCAACTTCCAGACCAGCGACAACGTCGCCCTCGCTGCCGATTCCGACGAGGATGGCGAGGAGTGAGAAGGCGTGATACGTGTTGCGTTTTGCGTTTTGCGTGATGCGTTAAGCGTTAATCGCTTTGGTCCGAAAGGCAACGTAAAACATAAAACGCAACACATAAGAAAACCCCCGACTTTCCTGCGAAAGCCGGGGCGGCGGCATCAATGATGCTTTCTGTTATACTACCGGCGGCATCAATGATGCTTTCTACCTACTATACCACCGTCAGCCAGACGGGCTCCGTTCGGGCCATGCAGGCGCTGATGTGGCTCATCAGGCGGGCGAGGGTCTGCCGTGACTGGGTCAGCGTGCCCATGGCGAGACTTTGGCCCACCAGGATGCAGCCCTTGGTGTCGGCGCGCGTGTTGCCTGCGTGGATGCGGATGCCCTCGAAGCCCGGCACGCTCATCACCAGGGGCAGCCACCGGCCGCCCATGGCGGGCGACTTGGTGATCAGCACGCGGTACGAGCCTTCGGGGATGGCGGTTTGGCCTGGCGTCTTGCGCGCCCTTACTCCCGACTGGCGGCTGTAGCGCACGTCTTCCTCGCCTGGGGCGAGCGTGACTCCGAGCAGGTTGCGCCAGGTGGGCTCAAGCGTGTCGCAGAAGGGGACGAGATGCGTGAGTGCGTATTCGTCCACCGTGGCCGTCACCGTGGGCTTGGCGTCGAGGTCTTTGGGGTACTTGATGGTGCGGCTCACCACGCCGCTGCCCTCGTCGGCCATGTATAACTTGCCCTGGGTGTATTCCGCCGGTTTGCGGGTTCGTTTGAGAATAATTTCCATAAAATGTTTGTTTTAATTTTAACCTCTGAGTTTATTTTTTAAGACCACGAATTTGTTTTTTGAACACGGAATGCACGGAAATAACGGAATCGTTACACGTCGGAGTTTTTTAAATCCGCGGTACATTTTCGTAAGCCAGATGAGCAAAGCGAAGCTTGCTTCAGCTTTGCCATGGCGAGAAAATGAGCACGCAGTGA
>CAVGQN010000081.1:0-9548 GCA_963631395.1 bacterium
GCAAAAGCCAATCCATGCAAGTTATGCAAAACCAATCCATGCAAGTTATGCAAAACCAATCCATGCAAGGGTTTTGCTTCTGCCCCATTCATGCATGAGTGCACTGGGGGCTCAGCGTATCTCATGCTTCTCGACCGTAGCCTGGGGCGTGAAGTGGACGAGGTAGAAGCTCCGGTTGAGGTAGCTGTCGGTGTCGATGTCACGCGCAAAGCACACCGCCGACTGGAGGGTTCCCGTCGGCACGCCGTCCTCTGCCCCGCCGGCCAGCTGACCATAGCGGTGCAGGCTCTCGAGCGCATAGGTAGCCACGTCGTAGCCCAGTAGGCCGTACTTGGGGTAGAGCGACATCAACTCGCGATTGTACCAGTTGCGGAAGCCGTCGTAGAAGGCCTGCACCTCCTCGTCGAAGGGGTTGATATAGAACTTGGAGAACATCCACACATTCTGGTCGTACATGTCCTCCATGAAGTCGGCCATATGCTTCTGCCACTCGGGGTAGCCCAGTATGGCCACCTGGCGGCCCAGGCGCACGGTGTCGGCTTTGTCGAAGGCCAGCGTGTCGGCCGTGGCATCGGTGGCCTCGCCGGTCGTGTCGTCGGCCGAAGGAACCGATGCGAGCACCGACGACCACTCGGGGTTGACGTCGACGAAGAGCTTGCTCTTCATGCCCGGGAAGAAACGCTTGAGGGCGGGTTTGAGCGAAGCGTCGGCCACGGGGAGCTCAGGCACATAGAGCACGTCGAGACCCGTCAGGCCGAGCAGGGAGTCCATCTGCACCAGCGTCTGGGGCGAGGTGTAGGTGTATTGCTGATAGACGATGCCGTGCTCCTTCAGCGTCTGGCGCAGCACCTCGGGGTAAGGGTCGAGGCCCGTCGTGTAGAGGCTGTCGCGCACGAAGACCACCTGCCACGAGCCGAAGCGGTCCACAATCTCCTGGCTGAGCCGCGGATAGAGGAGCGCCTTCGAGGTGTTGAGCTGGTAGAGGTGCGGATAGCCGTGCTCGAGGTCCTTGCAGAACACGAAGGGGCTGACCACGTCGATGCCGTGCTGCTCGCCATAGGCTGCCACGCGCTTCACTTGTGCCGCCTCCATCGGGGCGACGATGACGCGTGCCTCCTTCAGACTTTCGTCGGCGAGCACCTCGTCGAGAGTCTGCGTGCCGAGGTCGTAGGCCAGTACGCGTATGTGCTGGCCGCGCTCCTGCGCTTTGTCAACGGCCATCAGAAGGCCCTCGTAGAACTCCACGCTCCGCATCTGTATCTTCTCTTCGGCCACACTTGCCGCATCCAGATTGAAGGGCATCATCACGGCCAGGGTAATCTCAGAGGAGTGCAAGGGCGTGTAGGCGCTATAACCTGAGTGGGCATTATGGTCAAAATAAGAACCCTGGGCTACATGCGAACTCTGCGAACCTTGGGCAGAATGCGAAGTCTGCGAACCTTGGGCAGAGTGAGAGCTTTGGGCAGAGTGGCTCTGCGAACTCTGGGCTGCAGACGAACCTTGGGCAGAATGCGAGCCCTGGGCTGCAGACGAACTCTGCGAGTCCTGGGCAGTGCGAGAACTTTGAGTCGGAGTCGTGCCGTGCCACTTGTGCAGGGGCACCAGCGGCGAGTCGGGGTCCACACTTGTCGAGGTGGCGGAGCCTGCTTCGTTAGCCGTGGTTTCCTTGCTCGTCCCGGATTCGGCTTCGTCTTTTCCCGTCCCGGATTCGGCTTCGTCCTTCTTCTCCTTGTTTTCCCTCTCTGTCTTTTCCTTGACGGCCTGCTCGAGTCGGGCATTGCGCTGCCCGCGCAGGGGCGTAAACTTCAGGGCCTGGGCCTCAAGGTCACACTGACCGGCGGCCACCAGCACCAACAGGGCCAAAATGATTTTCTTCATGTGCGCACACGCTATCATATATACAAATTATCGGCAAAATTACTTCTTTTTACCCAATTGACCAAACGAAAGCAAAAAAAAATGCCGACGCCGTTTATTTTTGTCCCCTTTTCTTGTCCATATCGTTTTTTTGCCGTAACTTCGCGCGGTTTAGTATATGTAAAACATTTTCTCCGTGAGTACAATCATATTAGGCATAGAGTCGTCGTGCGACGACACATCGGCGGCAGTGCTGCAAGACGGCATCCTGCTCTCCAACGTCATAGCCAGCCAGTCCGTACACGAGGCATACGGCGGCGTGGTGCCCGAGCTGGCCTCGCGCGCCCATCAGCAGAACATCGTCCCCGTCGTGAGCGAGGCCATCAAGCGTGCAGGCATCAAGGCCTCCGACCTTTCGGCCATCGCCTTCACCCGCGGCCCCGGACTGATGGGTTCGCTCGTCGTGGGCCTTTCGTTTGCCAAAGGTCTCGCGTCGGCACTCAACATCCCCATGATTGACGTCAACCACCTGCAGGGCCACGTCATGGCCCACTTCGTGATGGAGCGCGACGTGCCCAAGGAGGTGCCCACCTACCCCTTCCTCTGCCTGCTCGTGTCGGGCGGCAATAGCCAAATCATCCGCGTGCGTGCCTACAACGACATGGAGGTCATCGGCCAAACCATCGACGACGCCGCGGGCGAAGCCTTCGACAAGTGCGCCAAGGTGATGGGCCTGGGCTACCCCGGCGGACCCGTCATCAACCGGCTGGCCAACGAGGGCGACCCCAAGCGTTTCAAGTTCGCCAAGCCCCACATCGACGGCCTCAACTACTCGTTCTCGGGCCTCAAGACGTCGTTCCTCTACACCCTGCGCGACGAGGTGAAGCGCGACCCCGACTTCATCGAGAAGAACAAGGCCGACCTCTGCGCCTCGCTTCAGGCCACCATCGTCGACATCCTGATGGACAAGGTCAAGAAGGCGGTCAAGGAGACGGGCATCAAGCAGGTGGCCGTGAGCGGCGGCGTCTCGGCCAATAGCGGCGTGCGCGATGGTCTCTCGGCCCTGGGCGCCAAGTACGGCTGGAAGGTCTTCCTCCCTCCGTTCAAGTTCACCACCGACAATGCCGCCATGATCGCCATCGTGGGCCAGCACAAGTTCCTCGACCACGACTTCTGCTCGTTCGACGCCCCCTCCTTCGCGCGCGTCACGGACAAACTCTAGAACTTAGAATTTAGAGCTTAGAACTTTGAACTTAGAATTTAGAGTTTAGAATTTAGAGTTTAGAACATTTTCGTAAGCCAGATGAGCAGAACCAAGCTTGCCCAAAGTTCTGCCATGGCGAGAAAATGAGCACGTAGTGAACTTAGAACTTAGAGTTTAGAATTTAGAGTTTAGAACTTAGTACTTGGAGTTTAGTACGTGCCTAGCTAACGCAAAACGCAAAACGTAAAACGTAAAACGCAAAACGTAAAACGTAAAACGTAAAACATTCTCACGCCCATGTCTCTCCTCGCCATCGCCCTGTCTGCCGCTACGGTGCTCCCCTGGGACACCGCCTACATTGACGCGCAGACCTACATCGACAACCTGGCGGACACCGTGCAGAGTGCCTCGCGCTCGTTTGTGGGCCCGGGTCCCATCGACGTGCACTTCGAGGCCGAGATAGACCCCGACTCCATGACATACTACGCCTGGGAGATAGCCTACGACAACGCCTTCGGCGACATCGCCGTGCGCTACTACGAGACCCGCGTCGACTACACGTTTGCCGAGTCGGGCACCTACTACGCCCGCTTCGTGACCGACAACGCCGCCGGCACGGCCGCCACCGAGTCGGAGGTCTACACCATCCAGGTCACCGAGTCGCTGCTCCAGATTCCCAACCTCATCACGCCCGACTCGCCTTCGGGCACCAACCAGGTCTTCAAGGTCAAGTACCAGTCGCTCACCCGCTTCGAAATGTGGGTCTACAACCGCTGGGGCCAGCAGCTCTTCCACACCAAAGACCCCTCCGAAGGCTGGGACGGCACGCAGAGCGGCCGACCTGTGCCCACCGGCGCCTACTACTACCTCGTCAAGGCCGAAGGCACCGACGGCATCAGGTACAACAAGAAGGGCGACATCAACGTCCTCCGCGTCAAGCAGGTCAATTCCACTACGCCCTAACGCATAACGCAACACACAACACGTGAAACGACGTTCTCTCCTCACCCTGGCGGCCCTTGCGGGCGCAGCCCTAATCGGCGTGGCCTTCATGCCGCCGCGCAACCTCAAGCCCGAACTGCCCATGATGCTCTCCTACTCCGCCACGCCGCGATTCGAGAGCGAGTGCGAGGTGTTCGGCCAAAAGGTCGACCTCAGCCGCTACGACCGGCACGAGCGCTTCGAGCGCGAACTGACCTCGATGTGCTACGCCCACGGCAACACGCTGCTCACCATCAAGCGCGCCAATAGGCTCTTCCCCGTCATCGTGCCCATACTGCGCGAGGAAGGTGTGCCCGACGACTTCATCTACCTCTGCTGCATCGAGAGCTCGCTCAACACGCGCGCCCTCTCGCCGGTCAAGGCCGCCGGCTTGTGGCAGTTCATGACCGAGACGGGCAAGACCTACGGCCTGCAGATAGACACCGAGGTGGACGAGCGCTACAACGTCGAGCGAGCCACCCGCGCCGCGTGCAGCTACTTCCGCAAGGCCTACGAGAAGTACGGCGACTGGAACACCGTGGCCGCCTCGTACAACGCCGGCCAGAACGGCCTCACACGCCGCCTCAAGGACCAGAAGCAAAGCACCGCCCTCGACCTGCTCCTGCCCGAAGAGACCTCGCGCTACATGTTCCGCATCATGGCCCTCAAGGAGATTATGCGCGACCCCTACCGCTACGGCTTCGTGCTCTATAGCGACCAGCTCTACCGCCCCATCGCGACCACTCGCGTCGAGGTCACTTCGTCCATCGCCGACCTCACCGATTGGGCCGCACGCCACGGCTGCAGCTACTACCACCTCAAGGAGTTCAACCCCTGGCTGCGCGACAAGAAGCTCACGGTCCGCTCCGGCCGCAAGTACGAAATCCTCATCCCCTCGCCCGACGACATGACCTACGACGGCCAGCCCTTCCCCGTCTACGACTCGCGCTGGGTAATAGATAAGTGAGAATTTAGAACATTTTCGTAAGCCAAATGAGCAAAGCGAAGCTTGCTTCAGCTTTGCCATGGCGAGAAAATGAGCACGGAGTGAACATTTTCGTAAGCCAAATGAGCAACGAAGTGAACTTAGAAAACTCGCAACAAAAATTCGTTTAAATTCCGTCTAAATTCCGCGGATTAATAAAACTATGATAGATTTCCTCGATGCACTCGACAAGCAGCTGATGCTGCTTCTGAACCACGACGGCGGAGCCCTGCAGGACGAGTTGTGGTGGTACGTCTCCGCCAGCACCACCTGGATACCCCTCTACGTGCTCCTGCTGGGGCTGCTCTGCTACCAGTGCCGCCCGCTCGGCACGGGCTGGAAACACCTCGTGCTGCTCGTCCTCACCACCGTGCTCGTGGCCGTGCTGAGCGACCAGGTCTCGGCAGGCATCATCAAGCCCCTCGTGTGCCGTCCGCGGCCCACACAGCCCGATTCGGGCATCTCGGACCTGATACATTGCGTGCACGGCTACCGGGGCGGCCACTACGGCTTCGTGTCCAGCCACGCCACCAACGTCTGGAGCCTCACCCTATGGTTCATACTGCTCTGGCGCAAGTCGGCAGGCTTCCGTCCGCTGAAGCGCGGCACGGGCATCGTGCTCGGACTGCTCGTCGTCTACACGCTCAGCAACTGCTATAGCCGCATTTACCTCGGCGTACACTATCCCGGCGACATCCTGGGCGGTCTCGTCACGGGCACGCTCATAGCCCTGTTCTGCTACTATGTGGTATATCTGAATGTCAAAAAGCGGCTTATCGAGCCCTCCACGGAAAAAATATAGAAAAAAACATGCGGCCACCCTTGTCCGCATGGAAATAAAAAACTATCTTTGCCCCCGCAAAACAAACTCTGTCGCTTGCCTATTGAAAGCGTACCAAGAAAGGTTATGCCTTTTGCCCTTCGGAGCCGCTGGATGTAAGGTCTGTGACACAAACAAACAAATATTATGAAAAAAGGTATTCATCCCGACAATTATCGTCCTGTAGCATTCAAGGACATGTCAAACGATGTGACATTCATCACTCGTTCCACGGTCAACACCCGCGAGACCATCACCATCGATGGTGAGGAGTATCCTCTGGTCAAGCTCGAAATCACTTCTGCCAGCCACCCGTTCTATACTGGCAAGCACAAGCTGGTCGACACCGCCGGTCGTGTGGACAAGTTCCTCAACCGCTACAACCGGACAAAGAAATAATGTTGCTCTTTGGGGGCATAAGCCCTATCAAGAGATCCCATCGTATGAATTTTTAGATTTGAAAGCTCTTGGACGTGAGTCCGGGAGCTTTTTGCTTTTGTAGTATCTAAAGTAAGGAAATGAGGAAATGAGGAAGTAAGAAAGTGTGAGGATGAAAGAAAGAAAGTTAAGTAAGGAAATGAGGAAATGAGGAAGTAAGAAAGTGTGAGGATGAAAGAAAGAAAGTTAAGTAAGGAAATGAGGAATGAGGAAGTAAGAAAGTGTGAGGAAGTAAGAAAGTGTGAGGAAGTAAGAAAGTGAGGAAAGAAGGAAGTAAGGGAATGAGGAAGGAAAGAAAGAAAGAAAGAAAGAAAGAAAGAAGGAAATGAGAGAGTGCGAGCGAGAGAGAAAAAGAGAAAGAAAGTAAGAGGAAAAATAAAAAGAAAGAAGGGAGAAGACCTGCGTCCCCTCCCCTCTGCATTGGGCTTAAAAGCGCTTACTTCGACACAGCCTCGATGTCGGGAGCCACGAGCTTGTAGCCGCGGCCGTGTATGTTGATGATCTCGATTGAGGGGTCGTCCTTGAGGTGCTTACGCAGCTTGGTGATGTAGACGTCCATCGAGCGAGCGTTGAAGTAGTTGTCGTCAATCCAGATGGTCTTGAGGGCATAGTTGCGCTCGAGTGTGTCGTTGGCGTGCTGGCAGAGCAGGATGAGCAGGTCGTTCTCCTTGGTGGTGAGCTTGTGCTGGTCGGTGCCGCACGAGAGGAGTTGCTTCTGCAGGTCGAAGACGTACTTGCCGAAGCGGTAGGCGATGATGTCCTTGCCCTTCTTGCCCTTCACGCGGCGCAGGATGGCCTCGATGCGCAGCTGCAGCTCTTCCATCGAGAAGGGCTTGGTGATGTAGTCGTCGGCGCCTATCTTGAATCCCTCGAGGATGTCCTCCTTGAGCGACTTGGCCGTGAGGAAGATGATGGGCACGTCGGCGTTGAGTGCACGAATCTCCTGAGCCGTGCTGAAGCCGTCCTTGCGGGGCATCATGACGTCGAGGATGCAGAAGTCGTAGTGGCCCTTGAGGTAAGCCTTGAGACCCTCCTCGCCGTCGCCGTACAGGTCGCAGATGAAGCCTTTGGCCTGCAGGTACTCGCGGAGCAGCATGCCCAGGTTCTGGTCGTCTTCGCACAACAGGATGCGTGCCGACTCTATCGGTGTGGGTTGTGTCTGTGTCATAGTGTGGAAAAGTGTTATTTAGTTAGACATTAAGCGGAGTGTGATGACGAAGGTCGTGCCCTGTCCGAACACCGATTCGGCCCGTATGGTGCCGCCGTGGTCGGTGACGATCTTGTGCACGTAGGCCAGGCCGAGGCCGAAGCCCTTCACGTTGTGCAGGTTGCCCGTAGGCACGCGGTAGAACTTCTCGAAGATGCGCTTCAGGTTCTCTTTCTCTATGCCGATGCCGTTGTCGGCTATGCGTATCTCGATGTGCTTGTCGTCTGGGTTGGAGGTCGAGACCTTGAGCTGGAGCGGCCGTTCGTTGCTGGCATACTTGTAGGCATTGTCGAGCAGGTTGAAGACCACGTTGGTGAAGTGCATCTGGTCCACCTGGCACACGTCGTCCTCGGCATCGAGCTGGGCCTCGATGGTGCCGCCGCTTTTTTCGACCTTGAGCGAGAACGAGCGTACCACCTGGTCGATGAGGGCGTTGACGTTCTCCTCACCTAGTTTGAGGTTGGTCTTCTGCCGGTCGAACATCGACATCTGCAGCACCTTCTCGACCTGGAAGCGCAGGCGCTTCGTCTCGTCGTCAATCACGCCAATCACGCGCTTCATCATCTCGGGCGACTTGCTCACGGCGGGGTCGCTCAGCATCTGCGAGGCGAGCGAAATGCTCGATATGGGGGTCTTGAACTCGTGCGTCATGTTGTTGATGAAGTCGTTCTTCATCTCACTCAGCTTCTTGCTGCGGAACACGGCCACGATGACGAACACGAAGAGGAAGAGCACCACGGCCGTGAAGATGAACGATGGCACCATAAACTGCAGTCCGCTGGTCAGGAGGTAGCGCTGCGAGTGGGGAAAATAGACCTCCACGTAGTTGTAGCGGTCCTGGCGGACCGGTCCACCACGTTCGCTGTCGAAGAGTATCTGCATGTAGCAACCCTCGCTCTCGGCCTCGTCGGTGCGGTAACCCGTCGAGGTGTAGGCCACCTGGCCGTCGGTACCCACGATGCAGAACTCGAAGGGCAGGTCGTAGCCGTACTGCAGGAGGTTGTCGGCCAGCATCTGGCGGAACTGCCTGGCGTCGACGCGCTCCATGATGGGGCGGTCGCCCACGTTGACCATCATGCGGAAGATGACGTCGTCGAAGATGTCCCTTTGGTGCATGTACTGGCGCACGAGCATCTCCTGGCGTGTGCGCTGGCGGCTCTGTATGGTGTTGCTCTGATGGTGCGGGCCGAGCTTCCGGTTGGTAATCACGGTGGTGTCAACGCCGCTGAACTCGAAGGTCTGAACGCTGCCGTCGAGGTTGCGCTTCACTACTTTTCCGTAGTTGCGGTTCTGTGTATTGGCAAAGCGGTTGTCCGAAGTCTTTGCGCCGTAGCTGCGGCTCTGCTCCTCCTCGTCGTCGTGGAACATGCGCTCCAGCACTGCCAGCTGGTCGTCGTCGAAGTTCTCGTCGAGGTAGGCGCGCGTCTCCTGGCGCTCCAGTTGGCGCATGGTCTGGAAGAGCGAGCGGTTCACGGCCTGGCCGAACTGCTCCTTGCGGCTGCCCACTATCTCGTCCAGGTAGCTCACCTGTATGGCTATCAGTCCGACCAGTGCGATAATCAGCGCTATGCTTATATACCAAATCGTTGACTTCTTCATGCTCTCGCTTTACTATTGTCTTGGCTTGTGTCTTGGCTTGACTTATGCCTTTACTTGTCTTGCCTATTGCCTTGGCTTGACTTGTGTCTTTTACTTGTCTTGCCTATTGTCTTGGCTTGTTGACTCCGGCATCCTGCAGACTCCCGCAGACCGGTGTCGTTTTAACCTTTCGGGTGCAAAATTAACGATTAAAATTAACACTTGCAAAATTTTCGCCCGAAATCTCTCTCTCTTAATGATATTTAACACGAATATGGGTTATGTTTTATGTTTTTCGTTTTAGGTTGGTTTAGATTGTCTAGTGACTAAGGCTTAGTTTGTTCTTGTTACCGACTTTGTTTTGCCTATGCGGGGCATTCGGTGTTGTCCGAGTTGTCAAAGAACGTTTTCGTTAAGTCACATGAGCAGAACCAAGCTCGCTTGAGTTATGCCATGACGAGAAAACGAGCATGTTAAT
>CAVGQN010000082.1:0-9029 GCA_963631395.1 bacterium
CCAACTGCCAGAGCCGAAAGAAGGAGGCCTTGGAGTTTCACTTCAATATGTCACTCTCCTCCATCAATGTCATAAGGGAATTTGCAAGGGAGAATAACCTCAGACTTTCTGTCTCCGGAGTCAAGACTCTGATACATAACGCCGTACTGATAAAACAGTTTTTGCGTAAGTGTGGCTGCAGACCAAACTTACTATTAAATACCAACGATTTCAAAGATCTTTTGTTTTATGGGGTCGCGCATGCGGCCTAGTACTCAAATTTTTAACGAACTATTGATGTAATGAACACAGGAATATTTGCTGAAGCAAACCCTGTGTGTGGTGTTACTGGAATAATGGTGATATGGAAGACTTTAAGTCGTTTCTTGATAGGTGCATCAGCTTCTGTTTTTCTTTTACTTTCTTGTGAATGGTTATTTGATAAGATAGGCAGTAGCGACTTCCAGTCCGGCAAAGCAGTATTGTCGCATTTGTCAGACATTGGGAAATATACACTGCCTGTCTATCTATTGTCTGGTAGTATTCAAGGTTATTTTGAGGTATGGCTTGGCGATTCCTGGTATGCACACATCATAAATACGATATTAATCGTTTATTTGTGCTATTTTGTAGCTGTCATTACCTGCAAGAACAAGTGGTTGGGATTGTTCCTTTGGGGCAAGACATTCACGGGCAAATCTATTCGCCATTGACTTTGTATTCTGTGACTTGACCATTGGTGTAGGTCACTTCTACGAGTCTGTTGCCTGATGCCCAAAGACGAAATTGAATGTCCTTGCCTTCGGGCCAGGCGGGCAGGATGATGATGTTTCCCTGTTGGTCTTCCTGGAGAAGCATTTCCTGTAAGCCAATCATTGCCGAACCGCCCCAGTTCAGGTCCGGCATCCAGTCGAAGCCAGGTCCCCAAAAGGCTGGGAAGCGATATGGGTGCGCCAGAAACTTCTGGGCATTAAGACGAAAAGCCTCTTCCTTCAGCCCCAAACAAGCTGCCCAGATATTATCTTGTTTCCATCCGATGTGCGAGCGGTGCTTGATGGCAATCGAGTCATTGTAGTAGGTATTGAAGGCAATGTCGTAATTCCCAATTACTTTGCCTTTAGATGGGCTTAGAGCTTTCTGATTGTTTTCTTTAGGACGTTGGGTAATCGTATCGCCTTTGTCGGCTATAGAGGTGAATCTCCATGGCCATACAGGGTAGAGTTGTGGCGTCTCAACATTCTGTATCCTATCCCACGACTCGGCAGGGGCGATGCAGAGCACACTGTCATCTCCATCGCCGGGATGTGGCTCATAGATACGCGGTTGTTTGTATGTAGGAATCTGCGGTAGGCGTTCCAAAAGATCCTCGAGGTAAGCCCTATCAGTTCCTTTTAGTTTGTCTAAAGAGAGAAGCGTCTGTGTGACACGACGTAGGGCGGCAATGGTCGATGATGGATTTTTGGCGCGTTTGTAGGTTTCGCAAGCTGAGCCGGGCCAGATAGTAAGGACTCGATTCCCTTTTTCATTTATATTGTCGGTTATATTGTCGGCGGCATCAAGTCCACATTCGTCTTCCTGTCTTTCTCTTTGGTAGAAATTGTCGAAGAAACGCAGACAGCTTATGGCAAAGTCCACGTAGCGTTGTTCGCGCTTGTCTGTGTTGCCGCTACCGAAGGTGCAGAGCATCATTTGTGCAAATTCGAGGGAAGTGTCCCATTCGTACTCCAGCCATTTGTTGTCTTCGATGCCTGGGTCACCGCCGTTTTTGTGCTTGCCGTATTCAGCAGGGTTGGGAAGTCCGAAGTTGTCCATCTGTTCGGTGAAGCAAGCTCCTTCGATATTCCAATAGTGGCGGCTTCGCAATGTGGCGGTGGGCAATAGCCGAAGGTAGTAGTCAAACTGACATTGGAGCGCATCAAGGTCTCCGGACTTGAGCAAAGGCCAGTACAGCAGCCGTTGGTTTTGGGCAGTATGCGTTCCTCCGCCCCATTTGCGGAAATCGGGCGTGACAGTTCCCGGATTTTTTATCTCAGATTCCTTCAGCGCAGAATCGGCATCGAGCGGGTTGAAAGTAAACAGTCCACCATTGAACTTGCTTGGCCACCGTTCGCCGTCGCCGGATGGATGCGCATTGCACCCTAACATATAGCGGCAGAGGTTGTAGTTGCGGACCATCAGCCGCACCGTATCGTCGGCTGCAGGACCTGCCTCGACAGAGGACTGTTGCCAAAACTCTTGCCACCAGCCGCGCGATGCCGTCCGGTCCTTGTCCGTACGAATCGCTCTTTCCGTCTTTTTCAGTTCTTTGAACCAGTCCTCTAACTCGCACTGTCGGTTGCAGAGCGTGAGCACGTAGTGCGAGGGAGATAGTCGTTGCAGGTGTCCGCCGAAAATGCGGTTCTTCAGCGGATTGTACATATCCTTTTTGTAGCAGTCAAGGCCTTGTTGGTGCACAGCGTAGTCGAAGACCGTAGAGTCCTCGTTGGCGTGCCAGAAGAGCACTTCGCCCGTGCCACAGTCGGTAGATGCTTTGCTCTTTTTTGTCAAAGTGCCCGAACTATGTTGGTGCATGGTTTCATCCAAAACATTCGAGCCCCAAATGATGCTGTCGCGGTGCGTAACCGTCCCTCGAGGAACAATCCACTTCCATGATGATTGTTGGCTCACGTCGCGGGTCAGGGGAGTGTCTTGCGTGCGCCAGCTCTCGTAGCTTATTGTAATGGGGGAGGACGACTCGAAATGAACGACCGGTTTCATCACGTCGACCCACAGTTTAATTGTCTTATCTCGGTCAAAGCGAATCTGTTGATAGCCATCCTTTAGGCAAAGGCGTTGTTCGACAAAGGGCGCTGTCTGTTCCAGACGTATCCGGAGTCGTCCGGCTTTGAGCAGCGAGTTGTTTTCGTCAAACCATCCGGACTGGCTGACATAGCAGAATATGTCGTTGGTGGCACTGTCCACCCAGACATTCATACCGATGTCTCCGCCGCCCAGTGGCATTGATTCGGAGGAGTTGTGCGATGGTGTCGTCCACACATAGTCGTCAACGGCATAGCCAGGAATGGCCAGCAGCCAGAATAGGGCAACCGAGTAAATGATAAGAGAGTGTGAGTGTCTCATGAGAAATCTAGTTTTTGTACAAGCACCTTCCAACTACTGCCATGCAAATCATCTACTGCCATGCGAAACGCAACTTGAGTACATATTGCTCCAGACGGGAGGTGTCGATGGTGTACTCCCGAAGCACGCCTGGGCCGCATGAACCATTGCCGATGCCCAGAAGGGCGCAGTCTAGGTTGAGCACAATGTCCTCTTCCTCGCGTAGGTCGCAGTCGTGGGCGGTATTGCGGAGTTGCATCTCTGAGTAGGGTAGGGCCTGGAAGATGAAACCTTCGTCATGGTCGGACAAGTCCTCGATGCGGATACCATGGCACTCGGCATCTGTCAGCGTGAGGATGCGGGTGCGCAGATGGTTGCCGCCGTCTTGCGGCCGTGGATAGTGGGTGTACTGACTGCTGACGGTCGAAGTCCATGTGCCCATACTCGTGCCAGCAGTGCGGTCAGGGTAAGTCTCGTCCGGCCCAAGTCCATACCACTGGAGGTGGCAGAACTCTTTCGGCACAAGTAGCTCAAAACCGAGACGGGCCAGTGTGGGCAGTTTGCCAAGCGCCCTATAGCGTTGAGTCACGTCGATGGTGCCGTCGGCATTCTTTTTGATGTCAGTCAAGACCTCTATACTGTCGGAAATGTTGTCCATCGGGTCATCGGTCGGACGGCGGGTCTTCCATTCCTTGGCAATCCAGTTGCCGAATCCCTTGTCGTTGTCTGTCGGGGCACGGAAGAAGCGGGGTTCCATCAGTAGCAGCATCTTGTAGAGGTCCTGCTGCCGGTCGCGTTGCGTCTTGCGTATGGACGGCATCTTGCGGTAAGCTTTGTCGGCAGGATACTGTTGAGTCATGACGGTCTTGACCATATTGTATTTAGGCGTAAGGGTACGGTCGGCCATTACTATGCCGTTGAGACAGAAAGCCTTGAGATTGGGTTTGTCGCCGAAGTCGCCGCCATAGGCCACCCTTGGAGCGCCTGACTGAGGGTCGTAGGGCAACATCCTGCCAGCCCGGTTAGTGAAGATACCCTGGTCGCACCAGTCCCAGATAAAACCGCCGACGAGGTTGTCGTGGCTGCGAATCTCATCCCAGTACCGGTCAAAGTTGCCCATAGCATTGCCCATGGCGTGAGCATATTCTGCGGCGATGATGGGACGTTTCTCATTTTCGGCCAATTCGATAAGCCGTTCCCAACGTGCATTCTCGGCCCTTTCCTCTTGACTATCGTCAGGCATGCCCGGGTTGTAGTAGTCGGCCATCACGCGGGTGTAGAAGCGCGACGTGATATCGACGCTGCTGGGGTCGGCATCCTGGAAGAAAGGCATATGGTCGGACGTCGTTCCGTTTATCCTTCGTCCACGCTGTGCACCCTCATAGTGTATGAGCCGTGTGTCGTCGAACTCCTTCAGCCAGGCAGCGCATGCGGCGAAGTTCGGTCCGTAGCCGCTTTCGTTGCCCAGACTCCAGAAGAGGATGCAGGGATGATTCTTATCCCTCTTGGCCATTCGCACCGTGCGGTCCAGGAAGGCGGCAGCCCACTCGGGGCCAGAGGCGAGTGTGCCCCGCAGTCCATGGCTTTCGATGTTCGCTTCGTCCATGACATAGAGACCGAGGCTGTCGCAGAGTTCGTACCACCGTGGCGTGTTGGGATAGTGGCTGGTGCGGACGGCGTTAAGGCCGGCGGCTTTGATTAGGCGGATGTCCTGTAGCATCCGCTCTTCAGTCATGACGCGGCCGAGCAGCGGGTCGTGTTCATGGCGGTTTACGCCTTGCAGTTTGACAGACTGTCCGTTGACCAACAGCTTACCGTCACGGGTCTCTACGCATCTGAAGCCCACCTTCAGGTCTGTTTGCTGAATGGTGAGGCCTGTCGGGTCGGTCAGTTTGACGTTTAGCGTGTACAGATAGGGCGAGTCGGCGCTCCAGAGTCGGGGCTTGTCGATGGAGGCGCTCATCCGGCCCCAAAGGCGTGGGCCGCGTTGCGGGAACCAGGTGTTCATGGTTGCAGCCTTGTGTGACGCATCGAGCACAGACTCCGCGTCGCAGTCCAGTGTCGTGAGCGTGTCGCCCTGGTTGTCGGTCAAAGTGGCGAGCAAAGTGTATCCAGCTCCCGACTCTCTGGCCGAGGTAGTAGCGACCTCGGGGTCGATGATGAGTTGCCAGGTGTCGTATCCGTCAGACGGGAGCGTCTGCACCCGAATATCGCTGATGTGCAGGGCAGGGGTGTGGTAGAGACAGACATCGCGGTGTATGCCGGCCAAACGCCAGAAGTCCTGGTCCTCGAGATAACTTCCATCGCAGTATTTGTACACTTCGACAGCCAAAGTATGCTCCTCGTTGTCGTCGACGTCCACCGCAAACTCTGCCGGTTCGAACGAGCCCTGACTATAGCCTGCCAGTCGGCCGTCTACCCATACATAGAACGCCGAACTGACCCCCTCGAAGTGTATCGTCGTGCAGCCGCCATCGCCCGTCCATTGGGCGGGCAGTCGAAACGTCGTGCGATATTGGCCCGTCGGGTTGCGCTCGATGTAGGTCGTCCAGTCCTTGCGCGGTTCGCTCGTCACCCGTGGCGGGTCGATGCGGAACGGGTAACCGGCCGACACATAGATAGGAGTGCCGTAACCCGAGGTTTCCCATGTGGCTGGTACATCGATTTCCGTCCATGTCTCGTCGGGAGAGTAGTCGGGGCGTTCGAATCCCTCGATTCTGCCTTCCGGAGTAGGAGACCACCTGAACGACCACCTGCCGTTGAGGGAGAGTGTCCGGTCGGTTTGGTTCTCCAGGTAGGGCGTGAACGAGGCACGTGCCGGCATACGGTAGCGTTGCAGTACGTGTTGGTCCTCCCAGTCGCGGTGAGAATCCACTTCTTTGGCCGTGACGGGTGAGAGTGCCCATAGGCCGGTCAAAGCTGCGAGAGATAAATAGTAGGATGAGAGACTATGTGTCATAGCTTTTAGGCCGTTTTTTTTACGTTTTGCTCAAAGACAAGTCGCTGGGAATCTTATTCGAGCGTCGGGTCAGACAGCTTGGCAGGTACTTTTTTGGTAGTTGCCACGCCGAGACCCTGCAGTTGTTCCATTTGGCGGATCAGATTGCCCTTGCCGTCCACCAGTTGTCCGCGGGCCGTTTCGTAGGTGCGGCTGGTAGCCTGAAGCTGGTCGCCGACCTTCTGGAAGTTTTCGGAAAAGCCCACAAACTTCTCGTACATCTTGGTCGCGGCCTCGACGATGCGCCGGTCGTTCTCTTCCTTCCGTTCGAATTGCCACAGCATCAGGATGAGCTGCAGGGCCAACATCAGGTTGGTGGGGTTGATGATGAGCACGTGGTTCTTTTGGAAGGCATCGGAAGCAAGGTTGTGGTCTCTCTGCAGGGCCAGGATGTAGCTACCCTCATTGGGGATAAACATCAGTACATAGGGGACGGCACCTGGGACCAGCTTGGTGTAGTTCTTCTTGACCAGCTCCTTGATATGGTTTTTGACCGACTCCAGGTTTTCTTTCTCGGCCTGGTCGCGTTCCGTGTCGGTTGTGGCGTTGACATAGTGGGTGAAGCCCGTGAGCGACACTTTCGAGTCGATGACGACCCTGCGACCATCTGAGCAGTTGACGATGACGTCAGGCCGCAGGTTGTTGCCCTCTTCGTCCTTTACGTTCTCCTGTACTTCGTATTCGATGCCCGGACGCAGGCCACTGTTCTCGAGTATGGTGGCGAGCACCTGTTCGCCCCAGTCGCCCTGCACCTTGCCGTTGTTCTTGAGTGCATCGGTCAGGTTCTTGGTGTCTTCGGCCAGCTTCTGCGAGTGGTTTACGAGGATGTTGATTGTATTTGTGAACGATGTGGCGTTCTCGCTGCTTTGCTGCGTCGACTTCTCGAAAGCTTCTTTCATGTTTTTCAGCTGAAGGTTGAACGGAGCCAGAATTTGGTCCAGTTGGCTTTTGTTGCCTTGCTCCAGGGCCGACTGACGTTCCTCGAGCACCTTCTTCGTAGTGAGTTCGATTTCGTTCTTGAGCGCTGCCAGCTGTTCCTTGGACCGTTCTTCGGCCTCCCTTTTGATTTCGGCGTTCGAGCGTTGGGCTTCGGCTTTCAGCTCGTCGAGGTTCTTCTTGGCTTCGGCTTTGGCCTCATCAAGCCTGCGCTGTGCTTCGGCCTTAGACTCCGCCAGCTTGGCTTCGGCTTCAGCTTTCGTTTTCTCGAGTTTGGTCTCCGCTTCGGCCTTTACCTCGGCTGCTTTCCTTTCGGCATCGGCAACTTGTTGTTTGAGCATTTCTTTCTCTTTCTGGAGCACGGCTATACGGCCATATCCGATGGCTGATATCAGTATGGCGGTCAAAACGCCTGAGAGTATACAGGATGTAAGCATCATATTAGACTAATGTCATAGCGTTCTTGTTTCTTATTTTATTCTTGAAAGGAAGTGGTCTTTTCCCTTATACACTCATCTGGCCGGTGTATTTGGTTTAACTTCGACATCTTCGACTGTTGTGCGGTGTTTTATATTGTTCATATTTCATGGAGAATGGCTTCAAACTGCCTGATGGAATCCATTGGCTTATCGGAATCACAATGATTCTTAATGGAAATCTCCACCGCAAATATACACAAATCATCCGAATGTTAAGCCAAAGAGGTCAAATATTTTGTTATTTCCGAGATATTTTACGCAAAACGGTCGAATGTTGACAGAAAACGCCTATCTTTGCATCCAGGTGAGAGCCGTCCGATACCTGTTGACCGCTTTCACTTGTCACTGTCCGTGGCCGCAAGCCCGAATGTTTTGCGCCGGGATTAACCGATTTTGAGATGAGCAGAATAAAGGAAGAACAGCAGGTTGTAGAGCAGATGATACGGCTGTACTGTAGGAAGAAAGAGGGGAACAGAGAACTGTGCCCTGCATGTGCTGAGTTGTTGCAGTACGCCAAGGCACGGCTGGAACATTGCAAGTTCGGCGAGAACAAGACCACCTGCCGGAAATGCCCCGTCCATTGCTACCGCCCCGAGATGAAGGAACGGATACGCAAAGTGATGCGTTGGTCAGGTCCGCGAATGATATGGTACCATCCCGTTGCCGCCATCCGGCATTTGATCAGAGAACGATAGTCCGGCAATCGGCATGTCTTTGCCGTAATTTGTTTAATTTAATCCGTAATACATCTACAAGGGGGTTCTCTGTTTTGCAGTAATTTTGCACCGTAAAAAATTCTGTCATTCAGCACCTACAATAATGAGAAAGATTATTTACGCCTTTGTCCTGCTGGTCGTATCATCGATGAGCATTATCGCTTGCGCACAGGGCAAGGCTTCAAAAGAACAGAACGACATGAAAGAGAACAAGAAAGTATTGGTAGCGTATTTCTCGCGGACGGGTGAGAACTACAGTGTAGGAAACATCACTAAGGGCAACACGCAGATTGTTGCTGAGATGATTGCTGGGGAAACCGGCGGCGACCTCTTCCAGATAGAACCAGTAGTGCCCTATCCCGACAAATACGACGATTGTGTGAATCTTGCCCAAAAGGAACTCAACGACAAAGCTCGTCCTGCGGTGAAAGGTGACGTGAAGACGGAGGACTATGACGTAATATTTATCGGTTATCCTAACTGGTGGGGCGACATGCCAATGGCTGTCTATACATTCCTCGAAAAGCACGACTGGCAAGGCAAGACCATTGTGCCGTTCTGCACTCACGAGGGCAGTGGACTTGGCAGCACGACGAACAAGTTGCAGTCTGCATGCAAGGGGGCTAAGATGCTGCATGGCCTTGCCATCTATGGACACACGGCTCAGAATGACCGTAAGAAGACAGAGAATGCCACGCATGAATGGCTTACTTCTTTGGAGTATTAAGACTGCAATAGATAAACATAGTATTAGCCGGCTCACGTAGAAATGGGTCGGCTTTTCTTATGTTTATACGTTTATTCTGCCGTTTATTGCATGAA
>CAVGQN010000083.1:0-9015 GCA_963631395.1 bacterium
ATATATATATTATATATATAAACTTCTCGTTTCACCCTTTAGCCAACCGTATCTACCTTGCGGAATTTTAAACTGTAACTGTAACGTAACGCATTCCGATAGTCAAAAAACTTTCTATGCGGGCCAAGACATATCTCTTACTTCACTGTCTTTGTCTTGGCGGTAATATCATGGCGCACAATCACATAAGGGGGCGGCACTGCAATGTGATTCGCAAGCAATTCCGTTGGCTGGCGAGAAATTTTTGCCCGAACATTTGGCCGTTTCGGCAAAAAGGCGTACATTTGCGCAAAGAAAAAAGAGAAAGAATATGGCATCACAAAGCGAAGCAGCACTGGAAAACGGACTCCTGGCCACTCTTCAACAAATGAACTACGAATATGTTCACATTGAAGAGGAGAAGAACTTGTATTCCAATTTCAAGCGGCAACTTGAGAAACACAACCGCAAGAAGTTGGAGGAGTTTGGCCGTACGGATTTCACTGACGCCGAGTTCGACAAGATACTCATCTACCTGGAGGGAGGCACCCGCTTTGAGAAGGCAAAGAAACTGCGAGACCTCTTCCCTCTCGAACTGGAGACAGGCGACCGCGTTTGGGTGGAGTTCCTGAACAGGACGCAGTGGTGCCAGAACGAATTCCAGGTTTCCAACCAAATTACAGTAGAAGGGCGAAAGAAATGCCGTTACGATGTCACCATACTCATCAACGGCCTGCCGTTGGTTCAGATAGAGCTGAAGCGTCGCGGCGTTGAACTCAAGCAGGCTTACAACCAGATACAACGCTACCACAAGACATCCTTCCACGGACTGTTCGACTACATACAGCTGTTTGTCATCTCCAACGGTGTGAATACCAGATATTTCGCCAACAACCCGAACAGCGGCTATAAGTTTACGTTCAACTGGACGGATGCCAGCAATGTGCCCTTCAACGAGCTGGACAAGTTTGCTGCATTCTTCTTCGACAAGTGCAACCTCGGGAAAATCATCGGCAAGTACATCGTGTTGCATGAGGGAGACAAGTGCCTGATGGTGCTCCGTCCCTATCAGTTCTATGCCGTGGAGAAGATTCTTGACCGCGTTGTAAACTCCAACGACAACGGCTACATCTGGCACACCACAGGCGCCGGAAAGACCCTGACGTCATTCAAGGCTGCCCAGTTGGTGTCGGAGTTGGACGATGTCGACAAGGTGATGTTTGTCGTCGACCGGCACGACCTTGACACGCAGACGCAGGCTGAATACGAGGCCTTCGAGCCGGGCGCCGTGGACAGCACCGACAACACCGACGAACTCGTCAAGCGCCTGCACAGCAACTCGAAGATCATCATCACGACCATACAGAAACTGAATGCCGCTGTCAGCAAGCACTGGTACAGTAACCGCATCGAGGAAATACGCCATTCGCGCATCGTGATGATATTCGACGAATGCCACCGCAGTCATTTCGGCGACTGCCACAAGAACATCGTGAAGTTCTTCGACAACACGCAGATATTCGGCTTCACCGGTACGCCTATCTTTGTCAAAAATGCCGTCGACGGGCACACGACAAAGGAAATCTTTGGCAACTGCCTGCACAAATACCTGATAAAGGATGCCATTGCCGACGAGAATGTGCTCGGCTTCCTTGTGGAATACTACCACGGCAGCGAGGATGTGGACAACGCCGACCAGGGACGCATGACGGAGATTGCCAAGTTCATCCTCAACAATTACAATAAGTCGACGTTCGGCGGCGAGTTCGACGCACTGTTTGCCGTGCAGTCGGTGCCCATGCTCATCCGCTACTACAAGATCTTCAAGAGCCTCAATCCGCAAATCCGGATTGGAGCGGTCTTTACCTATGCCGCCAACAGCAGTCAGGATGACGACTTGACGGGTATGAACACAGGCGGCTATGTGAGCGACAGCACAGGCGAAGCCGACGAGTTGCAGGCCATCATGGACGACTACAACGCCATGTACGGGACCGCGTTCACCACCGAAAACTTCCGTGCCTACTACGACGACATCAACCTTCGCATGAAGAAAAAGAAGGCCGACATGAAGCCTCTTGACCTCTGCCTCGTAGTCGGAATGTTCCTGACCGGCTTCGACAGCAAGAAGCTCAACACGCTCTATGTCGACAAGGACATGGAGTACCACGGCCTGTTGCAGGCGTTCAGCCGTACCAACCGTGTGCTGAACGAGAAAAAGCGTTTCGGCAAGGTCGTGTGTTTCCGTGACTTGAAGAGCAAAGTGGACGAGTCTATCAAGTTGTTTAGCAACAGCAACAACCTCGAAGACATTGTGCGCCCGCCGTTCGAAGAGGTAAAGAAAGGCTATCAGGAATTGGCAAAGCTCTTCCTGCTGCATTATCCTGCGCCACGTTATGTGGACTACCTGCAGAGCGAAAACGACAAGAAGCAGTTTGTCCTGGCCTTCCGCGACATCATCAAGAAGCATGCTGAAATTCAAATCTACGACGAGTTCGACGAAGATGCTCCCGATCTCGTCATGACCGAACAGCAGTTCATGGACTTCCGCAGCAAGTATCTTGACATTCATGACTCGTTTATAGACGGAGGGAACAACCGGCCCGATACATACGCCCCTGTAGACCCGGCTCCGACGGTGGTCAACGACGGCGAGGGCGAACCCGAGAAGTCCACGCTCGAAGACATCGACTTCTGCCTGGAGCTGCTCCATAGCGACGTCGTCAACGTGGCCTATATCCTCGAACTGATTGCCGACCTCAACCCCTACGGCGAGGACTACACCGAGCAGCGCAAGTACATCATCGACACGATGATAAAGGATGCCGAGCTGCGCAGCAAAGCTCAGCTGATAGACAGATTCATCCAGAAGAACGTGGACGAAGACCTCGACAACTTCATGGAGCGCAAGAAGAAGGCCGACGGAACGAGCGACTTGGAAGAGCGCCTGAACGACTACATTGCAGCCGAGCGCAGCAATGCCGTCAACGAGCTGGCCCGGGAGGAAGGCCTGGATGCGGCCGTGCTTAACCACTACCTCTCCGAGTACGACTATCTGCAGAAAGAGCAGCCCGAAATCATACAGGAGGCCCTAAAGGAACAGCACTTGGGCTTGATCAAACGGCGTCAGGCGTTGACAAGAATCCTCGAGCGCCTGCGTTCCATAATCCGGACATACAGTTGGGAATAAACAGAAAAGCAACAAAAGAAATAACGATATGAGCGAAGAACTGCAACAGAAACTCCGTGACCGGCTTTGGGAAGTCGCAAACAAGCTGCGTGGCAACATGTCGGCGAGCGACTTCATGTATTTCACCTTGGGTTTCATCTTCTACAAATACCTGTCTGAAAAGATTGAGAAGCATGCCGACGAAGCGCTTGCCGACGACGAAGTGACGTTCAAGGAGTTGTGGTCAATGGAAAAGGATGCCGATGTAGAGGAACTACAAGAGGTCGTAAAGACGGAATGTCTTGACAATATCGGCTATTTCATCGAACCAAACTTCCTGTTCTCGTCGGTCATCGACAGCATCAAGAAGAAGGAGAACATCCTCCCTATGCTCGAACGCTCGCTCAAGCGCATCGAGGACAGCACGCTCGGTCACGACAGCGAGGAAGACTTCGGCGGCCTCTTTTCCGACATCGACCTTGCATCACCCAAGTTAGGCAAGACGGCTGATGACAAAAACACATTGGTTAGCAATGTACTCCTCGCTCTTGACGACATCGACTTTGGCGTCGAAGCCTCCCGCGAAATAGACATTCTTGGCGATGCCTACGAATATATGATCAGCCAGTTTGCCGCAGGTGCCGGAAAGAAAGCCGGCGAGTTCTACACGCCGCAGGAAGTGAGCCGCATTCTGGCCGAGATAGTGACCATCGGTCACGCCCGTCTGCGCAATGTCTACGACCCGACCTGCGGCAGTGGCTCGCTTTTGCTCCGCGCCGCCAGCATAGGCCATGCCAGCGAGATTTTCGGCCAGGAAAAGAACCCCACCACCTACAACCTGGCCCGAATGAACATGCTGCTGCATGGCATCAAGTTCAGCAACTTCCGCATCGAGAACGGCGACACGCTCGAGGCCGACGCCTTCGGCGACATGCAGTTCGATGCCGTCGTGGCCAATCCGCCGTTCTCGGCCGAATGGAGTGCGGCCGACAAGTTCAACAACGACGACCGCTTCAGCAAGGCCGGACGGCTTGCGCCGCAAAAGACGGCCGACTATGCCTTCATCCTCCACATGGTTTACCACCTCAGCGAAGGCGGCACCATGGCTTGCGTTGCCCCTCACGGCGTGCTTTTCCGCGGCAATGCCGAAGGCGTCATCCGCCGTTTCCTCATCGAGAAGAAGAACTATGTGGATGCCATCATCGGCTTGCCAGCCAACATCTTCTACGGCACGAGCATCCCCACTTGCATCCTGGTGCTCAAGAAGTGCCGCAAGGAGGACGACAACATCCTCTTCATCGACGCGAGCAAGGAGTTCGAGAAGGTGAAGACGCAGAACAAGCTCCGCCCTGCCCACATCCAGAAGATTGTCGACACCTATCGTGAGCGCAAGGAGATAGAGAAGTACAGCCATCTGGCCACTCTGCAGGAAGTGGCCGACAACGACTACAACCTCAACATCCCCCGCTACGTCGACACCTTCGAGGAAGAAGAGCCCATCGACATCCACGCCGTGATGAAGGACATCAAGGAGCTGGAAGCCAAGCGTGCTGACCTCGACAAGGAGATAGAAGGCTATCTGAAAGAGTTGGGACTGGTAGAATAGTAACATTTAGAGCATCTGATTATGAAGGGATATGCCAAGCCGTTGCATGAGTTTATTGAAGGACACAAAATTCAATTTGTGATACCTGTTTATCAGCGCAACTATGATTGGTTGACAGACAACTGCGACCAGTTGTTCTGTGATTTAGTGGAACTTATCAAATCAAATCGGCGCAGTCATTTCTTCGGTTCGATTGTAACATCGTCGGCAGACAGTAGCTACAACCGTCTGGTCATTGATGGCCAGCAACGACTGACCACGATTTCTTTGCTTTTGTTGGCTGGCATAAAAGCCGTGAACGACAATTGTCTCGAAATAAGTGATAATGCAAAGTTGGAAGAGGCATATGAAGTGTTCCTTAAAGCCAAATTCTGCAACTCCGAGCGCAAGATAAAACTTGTCCCCATTGAGAACGATCGAGCTGCATACGACAAGATATTCAACGGCTCAGATGCTTTAGACGAACAGTCGAAGCTGACTCGCAATTTTCGTCACTTCTATGATTTGCTTACCAGGAAGCCGCAAGCGTTGTCATTCGACCTGCTGCTTGAGGCAATCGAACGATTGCAAATCATATCCATTGAACTGGATGTCGATGATGACGCGCAACTTATCTTTGAAAGCTTGAACTCCACAGGATTGGCACTCACTGAAGCCGATAAAATCCGCAACTACCTCCTTATGGCATTGACGACCGAAGAACAACATGCTTGTTTCAAGGAGTATTGGCAGAAGATAGAAGAGGCAACCGAGAACGAACCGACGAAATTCCTTCGTGACTATCTGACTATCAAGCAGCAACTGCAACGGCCCGTCCGTTTGGCAAACATCTATCCCGAGTGGAAAAAATATATGGATGGCCACGACCGCAAGGCAGAATTGGCAGAAATGCTTGAATATGCACAATACTATCAACAAATAACTGAAGCACAACTTTCCACATCAAAATTGTCGGAGAAAATGCGTCACATTTGCAATATTGAGACCGATGTGGCCAATGTGTTCTTTATTCAATTCCTCAAATATGCAGACGAAAACAAAATTCAGGAAAACGAAATATATAAGGTAATTGACGTCATTGAGAATTACATGGCACGCCGCATTGTCTGCAATATGCCGGCAAATGCCCTGACACAGGTATTTTGCGCCTTGCACAAGGACGTCTTGAAGAGTATTGAGGAATATAAAACGGCCGGCATCTCTTTGAATTATTCCTACTCTGACATACTTGCATACCACATTATGCGCCGTGACGGCAACTATCAGTTGCCGAGAAACGGACAGTTCGTGGAGGCAATCAAGACTCGTGACGCCTACCATATGTTGAAGCCATTTCAAATATTCCTGTTCGAACGTTTGGAAAACTCCGTGCATGGCGAATACAACGACGTTGCAACCGACATGAGGAAGAAGGATGCCACCATAGAACACATTATGCCGCAAACTCTCAATGGCGAGTGGAAAGCGATGCTGGGCGACAATTACGAAGAGATACAGGAAAAATATCTCCATACCTTTGCCAACCTCACATTGACAGGCATCAATAGTGAGTTGAGCAACAAGCCTTTTGAGATGAAGCGTGATGGGAAAGCCATCGGAGATGAGATATACCCGGGTTATAAGAATTCCAAATATCGATTGACACGCAAAGTGACAGATTGCGAAAAGTGGACAGAAAGCGAACTCCTTCAACGCAGCCAGGACATAGTAGCTACATTCCTGCGTCTGTATCCATTGCCACAACCTTCGTTCAAGCCCCTGCCAAAACCCGTGGACGAAGTGTCCTTGGATGAAGAAGGCTTCGTACCCACCAGCAGGAGTCTAAAGGGATTCCGCGTGTTTGGCAACGAATATACCGAAACGTCGTGGAAGGGTATGCTTGTTCGAGTAGTAATGATTGTAGCTGAGAAATACCCCGATATCGTAGATTCACTTTATGATGCAGAGGCATTTTTCTGGTCTTCCAAACAGGCAGATGCAAGATATTGCACGCAGCTTGCTCCACAAAAATACTTATGGACATGTATGGACAATAGAAGCAAACTCCGTTGTTTGCGTTACCTGTTTGAGAAATGCGATATTGCCGAGTCCGAACTGGTGATGTTGCTCGAACCAGTAAAAGAATAAGAGACTCATAATATGGCAGACAAGAACAACATACCAGAGATGCAACCTACGTTCGAAGAAATTCGTAGGACAGATGAGAATGGGCATGAGTATTGGAGTTCCCGAGACTTGTACTCTGCCATGGGCTATTCTGCAAATTGGAAATTCCAAAGGGTAATCGATAAGGCTATTGAAGTAGCCAACAGCAAGGGTATGAACACGAGCGACCATTTCAACCAAACGGTTGAAATGGTCAAGCTTGGCAGTGGGGCGTTCAGGAAAGTGGAGATATTCCGTCTGTCACGCATGGCATGCATGATTATTGCAGAAAATGCCGACGGAAAGAAGGCATTGGTGCAGCAGGCAAGGAAATATTTTTCTCAGTCTGTCTCGTCCACTGAACTTATACAGAACTCACAGGAATCCAACATCTTGCTTTACAAAACTGCACAAGGCGAAACTCGCATTGAGGTTATCTTCAATAACGAAACGTTTTGGATGTCACAGAGACGTATGGCAGATTTATTTGGGGTAGATGTACGAACCATCAACTACCACTTGGGGCAAATCTACGAAACTGGCGAGTTGAAAAAAGAAGCAACTATCCGAAAAATTGGGATAGTTCAATCTGAGGGTGAGCGAGATGTGGAACGCACACCATTGTTCTACAACCTTGATGCCATCATTGCCGTTGGCTATCGTGTCAACAGCTATCAAGCCACACAATTCCGCATTTGGGCAACTTCTGTGTTGAAGGAATTTATCATCAAGGGGTATGTGCTCGACGACGAGCGTTTGAAACAAGGCAAACATTTTGGCAAGGACTACTTTGACGATTTGCTGGAGCGCATCCGTGAGATTCGCACGTCTGAACGCCGGTACTATCAGAAGATAACAGACATCTACGCTGAGTGTAGTGCAGACTATGACGCCAAGTCGGAACACACACTGTTGTTCTTCAAGATGGTACAGAACATGATGCACTTGGCTGTCACTCACCACACTGCGGCGGAGATTGTCTATAATAGGGCCGATGCTGAGCAACCGCACATGGGGCTTACCACATGGAAGAAAGCACCAGACGGCAGAGTGCAGAAAACCGATACGATTGTTGCCAAGAACTATCTGTCGGACAAAGAACTGGAAGAGTTGAACGGCATAACAAATGCTTTCCTTGACTTTGCCGAGATGCGTGTTCGACGCCATATGGTTACGAATATGGAAGATTGGCGTGGATACCTATACAAGTTCCTTGCGACGATGGGCTATGTGGCAAACTCCTCCGCGGGAACTGTCTCACAAGAGGAAGCAAGAACTAAGGCGTATGAGGAATATGCTAAATATAAACTCATCCAAGACCGAACGTATATTTCCGACTTTGATCGTTTCAATAGTGGAGATGATGCTCCACTGCCTCCTTTCGACCTCAATCCAAAGGAAAGTTAGAATTATCTACCAAGCTGGTAGACAATTCCATACCTATTTCTGGAACTTAAAATTAAGGATTAAAAATGTCAACGACAATAAATAACGAACATTCGGAACTTAATGTCCCAAATAAGCGAGAGCAGAGCCAAGCTTGCTTGGAGTCTGCCGAGCGGGAGGAACTGCGCCCGAAGGGCAATGTCCCAAATCTGAGATTCAAGGAGTTTCGGGGGGAGTGGGAAGAGTGCAAGTTGGGAGAAATCTCCAATTTTGCCAAGTCGCGAATCAATTCTTCGCAACTAGATGAAGGCAATTACATTTCAACAGAAAATATGTTGCAAGACTTTGAAGGAGTTGTTGACGCTAAATCTGTGCCGACAGATATAAATGTCTTTTCATTTGAAGAAGGTGATATTCTTATCTCAAACATTCGTCCATATTTAAAGAAAGTCTGGAAAGCAAACTTTTCTGGTGGTTGTTCGGCAGATGTGTTTGTGTTGAAGGCAAACAAGGAAATCAATAGTGATTTTCTTCACTATGTTATAGCAAATGACAAATTTATCAATTTTGTTATGAGTGGTGCCAAAGGGGTAAAAATGCCACGTGGGGATAAAGAGCAGATGAAAACATATTCTCTTTCCATGCCATCAACAAAAGAACAAATAAAAATTGCCAAATTGTTGTCATTACTTGACGAGCGCATTGCCACCCAAAACAAAATCATTGACAA
>CAVGQN010000084.1:0-8999 GCA_963631395.1 bacterium
TCGTAATTGAAAATGCCGGGATAGAAAGCCATGTATGCCGGCAAAAAGAAAAGAACGAATACTGCCGTATAGATTAAAGCCTTTTTTGCAAAATTGTAATGTTCGGAGTCCGGCTGGGTAGTGACAGAATTCTCCATTTTGTAAAATCGGGAAAATATAGGCTGATTTTTGTGCCTGAAGATAAGGCGCTTATGCGCCAAGCGTGTTTATTATACAACAGTTTCCGCAAAATAGAAAATTTCATTTTCATGTCATACGTCTGTCTATGACAAAAGCACAAATAAAAGCTATAATAAAACTACATAAAAGTGTAATCCATATACCGTCCAGCCCTAAAAAAGTATTTGATAAGATGATTGAAAATGGTATTCGGATTACGATATGATTCAGGACTGTAATAATCATTCCTTTTCCGGGTTGTCCATATCCATTTATTTTTCCCATAAAACATTGTGTAACTGCATTGAACAGGTATCCCCATACAAGGAACATGATGCAGTGCTGTACTAATGCAGCAGTTTCTGCACTGCATCCAAATATTCCAGATATAGACTTAGAAAAAATAAGGAGCAGGAGAACTACGACAAGGCAGTATAGACCAACGTTGAAACGTAAATTTTGTTGGCTCTGCACAGTTGCGTTAGAAATACGAAAAAGTCCATTGTTGGTTGTCACAACAGGCTTTTCTGATGTTTTGAAGGGCATCTGCACAGTAGTGGTCAAATGGTGGTCAACAAATGTATATCCCCACAAGAAAAAGGTACAAGAAAACAAATCCAGCCTGCAAAACAGGAAATGAAACCGACAAAATGTGAAACACACAGCAAAAATTGCACAAATGGGCTATAATTTGTTCAACAGGGATCCCCGGAAAATAATGATAAGGAGAAGGAATGATGAACAAGAAAAAAGCTGGCATCGGTTTGTCCTCTACCGCACTGCTGCTGGCTGCCATGATTGCAACAGGGGGTGTGGTCAACACATACAGCGAGCAGATTGACTATTGGTGGAGCGGCACATTTACCGAGCCTATCACGCAAGTGGATTATACGGCCGATGAGGCACTGGAAAACGGCCGTGCGGTTTCGCTTGAGCAAGCCAATGAGGGCATTGTCCTTTTAAAAAATGATAACAACGTCCTGCCCCTGCAGTCCGATGAGCGCAGCGTCTCCTTGATTGGTTACGGCTCCCACAATCCCGTGTACTGCGGCGCAGGCAGCGTCAGCTGGAATACTACCGGCGACCGTTCCGATTTCTATGACGCGTTCGGCTATTACGGCTTCAGCGTCAACCAAGGTTTGAAGGACTACTACACCAAGAACTTTGGCGACCGTGACACCAAGGAAGGTCAGTCCGAGATGACGGGCGGCGACTTTACAATCTATGACCGCGATATTTCGGAGTACGAGAACCTGCTGAAAGCCGGCGGCGCGAGCGGCGATGTTGCAATCGTCACCCTTTCCCGTATGGGCGGTGAAAACAACGACCTGCCGATGGACATGGGCGACCCCGATCTGTTGGGCAGCGACAGCTTGGTTGACCACAAGACCAGCTTTGGCGACAAAGGCAAGAGCTATCTGGAGCTGCAGGACACCGAGCTGGCGATGCTGAAAGCCGCCCGCGAGAACTACTCCAAGGTCATCGTCCTGCTGAACACCTGCAACGCGATGGAGTGCGGCCCGCTGGATGAATACGCCGATGCGATTCTGTGGATTGGCCAGCCGGGCGGCCGCGGCACTTATTCCGTGGTCAGTATTCTGACGGGCGAGACGAACCCCTCTGGCCGCATGGTGGATACCTACGCCTACGAACACGAGACGGCTCCCACCTTCTATACTTCTCTGGCAGGCACTTACCAGAACTTTGACGAGTTCGGCAGCCTGACGCAGGATGTGAACGGCGTCACTTATACGGTCGATAACGAGGTTGACGGCGCTGTAAACTACTACTATGAGAACATCTACGTCGGCTACAAGTGGTACGAAACTGCCGATGCCGAGGGGTACTGGGATACCGTCTCCAACGAGTACGGCAGCGGCTACGACGGCGTTGTGCAGTGGCCCTTTGGCTACGGCCTGTCCTACACGACGTTCGACTGGGAGGTTACCCGCAGCGATTTGGGCGATGTCCATGAGGACATCGAAATCGACGTAAAGGTTACAAACACCGGCGCAGTGGCGGGCAAGGATGTTGTCGAACTGTACATGGCATCTCCCTACACCGATTACGACAAGGAAAACAATGTCGAGAAAGCCTCCAAGGATTTGGTTGCCTTTGGAAAAACGGATTTGCTGAATCCCGGCGAGAGCCAGACCATCACCCTGACGCTGAATGCCGACGATTTGGCAAGCTACGATGCCTATGGGTACGGTTGCTATCTGACCGAGGCCGGTGACTATATGCTGTACGTTTCCACGGACAGCCACAACGTAAAGTGCGACCCCATCGTGTACACGGTCAAGAGCGACCGCGTTTACAACGACAGCGGTGTGGGCAAGCGCAGCTCCGATTTGGTGGTTGCCGAGAATGTGTTTGACATTGCGTACACCGACGGCAACATCGGCACCGAGGAGCGCCCCTACCTCTCCCGCAAGGATTTTGCGGGTACGAACCCCAACAACTTCTTGGAGACCTACATCCGCAAGATGCTTATCAATATGGGCCCCGAAATGGTCAGCTATATGCAGAACTCTCTGGGCGGCTCCGATGTTGATTTGACTGCGGGCGACAGCTACAAGGACCCGAACTTCACGTTTACGTCCGGCGTTGACAAGGGCATCATGATTTCCGATATGCAGGGTGTTCCCTATGACGACGAGCGCTGGAACGAATTTGTTTCTCAGCTGACGCTGGATGAAATGATTGGCACGCTGAAAGAGGGCTTTACCGGCACGCTGGCAATCGACCATGTGGGTGTGGCTGCAACGGCCAACACCGAGGGTCCCAGCGGCGTCAGCTCTCTGAACTCCAACAAGGCCGGCAACCAGTATGCGGCCGAGCCTGTCACGGCGGCAACGTGGAACGTTGAGATTGCTGCCAAGGTTGGCTCCGCCATCGGCAAAGAGTGTGTGGTCGGCGGCTTCTCCTCCATCAACGGCCCTGCCATGAACACCCACCGCACGCCCTACGGCGGCCGTAACGGCGAGTATTACTCCGAGGACGGCTTCCTGGCCGGTGCCATCGGTGCCGCGCAGGTCGAAGCCCAGCAGGGCGAGGGTGTCTACTGCTTGATTAAGCACTTCGCCATGAACGAGACCGACAAGGGCCGCGGCGGTATGTACGAATGGACGACCGAGCAGGCTGCCCGTGAGATTTATCTGGTTCCCTTTGAGCTCAGCGTCAAGAACGGCGGCGCGGACGGCGTTATGGCCAGCTACAACCGTATTGGACCTATGGAGACCTGCACCTGCCGCGGTCTGAACTACAACATCCTGCGGCAGGAATGGGGCTTCAACGGCACGGTGGTTACGGACGGCTATTCCAAGGCCATGACCGGC
Organism: bacterium; assembly: GCA_963631395.1. Classification (GTDB taxonomy): domain Bacteria; phylum Bacteroidota; class Bacteroidia; order Bacteroidales; family UBA3663; genus Liminaster. The sequence continues at coordinate 3,498 of CAVGQN010000084.1, forward strand.
AACTACATGATTATTGACAACCAGCTCTACGCCGGTGCAGGCACGCTGCTGTTCATCGGTGACTGGTCCATCGAGAACACCGGCTTGTCCTCGAACATTCTGGAAAGCGATTACGGCAAGCAGGTGATTTTTGAAAACGCGAAGAACTTCCTGTACCGCTATGCCAATCTGGGCGACTCCAAGACGGTGCTGGATTTGACCCCGTACTGGGCAACGATTCTGATTGTCGTTGAATTGCTGTTGCTTGGCGCGATTCTGCTGATTACCTGGAAGGTTACTGTTCCCGCCTTTGTGGGCGTGTCCGCCAATCTCCCGGCCAACAGCACGGCACAGGCAGGCGGCAGCGTACAGGCAGTCCTGCAGGCCGACGGCGATAAGAAGAAAAAGAAATCGCACAAGACCGCGATTGTCATTCTGGTCTATCTGGCGGTAGTTGCCGCCATCACCGCCGCGGCGGCAGCGCGCTACATTGCCGAGGGCAAGGCTCTGCGCGCCGCCTATGAGAGCGAGGCCGTGCCGACCACGAACAGCGCCAAAGCGACGGACGTTACCTTCGACTTTGAGACCGGCGCCTACAGCTTTAAGGGTGCGAATGGTGCCGAGGAATACCGCGTGCGTATCTTCCCGGTCGTTGACGGTCAGGTCGATGAGCTTCCCATCAACGAAAGTCAGGCAATCCGCGGCGGCGAGAGCGAATACTCCGGCACGCTGGCCCTGTGGAGCCTGAACGCAGGCGATACCTACAGCGTCTGCATCCTTACCAGCTTTGAGGACGGCAGCTCCTCTGTTTCGGAGTATGTGAGCGGCCAGTATGTTGCCCATTACACCACGATTACGAGCGACGTGACCGCGTCCATCGACGGCAATACCATCACGGTTGCCCTTGGAACCAACGCGCTGGATGGCTATTCCAGCGGTGCGGATTTCGAGGTCACGCTGAAATCCGGCGGCCAGACGATTGAGACCAAGACCGTGAAGAACAGCGACGTCGAGGAGGTTGCAGGCAGCGGCTTTATGCGGCAGACCACCTACTCGGCAGCAGTGACCTTTGAGGTTGAGGACCCCACGGCCGATTACACCGTAACGGTAAAGACGATTTCCAACAGTGATTTCTACATCACCGCAGAGGAAAGCGAGGAGTTTGCCGTAATCGATGCTTCCGAACTGCCCGCCGAGGACATGACTACCGAAGAAACGGGTATGGATGCGAGCTTCTTTGGCTAAGCTCCCGAACGGTAAAAACGAAAGCAGAATCCAATGAAATGCACCGGGTGCACTGTACGATTTACGGTGTACCCGGTTTCTTTTTTAAAGGAGATGAACCGGAAAAAATGAATCGGCAAGTTTTTAACCCCTATCTGCCCTCATGGGAATATGTTCCGGACGGCGAACCGCACGTTTTTGGCGACCGCGTATATGTATACGGCTCACACGATGCGTTTGGCGCACCGATATTTTGCGTGAATGACTATGTGTGTTGGTCTGCGCCCGTGAACGACCTTTCGGATTGGCGCTATGAGGGTGTCATCTACCGCAAAAAGCAAGACCCCCGCAACCCGCTTGGGCTGCGGTGCCTCTATGCCCCCGATGTGACCCGCGGGCCGGATGGCCGCTATTACCTGTATTATGCCTTTGACTTTTTAGGCGAAATCGGGGTTGCCGTTTGTGACACACCCGCAGGAAAATACCAGTTTTACGGCAAGGTTCACCACAAAAACGGCAAAGTATGGGGCCATAAAAGCGGGGATCAGTTTCCCTTTGACCCCGGTGTGCTGACGGATGACGATGGAACGGTATGGCTGTACAGCGGCTTTGCAACAAAGGTTCCCTTTATTGCCTCCGGTCTGCATGATTTGCGAAATGACGGCGGCACGGTCATGGCGCTGGAGTCCGATATGGGGACAATTCGGCAGGAGCCGAAGGTGTTGTTCCCCACAAAGGGTAAGCCCGGCGCTTTCCCGCATGCTTTCTTTGAGGCAAGCTCCATCCGCAAGGTCGGGGACAAATATTGCTTTGTCTATTCCAGTGAGTACAATCACGATTTATGCTACGCAATGTCCGATTACCCGGACCGTGATTTTACCTACGGGGGCGTTTTGGTGGATTTGGGGGATTTGTTTCTGCATGGCAACACCGATGAAGACCACGCCGACAATTATTTGGGCAACACCCACGGCGGGTTGGCCGAAATCAACGGCGAATGGTACATTTTTTACCACCGCCAGACCAACCGCAGCAGCTACGCCAGACAGGCCTGCGCAGAAAAGCTTACCCGTCTGCCGAACGGCGGCTTTGCGCAGGCGGAGGTTACAAGCTGCGGACTGAACGGCGGTCCGCTGCAAGCCAAAGGACGCTATGAAGCCCGCATTGCCTGCAATCTTTGGGCAAAGGGCCACACCACCGGCCGCGTGGACAGCGCCAACGCGCGCACGGCTTTAAGAGAGCACCCCTACTTTACCCAAAAAGGGCGGGACCGTGAGTGCGACGGCGACCAGTACATTGCCAATATGCGCGACGGCGCTGTGGCAGGCTTCAAGTACTTTGCCTTTGACGGAACAGAGTTCATGCTGCGGCTGACGGTGCGCGGAACCGCCGAGGGTGAGATGCGGGTTTCCGATGACCCGGACTTTGCGCACATCTTGGCGCGGGTTCCGATTTCCCTGAAAAATACCACGGCGGAGAAAACAGGATGCCTGGCGTCGACCAAAGGGGTGATTCCGCTGTACTTTTGCTTCTGCGGAACCGGGAAATTGGATTTTATCGACTTTGAAATTCAATAGTCGGCGCTGTTGAGGATTACAAACCGCCGTATTCGTGTGTAAAATAAAAGGGAACAGAACTTTTGAAAGGCGGTGTTCTTTTGATTCGTGTGGCAATCGTAGAGGATGATGACAGTTTTGCATCGACCGTAAAAGAATACTTGCAGCAGTATGCACAGGAGACAGGGGAGACCATCGACTCTGTGCGGTATACAGACGGGGATGCCATTGTTGCCGACTATAAAGGCGACTATGATATTATCCTGATGGATATTGAGATGGGCCTGATGAACGGGATGGAAGCCGCCGAGCAGCTGCGCCGTGTGGACGACGAGGTCACAATCATCTTTGTTACCAATATGGCGCAGTATGCAATCAAGGGATACGCTGTGCGGGCAATGGACTATCTGCTCAAGCCCATCAGCTATGCGGCCTTCTCCGAATGTTTGAAAAAGGCAGTCAGCCGTATTCGGAAAAAACAGGAATGTTTTGTCACCGTTATTTACAGGGATGGCATGGTAAAGCTCTCCGCCGCATCCATCGGATATGTGGAGAGCCGCGGCCACAGGCTGGCTTTCCATACCGATACGCAAACCTACGAGACAACGACCTGCACCATGCGGGAAATGGAAGATAAGCTGTCGCCCTATGGGTTTGTCCGCATTTCCAGTGGTGTTCTTGTGAACCTGAATAAGGTCACAGAAACGCAGAATGGAATGGTCTGTATCGGAGACCAAAAGCTGCGTGTCAGCCGTGGAAGAAAAAATGAATTTTGGGCGGCTCTTGTGAGCCATATGGTGGACTGATGGAAAATATATTGGATATCCCCAAAATTTATACGGCCAATGCTGAGTGGATGGCCTGCTTGACGACCATTCTGGTCTACCGCCGCTGTATTCCCCAAAGTACCGGAAAGCGCCTGCTTGCAGCTGCGGAAATGGCACTGACCTATGTGGCGATTCGGGCAATTCAATATTTCTGCCAGCAGCATGACGGGATTGTCTGGCTGGCAGCGATGGCCTGCGCCGTGCTGGTCATCGTCGCGGCCATCCGCACGGTTTTGCATATAAAATGGGATATGGCGTTTTATATGGGCGCGCGCACCTTCATGTGGGCTGAGCTGGCAGCCGCCATAGAGTGGCAGGTATATCATTATTATACCTTCGGTCACGGCGTACAGCCCGGTGCGGTGTTCGGCATGGCGGCATCGGTTATCTCGTATATCCTGCTTTACAGCATATATTTTTTGCTGGAAAGCCATCAGCTCCCCAAAAATCTGAGCGCTGCAAATTTGACGGTGACAAGATTCAACGTGATTTTCGCGTGGGCTATCACCGCCATGCTGTTTGGTTTGTCCAATCTCAGCTATCTGTTCCCGAACACACCATTTTCCGGCACGGCGATTACCGATATTTTCAACACCCGGACGCTGTTTGACATTGTAGGCGTACTGGTCGGGCAGATGTTCCACCTGCAAAAGCTGTACATGGAGCGCCAGACGGAAAATACCGCCTTTGAGACGATTCTTCGGAAACAGTATATCCAGTTCCGGGAATCCAAAGACAACATCGACATGATAAATCGAAAATATCATGATTTAAAGCACCAGCTGCAGATACTGCAAGAAACTACAAACGACGCCGAGAGAACCGGGTATATTGATGAAATCCGAGAGGGAATTGAAAAGTACGAGGCCGAAAACAAAACCGGGAATGCGGTTCTGGACACGGTTTTGACATCAAAGCAGAGCCGCTGCCTGAAAGATAACATTACTATGACGGTGGTTGCGGACGGAACGCTGCTCAGCCGCCTTTCCGTGATGGATATATGTGCGGTTTTCGGCAATGCCCTTGACAATGCAATCGAATACGAGAAAAAAGTCCTTGACCCGGAAAAGCGCTTGATTCATGTGACGGTTTCGGAAAAGAATTGCTTTATCTGCATCTTGGTTGAAAATTATTATGAGGGAGAATCGATCCGCGACGGAACCCTGCCCGAAACCACAAAGAAAAACCGAAAATACCACGGATTTGGTCTGAAAAGCGTAAAATACACCGTGGAAAAATACGGCGGCCATATCAATACAGGGGTCCGCAATGGCTGGTTTCGTCTGGAGATGATTATTCCCAAAGCATAGGAGATGCAATATGCAATTTTGGAATAACTTCACGGCCAAGCACCCTGCCGCCGCAAAATGGGTGCGCGAGGGCGGATTATTCGTTATCGTCTGCAACCTAATCACAGTATTCAAGTATATGCTTTTGCAGTTTTTGCCCGCTGCGTTCAGCGGCCTGCCTGTTGTGGATTTCGGCTGGCCGGGCATTGATGTGACGCTGTTTGGCGAGACGTTCAAGTGGAACATCCTTGGCTACGATGCCGCCCACGGAGGGTTGCCATATTTCTGCGCGTACATGATTGCGATGATTGTTGGTGAGTGCATCAACTTCCCAATCCAGCGCAACTTTGTGTTCCGCAGCAAGGGCAATTTTGGCAAGCAGATTGCGTGGTATGTCCTCGCGTTCTGCGTCATCACCTGTATCGTCAACTCCATCAACTGCGTGTGGGTTGCCGTGGCAGGACTGTTTGTGCCGGATTTTATCTACAACATCGGCACGACTGTCCTCAACGGCGGTGTGTCTATGGTGATTTTCTTTTTTGTCAATAAAATTATTTTTCCCGAAAGCGGGAAGTGATGGAGAAAATTTCACTTTACGAACGCCGCAGACGACTGATAGCGGTGCTT
>CAVGQN010000085.1:0-8394 GCA_963631395.1 bacterium
TTGATATATAATTAATTATATATAATATATATAAGAGATTAAAGAAAATAGCAACACTCAAATTTTAATTGGAAGAACTGGAATATTGGAAGATTTTGTGTTTTCACTTCTCTTATAGGCTCATTATCAAGAAGTTAGCAAATACTGAAAGTCAAGGCAAGGAGTAAGGTTATTCCATTTACCCTCTCTCAAGGCCCGAAAAAGGCCCTATTTTGGCCCATTTTGACGGCAAAAACAGCAAACTTGCCTTCTTCTTGAAGTTTTCCCTGCAACTTGACTCACTTCGACTCACTCGCGAATCGAGCGAAACCGAGCGAAACCGAGCGAAACCGCCATTTTCGGACCAATTTGCAGCCCAACTGGATTTTTTTTGCTGCCCAACTGGAATTTTTCTGCAGCCTAACTGGAACTATTCTTCAGCCCAGGGAAAGGGGGAAAAACACGATAAAAAAAAATCAGGAAAGGGCTTGGTTATCTCGAAAAGAATGCGTAACTTTGCCACACGAAAAGCAATGTTGCCACACGAAACATTTCAGACAAGCTCTATGGACATCACTCTAAGAAACGCAACCCCCGAAGATGCCGCCGCCGTAGCCCGGTATGTGGCCCTGGCCCTGCACCGCACACTGGACGACAAGACGCTCAGCACGCTGGCTGAGGTCTGCAAGTCGGACGACGTACTCTATTCGTACAGAAACGCCATTCTGGCCTGTCTGGCTGCAGACATGACCGTAGACGGAAAGACCTATGCCCAGGGTACTCCCGTCGGACTGTGCCTGGCCTACGACGGCAAGGACTACCACGAGACGAGACTGCGCACCTTCAGCCGGCTCAGCGAGATGGTAGGCACGGAAACGGACGACATGGAGGACGAGACGGAGAGCGGCGAGTACTACATCGACTCGCTGGCCGTCGACGCAGCCTTCCGCCACCAAGGCATCGCACGCCAGTTGATACTCGCCCAAATGGAACGCGGCAAGAGCCTTTCGGCAAGCCTGTCCACTGATGCTCACGGTCGCATACTGGCCGCCACGCTGCTGGTAGACCCAACCAACACGGGTGCACAGTCCCTCTACAAGGCTTGCGGCTTTGTGCACCAGCGTGACGTCTTTGCCTTCGGGCAGACGTTCTGGAAATGGAAAGCGAGCTTCTGACCCCACAATGCCCATGGACCACACCCAGCCCGACTACAGGCCCGACTACATCGTCTGGCGCATCACCGAGACGGAAGACGAACTGAAAGCCGCCCTGCAGCACCCCGAGTACTATGCCGACAAGGTGCAGAACCTCAAGCCCGGCAGCCGCCGTCTGCTGGAGGTGCTGGCCGTCAGACGCGCCCTCAAGGAACTGTATGACGGCGAGGAACAGCGCGTGCTCTACACCGCCGACGGCAAACCGTATCTGGAGGACGGACGTTACCGCATCAGCATCAGCCACACGCAAGGCTATGCCGCCGTCATCCGTAGCGAAGCGGGCTGCCCGGGCATCGACATAGAGCGCCTGGGGAATCGCGTGGAGCGTGTGGTGGGGCAGTTCCTCAAACCCGAAGAAAACCTCCTGCTGCAATTGTCCGGTGGCGACTACCGCACGGCCCTGCACCTCGCCTGGAGCGCCAAGGAGACGGCCTACAAGGTGCTCGGCCACGACTACTACGACCTCAAGACTTTGACCACCGTAACGCACATCGACTGGCAGGGCGAATGCCTCTACCTGTCTGTCAAAGGCCGGGAGACGGCCATGCAGATTCACTTCTGCCTGCATCCCGACTACGTACTGACCTGGACGGTAGACTCATAAAGTGGCTGGGGTCGGCCGCTTACAAGACAGACAAGAACAAACTTAAAGGGCTAGATCGGGCAAAGAAGAAATAAAAAGCAGACGCAAACGGACAAAAACGAACAAAAGACTCGACAAGAAAAGATACGACAAGAAAAGACAAGGCAGGCGCTCCACCATCGGGAGTAGCCTGCCTTGCTTGTTGCTTATACTACTATAATATATGTAGACAAAATCTACTGTATTTAGTAAGCGAGTCGTATTGTAGTCAAAGCGCCTTTGCACCGGGCAAAGGGGGCGCCTGATTACATATTCATGCCACCGTCAATCTGGATGACCTGTCCGCTCACATAGCTTGACATGTCAGAAGCCAGGAAGAGGCAGACATTGGCGATGTCCTCGACCTGACCGCCACGGCGCAGCGGTATCTTCTTCATCCAGTCGGCACGCACGGCCTCAGGCAGCTGAGCGGTCATGGCCGTCTCGATAAAGCCGGGAGCGACGGCATTGGCACGAATGCCCTTGGGACCCATCTCCTGCGCGATAGACTTGGCCAGGCCAATCATACCGGCCTTGGAGGCTGCATAGTTGCACTGTCCGGCATTGCCGTGTACGCCGACCACCGAACTCATGTTGATGATCGAACCGCCCTTCTGACGCATCATAATCGGAGTGCAGGCGTGGATGAAGTTGAAGGCCGACTTGAGGTTGACGTTGATGACGGCATCCCACTGGGCCTCGCTCATGCGGAGCATCAGACCGTCTTTGGTAATGCCGGCATTGTTGACCAGAATATCGATATGGCCAAACTCCTCCTTGATCTTGGCTACGACCTCTTCGGTCTGTGCGAAGTCGGCTGCATTGGATGCATAGCCGATGCACTTGACGCCATGGGCGGCGATTTCGGCTGCAGCCTTGTTGATATTGGCCATGTGCTCCTCGTTGAGAGCCAGGTCGGTGAATGCGATGTCGGCGCCTTCTGAAGCGAACTTGTGGGCAATCGCGTTGCCGATGCCACGTGCTGCACCCGTGATGAGTGCCACTTTTCCTTCGAGCAATTTCATAATGTGTTGTTCTGTTTTTATTGTTTTGTTGTACTGTATTTTAATGTCGTTGTCCTGTTGTTGCAATGCCACAACATCGTCCCCGTCACTGCTGCTCCGAGCCGCCGCCGATACGCGGACGCTGTACGGGCTGACGGATGATGCCGTAGAAAATCATGTCGAATATCGACTTTCGCAGACGGGCCGTCGGGACGCCAAGGGCCGTAAACTGGCCCCTGATGTTGGGCAAGTCCAGGCCGCGCAACGCATAGTGGATGGTGACGGCAACCACCGAAGCATTGTCAATGTCGAAGGTACCCTCGTCGATGCCCTGCTGCAGGATGCTGCGCAGGATGGAAAGCTCACGCACATCGAGCCTGCGACGGGCGTGCTCCAACTGGATGACGTCGCGGAAGAAAGCCCCCTTGAGCGAGCCATTGCGCACCACCGTCTCCTTCACCTGGTCCAGGCGGCAGAGGATGTAGCGCTTCAGCTTCTCGTCGGCCGGCAGGTCGAGTTCGATTATGTCCTCGACATGCTCGATGATGCGCGATGTTTCCTGATTGACTGCGGCCATAAAAATGTCGGCCTTTGACTTGAAGTAGGTATAAAGTGTGCGACGGCCCTTGCCCGAGTTGTGCGCAATCTCGTTCATGGTCGTTCCGGCAAAGCCTTTACTGGCAAACAACTGCCGTGCAACTTCTATCAGTTGTGCTCTTGTATTGCTCATATTCGATTGATATGTGCAAAAGTAACAATTATTCCTGACATGGCAACAACTTTGGTGCAAAAAAAAGCTTTTTATACGTTTTTTATATGACAAGCCATGTTTTTAAACATAAAAATGTCAAAAATAACGCGTTTTTCCTTAGTTTTCGGCTAAAAAATTTCTTACATGTGCAAGAAAATAACTACATTTGCACACACCAAAATAAAAAAACACGAAATACCTATCTATATGAGCTATCTGAAGTTCGACAAGACACTGCTCACCAACCTGGAGGAGTCGCTGCCCATCGAGTACTTGCGTACCAACAAGTACGGCGCCTACTCGTCGACGACGGTGACCAACTGCAACACCCGCAAATACCACGGGCTGCTGGTCACTCCCATTCCGGAGCTGGACAATGAGAACCACGTGCTGCTGTCAAGTCTCGACGAGACCGTCATACAGCACGGTGCGGAGTTCAACCTCGGCATACACAAATATGACGGCGACAACTTCGCTCCCCGCGGACACAAGTACATCCGCGAGTTCAACTGCGAAACCATCTCGACCACGACCTACCGCGTGGGCGGCGTCATCCTGACACGCGAGAGCTTCCTCACCCAAAACGAGCCCCGCGTCCTGCTGCGCTACACCCTGGTCGACGCACACTCGGAGACGACGCTCAAACTGAGGCCGCAGCTGGCCTTCCGCAATGTCAACGAACTGACGCAGCGCAACAACACGGTGAGCTACGCCTTCCAGTCGGTCGAAAACGGCATCGGCACCTGCCTCTATGCCGGCTACCCGATGCTCTACATGCAGTTGTCGAAGGAGTGCGAATACCACTCGGCTCCGGACTGGAACATCGGCGTGGAGTACCCGCGCGAGCAGGTCAGAGGCTACGGCTACAAGGAGGACCTGTTCATGCCCGGCTACTTCGAGGTGCAAATCAAGAAGGGCGAGAGCATCATCTTCTCGGCCGGTCTGAGCCCACTGAAGACGGGAGGCCTGAAGGCACTCTTCACCCGCGAACTCAAACTGCGCCACCACCGCGACTGCTTCTTCAACTGCCTGAAGATTTCGGCCACCAGCAACATCCTGACCAGAGGCGGCAAGGAATACATCATCGCCGGCTGGCCTTGGTTCAAGATTCGCGCCCGCGACACGTTTATCGCACTGCCGGGTTCGACGCTCATCATAGGCGACAACGTGGAGTTCGAGAAGATTATGGCTGCCATCACCGAAGCCCTGCACACCTATATGCAGACCGGCGAGACCGACAGCATCATACAGGAGATTGACGCGCCAGACATTCCGCTGTGGGCACTGTGGACCGTGCAGCAGTACGCCAAGTATGTGTCGGTCGAAAAGGCATGTGAACTGTACGGCAGCTTCGTGCAGGAGGTCATCGACTACATCGTCGACGACAAAGACCCGGACCTGGATCTCCGCCCCAATGGTCTCGTGTACTGTAGCCACGGTGAGGACAAGGCCATCTCGTGGATGAACGCCACGGACTTCGGACGTCCCATCACGCCGCGCAACGGCTATTTGGTCGAGTTCAACGGCCTTTGGTACAATGGTCTGAAGTTCGCCCTCGAACTGCTGGCCGCTTCCAACGGCGACGCCGCCCGCATCAGCCGGCTCGAGCAGTGGGCCAAGAAGTATGAGGAGAACTTCCTCAAGGTCTTTGCCGCTCCCGGAGGCTATCTCTACGACTACGTGACAGACACCTATGCCGACGCCAGCGTGCGCCCGAACCAGCTGTTTGCCATCGGTGTGAAGTACACACCTCTCAGTAAGGCCGAGCGTAAGGCTGCCCTCGACATGGTGACCAAGGAGTTGCTGAGCCCCAAGGGCATCCGCTCTTTGACCCCGAAAGCCGGCCTCTACAGGCCCTACTACGTCGGGAATGCGACCGAGCGCAACAACGCCTACCACAACGGCGTGTGCTGGCCATGGCTGCTGGGCATCTACGCAGAGGCCTACCTCTCGGTCTTCACGCGCTCGGGCGTGGCCTTCATCAACCGCCGCCTGATGAGTTACGAGGAGGAGATGGGACGCCACTGCATCGGCACCCTCTCGGAGGTGTACGACGGCAACCCGCCTTTCAGCGGACACGGCGCCCAGTCGCTCTCCATCAACAACGCCGAGGTGCTGCGTGCCCTCCGCATCGTGGCCGACTACCAGGCCAACGCAGGCAGCCGCTTCGCCACAGGGAACAGATAAACACACAGAGTAACATAAAAAAATCCGCAATACAACATGAAAGCATTGATGTTTGGCTGGGAATGGCCACCACACATCCTCGGCGGACTGGGACCCGCTTCGTACGGCATCGTGCGCGGCGTGGTCAACACCGGAGAGTGTGAGGTGACATTCGTACTGCCCAAGCCGCAAGGAGACGAGAAGAAGGACTTCGTCCACATCATCGGAGCCGCCAATACCCCCGTGGTATGGAAGGACGTCGACTGGAACTACGTGCAGCAACGCTTCGGCTACTGCATGGACCCGCAGGAATACTTCGACCTCCGCAACTGCATCTACGCAGACTTCAGCAACCTCTATACCAACGACATGGGCTGCATCGACTTCTCGGGCCGCTACCCCAAGAACTTGCTTGAGGAAATCAACAACTACTCGATTGTGGCCGGTGTCATCGCCCGCAAGGAGACGTTCGACATCATCCACGCCCACGACTGGCTGACCTATCCGGCTGGCATACACGCCAAGCAGGTGAGCGGCAAACCGCTCGTCATACACGTACACGCCACCCAGTATGACCGTACGCGCGGCATGTGCGACGCCGGTGACCCGACATTCCAGATTGAGTTGGACGGCATGAACCATGCCGACCTCATCATGTGCGTCTCCGAACTGACACGGCAGACGGTCATCAACAAGTACCACCAGAACCCGGACAAGTGCATCGCCATGCACAATGCCGTCGAACCCATGAGCCAAGAGGTGCTCGACATGGAGGCCAAACGCGGCACGGACGAGAAGGTCATCACCTTCCTGGGCCGCATCACGGCACAGAAGGGCTGCGAGTACTTTGTCGAAGCTGCTGCACGCTGTCTGCAGACCCTCGAACGGCAACGGCAGAGCGGTTACCCCAACGTGCCGAGAGCTCGCGTGGTAATGGCCGGCAACGGCGACCTGATGGAGTCGATGATACGGCTGGTGGCCCAAAAGGGACTGGCCGATAAGTTCCACTTCACTGGATTCCTGCGCGGCAAGCAGGTCTATGAGATGTTTAAGGTGTCGGATGTCTACGTCATGCCTTCGGTCAGCGAACCGTTCGGCATCTCGCCCCTCGAAGCCATGCAGTGCGGCGTGCCGAGCATCATCTCCAAGCAGTCGGGCTGCGGCGAGATACTGAGCAACTGCATCAAGGTCGACTACTGGGACATTGACGCAATGTCCGATGCAATGTACGCCCTGATCGCCTATCCCAACCTGCACAAATACATGCAGGAAGCTGGACGCGAAGAGGTGAACCACATCACCTGGGAGAATGTGGGCCGCCGCGTGGTCGACGCCTACAAACGCCTGCTGGGCTGGAGCTAATCGCCGGATTACACAGTCTCCACCGATACGCTTGACAAAACACAAAGTAAAAACATATAAACACGACAATTATGAAGAACATTTGTTTGCTGTTTGAGATACACCAGCCATTCCGTCTGAAGAAATACAGATTCTATGACATCGGGGCTGACCATTACTACTACGACGACTACGCCAACGAGGAAATCCTGAAGCGCAACGCCCATCAGAGCTATCTGCCGGCAGCCAAGATGCTGCTCGAGATGATCAACGCAAGCCACAAGGACTTCAAGGTGGCCTTGTCTATCTCGGGCATTGCCATCGAGCAGTGCGAGATGTTCTGCCCGGAGTTCCTTGACGCCATACGCGAACTGGTCGACACGGGTTGCTGCGAACTGCTCTGCGAACCTTTCTCGCACAGTCTCTCGTCGCTGGTCGACACGGACGACTTCTACGAGCAGATACGCCAGCACAAGAAGATTCTGTCGGAGGACTTCAACTATGTGCCGAAGACCTTCGTCAATACGGGCTTTATCTACAACGATAAAATCGGTGCCGAAGTGGCGTCAATGGGCTTCCGCGGCATCATCACCGAGGGCACAAAACACGTACTGGGCTGGCGCAGTCCTAACTTCATGTACAGCACTGCTGCCAAGCAGGACGTCGGACTGCTCTTCCGCAACACCCGCCTCTCGGAGGATATCTGCCAGAACTTCCAGAACGGACTGGACGCCAACACGTTCATCAACTGGATAGCACAGGGTCCGGAGCAGGAGCAGGTCTATCTGATAGCCATGAACTTTGACGTCATCGGCGGCATCCATCCGGCTTCGACTGGCATCTTCGACTTCTTCAAGGCACTGCCCAACTTTGCCGAACAGAAGCAGATACGCTTCATCACGCCGGCCGAAGCCTTCGACAACATCCCGCCTGTAGCTACCGCCACCGTAGGCCACGCCATCAGCTGGGACGGCTACGACAAGGACGTAAGCGCCTGGATGGGCAACGACCTGCAGCACGAGGCCATACGCGCCATCTACTCTATCAGCGAGCGCCTCCGCCTCTCCAAGAACGAGGCTCTGCGCCAGGACTTCGACTACCTGCTCTCGGCCGACCACTTCAAGTTCATGTCGACGAAACAGGGTACTTACGTTCCGTTCTCGCCCTACGACTCTTCGTTTGAGGCATTCACCAACTACATGAACGTGGTCAGCGACATGCAGATCAGACTGAACCAGGAATTCCCGTCGACCGTCGAGACCGAGGAACTCTCTGCCCAGCTGAAGCTCATCGACAACCAGGGCAAGGAAATCGAAC
>CAVGQN010000086.1:0-7855 GCA_963631395.1 bacterium
ACGGAAGCGGAAAGGCTCACGGAGATGGGATGTGGTTTGTTTCATAATGTTTCTTTTAATCTGTTTTGGTTGGCGGCATGGGACTCGAACCCACAAATGCAAATCTAACCAATTGCCCTCTCCTGTAGAGGACGCATCCGCGCTGAGAGCGCACCGCCACGATTACAATTAAATAACTTAAATAACATTTGTAATCCAAGGATAAACCTTCACAGGCTTTCCTTGGCTGAAAGCCGCTGCTTTCAAGAAATCAAAATCAAAATAAATACAATGAAAACGTCTGCCCCGGTGCGTGTTCCGATGTAACGCTTACTTCCGTCTGCCAAGCAGAGAGAACCGGGAAAATGTCGGGCGGCGTTGTGGAAAATCAACAAATAATTAATAGATAATGGTACAATGAATTGTTAAAAAAAAGAGTTTATGAAAAGTTGGAATGCCGCCCTTTTGCCCGCCCGATTTCGCATCGGGCAGATACGTCATCACTCGCTTGCGATGGCGTTTTGTGCGCTCTTCAGTTCCATCATCACCTGCGATAACTGCTGGTTATAGGAGTCACGTTCCGCTCTTGCCTCGCCTATAAAGATGTAACTGAGCAGAATGGATGCGAGCATCACACCGATGAGGAAAAACCAAGGGTATCTGTATACAAGGCGGTTGATACACCGCGCTGTGTTTCGTACTATCACCCACATATAGATGCCTATATATTTCAATGCTTCTAATGTGGTGGCTTCTGTTGTAAATGTTATTTGTTTCATAATTCTTAATCCTTTAAATAATATGGGGTGGTATATCCTGCGCCTTTTAATGGCAAATCCTTACACCATGCAATAGGCTCACTAAAGAGTGCCTCCACCATCGGCAGGGTCTGGTTTTCCTCTGCCTCCACGATAATTTCGTCGTGAATGTGGAAAACTACATGCAAGTTCCGCTCTTCCGCTCTCAGGATGACCATTCCGAGGATGTCCCGCGCTGTGGCCTGTACAATATTTTCCGTCAGCTTACCACCATAGGTTCTCACTTTGCCCCATTTTTTTGTCGTTTGGTTGACACCTTCGTATTCGATTATTTCGTGGTCACCACACCAGCCATCGCCGGTTTCTATACCAACCTCCGCGCGTGGGTAGCAGATAGTGCGCCCGCTGGGCAGAGTTATTAAAAGCATTCCCCATTTGTAAGCCACAACTATATCCCGCTGTATGGCGATGCTTCGCCCGGTCTTGATGGCTGCAATGGCTGCTTTCTCTACTGTTTGCCACAATTTCACGATGTGCTTGTTGCTGGCCCGCCATTTAGTTACAATCTCTTTCTCTTCCGCCTCTGTGAGCCCGAGTTTTTTGCCACCCATAGCCTCTAAGGCAGCAGCGCCACCGCCATAGCCTAAACCGAGTACCGCCACCTTTCCTCTCTGCCTTAACTCGCCATTGACCCCGTGCTTAACCACCGGCACTCCGAACATACGGCTAGCGGTTTCGCAGTAAATGTCGTGTCCTTGCCGAAATGCATCAAGCACCCATGTCTCGCCCGCAATCCAAGCTATAACACGCGCTTCGATGGCTGAGAAGTCGCATACATGGAAAGTGCAGCCGGGCTTGGCTATAAATGCCGTACGGATTAGTTCACTAAGCACTTGCGTGACATTTGCGTAGTTCATTTCAAACTCTTCCAAGTCGCCGAGTCTCACCAGCTGGCGTGCGTCATCCAGATCATCAAGATGATTTTGTGGTAAATTCTGCAATTGCACTAGTCTACCGGCCCATCTGCCTGTCCGCGCCGCGCCGTTGAACTGCAGAAGACCGTGCACTCTGCCATCCTTGCAAACGCATTTTTGTATGGCCGTGTATTTTTTATTGGACGTCTTCCCCATTTCTCTGCGTAGCGCCAACACCTTTTGGACCTTCGGCCAATATTTAAATTGCACTTCGTAGTCGTCCAGATTTTTCTTGCCCAGACTGTCGATTGTAAAGCCGGTGACGTCTGCTATGTATTGCTTAATCTGTGTTGGGCTGTTTGGGTTATCCAAGCCCGTGACGGCTTTTGCTTCGTTTAGCAGTTCCTTCTTATAGGCTTCGTCAAAACGTGCTGCGGCGTCAACCATGACGCGGTCAATCATTACACCTCTGTCATTGATGTGCTGGTCGGCTATATATAAGTTTTCGTCAAATTGCGGCACTTCAAGCCTCCTAACCTTACACAGTATTGCTTGCTCTACTTCGACATCCCGGATGTTGTAGCGCTTGAACGTTTCCCATTTTTCCGGCGCGTCCGCTGGCGTATGTCGGATGTATGTTGTCACGCCATTGCGTGTTTGCTTGTTCGGTACACTAAAATAACGTATAAGGGCTTTACCCTCTTTCATCTTTCTGTCTTCCAGTTTCAGCACCTCCCCGCATTGGGCCAAAGACAATGGCAAGCCAAGTCTTGCTGCGCGTACCATCGTGCATCGCCATTGCGCCGGGTCCAAGCGCCCGTCTATCTTAAGCCATGCACCTATACAGATACGCTCAAAGGTGGCATTAAAAGCGGTTTTAATCACCGCTGGGTCGGTTAAGGCGATTAGAATATCGTGCGGCAACTGCTCACCGTTGGCGAGGTCAATGCACCGCGCGGGCCCGCCGTCAATGCTGTAGCCGAAGAGCAGAATGTTAAAATCTTCTGCCTCCACATACTTGTAAACACCGCACTCCGTGAGGTCGTTGCTGCTGTAGGTCTCTATGTCAATGCCTAATTCCTTCATGATTCAGTTTAAAAGCCCCGGTGGCTTTTCTTTACGGCCTCACGGATTGAAGATAGCCATCCCCGGGGCAGACAGATTATTTTAATTATCTTAAGTAGTATTAAGACTCCAATTTATAGGTCATCATCCTCTTCATCGTCAAAGTCCATGTCACAGAAATCGCTTTCGGCTGATGCGCGGCCGCCGAGATGATCATCATCTTTGAATTTCATAATGTTATTAAGACCACAGGCGATACCCTTGTTTCCGTTTACGTCGTAGCCGTAGAACGTCACCGACATTACGGCCCAAACGCCGCTATATATTTCTTCCTCGTCAACGATGGGTACTTTTTTGCGGTCTATGATACCGGGCCGTGTATTGCTCTTTGCATTAAGGTAGAAATGGTCGGCATATACTTCGTCCTCTTTATCGTCGCCATCGCGTAGGGGTAACTCCAGTTTCTTTGGTTCTTTACCACCCCACTTTGACACTATCGCCGCATTTTTTGCGGCATTTATAGCATCATTGAGGGTGTCTATGGTTTTCTTTTCGGACTTCGGGATTAATATATTTGTCATATACTTTCCCTCTCCAGCGCCATCTGGGCTATATTTTTCAAAAACGTGTGTGTAACTCAGTCGGCATGGGCCGAATACTACTTTAGTTTCATTAATTAATTTTGGATCAATCATGTTGTTTGTTATTAAATGGTTAATTTATATATCCTTAAAATCTTCTGCCGCGGTGTTGACTTCTGGGCGTTTGTCGCTGCTTGGTACCAAAGTTGGTTTGCCTTGTGGCTTTACGATGTAGTCGGCGCACAAAGAATCAAAGCGCTTTTTCCCTATCAGTTTTTCTATATCTGTGATGCTTCTTAACTCCGTCGGCTTTAGGTATGATTCTTTCGCGAAGCCTTCCCCCTTCAGCAGGTCTATGACGGCATCTTGGTTTACAATCTTTCTGACACTACGCCCCTCTACAACTTTAAAGCCCT
Organism: bacterium; assembly: GCA_963631395.1. Classification (GTDB taxonomy): domain Bacteria; phylum Bacteroidota; class Bacteroidia; order Bacteroidales; family UBA3663; genus Liminaster. The sequence goes on from CAVGQN010000086.1 coordinate 3,714, forward strand.
CATAATGCACGCCACTCATCGCTTGTTGCAGACTGTATTCCTCAACCCCTGATAGCCACGTTTTAAATGTTGACAGCATCGGCAGTATGGTATGCGCCATGTCTTCGTCACTTATCAAACGCGGGTCCGCATTGGCTTTTTGTGTGTCTATACAGACGGATGACAGCATCTTGCACTTGGCTTTAATTTTGCAAAACCGACACCACTCACCGGGTTTCTGCTTTCCCCCGTTATAGGCTTCTTCGGCTTTTGGCCTTAAGACATTATCCGCCCATTTGAGCAACTCCCCCGCGCCAATCTCGTATTCCGACAAGTTGTCTATGCGTGGTTGCACGATGGTCATGCGCACTGACTGGATGTTGTACTCAAAATTAAACAGCTCCCATGCGCCTAATGCATAGATCATCATCTGCGGGTTTTCTACCGCGGAAACTTTGACACCTTTACCATACTTAAAATCAATGACTTCCATCACACCGTCTGCAATGACTATGGCGTCTGATGTGCCGAAGGCCTCAGGTATGTATCGACCGAAATCCAGTTGTACCTCAACCAACAACTGTGCGTCTTTGGTTCTTTGCCTTCCAGCATTGAACTTTTCGCACACAATAGTCTTATATGCATCGGTGTATTCATCCATCTCCCCCGTGTGGTATTTTGCACCCAGTTGCGCAATCTCACGCTCTTCATCCACCGTTGGCAGGCCCAAGAAGGATTTCAACTTTTTGGCGCAATAGGCATGGGCGAGAGTCCCCTCCTCTGCAAAGGAGCTGCCCTTGTCGGGTTCGGTTCTCTCCAGCAGAGGTGCAGCGGTGCAATTAATCCATCTGTGTGCGGCGCTGGGACTTAACAATGCGTGTTTGCTTGGCATAGATTTCTGGTTAGAATGGACATATAACGCCTATCGTGCCGTCCTCAAGTATGGTCAATTCTTTGCACGAATGTATAAATGATGCGCGCTGATCCTCCGGCAACAGGCTCGGCTTTTCCGCGCCAAGCTCGGCGGCAATGTTTTTAAACTGAGCGGTCAATTGTTTGTGATACTTCTTGTACGCATCGGTGTCAGTGTGTTCCTTATAATCCTCACCCTCTATGCGCTGGCGGGCTTCGTGCATAGCCTTTCTTACATCTTCTTCCGTCAATGCTTTTGGGGCTTCCTCTTGTTCTTGCTCCGCCGGTTGTTCATTGGCCTGTACCGGGCGTACAATAGTTTGATATCTCCCAAAACCTTTGGGCTCAAGTTGCTCCAAAATGGCATTGACGATAGTGGCCATCTGTTCTGTCAACCCAATGTTGACTTGCACATTGATGCTTAAATCTGTTTTCATGCTACGTTATATTTAAGTGATTACTCGTCCTTCACAAAATCAAGTACGTCATCTATTTCCCCGCGCATGGCAAACCATGTATAAAGGGCTACGTCAGCGATTGTCAAAGCCACCGCCGCGAACTTTGATAAAATCAGAATCTCCCAGTATAAAGGGTTGTTTTCGTTCGGTGCGCCTATCAAACAAACAAAAGCGGTGAAGCCTATGGCCATTATAAGCCAGTAGCGCCAATTCTTAATCATTTTTGCCATATCGTCTAATTTTTTAAAGGTACATTGTTTTCCAGCACTTGATAATTTCCGCGCCTGCTACAACAGGGCGCCCGCCGGTTTTTCTAATTCTCACTTTTACATAGCCGTTGCTCATCCACCTGTTAAACGTTGTCCTGCTAATTTGCAGGGCTTCAATTGCTTGCTTGATATTGTAGATGCCTTCCGGGTCTACGTCGGGTTTTGTAGTAGTCATAGCTCGTTTCTTTGGACTGTTAATTGCTTAAGCGCGAAATTCACTGAGACCTTAAACTTGCAGCCAAGTAGGTGTTGTGTCTGGTAGGCCAATGACTTGCCAGAAAAACAGGCCTGCGCACTCGGCATATTAAAAGTCTTTGTCTCACCCGGTGTTATTGCTTTTAAGTCTTCCCTGGTCAGGTTTTTTGCTTCTTTTTGTCTGGATGTCATATTGTAAAAAATCATTAAAAAAACTTAGTTACTTACTTTCCTTTTTGTGGGAAAGAAAAAACCGCCGTAATTTTGCAGTTGGTTTGGGCTTTATGGGCATTGCCCTCAGCAGCCTTTTAAGTATGTGGTTAGTTGTTTATTTACTTTCCACATTGCAAAGATAGAACTTTCTTCTATGTTGTGCAAATAAATATTGAAGTTTTTTCAATAATTTTTTATGAGGAAAATAGACAGATTTGATAAATACATGAAAGTCAAGGGGTTAAATGATAATAAGGTTACAATGCAACTCGGGCTTTCTGTTGGAACTTTAGGTAAATCGCGCAAAGATGGTCGGGATTTGTCCAGCAAGGTCATAGAACTTATATTGAACTTTTACAAGGATTTAAGCCGCGTATGGCTTTTAACTGGTGAAGGCGAAATGCTGTGCACGAGCTATCATCAGACGTCGCACGGTGATAATTCACCGAACATTCACGGCGATGGTAATAGTGTCAGTATAGGAAATACCGCCATTCTTGAAGAGCGGGTTAAGGCGCTGGAGGCATTGCTGGCGGAAAAGGAAAGAATCATAAAATTATATGAGAAAATGACTAAAAACGGCCAAATGTAAATGCGCATTTTCTTTGCAAATACAATCGAACAACACATAACTTATTATAAATCAATTAATTAGAGACAACATGGGATTATTGACAGGAAAGACCAAAAATTAGTGTAATTTATTGACTGTCAATAATTAGCGTTTAGAATAGCTGCATAAAAAAGTTAACTCTTTCGCGCTTTTTTGCCCATTTTTGAGTAATTTTTAAACACATTTTTGTGAATTCTTTGCAAATTTAATGCCTTATGCCGAAGTCATCACTATATTTAGACAAACGCCGTGCTCTACAGGATGGCACCTACCCCATCCTGATATCCGTTAAGCATGGGACCGGGTTATATATTAAAACTGGTATATACGCGGCGGATGGCGAATGGGACCCGCTGACGCACCATTTTACAGGCCAAAGCGCCATGCGGGTTAATTCATGCCTTAAATCAATGCTCACAATGGTGCAGACGCGTATTTTTGAGTTAAAGGAGTCAGGGATGTGGCCGAAGCTCACAAGAGGGCAAATAAAAGAGATGCTGACCAATTTGAGCCTCGAAAAGCCAACCACCGATGTACCGACACTGGCTGATGTGTTCTCCGAAATGGGAAAAGGACGCGCGGAGCGCACTAATGCTATGGCCCGCAGCGCAGCGCTAAAGATACAGGCCTTCGGCTATGACCCAAAAAATCTGCATTTTGAAAAAATAACAACATCTTGGCTTGAGGACTTCAACGCATCCATGACCGGCATGTCTATAAACACAAAGGCGGCATACATGAAAACTATACAGCGAGCATTTAACTGGGCCATTGACCATGACATAACGACAAACAACCCATTCCGGCGTTATCACATCAAAACCGAAGAAACACGAATGCGTGATTTGCCGATTGAGAAAATGCGTCAATTAATCAACATGCCCCTGCGCGGATTCTACGCCGAATATAGAGATATATTCTTGCTCACATTTTACCTGATTGGCATCAACACCGTAGATCTGGCCGAATGCACGAATGATAGCATTGTAAATGGTCGGCTGGAATACCGCAGACACAAAACTGGAAAACTCTATAGTATAAAGATTGAACCGGAGGCAATGGAAATTATAAACCGCTATAGAGGCAAAAGGCATTTAATAAAATGCTTTGACCGTTACAAAAATTATAAAGCCCTGCAGGGCAGTGTAAACAATGCATTAGCAAAAATAGGGCCCGTAAAACTTGATGAAAAAGGAGATTTTGTCTTAACCGCTAATAGCCGCAAAGAGATGATGCCTTTAGAAAAAGGGCTGTCACTATATTGGGCGCGATACTCATGGGCGACATACGCTGCTGAGTTGGACATCCCAAAAGACACTATCAGTGAGGCCCTCGGTCATTCTCACGGGGCACGGGTCACCAGTGTGTACATAAAATATAATAGGGATAAGGTTGACACCGCCAACCGCGCAGTAATTGATTATGTGCTAAAAGGCAAATGATACTCCCCCCCCCCTTCTGCATAAAAAAAGCGGATGATTATGTTCATCCGCTTACTTGATT
>CAVGQN010000087.1:0-7718 GCA_963631395.1 bacterium
GTCAAGATCCTTGCGAATGAAGCCGAAAGCCATCGTGAGGGCCATATCCCCGAAGGACGGCTCGGCGTCTTCGCCAACGTAGATGTAGAGCGCACGGAAGATTTTGCCCAGCTGGTCATCGGTGAGAATTTTCAGCGTTTCGTATTGTCCGGCGTAGAGAATGAAACTATCCTTCGGTGTTTTTTTCATTTGCTTTCGATTTTCTTTTTAAGTTTCGCGGCCATCAGTCGCATTCGCCGCGCAGCGTCCTGCTTTCGCGTGCTATCAGCCATTGACCATTCCCATGCCGTCTGTTCCAACCATCCGGCAATGATTTTTGCATCGGTTTTGCAAAGCTCGAAGTCTTCGCGCGGGCTGTCGGCTATCTTGTCGAAGTCCTCGCCCGCTGCGAAGTCCAGATTTTCGTTGAGCCAATCAGAGAGCCGGAGCAGTCGCGAGGTCGTACACCTCACGGAAAATTCTCGGTAAATCATTTCGTTGCTCATCGGTCTTGCAGATTTCGTCAATCACTCCGTTTGCCAACTCAATGCGTTCGAGCATCAGGGCCTCATCTTCCGGGTTCCGTTCGATGAGTGCTATGTGGATGGGGTTTTTCTGCCACGGGCAATAAGCCACGAAATAGCAGAATTTCACGTCGGTGCAGCTCATCTCCGCTTGCGTCTGCCAGTAATACTCCGGCTTTATGCGCTTGAGGCTCTCGCCGTCGGTGATGCCGAGATACTTCACGAATGTGTTTTGATTGGGACATTTGATTTCGAGCGCAGCCAATGGCCGCAGGTCTACGCAGATGACACCGTCGGGCGAGGCGGCGAAATGTGCTACCCGGTCATGCTTGCACGATGATGCCTCGGCAATCTCGAAGCCGGACATCTTGGAGAACAGGTCGCGGGCCTTGTCTTCCATCTCCTGACCGAAGCGCATAGCCTTGCTTGAGACTTCAACCTGTTCGAGATACTGGCCGAACAGTTCGTCATCTTCGACAATGGCTGGGTTCATCATGCGTTCGGCAGCAAGCTGCATCATGTAGGTTTTTGCAGTTTCGCCGAAGGTGTCGGCCTTTGCGCGTCCTGTCTTCATGAGGTCGCCGACGCGCGACCCGGTGATGTTACCGAGACGTGCCCGGAACCAACCGGTATTTCTTTGTTCATTTTCGAGGTCAATCATAACAGTGTCTTTTTAGGGGTTGTGGTTTGTGTAGATTCGGGAATAGGTTCGGAAATAGTCGTTTTTGTCATTTCTTCCGCTTCTGACGGCTTCAACTCCTTTTCGGGAGTAATTATACCGCTTTGCAAAAACGCAGCGTTAGACGCGATTTCTGTAAGTTGTTTGGGCTGGGTCTTGGGTGTCACGTCCACGAACTCTGCATCCTCAATCTCCTCTGAGGTGTGGAAGCCCATGCTGATTTCGGGGGCGTAGACACGCTGGAAGAAGGCGGCAGCTCTGTACTTGAGCATCTGCTCGGCCATCGTCTGCCATTTCGAGCCACTCTTTGTGTACCAGCGTTCCTGCACGGCCATCTTGATGCTTATCTCGGTGCCGTAGACCACCTCCCCAGTTTTGAGGTCGGTGGCGTATGCCTTGCAGCAGAGATTCGGCACCTTTGAGCCGTCGAATGTCTTCTTGACGAGGGTATTCCGGCGGTTCGCGTTGTCCCACTCATTGTCCTCATACTCAATTTTGCCGACCATGCCGTCAACGCGAGTGGCGTATTGAAGGGTTGTAAAGCGGCCGGACTTGTTGATACAGGCCACGAGGAATTGCGACTGCCACGTGGGGCGGCCCTGCACAATCACAAGGTTCTGCATCACAGTAACCGGGTTGCAGTTCATTCTTATGGCCATATCAACGGCAATGGCGCAGTCGGCTAGGTTGCCTTGGTAAGACTTCGGCACCAGCCCGCTCTTGGAGTACATCTGTGCCATACGTTGTGTGACTTCGAATTGTTTGAGCATCTGGCCTACGCTTGATAGTTCGAACTGGGCGCGTGCCATCTGTTCCTTTTGTTGCAATTCTTGTGCAAAGGTTATTTGCACGTTATTCTCGTTTTGAACATTTTCCATAATAGAAATAGTTGAAATGGTTATTGTTTCGTAATTTCGAGCCAGTCCCGGAATATTCCGCGGGCTGTCTTTAGCATATCGGTGTTGCCGTCCTTGATGGGCACCAGCGGGATGTTGTCAAGGCAGAGGCATATCTTGTCGTCGAACTCGCGGAGCTGCACTCTGTGCTCGGCTTCCTTATTCCGGCGCGCTGTCTTCTTCCGCTCGTAGGCTTTTCGCTTGCCTTCGAGGAACTCTTGTATTGTCTCGGTCATAGCGCAGCCCTCCATGCTTTCAGGATTTCGAGTCCGGTAATGACCACTCGGTTGTCAACCTTTCGGATGGCGGTTCTCACCCGGCCCCGCTCGATGAAGCGGTAGACGGTGCTGCGCGATACGCCCAGCAGCTTCGCAACTTGCGAAATGTTGTAGCGGGCGAACTCGCAAACTTTCGGTTCTTCTGTTGTCATAGCTTTCCGATTTGTGAGTTTCTACGCAAAGAAAAAGATACCGAGTAGAAAGGTGGCAGCTGCTGCGATTGTCACGGTGTTCTCGCCGATGGATGAGGCGAGGAATTTGTCTAAATTCTGTTTCATAACTCTTGAGATTTTTGTAGGTTGATTGATTAATTAATACTGTTTATTCTTGTCTTGGTAGACTCCGTTACGAATGAGCACCTTTCGCACTCCGGCAACGGTCATTTTCTTTCGCTTCGCCACCGCCTGCATGAGACAGTGGGCAGAGAAGCCCGAACCTTTCAGTTCGTCGTAGCCCCGGAGTATCACGGCCACGCAGTTACGGTAGTCGTCGCAGATTTCCTTGTCGCGTTTGGCGCGGGCTTTCTGTGCATCACTCCGGGTGTCATATCCGTTTATTAGCATTTTTCTTTCGTTTTGTTTTGTTGTACGATTTTTTATAACTATATTTGTAACGAGTTTTATAACTCGTTTTGTAATACGTTGCAAAGATAAACAAAAATATTTATACTACAAACTTTTAGTGTTTATTTCTTTTGTATTTAACGTTTATTTAAACTATTAGTGTTTATGAGTGGCGAAATGTTAAGGAATGTATTGAATAATAGGGGTGTGGTCTTGGCAGACTTGGCCAAGACACTCGGCATGTCCCCACAGCATCTGAACCAAGCCTTGAATGCCGCAGACATCAAGAGCGGCTTCTTGGAGAAGTTATGCAATGTTTTGAATGTCGAGTTGTGGGAGTTGTATGGCGCGCCCGCACCCGCGAACAATTCTTATAATAAAGACACGACAATCAACGACCCGCAGACGATGGCCGACTTGCTGGCCATGCTGAAAGCGAGGGATGAGCAAATCAATCGCCTGCTCGCACTACTCGAAAAACTGCAATAAGACTGCACGCTTTTCTTGTTTAATTCATAAATATTAGATAATCAATCACTTGCAAAGGCCAACCCTTTGCAGTTTGCAAAGACAAATATTTCCGCAAAAATCGCTGAAACACAGTGTTTATCGGCCATTATGCCGCATTTCCCGCGGTGTTTATTAGTCTTTGCTTGTCGCAAAGTGTATCGTTTCGCATCAAATTGTATTAAAAAAACTGCAAATAAACTGCACCATTATGGCAACCATCAGAATTTATCTTGACAAGCGCAAGCCCCGTCAGGACGGCACCTGCCCGCTCCGGCTCGCAATCAACCACCATCAGGGCACCGCGTTCATCACGCTTGGCCAGTACGTCAACCCGGCCAAGTGGGACACGCGAGCGCAGAAGGCCGTCGGCTCTGCCGGACGAAGCCTCAACGCGTATCTACTCAACCGACTCAATATCTACACCGAAGCCCTACGGGAAGTGACCGCTTCGCCGGGCTACAATCCGAACATCTCGGCACGTGAGCTTCGCGATCTTCTGCAACGGCATCTCGATCCGCAAGAAGAACGCGGCCCCCTTTTCGTTGACGTGCTCAAGAAGATTATAAAAACCCGCTCAACCAACAGTACTATGCGCGTGTATGGCGCATTGCTTGCCAACGTACAGAAGTTTGACCCGGAAGTGGGCAACCTTGCCCTTGACGACATCACACGCGAGTGGGTGCTCCGCTTTAGTGTGTGGCTCCAGAAGAAAGGTCTCAGCCATAACACACGCACGGAATACATCGCGCGTCTGCTGTCCGTCTATAATTACGCGCTCGACAACGAACTGACCACCCGGTATCCCTTCCGGAGGATGAGGCTCCATCGCGAGGCTACTATCAAGCGCAATCTCTCGCCGGACGCTCTCCGCTCGGTGTTCGAAGCGAAGGTGAAGCCTGTATCTCAGAAGTGGGTCGACATGTTCAAGCTCTCATTCTTGCTAATCGGTATGAATTTTTCGGATATGATGGGCGCGAAGTCAACCGACCTACACGATGGCAGGTTGGAGTTTCACCGACGCAAGACGCACCGACTGTACTCTATCAAGATAGAGCCGGAGGCGTGGTCTATCATCCGCAAGTATTCCGGCGGGCAATATCTGCTTGACTTGACACCAAAGGGGGCCATATCCCGGTCGGCTATCAGTTGTGCGAATAATGTGCTCGGCCGCATCATACCCGGACTGACTACCTACTGGGCACGTCACTCATGGGCGACAATCGCTGCCAGACTCGACATACCGAAGGACACTATCGCTCACGCCCTCGGTCACGGAGGGCATACTGTCACCGATGTCTACATAGATTATGATATGGCGAAGGTGGACGAAGCGAACCGTAGGGTCATTGACTGGGTCTTGCATGGGAAGAAATAAAAAGAAAGGCACCTTACGCATCGCGCGCGAGGTGCCCATCCATACAATAATAGGTAAAATCGTCAATAACTAAAACCCTAAAAAATCAACTATAACCCAATAAAAAGTGAACCTACAATCTATATCAGCACCCCGCCCGCGACGAGTCCCGCCACCGCGCCGATGCAGTCGGCCAGCAGGTCTTGCGCGTCGAAGCTCTCGCCTGTCAGGAAGTCGTACACCTCCTTGATTATGCCCACACAGATGGCCGCAATGCCGCCGATGGCCGCAGCCACCCACTGGTCCTCGCCCGTCTTGTGGCAAGCGAGGGCCACGACGGTGGTTATCACGAAGCACACAAGCGCATGCAGCAGCTTGTCTGTGCCGATTTTCTCTGTCAATTCTCCGAATTTACTCATTGTTTTATCTCCTTTCTGATACCCACAAAGTTACAAAATTCCCGTCACACCCGTGCAACAAATCCCGCACATTTTTATTGCTTCCGTGCAAATCTCCGTGCCGCCCAAGCCACGAGCCACACCATCCCCATTCCGCATATCACGAGCACCTCTTGCCCGATGTTCCGTTCCTGCCGTTCCCAGAAGGTCAGTTTCCGTTCCACAGGCACGGGCACGCTCACGCTGTCCGTCTTGTGAATAAAGAGAGTATCGTGTTTTATGCTCGTGTGTTCCCGCCATCGCGTCACCTCGCGCACCTTGTAGACGGTATCTCCCGCCGTGAATACGTTCACATACTCCCGTTCGATGTTGTTGAACGTATCCACCCGCACAATATTTGTGCATACCGTGTCGTGTACCGTCACAGGCATTTGCACAACTCTTGTGCCCGCACACCCCGTCAGGAGCATCACCACGAGGGCCGTCAGTAGCATCAGCATCCACCCCGTGAAGAATTTTTCGTGTTCATCCATATCTTTTTTCTTTGGTTTGTCAGAAAATTATATTACCTTTGTATGGTTTCATATTTTAAATGAGATTAATGTAGGTGTCTGGTCGGGCTTCGTGCTCGGCCTTTTTGTTTTGTGGTTGTTTCCATTTTGGAAAAATCTGCAAATCTGCATTTTATCTGCAAAAAAGGTGCAAATTATCTGCAATTTATCTGCAAATCTGCATTTCCTCAACAGGTTGCATATTGCAACCGCTTTGGTTCACACGCCCAGCACTTTTTTTGCTCTTGCCAAGAAGTCCTCACGCGCCACAAGCCCGTTCGTCCCGCCGTTGATGAGCCGTGTTATCTTGATGCAGTTGTCCTTGTCGGCCCACTCGTTCAGGCCGTGCGTCTGCCAATACCACATCGACGAGCGCACGGCCCCCACTGGCTGCTCCAGCAGTTCGGGGCGTTCCACCACATCCACGCCGCAGAATTTCGCGTACATTCGGTAGTTGCTCTTGCCCGTGAGCTGAATGAGTCCGCGCCCCTTATACCTCACGCCGTCGCCCTTGCTCGTGTTGCCGAGGTCTGCCCGCCCCTCGTAGGCTTCGCCCGTCGCTATCTCCTTAGTGTAGTGCAGCGACCCGCTCTCGTAGGCTATCTGTGCGAGGTAGTGGGCCATACGCAGCCGAGTGTTTATCTTGAAGTCCTTTGCATATCTCGTGATGAGGGCCGCGTAGGTAGCCCTGTCCTTCACGTTTTTGCACATCGGCATTATCTTTTCGAGCATTGCCGTTGTGATTTCTATTCCGTTTGCCATATCTTACGAATTTTGAGTTTTGAGTTTTGAGTTGGGGGGGGGGGGACCAACGCGCCCATGACGCGCCAGCCCCTTTTACTTTTTTACTCTTTTACTTTTTTACTTTTATTCATCTCGTGTTCTTGAAACATCGTCATCTTCTCGCTCACGTTCGACGGCAAGGCCCGCCGCCACTCGAAGCGCACGAAAAGATATATTATCCATATTCCCTGATTATGCGGGTATGCCTTCACAAGATTCTTCAGTCCGTTCTGAAAGTAGTAGAAGCATATCGCATAGCTCAATATCTTCACAGGGTAGATGCTCGCCTCTCCGTCGCCGCAAAGCACCATGATGCCGCGCACCATCTCTATCACGAGCAGAATGATGAGAAACTCGGCTATCGCGCTTCCGAACTTCCTCCAAGAGAAATTCCTGCACGTTATCACGCTCACGCCGTCGGCCCGCATACCCGCCCACAGGTTGAACACGAGCGCAATTGTGAGTGCCGTCATAAACCCCGCCGTGGGTGTCACTATGCCCGCAAGTGTGCTCACCATCAGTGTGCCTATCGCCCGCACTTGCTCGGGCATGAAATTGCTTACCATTTCTTGATTTTTGAATTTTGAGTTTTGAATGTTGAGTTGACGCAACACGATTTTGCTCCAGCCCAATATTTCAATAGCTGATAGTATAACCACGTTCTGCCATCTTCTCCGCCCATCCGTCGGGCACATTATTGTTCTTGTTCAGCTTGATGGTCATATTCGTCAGCCCCGCGGTAGCTCGGTCATACATCGTCAGCATGCTTGCCCACGTTTCGTCTGTCATTTGATATTTTCCTCTGCTATTTATTTGCGACAAGTCAAGCGTGGCAGCCGTGATGTTCGTGCCCCAGCCTTCGCCCAAGAGCAACTCCGATAGGTTCTCCATGCCTTTCATGAACATGTAAGCTCCCGCCGCGTCGCCGAACTTCGTCACACTTTTCGTATTCCATTTGCTTAAGTCAAGACGGGTGATGCTGGGCAAGTATAAGAACGGATTGAGAGACTCCACGCTGCTCGTGTCCCAATTCTCGTACCCGATAATCTCGGCAAGATTGTCAAACCAAATAAATGTCGAACCCATTTCCGTGACCTTGCCCGTATTCCAGCTGCTCACGTCCAGCGAGGTGATTTTCGTGTTACGTTTGGGGTACATAAAGAATACGCCGTTCAAATTTGTGGCCGACGAGGTGTCCCAACC
>CAVGQN010000088.1:0-7627 GCA_963631395.1 bacterium
CACAACTGAAAAAGAATCTTCTCATTCAAGAAGTCGATGATTGCTTTAGTTATTATTATGATGACGAATACAATGAAACGACCTTCAGATTACCGATTTATGACGTAGAATTTACCTTACATAATGGATTTTGGCAGATAGAATCGTTCTTTCATTATTGCCAAATTGTTATGCATCAAGGTGATTACTTCTGGTTGCGACGTATAACATTTGACATTGCAATGGCTTTGGGACAAGATGAAGCATGGTATGCAGCAGAATATTACACATGGAATGGTGGAGGTTGTGAAACTCCAGAGGCTACCTTTGAGCAATGGATGGAATGCTCAATAAAACAGTATGGAAAGAATCTCCCAGAATTTGACCAGGAAGCGATAAAGGAGCAAGGAGATGTTCACATTCCAGACTATGAACCTATTTATCATGATTCATTCAAAGAATGCAAAGAGCTTTATATAAAATTACAAGCAAGATTAGGTGAATACAAGCTATTAGGACTTAATCGTACAAGTAATGGATTTCTTAGGTGTGAGAAGGATGGCTTGTTGTTCCTTATCAACGAGGAAACCTTAAAACCTATGTTTGATGAACCTATTGAAGGAATGCTCCAGTCTCTAAATGGGCCTGAGTTTATCGTTAAGAAGAATGGACTCTCTGCAGTATTTGACATGGACGGCAATCAACTTACGGATTTTGTCAAGGGAATATTCAGCTGGAAATGGGCTCCGTACGATTCTATCAAAGACAATGGCATGAAGCGAATTATCTATAACGAAGATGCTGGAATTGAATTAAAACCAATGTAAGGCGCACCCGACAAACCCCGTGGAGCAGACTCATGGCACTAACCCAAAACTGTTGACAAACGGTACATGAAGAAGGGTATGTCCGAGACTCCCTTCACCTGCGCTCTGAAGCATTTTATTTTTGAATTGAGCGACTCGGCGGAGGCATTTGTCTGCCTTGCGATGAAATAGTTTAGTATCTCGTCTTCGTGGAACTTGATGGTATCACGGACGGACTTCACCTCACGCAAGGTGCAGGCAGCGACTTTGTCGTACCAATCTTTCAACTTGGTCTTTGCTGTTTCTTTGTTCGGTTTGTCATTGCGGAATATGGCTCTGAGCGAATTAATCAGATTGTATGCTTCTTCCAGTTTTGGGTAGAGTCCAAAGAGTATTTTTGCCCGTGTTTCCTGCGACTGGCTTCATTTTTCACGGCTCATGACCAATTGCTTGTTGCAACGTGTCAAAGCCTCTATAAGGGTCTCACTGTTGTCGAGCTTTGAAGGTACGAAGCGTGTGTTGAGCCTTTGCGGTTTCTTTCCGCGCTTGCTTTTCTTCCAACTCTTTCCGTGCACCTTCTTCATCCTTTTGCGGTATGCTTTCCTTTGAGCTGCGAGTTTGTCTAAATGCTTGCGGAACTCCGCCTTCTCTTTGTTCAACAGTTTTACGGCATCTCTCTTCAGACGCTGACGTATCTCTTCACATGCTTCACCGCCGCGTCTGACGACGTGGAAACAGTCGCGTATGGCGGTAGCCTTTGGAAAAGCTACACGGGCAATGGCACGCATGCACTCTGAGAGATCCATCGTTATGCTTTCGACGTTTTCCCGCTTATCTGCAGGTAGTTGCATGAGAACTTGAAGCACATCAGCCGGATTTGTTTCCTTGACAACTGCAACGACAGACTTTTTGCGACCGTGTCCATCCTTGTCGTGGACTATCGTGTAAAGTTCACCTTGGAGAGATGTCTCGTCTATGCCAAGATTCTTGCCCACGTTTTGAGGATGCAGTATCCATTCTGCTGCATGTTCTTTCTGGTCCCAGGATTCGTAGTCACTCAGCGTATCCTTGTATCTTTTCGCAAACGTGGAACTGTTGATCATATACGTATAACCGACCTGACGGGCGGTTATCGTCTCATTGTCCATTCGCCTTCTTTAAAAAGCGCGAAATCCTTAGCGTATCGCGTACCTTGATGCCTCAGTTCGAATTCTTTGCCGAGGTCTAACATCCTTGTTGTGCCATCTGGCATTATCCAGCGTCGCCTGCGAACATGCAGCACTGCTTTCTTGTCACGCGCAGGAAAATCCAGCAGGCAAGATTCTGCCTCAAAGCCATTGCTTACGGACTCTTTCATCTCCGACGGGCGGTTGTCGCGCTCATCAAGATAGATGTGCAACTCTGTTGTGTAAAGCACGCCCTTATCAGAAGTGGGTTGCACAACAAAATCTGTCACTTCGAAGTAGTCCAAGACACCTTCGGGAAGAAAGTATGAGGCAAGGCCTTCATACATATTTACATCGCCAGTCTGTTTCATGACGACAAAGGTACTGATTTTTTTGATTAAACGTACCGTTTGTCAACAGTTTTTAGGTTAATGCCATGAATTTTGCTCCACGGGGTTTGTCGGGTGCGCCGTAAAATTGAACGAATCCAGTCAAAACTTCATTACATTATAAGTTATGAATTATGAAAGAAAACTGGGTATGGATGCAATTGTACTTGTGGGTGAGAAATGGGCCATTTTGACGTGCCATGTAAAACTTTTTTCCGACATGTAAAACTTTTTAAAAATCAAGTTTTATAATTTGCTGTATATCAATAAAATAAAAAGTGGTTTGTAAAACTTTTTTTCTTGGAAGAAAACTTTTATGGTTGTAACTTTGCACCGCAAGAACATAAACATAGAAGTAATCTGTGACATTTGTATACACAAAACAAAATTATATTATTACACTAGTGAAATGAAAAATATTTATTGGGCTATCGGGGGTATTTTTGCTCTTTGTGCTTGTGGCTCGGGCCAACAATCGGAACAGGAGAAGGCTCCTTTTGACTACATAGTTGATCTAAACAAGATTCGTGAGAAACCGCAACTCATTGAGCACTGGCATGTCCTTGGCCAATGCCGTAACGAAATGGAGCCCGAAGACTGGGTGCAGTATCTGAAGAGTCCAGCCTTTGCTGACGGATTCAAGAATCCCGACCCTGATAATCCGATTTGGTACAATGGTTCCTATTCACCAAAGTACAATCAATTGGATCTGAAGGAGGTGTTCGGGCTTCAGACTTCGGATACACTTCAAGGACGATATACTTATCTTAGTTGCAACCTGCTATCAAAGCAGGCTGCAGATCTCTTTCTGAACATTCGCACTAACCTCGAATTCACACCTTATTTGAATGGACAGAAACTGGAACGACGAGACACGCAAGGTCTAAACTTCTATGCCATTCATCTTAACCAAGGGGACAATCGATGCGTCATCCGTACCAAGGAGGTAAATAATGATGTTTGGATTGAGTCCTATCTGTTGGACAGTCTCGGTGTGGCTACGATGTACACTAACGAACAGAGTAATAACATTGTCTTCCCGCTGGTGTCCAATCTTGACAAAATTCTCACTTTCACCAATGCCCATACCAAGATTCTTGACGCCAAGGTATATGTTACCGTTCAAGATGCTTCGGGCGATACAGTACGCTCGTTCCCGCTGAAACGAAATGTCAACTTCTGCAAGGTCGAAGAACTTTTAGATTTGACCTCTTACCTCTGCACCATGGAGATTGCCGGCAAGGTTGTCAGACAGCCATTTGTATGCGGAGACCTGGATGAGGTCTATGCCCGTTTTGTACGGAAACGCCGACGGTTGGGAGATAACCATCCGCGAAGTAAGGAAATTGACCAGCTGCTCTACCGCCTTGACTTTCTGCTGAAGCACGACAGTCGCGAAACCGACTGGTGGTGGCAGTTTAAAATTGCTCCAATCACCTATCAGTTGGAACACACCTTCACTCATCTTAACCAGGACTTCGGGGAGGATGACAATGAGTTCAATTTGAAGTTTGTTACCTATACCTCACAACTGGACGGAGGGCAGCAGCGCTACTTGCTAGTTACTCCAAACAATATGCGCCGAGACCACAAGTATCCGCTTGTCGTTGTAGTCCGTCCGCATGTAGTTAATCACTATCCTTTCTTTACTTCTCCTCAGTTTACGTATCAATGGACATTCCACCTGATGCAGGGATTGGCTAACCGGTACGGCTTCATCGTTATGATGCCGGAAGCCCGCATGTATCTGAGCGAAGACGTCACTCCCATGGCTAATGCTGAGTTGAAACTTGCTATCGAACATGTGAGCAGTCACTATGGTGTTGATGCAGACCGGATATATCTGCATGGTGTATGCAGTGGCGGGTATCGGGCACTGAAACTGGCCGCCTTGAACCCAGGTGTGTTTGCAGCCATAGGGCTCTATGCACCATTGTACTACCAGAGCAGCCGGAACGAATGGGAAGAGCGTCATTCCTTGTCGGCCAACATTCAGAAGTTGTCGGGCACGTCGGTTTTTGTCTTTGCCGACCCGAACGACGTCCACAGTCCATACAAGAATTATGAAGGTTTGCTGGATGCTTGTCGTCAATATAATCTGCCATTAGACTTTGAGCAGAAAATCAATTCCACCATTTATAACGTACTGCTGACTGGATCAGAAGCTTTCGATTTCTTCGATGGGAAGAGCCGAAGTTCAAAGGGACAGGTGGGCGCAAGCGGTTTCGAAGATCCGGATTTTGTGGTGGCTGATCTCTATTCCGAACCTTTTGTCTATGTGCAGAGCAAGGCCGATCTAACTGGATTCTATTTTAATCTAGTCCATTCTTTGTCGAAAGACTACTGTCAATATCTTGACACCAATTTCCCTTTAATTCTTGAAGACCGTCTCACGGACGAAATCCTATCCACTCGGAATCTCTTCTTGATTGGCGACCGCTTCAGCAATCGGGCATTGAACAAATTGGTTGAACAAGCCAAGACAGAGTCTGGTAAGAATGGTGGCAACTGTCTCTCCATCCACCGCAATATGGCAACTGATCGCAAGTTCGTCTTGTTGCAAGTTGACCGGAAGAACGTACGTATGCTTCGCTTCCCATGGATTGAAGGAACCCAAAAAACATTCGTGCCCGATGCATCTGCTCGATAAATATATGTGCAGGGCAGCCACTCTCTTTTGGATACTGCTTTGCATGTCTTTTACTATTGATACCCGTCTTTTTGTCTATCCATCTCTCTCCCAGTCCCTGCTGGGCGAGGTGGTGATTCTGCTGCTCAACGTCCTGGTATTGGTACATTGTCTCTTGCATCGAACTAGACTGCTGACGCACCGGCTACAATGGTTCATATTAGCATGGATGGCCTTTTTGTGGTTGCATTCTGTTTTGATAGCTGATGCGGAAGTCTATAAACTGAGCTACGCCTTATCGATGTTGTCGCTATTGATTACATTGCCTTACCTTCTGCGGCAAGGATTCTTCTCGGAACGAAGTCTTGAGAATGGTATACTGCTTATGGTCGTTATTCAGTTGCTCTACCTTTTGCTGCAATGGATTGGTGCGATGGATTCTGTCAATCATTTCTTCCCATTGACCGGCACCAACGACAATCCCAATGTTACGGCCATTTTGTTGGCCGTATCACTTCCGATGCTCTTCCATCGGCACAGGACGGGTTTACTTGGGGTAATGTATATAGTAATCATTCTGCTTGTCTTCATTTTCTTGATAGCCTTGAAGTGCCGGACTGCCTACATCGCTTTGGTTGTCATCCTCGTCTTATCTCGGTTAAAGTCGGGCAAAGTGAAGATATTCATTTCTGGATTAGGAAGGCTAAAAGCAATCATATTACTATTAGGTGTAAGCATTGTTCTACTTTTAGCCGCCTATGGCTTGTATTGGTTAAAGCCTGCTTCCGCCAATGGCAGATTGCTCATCTGGAAGATTTCTGCTTTGATGATCTCTGAGCATCCAATGGGAATCGGTATCGGTATGTTTGAACATGATTACAACCTTCGTCAAGGACTTTATTTCGAAAGCGGGGCTGCCTCAGAGTCCGAACAACAGACTGCCGACATTGTCTGCATGGCATACAACGACTATCTAGAGCAAGGTGTGGAAACCGGCATCATTGGCATCCTCTTTCTTGTGGCCTTCTATGCTTCTGTGCTGTGGCTGGCCTTGCGGGAACACGAGATTGCCCACCTGGGCATGATTGTGGCCTTTGCTATTATGTCTACTATGAACTTCGTTTGTGCAACCATGCAACCCTGGCTGGTGCTGACTATGGTCGCAAGTCTGTGCCTATCTTCGGTGGAGGGAAATGTCAAGCGACCTAGTAACGACAATCTTCCGGTTAGTCTGATTGCCTTATGTCTCTGCCTGTGGGGTGGTACGCATATCTGTCGGCTGACTCTGTCACAGTTGAAACTTAACCGATTGAAGGAAATCGTAAAACATAGAGGTGATATAGATATTGCCGAGGCCTCAGCATTAGCTCTGCCCATCGGCACATCCGAAGCCTATTGGAGGTTTATGTACAAGCAATACTTTCAACGCAAGGAATATGACAAAGCCGTGGCCTGCATCCGGACTGCCAGTCAATACACAACTTCGACCTATGTTTGGTTTTCACAATTTTACTGCCTGGATTGTATGGGGCGACCGGAAGAGGGCATTCCTTGCATCGAGCAAGTTCGGAATATGATTCCGCAAAACCTCACCTCTCGTCACATACTTCTAAACTGGTACCACAGACAGGACGACACCCTACAGGCACTCCGTATGGCAGAAGAGATTGTCGATATTCCAGTTAAGGTCAGGTCTGAACGTGCATTGTCTCTTCAAGATAATGCCATGAAATATATCAAAATGCATCAAATTGAATATAAACGTTGAATATGAAGAAAATTGTCAGCTTCATCGTAGCTTTTCTTGGAGCAATTGAAGCATATGCACAAATCGCTGATTTTACAGATGATGAAAAGGTTATCTGTGATGTGTTCCGTCAGGAAATGGCCGAACCAGTCAGATTTTTATCCGAGGATGCTTTCGCAGACATTGTGTCTTGTTACACATTCAGCCCGATTCGGAAAGATCAGTTAATCAGATACTGCCGGATGAAGGAACTTCGGAAGTACACGTACAATTATCTAGACAGTGAGCCATCCATTCGGAAACAGCATAAGGAGACTATTGACAACTTTTACCTGGATTCCATCAACATGATACTGATTCCATATAATCCAAGTTTGTCAGGGAAATTCGTCAGTATGGCTCTCATGTGGAAAAATCATCTCAAATTGCCGTCCGACACCGAGGCTCGTCTTATGAATTTAGCCCTCGGATTTTCTCATCGACTTCGAAAGAATCCATGTGCCTGTATTGTGCGGGAGGAAATGGATTCTCTCATTGCTATCCTATCGAAGAAACAAATCAAAGAGGTAATCAATACGCGGAACAGTGCTGATGCAAGAATACAAGCAAGCCGATTATGGCTGGAACTATCACAAGCCAATCAAACTTCAGGCATTGACAGTACAGAACAAGTAAGTCGGGCTTATTTTTACTATTTGCGCGAATTGTATGTTAACAATACTTAGTTAATATTTATTCAAATGCTTAAATTTCAAGTACATAGACAACATGTTCGGCTATATCAGTATATAGCTTCGATGGCCTTCGGCCCCTAGTTAAAGGGGTCTTTGAAAGTGTGGTATAAATAGTGTTAAAAGGCTGAAAATAATCGACTTAAAATTTGGCCAAGTCGCTGGAAATTAGTAACTTAG
>CAVGQN010000089.1:0-7514 GCA_963631395.1 bacterium
AGAAGAAGAACGACTGCCCTTGGTTCATCTCGCAGACTACCCTATCGCGGTACTCGATGCGTGTGGTATAGGCCGGCAGCGTGATGGTGTCGCAGTAGTGTATGGTGTCAGCGCGTGTGCGCACTTGCAGGCGGTATTTGTCCTCACTTGTAGCAGAGATAGTGGCAATAGCGCCTGCGGCGTTCTCGACCGCCAGGTCATTATTTCGTGTGCGGCTCTGTTCCGGTGAGCTGCCGCCTGTCGCCATGCCACCAAGGTCTGCTATCGTAAAATCGACATACGCCGAGTCGCCCGGCACGACCACTTCTTTGCTTACCACCAGACTGGTGTCGTGTGCCAACTCTGGATAGCGCGCAAGCAACATCGCGAGCCGTTTCTGCGGTGCGCAACTGGCGCACAGGGCGATGAGGAGTATGAGGAGTGAGTGTTTCGTAGGTTTATGAGTTGATTGGTTGATTAGTTGATCGGTTGATTAGTTTATGCGTTTATTGGTTTTGGTGCTGTGTTGCACCTTTTGCCGCAAAGTGTTGATCTCTTCTTGCATCTGGGCGAGGTTGGCTTTGAGCATGGCGTTTTCTTTGCGCAGTTCAACAATCTGATTGATGAAACGGTCGTTCTTATCGAGAAGATCGACGATGCGCTCTTGCATGATGACGATGTCGTCGTCGTGGCGCTTATGCTTGGCGACGATGAAAGTGACGATGGTGGTAATGACGCTGACTACCCACCCGCCGAGGGCGATGAGTTGCTCTATCATGACTCTACAAGTGTTTTAAGTTTGATCAATTTCTCCTCAGTCATCTCGAGTATGGTATCACCAATGTGCATCGTGAAGTTCTCTGAACAACTCAACGTTCGTTGTTTGTCGGGATAGATGTCGTATTTCTCCCAATCGGTCCATGTGCCGCTCACGCAGGAGCGTGTGATGAACTTTTGGGTATTAAGTCCAACATATCCACCCACCATCACGTATTGCATCACGTAACTATCGGTCAAGCGCTCCACGCTCAAGATGGAGTCGGCTTTGATGCCTTCGTGCAGCACATACAAGCCGGGCGTGGTCACGTCATCTATGTTGCTGATGCTTTTGACATAGTTGGTGCTGGTACCCTCTTCGCGTTCTGTGGTGAAGACGACATCGATCTCGCCTTTTAGGCCGATGCCGTTTGCACCGTCAGTTCCTGCCTCGCCTGTGTCGCCCTTTATGCCCTGCTCGCCCTGCGCTCCCTGTTCACCTTGTGGACCAGGAGTCAGCTCGATGGCTTCAAGCAGGCTGTCGATGGAGCTTTTGGTATAGGCATCGGTTATGCCATAGCCTGCGAGCGTGGTCGAACGGTCGGCTTTGACAGTGAGCAGCGCCAAGACAAACGTCCTAATGCGCTGCCAAAGTATGCCTAAATTGGTCTTATCTATCTGATGTATCTCTTCCATATCACGTGGTGGTTCTATAAGTTATCTCTATGTTGACGACGCGCAGTTGCACGGTGGTTTCGGTACTGCTGTTTTGTATGTAAATCTGCGTCAAACCTTGGCCATTGATGGTCTCTACAACATGCTCGCCATCGTTCTCGGTTGACCAATTGGTCTGGATAAGCTCGGTATTCTGAAGCACGTTGTTGCTGGTGTCGGTCTCTACGCCAGCTACCATGTTGTTTCCTTTGTATTGTCCGCTGTATTTTATCCGTATGGATTGGATGTAAACCCCCACGACCAAGGTCTCCAAGTACAAGATATGTCCCTTATAAAAGCGTGGTGCAGCGATATAGGAGTCGTTCACAGCGGTGGTGCCATAGCCTTTGCTCTGCGTCAAGCGCACAACACCATTGCCTGCGTACCATTTTATCTCCTTGCTATCGGCGAAGTAGGTGCCGTACGATAGGCCGACATTCTCGGTCTTGACTGCTGCATCGGTTGGTTCAGCATCTGGCTCATCAAACGGGGTGAGCTGCTCTATCTCGTCGGCCGTCAGTGGGATATGCTTCATCGAGGTGATGACTACCCCATCAGGCAGCACCGCATCCTCCGATTCCAATGGACACAGGGCATTGATCTCCGCCTCGGTCATGGAGGCGTCCGAAGAGCCTGCGATGTCCAGCTTCCTCGTAAATGGGTTATATTGCAAGTCGTTCGGCATTGGTCATTTTCGGTAAGAGTATTCGTAGGCGTTATATTGCGCAGCAACAAAACAAAACGCTGCCGATCCCTGCGGATAGAGCCGCCGGTAGGTTACTACGCCATCGGTGTCTGTTTTTGCCAACTTCTCGATGCGCCAACAGGCGAGCGACTCTACATCTGCATTGCCTTCGTTGTTCACGCTGGGCATCAAAAAGCAGTTGTAGACATCATCGCCGTCGATGATCACAAGGTCGGCATCGGTGCTCGATATGGTATTGTAGGTGCTTCTAAACATCGCTTATATTCGCATTAAAGCGCATTAAACATCTCTTCGGTGACCTCTTCTTGTCCGTCGCAGAAGTATTTGACAACGGCCAAGGTCTTGTCGCCAAAGTAGCCATCTTCTTTTAAGGACTTGATGTAGACGCCACTTTCGTCTTTGGGGAAGTTTGGCTCGACCGATGCGTTCAGTTTGTTGTTCAGTTTCACCTGCAACTCGGTGACTTTAGCCGATTTCAAAAAGAGGTTGTATTTCAGTGGAAAATCAGCGCTCGATGTTCCGTTTGCGTTCGTCTGCTTTTTCTTGACCACCAGATAGATGATTAACACCACGATGGCAACGGCACTGATTACCGACAGAGCGATTAAACTTTTCTTCATTTTTCTAGAATTGATAGTTGATATTGTTGTTTGCTAATATGCTGTTGATCTTGTCGATCTCTTTCGACGAGAGGTCGCCATTGAGCCACTCGGTGAGGGTCTCGCCATCTTTCACACCAAAGGTCTTGATGAGTTGCAACACGTCGGATCGCGTGCCCATGGCGCGGAAGACGTTGTATATTTTGTCCTCATCAGTTCCTAGTCCGTCCATGGCGGCATACAACGACGAGGCAAAGGTGTTCAGCTGCGTCTGCGTGAGGGTGATGTCGTCTTGGTTGATCTCTTCATCCAACGACTCGGCCAACTCGCGATTTTTGATGGTGTCGGTGAGCTTGCCTTTGTACTTGACGACAATCAAAATGATGATTGCCACAATCACCAACACAAGGACTGATATAGCGACGACTTTTATCGTTTTCGATTGAGCAAAAAAGTTGTTCATTGCTTTACAGTTTTTTGAATGTGTGTGTGGTGATGATAAGCACTATGCCAGGGACAAGCACCGCAACGGCCATGGCGAACCATGTCTTCGTTGGTATGTTGACGTTCACGCTTATCCCGTCTTGAATCAGTTTGTTCAAACTCTCTTGCATATCTTATTTTTTAGTTTTTCTTGCTACATAGATTGCTGCGCAGCCAACGGCAGTAACTATTGCGGCAATGGTGTAGCCTCTCACGGTTGGGCTCTGTTTTTGCCCGGTGGCACATTCGTAGGCAAAGTGTTCGCAGTTGTAGCGTAGCGCATCGTATTGACTACTGCGGTGCGCTTGATAGTACTGCTCTACCTCTTCATCGGTTTGTGTGGCCTCTATCTCGCGAATCAATCGTCGTTGAGCCATAAACTCCGCCTCACTCTGGCAATGCGCCCCACTCTCGTTGAAGTGGTAGACTTTGCCATTTGCCCAAACGGAATAATGTCGGTAGAGGCACGTTTTGGCCAGCGATGTTACGATACATAGTTTTGCCATACTACCAAGCGGATTCTCCTGCGCCACCCTCGGCCGCTGCCGATTGAAACGCACCAACAAGTGAGTTCATGGCTGCAGCGCTATACGAGGTGCTGCCCCAAATGGAATTCTGCTCATTGCTTTTAGCGGAGCTCTTCTTGCAGATGACGATGGTGACACACACTGCCACCACACAGATGCCGATCAATATAGCCGTGTTTTTTTCCATGTTTTTTCTTCTATCTCTTCTTGACAAGGGTTACTATTGCGAGCAAAATGGCGAGTGTGTTCAGCACCATGTTGATGATTGCGACATCGCTCTGCGAGAAGTCGTGATTGAAAAGTGTAAAGGCAATTTTGTCCTCACCCGATTCACGTATGGCCTCTTTGATGATCTGCTTGAGTTGCGCGTTGCTGCTGATGCTGACGCCTCCCGCTTCGTCATCACCGATAGACGAGAGGTAACTCTTGACATCGTCGTACGACACGCTCATGCCATCGGCTCGCGAGTAGTCGTTGCCATATAGTTCAAAGGCCTTTACCATGGCTTGCCTCCGTAAATCAACTTGTTCTTGTCGAACAGGTAGATGACTCCAAATCCACAAACCAACACGATGGCGCAAATCAAGATGGCTTTCTTATGCTGCGTGAAAAACGACTTTTTGATGACGTAGTCCTCGGGATTGACGTTGGTCAGCCCAGCATCTTGTTTTGCCTCTTCGTAGGTGCGGTAGTATTTGCCACTCTCGCTCACCCAAAAGGTGGAGGGGTTGCCCGGTGCAGCATCGATGTTGATGTAGCGCAGGTCTTTACTTTTTCCGTTGTATGTACTGCTTGTTGCCATAATTCGTCAATCAGTGTTTATAGAAGTAGTATGCGGTTGCGGCAAGGATTACAATCGTTACCACGACAATCAGCCATGTGCGGTTTTTCTTGGCCGTGCCCGATATGTAGGTCTGCTCCTCTGCCGTGGATTGCGACAGGGCGATGTTATGTTTCTCTTCTGTTGATAATGCCATCTTATTTCTCCTTTTTGTTGTATGTGTAGATGAAGTATACCACTATAGCAGCAAATGCCACCAAGGCGACCATCAATATGGCGTTGCCATTTTTACCACTGTTGGCTAAGGTCGAGAAGTTGGCAATCTTGCGTTGTTCTTCGTATTTTTTCTGCTCGGCATTGTAAAAGGCACGTGTTCCAAGGATATCGGTCAGTCCGCTCATCAGCGCCGACCATGTATACCCAATGGCTTGCGTGGCCTCTTGCCACAAGGTGCCGAAGGCATAAGAATCCATGTTTGAGTCTGCTGCCATATCGCGTTATTTCTTTAGAACCATTATTGCTACCAATGCCATCATCATATACATCAGGGTTTTGGTGTTGTCACCGTTGTTCTCAGTCTGCTTTTGCGCCTGATTGCCTTGATAGATGATGGTGGCCAGCTCGGTCATCTTATCGCCCGCGGTATCGACGGCTTGCACGGTTTTAGTGTTCTTACCATCGGCGCGCGACACGGCCGTCACGATGTTCTCCAACTCCTGCGCTGCAGCCAAATTACCATGTTCGGCGTCCCATTTAAGTGCCAACTCGTACATGTGCTCGATGCGCTTAGCGTGTTCGGCATCGTCGCCATCGAGTATGGCCTCCAATGTGCCGATGCTCTGCTTGAGCGAGCGTTTGTATTTGCCCGCCAACTTGTTGAAGGCGTACCTGTCCGCTTCAAACTCGTCGTGAGTCTGTTTGCGGTAGTGGCCTATCTCGTGCTGTTTGACAAACTCTTTTTGAAACGGAGTAAGCTTGTCGAACAATTCATCGTTGATATATAAAATACCCGATTGATGCGACACCGCGGCTGGCGTGCCATACATAAAGCCCGTATTTGTTGTGTGTTCTATCTGCATTGTGTTGTTGGCTCTTGAAACAAAAAAGCTCGCCCGCAAAGTACGAGCGAGCCCCATTGAAAAAGAAAACGAGTGATTAGGATTGTTTACGTTTTGAGATGACGATGGCAAGGACAACAATGATGATGACGATCACTCCACCTCCGATGATGATCCATTTGGTGATGTTCTGCTGCGTCTGCGCCTCAAGTGTCCTAGCTTTTGCGTCCGACTCGGCTTTGATGGCCGCTGCGTTGGCATCGCTCTGGGCTTGCGAGTAGGTCTTGTAACCACTCTCACACAGCCCATAGAGATAACCTAATACCGATTGTGCATTCTCCCATTTCTGCTGGTCAAACTCTCCCGATGTCTCTCCCCCATCGCTCTTGCCATCGGCTCGCGAGACGAAGAGGTTGCTATTTTGCAACGATTTGCGCACGGCTTTCATTTTGTCCGCATCATCTAGTTGATCGTGTGCCATAGAGAAAAATGGTTTGGTGAACTCTTCACCGAACTTGTCCCATGCCTCTATGCACAACTCCAACGTTACATCATCGGTATCATAGCCAAGCGATGCAAATAGTTTCTGCAACTCATCGGCAGGGATAGTAGAGAGCGCAAACTTAATGGCACTGTCTAGTATTTGTTTGCCTGTTGGGTATGACATAATCTTCTAAAATTGATCTGTTTCCAATGATTAACCGATGAGTGCCTCTGCCATATCTTGCAGTGCCGATGCGCTGTCGAACGACGATCCAAGCATCAAGGTCATGTCCAAGGTGCGACCCGCGCCGATGGTTACGATGAACACGTGCGCGTGGTCGAGCGAAAAGTGTTTGATGTTCGATATCTCCACCATGGTGCGGTTAAACTGCTCTGGTGTGAGGTAGGTCTTCGGTGTGATGCTGTCGCTCACAGGGCCTCCAAATGGGGAGTATTCGACCAATTTGAGTGTGTTGGCAAACTGCAATTCGTTGTCGGTGGTGAGCTGGAACGCATCGATGCGCGTTGGGTTGCGTTGCAGGTAGCGACGGATATACTCCAGTTTGGGGCAGTCGCACACCAGCAATGGTGCGTCGGCGTCGCTCTTGAGAACGGTTCCATGAGTGACGATGGCATCGACGCTTTCGCCAGCGATGTCCTTTATCTCGTCCACACTCTGCAAATCGCCTGCGAAAACAGCGACTGTGTGGGACACGGCATCTAAGTTCTGCAGTCCAATCTGCACAGGACGACCTGCTTTACTCTCATCGATGAGGCATGCCATGTTGAAGGCATCGCCTGTGGCTTTGCTCACACGACGTGCACGGTTCTTTAACGATACTTTTTCTTTGCCGGTAAAACGGTCTGATAGAATTTCTTTACGCATTGTCTTTTGGTTTTTTAGTTGTTTTTTGGTTTAACGTTTGCCCCTGAACGCAGACGATTCTGCAGAAGCATTGGTTGAGGTTGCATTGGTAGTGCTTGCGCTACTCTTCTTGCCATTTTTTACACCGAAAACGATAATCAGTGCAATGGCGATGATGAGCAAAATGCTCACGGTTGATACTTTGTTTAGCATGTTTTTGTTGTATTTTTTTTGATTAGAAATTATCTATTTTACCGCTCCTGCCCGTCTATCCGTGCCGATCGACACCCACGGTGCCATCAGCACAAACGAGCAGAAGCGTTGCCCCGACTACTCTCTTTTTTTGTGTCCGCTTTCGTGCCATGTAGGTCATTCCTGTGCCTCACCTACTCGCTTCGTTTCTGATTTCGTACTCGCTGTGATTATTTAGAAAAATTATTCCTGTGTCTGTTTTTTCTTGCGCCGATAAACGACATAGATCACCACTGCAACGACGCAGATAACAATGAGCCATTTCATTTTGCCGGCTTTCTGAAAGAAGTCTGCCATATCTTCTGATGTTT
>CAVGQN010000090.1:0-7323 GCA_963631395.1 bacterium
CGCCTCCATCCGCTCGAGCGCCGTGGTGCGGCCCTCCTGGTAGACTTCGTCCATCAAGCGCGTGTCGTGCGTCATGTGGCCGATGGGCAGAAGGCGCTTGGGACGGATGACGAAGGCGCGGCCGGCCTGCTCCTGCTCGCGCACATAGGCAAGCTGGCGGTTGTACATGAGGTGACGCTCGGCCGAAGCGCGCACGAAGGCAGGATACTTGCGGTAGACGAGCCGATAGAGGGGCACCAGGCGGTTGGGGCGCTTCACATAGCCGTCGGGCTGCGTTTCGACCACCACGTTGCGGTCGTAGCCCAGGCTTTGGAAGTAGGCCAGCGGAATGCTGTCGGCAATGCCGCCGTCGAGGTACTTGTGGCCCTCAATCTCGACCACCTTGGCCGCCAGGGGCATGGAGGCGGAGGCACGGAACCACTCGGCCACCTCGTCGTAGTTGTCGGCCGTGAAGCCCGTGAGCTGCTTGTAGACGGCCCGGCCCGTCGAGAGGTCGGTGCACACGAGATGGAACTCCATCGGGTCGGCCGTGAAGGTCTCGATGTCCATCCTGTCGATGTGGGCGGGCATGTAGTGGTAGTCGAAGTCGCCCCCGAAGTAGTCGCCCGTCACGAGCCAGGAGCGGAAGCTGAAGAACCGCCAGTCGTGGGCCAGCAGCTTGTTGTAGCGGATGACGCGCCCCGGCTGGTGCGACTTGTAGTTGCAGCCGAAGGCCGAACCTGCCGATACGCCTATCATGCCGTCGTAGGCAATGCCGTGCTCCATCATGACGTCTGTCACGCCTGCCGAAAAGAGTGCCCTCAGCGCACCGCCTTCCAGGATGAGTCCTTTTTTCATATCGATTATCTTCTGTTTGTGCCCGAACTCCTGTCGTGAAGTCTGCAAGTCAGCTTCCTGAACGGACCGGCCGCCGGGAACGGGTGCGCAAATTTACGCACAAAATCCGAATGGCAGACCATTTGCGGCCGATTTTTTGACCAAAGAAGGCAAAAGACACGCCGCAGGCACAATATTTTGCGCGCGTACGCGTTATTAGACCACAATAGAATATGTACAAGTTCACACTTCTGACATTCAGCCTGCTGGCCTTTGCCCCCGCCCTGACGTGGGGAGCAACGGGCGCGCACACCTGGGCGGACAGTTCCGTCCTCAGCGAAGGCTACTGGGTGAAAGTCTCCCTCGACGAGGGCAAAGACGGCATCTACCAAATCACATACAGCCAGCTGCGCAACTGGGGCTTCAGCAACCCGAGCCAGGTGGGCGTGTACGGCTACGGCGGACATGTCCTCACGGAATCGTTTGCCGAGGGCCACACCGACGACCTGCCCGAGGTGGCCGTCCTGCACGACAGCAGCCACGAGCGCATCGTCTTCTACGGCCAGGGACTGACGGAATGGACCCGCAGCGGCGACACCTACTCGCACCGCACGCACCCCTATGCCAACAAGGCCTACTACTTCCTGCACCAGAAGGAGAGCGGCACGGCGCCCCTGAGCCTCGACACGCTCGCCTCGAACCCCACGGTGCCGGCCGACACGCTGACCGACTACGACGAGTGCTGGCTGCACGAAGTGGACTACGTGAACCTGGGCGAAACGGGCCGCGCCTGGTACGGCGAGTCGTTCCTGACCACACAGACGCAGTCGTTCGCCCTGCCCGAGGAGTCGTGGCTGAGCGGACACACCTTCAAGGCGGGTACGGCGCGCCTGTCGGTCACCATGGCCGCCCACGCCACCTCGGCCTCGACCTTCGCCGTGAGGGTGGGAAGCGAGAATGTGGGCAGCAAGACCATCGCCGCCACCAGCAACTCGTACGCCTTCGGCGCGGAAGCCACCTACAGCGGCTCTTTGACCGACATGGCAGCCCTCAAGGGCGCTCAGGTGCGCATCACCTACACCCCAGGGTCGGCCTCGCCCAGCGTGGCCCGTCTGGACTACATCCGCATGCAGGGCAAGTGCAGCCTCGAAGCGTCGAAGTCGGAGCCTTTCCTGCTCTTCCGCAACGCCAAGGCCAGCTCGGCCGGCAACGTGGCCTACAAAATAGCGGGCCTGGACAAGAACATGCAAATCTGGGACGTGACCTCGCCCCTCGCCCCTAAGGTGCAGAGCCTGGAGGCGGAAGTGGGCGCAAGCGGCACGGGCGTGTTCATCCCCACCACGGCGGGCGTGAACGAATATGCCGTCGTCAACCTGGCAGGAACGTTCCTCACGGTGAGCCGCGCGGGCACGGTCAGCAACCAGAACCTGCACGCCCAGCAGCCCGTCAACCTCGTCGTGCTCGCCCCCTCGGGACTGAAGTCGTACGCCCAGCAGCTGGCCGACTACCGCCTGGAGCACGACAGCCTCACCTCGGTGGTGGTGACGCCGGAACAGGTCTACAACGAGTACAGCAGCGGCGTGCCCGACGTGACGGCCGTGCGCCTCTTCCTCAAGCAACTCTACGACCGCGGCAAGGGCGACTCGGGCGACCTGATGTACCTGCTGCTCTTCGGCGACGGCTCGTACGACAACCGAACGGCTTCGGAGAGCAACACGATGCTGCTGACCTACCAGACGGAGGCTTCGCTCGTCGAAACCTCGTCGTGCGTGAGCGACGACTACTTCGGGTTCCTCGACGATGACGAGGGCGGAAAGAAGGACGCCAGCGGACGGTACAGCATCAGCAGCGACCGCCTCGACATCGGCATCGGACGCCTGCCCGTAAGCACCACGGGCGACGCCGCCAACGTGCTGGCCAAAATACTGCGCTACGACAGCGAAAGCCAAATGGGCAGCTGGAAGAATCGCCTCTGCTTCCTCTCGGACGACGACAAGATGGACGGCTCGGGCACGGACTCGCCCAACCTGCACATGAAGCACAACGACCAGCTCATCAAGTCGCTGCTCGACAACGGCCACTACGAATATATGTACCAGAAGATCTACCTGGCGGCCTACCAGCAGAGCTCGTCGACGTCGGGTACGGACTATCCGGACGCCCGCAAGGACCTCAACCGCGCCCTGCAGCAGGGCTGCCTGCTGATGAACTACGCCGGACACGGTTCGTCGCAGAACATCACGCACGAGATGCTCATGTCGGTGTCGTCGGCCAGCCAGCTCAACATGAAGCACCTGCCGGTGTGGATTACGGCCTCGTGCGACGTCTCGCGCTACGACGGCAAGAACGAGTCGCTGGGCGAAGCCTTGCTCCTCAACCCCAACGGCGGAGCGGCAGCCCTGGTGTCGACGACGCGCGTGGTCTATGCCTCGCAGAACCTCCGGCTCAACCAGGCCATAATCGACCACCTCTTCGACCGCCACGCCGACGGCACCCGCTATCGCCTGGGCGACATCCTGCGCGTGGCCAAGACGTCGCTGGGCTCGGACTACAACAAACTGAACTTCTGCCTGATGGGCGACCCGTCGATGACACTCGCATTCCCCGAACACGAGATGGTGGTGGACAGCATCGAGGGCAACTTCGAGGCACTGAGCCAGGTCACCGTGGCCGGTCATGTGCTCAAAACGGGCACTTCGGAGATTGACACGACGTTCAACGGCCTCGTCTACCCCACCGTCTACGACGCGGAGGACAGCCTGACGGCCGACAAGGGCATCTACCAGGAACCGGTCTACACCTTCACCTCGCGCACACGCAAGGCCTTCGCGGGCCGCGACCTGGTGCGTGGCGGGCAGTTCCGGTTTACGTTTACAGTGCCTCAGGACATCTCGTACAGCGACGGCTCGGGCCTGCTCAACCTCTACGCCTGCAGCGAGGACGGCGCCGAAGCCCAGGGCTACTACAACGACTTCGTGCTCAAGTCGGGCCACACTTCGGCCGACGCCGACACCGTACCCCCGGTCATCATAGCCTGCTTCCTGGACAAGGAAACGTTCCGGAGCGGCGACGAGGTCGGCCTGACACCCTACTTCTGCGCCGAAGTCAGCGACTCGAGCGGCATCAACGCCACGGGCAACGGCGTCGGACACGACATCAGCCTCTACGTGGAGTGCCTCTCCAATCCGCTGGTCGCCAACCGCCACTATGTGCTCAACGACTACTTCACGACCTACACGGGCAACGCCGGACACGGCAATGTGCGCTACTCGCTCGACGACCTGGCAGAGGGACGCTACAAGGCCACCTTCCGCGTGTGGGACGTGTACAACAACTTCTCGACACGCAACTTCGAGTTTACGGTGAGCGGCGCCAACCGCCCGCAAATCGCCCTGCTGCAAGCCTATCCCTCGCCCGTAAGGCAAGGCGAGACGGTCACCTTCCGCGTGCTGCACAACCGCCCGGAGAGCGCCGACCAGCTGCGCCTGCAGGTCTACACGCAGACGGGCGTCAAGGTGCTCGACACCTCGGCTTCGTCCAGCTCGGCCAACGTGGTCTACCTCCAGGACGGCGCCACCAGCCCTTCGCAACTCAACGATGACCTCAACGCCGACGAGACCAGCCACCTGTCGGGGGCTTCGACCATCACCTGGACCGCCTCGGTCGCCCCCGGCGTCTATGTCTACAAGGCTTACCTCTCGGCAGGTAGCGACGAGGCCACCACGCAGTCGAAAATCCTGATGGTGTATTAGGGGGGGGACTTAGAATTTAGAGTTTTGAGTTTAAAAATTCTTAACCTCAGTCTGAGCTTTGCAATAATATAGGTAAAAGAGCGTTATTCAGACACGAAAACGAAAGAGCGACTATAAGAAAAGAGAGCGAAAACAAACAAAACGAAAGTTCGACTATATAAAATATGAGAAAGAAAATATTCACCCTTCTTGCCGCCACCATGGCAGCCCTTCCGGCCTTTGCCGAACTCGGCGACGGAGAGACAACGTCGACCACCGATATGGCCAAACAATACAACCCCGTGCAGACGGCTATCGTCTCGCTGGGCGTCACTCCCGACGCGCGCGGCGGTTCGATGGGCGATGTCGGCGCCGCCACCGAACCGGACGAGAACTCGCAATACTGGAACCCCGCCAAGTACGCCTTCGCCTATAGCCGCGGCGGCATCTCGGTCAACTACACCCCTTGGCTGCGCAAACTCGTGAGCGGCATCAACCTGGCCTACATCTCGGGCTACCAGAAGTTCGGCTACGCGGACAACCAGGCCATCTCGGCCTCGCTGCGCTACTTCAGCCTCGGCGAGGTGGATGTGTACAACAGCGACGGCTCGGGCCTCATCCAGGTCATCAACCCCTTCGAACTCTGCGTGGACGTGGGCTACTCGCGCCAACTCTCCGACAACTTCTCGATGGGCGTCGTGATGCGCTACATACACAGCGACATGACCTACGACGACGGCGACAACGCCCCGGCCAACACCTGGGCCGCCGACATCGCCGCCTACTACACAGCCTATCCGCAAGTGGGCTACAGCGAGTGCCAGTGGTCGTGGGGCCTCGACATCTCGAACATAGGCGGCAAGGTGAGCTACGACAACAACACGACGTCGCAGTTCCTGCCCTGCAACCTGCGCCTCGGCACTTCGTTCACTTTCCCCCTCGACGACTACAACCTGATGTCCATCAACTTCGACGCCAACAAGTACCTGGTGCCGACGTTCCCCCAGTCATGGCAGTTCTATGGCGAGGACGGACAGGTGGACCAGGAGAAGTTTGAGGCCGCCAAGCAGGACTTCTACGACATGTCGGGCATTAAGGGCCTCTTCAAGTCGTTCAACGACGCCCCCGGCGGACAGAAGGAGGAACTGCACGAAATCAACTGGGGCCTCGGACTGGAATACACCTACGACCGGCGCTTCTTCCTGCGTGCCGGCTATCACCACGAGAACGAGTACAAGGGCAACCGCAAGTACTTCACTTTCGGCGCAGGAATCACCCTCAACGTCTTCCACATCGACGCGGGCTATGTGCTCAGCACGGCGCAGACTTCGGCCCTCGACCAAACGCTGCGCTTCTCCCTCGGCTTCGACCTGGAGGGCATCCGCGACCTTATGGGCGGCAAGCGGAGCAGGAGGTAATCTTTTGGGTTTCTGAAAGAAGAGAAAGATTCTTAGGTTTTCTGAAAACAGAAAGTTTTTGGAATTTTCTGAAAGAATATTTTTCTGGGATTTGCGAAAGAAGTCTTGAGCTTCCGAAAAGCAAGAAGTCTTTGGGTTCCTGAAAGAAGATTTTTCTGGGATTTCCGAAAGAAGTTTTGAGCTTCTGAAAAGCAAGAAGTCTTTGAGCTTCTGAAAAGAAAGAAGTTTTGAGCTTCAGAAAAGCAAGAAGTCTTTGGGAGAAGGTTTCCTAAACCTTACTTTCAAAGACTTTTGTGCAAATCCTAACAGCCTCAACGGCCTCGGGCACATCGTGCACACGCAGGATGTCGGCGCCGGCCTGCAGGGCCAGGGTGTTGAGCACCGTCGTGCCGTTGAGCGCATGGGCTGCATCCGTGCCCAGCAACTTGAATATCATGCTTTTGCGGCTGATGCCCACCAGGAGCGGACATTCGGGGCAGTCGGCCTTGAAGCGCCGAAGCTGGGCAAAGAGCCGGTAGTTTTCATCCACGTCTTTGGCAAAGCCGAAGCCCGGGTCGAGCACCACCTTGCCCCGCAACCGGTCAAGTCCGCCGGCCAATTCGGCCAGGCGCCCGAGCTGTTGCTTCAGAAATCCGATTACTCCCGCATAGACGCCCTCCGGATAGGTGATGGGCTGAGCCTCCCCGCTGCCCGGCATCCGGTCGGTGGGATAGATGTGCATCATGATGTAAGGCACGCGGAGCCGCGCCACGAGAGGCAGCATCCCCTCGTCGTAAGCCCCGCCCGACACGTCGTTGACAATGTCTGCCCCGAGCCTCGACACCGACGCTTCGGCCACGCGCGCCCGGAAGGTGTCGACCGAAACGGGTATGTAGCTTTGCCCGCAAGCGTCCTGCGCTCCGGCTTTTTGCTGACTTGCTTCTTTTTGCTCACACTCGGCGCTCCGCACGGCTTCGACCACGATGGGCAAGGCCCACTCCAGCCGGGCCAGTTCTTCGTCCTCCGCAGCTGCCTCCGACCGGGGCCGCGTGCTGCAGGCGCCGACGTCTATCATGCCTGCCCCCTGCCTTACCATCGTCACGACACGCTCGCGCAACAGGGCGGCCGCCTCGGGCGTGAACATCCCGCCGCCTGCAGAACCCTGCAGAACCCTGCTCCCGGCGAAAAACGAATCGGGAGTGACGTTGATGATTCCCATCACTTGCGGAGTCGCGAAATGAAGCCTCCGTCCGTTGCTCAGTGTCAAGTCGAACATCTTGATTTGGTGTTTATGGAACTTATGGAACGACAAATCTTGTCTTTGCAGGATGACGGATTTTGTCTTTGCGGAACGACAGATTTTGTCTTTGCGGAACGAC
>CAVGQN010000091.1:0-7204 GCA_963631395.1 bacterium
CTAAGTTACTAATTTCCAGCGACTTGGCCAAATTTTAAGTCGATTATTTTCAGCCTTTTAACACTATTTATACCACACTTTCAAAGACCCCTTTAACTAGGGGCCGAAGGCCATCGAAGCTATATACTGATATAGCCGAACATGTTGTCTATGTACTTGAAATTTAAGCATTTGAATAAATATTAACTAAGTATTGAGGAATGGAAAATGTGGAGTATAGTGTCAAGGACAAAATAGAATGGACCGTGATATTTGTCTCTGAGTTCGGACAGCGACATGGACTGACGCTTAAGCAGGCGTTCAATTATCTGTTGCGCTACAAGGGCATTGCTTTTGTGGATAAGCACTATGACTATCTGCACACCCAATCGTTTGTGTCGGTAGTGGATGATATGACCGAATATTGCAGCAAAATGGGAGGAGGCATACAATGAAATTGTATCACGGCACCAATCAGGAGTTTTCAACGATAGAACAGAAGAAATCAAAACCCAACAAAGATTTCGGAAGGGGGTTCTATCTTTCGGCAAGCTACGAGCAAGCCTACAATATGGCATGTATCAAGGTGGAACAATTGCATGAAGGCGAACCCATAGTGATGGAATATGAAGTAGACGAGGCTGCATTTGATAATCTCAGGATACTTCGCTTTGAAGATTACAGTGAGCCTTGGGCCGAATTTGTATTGGCCAACCGTAGTAATAGTACCGGTGCATCAGCACATGATTATGACATCGTGATAGGACCAATAGCAGACGACAAGGTCGGTGTGCAGCTTTGGAAATACGAAAACCAACTGATAGACTTGCCTACGCTTGTCGCAAAGTTGAAATATATGAAGGGCTTGACCATACAATACTTCTTTGGATTTGAAAGGGCCTTGACACTTTTAAAACGTGTAGAGAAATGAAAGACGAAAAAGCACTGATGAAGGACGATATGGTGATAAAATTGGCCATTCGACTCACAGAAGAGGGCAAGGCCCAGACTATGACAGAAGCTCTCGATACTGTCATCAACTCCGAAACTTGTCAAAGGCTGATGGACGACAAGACGGCACTCTATTACCAAAGCCCCCGCTATGTCTACGATTTCCTTAACAATGAGTTGCTGTTGGGTAAAGCGGAGTAATACGCACGATTTAGAGTGGATTCGCTAGATTCGTGTTAGAAAAATAATAAAACTCCGTGTTTG
Organism: bacterium; assembly: GCA_963631395.1. Taxonomy (GTDB): domain Bacteria; phylum Bacteroidota; class Bacteroidia; order Bacteroidales; family UBA3663; genus Liminaster. The sequence continues at coordinate 1,195 of CAVGQN010000091.1, forward strand.
CTTGGTTCTTGGTCCGGAGGGTTTGTTTTTGAGCTTGCGAAGCAAGCGGTGTTTTTGCTCGAAGAGGCTTTTGGTGCAGGCACTGCACTGATGTCGGACTTTCGCCGGCCGAAAGAAAGCTTGCTTTCGTGAGGCAGGGGAAGACCGAAAGCATAAGGAGCTTTAGCGACGGCAAAGCCCTTCGGGTGTTTTTACTTGTTTTTTTCGCTCAACCCAAAAAACCTTATGTCTCGCAGCGCTAACGTAACACGCATAACGCAACACGCAAAGCGTTTATAGCCCCAAACCCTTCACCTTTCTGCCATCTCCATCTTGCAATCCTCTCGAAAAACACAATAATTTGGCCGTTAGCGGTAACTAAAACTGGGGGGGGGTAGTGAACATCTCGAAAAATGGTTATATTTGCCACTGAAAAGGGGGGAAGGCTTGAAAGCCTTGGCCGAAGGGCCGGAATCGTAGTCAAAAGCTAGAGCCTTAGTAAAAATGCCAAATCTTTAGCCCAAAAGCAAAGCGAAGGCTAAAAGGCAAGGCGAAACCCGAAGGGCCAAAGGCAGCAAAGCCGGAAGTGACTCCTTTTCACGCAGGGCTCCACAGGAAGTGGCGGAGTCCAGGTGCTTCAGTTCATGGCAGTGGACCTTATGGACCTGATCTTATAGACCACATGAGATGGCGCACTCAGAAGACATTATCTACACAAAAAGATTCTAGCTTACTTACACAAGCAGCTAACAGAAACAAAGCCCAAGAGAATGAAGAAAGAAGGCTCTTGCATACAGACCAAACGTTGCACCGTGGTCAGGATACTGTTGTTCCTGGTCCTCGTTCTTCCTGTGTCTGCTTTTGCCCAAAAGATATCGGTTTCCCATTTTGCGTTGGCCGAAAATGACCTGACAGCCAACTCGCGCGGCACCACGATGCTCGACCAGAACGGCGACAAATGCGCCCTGATTCGTGTGCAGACCACGCAGAAGGGCTTCGTCTTCGATGTCGGTTCGGCTGGTATCCAGAAGGTTGACGACAACCACACGGGCGAGATTTGGGTCTATGTGCCCTTTGGCGTGCGCCACATCAGCATCCGCCATCCGCAGCTCGGTTCGCTCATTAACTATAACTTCCCCATCAGCATACAGAAGGCCCGTACCTACATTATGGAGATTACGACCGGTCAGGTCAAGACCATCGTGCAGCAGGATTTAGGCGGCGCCTACCTTGTCATGAACGTCTCGCCGGCCAATGCTCTCGTCTATGTGGACGAGGTGGAGCAGACGGTCGAGGACGGCATGGTTACCAAGTTCCTGAGCTACGGCAAGCACTCCTACCGCGTGTCGGCCACGCTCTATGAGTCGGAGGCGGGCAACATCGAGATGGGCCGTGAGAAGCAGGTTCGCGACATCAGTCTCAAGCCGGCCTACGGTCAGCTCTCTATCACCACTACGCCCGAAAGCGGCGCGCGCGTCTACATCGACGGCAGCGAGACGCTAGCGGGCACTACGCCCTTCACCACGGGCAAGCTCGCTGGCGGCAGCCACACCTTGTTGCTCCAGCTCGCGCACTACGAGAGCTACCGCATGACGGTCTCTGTGCCCTCTGACGGCTCTACGCAGCCACTCGCCGTGCCCTTGACGCCCAATTTTGGCACGCTCTCGGTTTCTTCGTCCGTAGGCAGCCGCATCTACGTGAATGGTGAGGATAAGGGCGCTTCGCCCTGGACGGGTCGCCTCTCTGCCGGTCAATATGTTGTTGAGGCCCGCCAGGCCTCGCATCGCTCCACCAGCCAGCGCGTCGATGTGGTGCGTGGTAAGGAGCAGAGCATCGAGCTCGCTGCCCCGACTCCCATCTACGGCTCGCTTAATGTGTCCAGTAAACCTGCCGACGCCGACGTCTATGTGGACGGCACCAAGGTTGGCTCCACGCCCGATGCCTTCAAAAATATTCTCGAGGGCACCCGCTCCGTCGAGCTCCGCAAGCAGGGCTATGCCGCCTACACCGCCGAGGTCAATGTCACGGATGGCAAGGTCAGTGACCTCAGTGCAACACTTTCGGTAGAAGAGAAGCCCAACCAAGTCGATGTCGTCTCTCACGAAATTGACAGAGAAAAACAATACATCACTTATGAAGAAGATGTAAAATGGCTCTATGGTGAACTGAGAGAAAATGGTTACAACCTTGGTAGTGAGGAAGAGTTTACGTTATCTCTAACTAACAAGGAAAATTTGGATTGGTATTATGACAAGGCCACAAGCATGGGGCTTAATGTCGGCTCACGTGAGCATTTCGATGAAATATTTAATCCGAATGTGCGATTGGATAAAATGTATAGAAACCATATAGGAAACGCTGTTCTTGATAACCTTATCAGCAATATGGTCTATGTAGAGGGCGGCACCTTCACGATGGGAGCGACCTCTGAACAGGGGAGTGATGCAAATAGGGATGAGAGCCCTGTGCATAGCGTCACACTTGCTAGTTATTATATAGGTAAATATGAAGTTACCCAGGTGGAGTGGAGGGCCATAATGGGTCGCAATCCTTCTCGTTTTTCTGATTCTGAAGACTTGCCTGTAGAATTTGTTTCTTGGACAGATTGCCAAAGATTTATTGAGAAACTCAATGCCGAAACGGGCTTGAAATTCCGTTTACCAACAGAAGCAGAGTGGGAGTATGCTGCCCGAGGCGGAAATAAGAGCCGCGGGTACAAGTATGCTGGAAGTATTAATTTAGGAAATGTGGCTTGGTACGCTGACAACAGCAGCGAAAAAACCCAAGTGGTTGGTACTAAGCAGCCGAACGAACTCGGCCTTTATGATATGAGTGGCAATGTGAGCGAGTGGTGTAGCGATAGGAATGACAGTTATAGTAGTGACTCGCAGACCAATCCGACAGGTGCTTCTTCTGGCTCCTACCGCGTGCTCCGTGGCGGAAGTTGGCAAGACAACGCCAAGAATTGCCGTGTGTCGAAACGGGACTACAACACCCCAGTCTTCCGGCGCAGTTACCTCGGTTTGCGCCTAGTCCTCGAAGTTCAACAAGAAGAAAAGTAAAAACTAACCTTCTGTCTTCAAAAAGCCTGCCAAATAAAAGGCAGGCTGAATGGAAGAATCAACGGATTTTGACAATTCAAAACAAAACAAATCAAACAAATCAAACAAATCAAACAAATCAAACAAATCAAACAAATCAATTTCAATTAACCCAAATATTAACCCTTTAAAACCAAACAACAATGAAAAAACTGATTATGTTTTTGATGGCATTCTGCATGGTAGTGCCCGCAGTGAATGCTCAGAACAACAAGGCGCTGAACAAGGCCCTGAAGAAAGAGTACAAGATGAAGATGAAGGAGTTCAAGAAGGACGGATGGAAGCTCTACGGCTCGTCACGCTCGCTCGACGTGGTGCTGCTCAAGCACTATGAGAAACTCAACCAGGAGGGCGAGGAGAACTACGAGGTAGTGGGCACCTGCTCCAAGTTCAAGTCGAAGAACGTGGGCCATCAGACCAGCATCAACAACGCCTGCAACATCTACGCACGCCAGGCAGGCAGCCAGGTCAAGGGCCGCATCGTGAGCGACTTGGCCGGCAGCGACGACGTGGAAGCCGAGTTCGACCACTTCTATGCCGCCTACGAGACCCTGGTAGAGAAGGAAATCAAGGGCGAAATGCAGGAGTCGTTCTCGGTGATCCGCGAGAACAACGACGGCACCTACGAGATGCAGACCTTCTTCGTCGTCAACGAGAGCGCAGCCTCCCGTGCCCGCATCCGCGCCATGGAGAATGCTGCTAAGGAGAGTGCGGCTGCCCAGAAGTATGCCCAGAAAGTGAGCGAATTCGTTCGCGAAGGATTCAACCCTAGCGCCGGCAATGAATAAACGTCACGTCACAATCCTACTATCGGCACTTTGCCTCGTCCCGGCTCTCGCGCAGAGCTGGGATGAGGTGGAGTGCGACACCAAGACCTACCTGTCGGGCGACGGATGGGGCGCTACCGTCGAGGAGGCGGACCAGCAGGCCCTTGCCGCCCTGATCAGCAAGATATCGGTCGTGGTGAGCAACGACTTCAGCATCACCGAAGACGAACGCGTCGTGAACGGCAAAATCGACGCCTCGAGCTACACCAACTCCAAACTGCAGACCTACGCCTCGGCCACGCTGACCAACACGGAGCGCATCGTCATCGACAACGACCCCGACCAGGCCCACATCGGGCGCTATCTCAAGCGCACGGAGCTGAACCGCATCTTCGAGGGACGCATCCGCACGCTCAACGAGTACATTCGCCTGGGCATGGTGGCCGAAGGAGCGTGCAAGATTGACGACGCCCTGCGCAACTACTACTGGGCCTTCTCGCTCCTCAAGTCCGTGCAGCGCCCCGCCGAGGTGACCTGCCAGCTGGAGGAGACGGGCGAAACCATCATGCCGCTCACATGGCTGCCACAGCGCCTCAACGACATCCTCAAGGGGATTGACGCCGAGGTGACGGCCAACGACGGCACCAACGTCGACCTGATGTTCCGCTACAAAGGACAGCCCGTCAGCACGCTCGACTTCACCTACTTCGACGGGCGCAACTGGAGCAACATCTGCAGCGCCAAAAACGGCCGCGGCACGATGGAGTTCACCCCGGGCATGATTCCCGACAACGTGCAAATCAACTACGAGTACGCCTACCGCGGACAGGCCCACATCAATCAGGAAATCAAGAGCGTGCTCAGCGTGGTCAAAGGCCAGTCGCTCCGCGCCGCACGCACCAATATACGCACGGCCGTCGGTGCAAACCAACAATCGTTGGCCCAAGCCGGAACAGCGTCTTTGACAAAATCCGGAACAAACTCGGCAGCCAAAACCTCGGCAACATCGACGACAAGTACGGCAGCTTTGGTCAAGGCCAAAACACCGGCCAAGACCCAGGCCTTCAGCAGCGACAGCATTCTGGTGGTCAAGGACTGCAAGGCCTATAGCGATACGCTCGTCAAGGTGCTGGCCGCCATACGCCAGCGCAGCTACGACGCGGTGCGCACTTGCTTCACCGACGACGGCTGGGACATGTTCACGCGCCTGGTCAACTACGGCAAGGCCCGCATCCTCTGCACGGACAGCTGCACGTTCTCGCAGATGAGGGACGAAGTGATTGCCCGCAGCATTCAGATGTCGTTCTCGTTCGCCCGCGGCCTGCGCAAGCAGTTTGTCGAGGACGTGGTCTTCACCTTCGACGCTGACCGCCGCATCGACTGCATCGCCTTCGGACTGGACCGTAAGGCCAAGGACGACATCATGCAGCGCGGAGCCTGGACGCCGCTGGCCCGTCAGACCCTGATGCAGTTCCTCGAAAACTACAAGACGGCCTATTCGCTCAAGCGCCTGGAGTACTTGAAGACTATCTTCGACGACGACGCCGTCATCATCGTGGGCCATGTGGCCGAGAAGCTCGTGGCCGTCAACAACGGACAGGACGCCGCGCCGACCTACCGCACGCAGCGGGTGGTGAACCGCACGCAGTACAACAAGGACCAGTACATGAAGCACCTCGAGGCCTGCTTCGGCAGCAACGAGTTCGTCAACATCCGCTTTGCCAACAACGACGTGCGCCGCACCAAGGACGGTGAGGAGTACGGCATCCAAATCAAGCAGGATTACTATTCGACCAACTACGGAGACCAGGGTTACCTCTACCTCCAGGTCGACCTCGAGGACCCCGACCGGCCCGTCATCAAGGTGCGCACCTGGCAGCCCGAGCCTGACCCCGAAATCGGCCTCTTCGGCCTCGGAAACTGGTGAGTTTTAGACTGGGATTTTTTTCGAACACGGAATACACGGAAATAACGGAATATTGCGTTGTGAATCAAGAAAATAATTCTGTGAGTTCTGTGAGATCTGTGGGAGAAAAAACCACGAATCGAACGAATTACACGAATACAACATGTCTCGTAACGATTTCCGTTTAAGTTCCGTTTAAGCACACTTCGTGCTCATTTTCTCGCCATGGCATAACTCAAGCAAGCTTGGTTCTGCTC
>CAVGQN010000092.1:0-7196 GCA_963631395.1 bacterium
CTGCCATACAACTACAAAAAATCTCGCAGATAACCTTGCGAGATTTTTTTTGATATGGACAAGTCGGCTTGTTTCGGATGGTTACAGTCAAAATTATACAATATTTCAGGCTGTGTACTTTTCTGTATGACTTCGTGAGACGGAGCGCTCGGCAGGATATGGGGCTTACACTTTTAAGGGGGTAAAAAGACAATTGTTTGTATCGGCTCACACAATTGATTGTTTGGGCTTAAACAATTAATTGTATCGGGCCAAACAATTAATTGTATCGGGCCAAACAAACGTTAGTGTTTTCGACTGGTTATAAAAGTTCACCGTCCAAGTACCAATGCTTATGATAACATGATGATTTTCAATTTCTTTTAATAATCCTACTATTTCAGGCTCTAGGCGAAGCACAACTTAGCCTATCGGCATTGGCTATGTCCCAGAAACAAACAAAGAATACACCGAGTTATTTCATCAAAACCTTCTTTCTGTTCTGCCCGTTGCGTACAATATATATTCCGGGAGGTGTTACTGATTCATCGCAACAGACCTTCATTCATCATTACCATGAAGCATGCTACGACACGGATATAGTCGATGAAGACGAGGCGTTCCTGTGGAGCAGATGCAGTCTTCACTCTTGTGTCTGAGTAGGTTTTCTCCATTGAGCTTGTAGTAGACATGTGAGTGTAGGCTTCAATCACGCGTAGGTCAGCGCATTATCTTGGACGACGTATTGCCACGGCGCACGATGTAGGCACCGCTTGGCAGGTGGCTGATGATGACCTGGCCTTCGCCCTCGGCGACCTGGCGTCCGCTCATGTCATAGACGGTGTAGTGTCGGGGCACGTCAGCCAGTGCCTCTGACTGGAGGTCAGAGATGTACTCGATGTACGGCTGGGTGTAGTGCTCGGCGCTGGTGGTCAGCACATTGGCGGCATCGGCAGTAGAGCGGAGGAAGACGTAAAGGCTGTCGCCGCCATCGGGATAGCGGCCTACCGATTCGGTACTGGTGTGCAGGCAGTAGTTGAGCGTGTCAGACCAGCTGCCGTCGGCGGCTGTGAGCATCAGTTCTGAATTGTCGTCGTTGCTGAGCTTGAAGGGGGCGTGCAGTTGCGTCACGCCCGTCTTCTTGTCGCACCATATCAGTTTGTAGCCGTGGGCGGCAATGACGGTAGAGGTTTGCTCCGTATCGGCGGCTATCTGCCACTTCTGCGGCTTCTTGAGATTGTCGGTGAGATACATGCCACTGAGGTCGATGTCCTCGTCGGTCGTGTTGTAGAGCTCTATCCAATCGTTCTTCTTGAAGTTTTCGTCGCAGTACACATTGTTGCTGGCGCTCACCTCGTTGATGACGACGGGGTGTGAGGCAGCGCCCGTCCTTTCGGCTGTCGGGATGGCCTCGAAGCAAGCGAGCAAGTTGTGTGTGCCGCCTTGCGGCAGGGTGTATTTCGGTGTCGAGCAAAGCACATTGCCTCCTTCGGTCGAGACGAGAGCGATGCTTCCCGACCAGTAGATGTCGGTGCTGTAGGCATTGTTGTTGTGGACCTCAACGGCGATGGTGTTCGCTCCTTTACGGAAGAGGCTGGCCTTGAGCGTGGCCGTGCCCGTGTCGGGATTGCCGTTGGCGTAGGTGGTCGAGAAGGAACTGTAAGTAGGCGTACCAGAAGGCATATTGTAGCGGGCAGCCTCTGTGCCGTTGACGTAGAGGACGAAGCCGTCGTCGCAGGTGTAGTTGAGCGTGAAGCTATCGGCACTCTTGGGCGCGGAGGCGAGGTCAAGGGTGGTGCGGAAGTAATAGGTAGGATACTTGTTGTTGGCGTCGCTGCCATAGCTCAGCGTCGTATTGTAGTCGCGCGTGCCGCCCGTGTAGTAGCCGAGCGGAGCCTTGCCGCTACTCCAGCTGTTGTCGGCGTAAGTGGACGACTGCCAGCCGGTGCCGTCGAGCGAACCTTTGTCGTAGTATTTCCAGGTGGCATCGGTGGAGAGTACGGTGGTCGACGAGGCACTGCGGCTCTTCCAGCCGACAAAGCGATAGCCGGCGGGCGCCTGGGCTTCGAGTACGGCCGGGCGGAACAACTGCCCGTTGAACTTGTCGGTGGGGACGGGCAGGCCGTTGACCAGGAGATGTGCTTCGGCGATGTTGGCCTCCATGCTGACCGTCTGTGCCGTCAGTCCGGAGATATTGAACTTGGAGTAGGACTTCATCTTGCTGACCATCTCGCTCTGTCGCCAGCTGGAGAGGCTGCTGATCATCGAGTTGGCTGTGCCGGAGGGCGACGAACCGTCGTACGACTGCATGGGTGAGACCACATCGCACAACTCGTTGATAATCTCCTTGCAGCGGTCGGGCGAGAAGACCGAACCGGCTACCAAGCAGAAGCTGTCGATGAACTGCTTGCGGAAGGTGGTGTTGTTGAGCAAGTTGAGGAACAGGGTGACAAACTCTATCTCGCCCGATATGCGCGTGCCGTTGATGTAGTTGCCGTCGTTGTCGTAACCGTAGCGGGAGTCGAAGGTGTAGTTCTGCTTGTTGGCAAATGTATTGAACGGGTCGCTGGTCTTGAACGCATGGTCGGTGTCGAAGACCACGAAGCGGAACTTGCCGTCCTCGAGCGTCGACTTGAAGCCCTTGACGTTGTTTTGCGGCCAGTCTGTGTTGCCGATATAGAGGAGTACGGCCATGTAGTTGATGTAGCCGTCGATGTCGAGCATGTTGCAGATTTCGGCATACGAACTGGCATTGGAGCAGTAGCGGCTCAGTTCAATCAGCTTGTCCCACGACTCTTTGGTGCCGCGCACCTGCACGTAGCCGGAGTCGGGGCTCATCTCAAACTGGTCGAGCTCGTCGCTGTCGTATCCGTATTCGGCCCAGGCATAGTCCTTGTTGTTGGTTTGCCGCATGTTGATGGTACCCTTGTAGGTGCCGTTGACGTAGTGCACGACGGGCTGGTAGGCTTGTGTATTGATGTAGAGACCTGAGCGGCGCACGATTTCCTGTATGCCCGGGTCCAGGATGCGGCAGTTGTTGTCGTTGCCGCCATTGCGTATCTGCAGTGACTTGGTCTTGACGTGCGGCTTGCCGCTGAAGAAGGCGTAGTCCAGGCTCTTCAGTCCATCGTACTCCTTGTTGGCCTTGATCTTGAAGCTATAAGGCGTCCAAGCGCGGCTCCATCCGCCGCAGCGCTCCACATTCACCTCCTGGTTGATGACGCACTGGCCGTCGGTGGTGATGTACTCGAAGTTGGCGGGACGCTCCCAATCCATGTTCCAGTTGCAGGCCGACGACTGACCGGCACCGGGCCGTCCGTTGGTGCCTTTGACAAAGATGCCCAACTTGTCGCCGTAGAAGTTGTCGTTGGCAGAAACGATGGAGATGACGGGCAGCGAGAAGGTCTTGTTGTCGCTGTACAGATAGGAGCGGGTGACAACGGGGCTGGGCAAGTAGCCGTCCTTGAAGAGACGGAAGCGGTAGACGCGCGTCACGTTGGTCATGGAGATGCTGCCGTTGGACGTGATACCGTTGCTGGCATCGGGAGCTGCGCCGTTGAGGACATATTTGAGCGTGCAGCCTTCGGGTACTTCCACATTGACTTTGAGCGTGCCGCTGTATATCTGCGACGGCTGGTCGACGACGGGAGCCTCGAGCTGCTCCATTGAGAAGGTGCTGGTCTTGTTGCTTGCGGCCGGGGTAGGGGCGAAGGCATACGACCACTCGCTGCCGCCGTCGGCGATGCGTGCCCACGAGCAGCGGCTGATGGCTGCCGGGTACTCGGTACTGGCCTGCAGCACGCCTGAGGCATTGCTCAGATAGACGGTGCCTCCGTCCACATCGAGGTCAAAGTCGACCATGTCGGGCGAATAGTAGGGCGTGTAGGTTCCGAACCAAAGGTTGAGGTAGCCCTTGGCATTGACGGTTTTGGCCTTTTGTATCTTGACTTTAGTCAGGTTGTCGGGGTCGTCGCTAATGTACCATCCGGAGAGGGTGACTGAGGTTGTGGCTGGATTGTAGAGCTCAATCCACGCACCGTAGTTGTAGGACGGGTCGACAAACTGGTCCGTGTTGGCCACCATCACCTCGTTGATGACCAGGCTTTGGGCCTGGAGAGTGACGGTACTAGGGATGAGACATACGGCCAGTACGCCAGTGCCCTTAATCAGATTCTGCAGATATGAAGGTTTCATCGAAACTATGATGTTTGTAATGTCGTCATGTATGTAGATTTCGGGTGCAAAGGTATTGATTTTTTTCGATTTGCACGTCATCATTGGGATTATTTGTGTCAAAATTCATGTCATAAGCCGGATTTTTGTATCAATTTCTTGTATATTTGAAGAAAAAACACTACTTTTGCGCTTGCTCATGGATAGAATTGAGACATTTTAACTAATATATTTAAGGTAATATTGTAAGGTTATGACATATCCCGTTATGACGGCCGAAGAAGCCGCTCGCTTGGTTAAGAATGACGATGTAGTAGGAATAGGCGGATTCTCGTCGGTGGGCGTGCCTAAGGCAGTGCCTGCAGCCATAGCAAAGTATGCGATTGAGGAGCACGAGGCTGGTCGTGAGTTCAGAATCGGTCTGGTGACCGGTGGTGCCACTGGTCCGGCTGTCGATACGGATTTGTCGCTCGCCCATGCCGTCAAGTTCCGCACCCCCTTCCAGAGCAATGCCAATATGCGCAAGGCCATCAACAGCGGCGAGGTCCAGTACTTCGACTGCCACCTCTCGATGATAGGTCAGGATGTGGCCTACGGCTTTTTGGGCAAAATCAATGTGGCCATCATCGAGGCCAGCGAGATACTCGACAATGGCAATATCATCCTGTCGACCTCGGTGGGCATCAGCCCTTCGTTGATACGGAAGGCCGAGAAGGTCATCATCGAACTCAACTCTTCACACGGCTCCAACCTCAAGGGCATGCACGATATCTATTTGCCCGAGATGCCGCCTTACCGCAAGCCCTATATGATCATGAGCCCCGGCGACCGTATCGGTACCATCGACGTTCCTGTCGACCCGAGCAAGGTGATTGCCGTGGTACATACCGACCTGCGTGACAATCAGGCCGGCTTCAAGCCGCTGGACGACGACACGCGTGCCATCGGTGCCCATGTGTCGGACTTCCTGGTTCGCGAACTGAAGCGCGGAGGCATTCCGAAGGAATTCCTGCCCCTGCAGAGCGGTGTGGGCAATGTGGCCAACGCCGTCATCGGTACACTGGGCGACAATCCGGATGTTCCGGCCTTCTCCATGTTTACGGAGGTAATACAGAACTCTGTTATCGACCTCATTCTGAAGGGCCGCTGCAACTATGTGACCGGTTCGTCGCTCTCGCTGACGGAGGAGTCGCTCAATACGATGTACGCCAATATGGATGTGTTCGGCAAGCGTATCCTGCTTCGTCCGCAGGAAATTACCAATCACCCGGAGTGCATCCGTCGTCTGGGTGTCATCGCGCTCAACACGGCACTGGAGGCCGACATCTTCGGCAACGTCAACTCCACCCATGTGCTGGGTACCAAGATGATGAACGGTATCGGCGGCTCGGCCGACTTTGCCCGCAATGCCTTTATTTCCATCTTCACCACGCCGTCGCTGGCCAAGGGCGGAGCCATCTCGAGCATCGTACCGATGGTCACACACACCGACAGCTCGGAGCACAGCGTGCGCGTGCTCATCACGGAACAAGGCGTGGCCGACCTGCGTGGCAAGTCGCCCTCACAGCGTGCCCGTCTCATCATCGAGAACTGTGCTCACCCGGACTACAAGCAGTTGCTCTGGGACTATCTCAAGCTCTCGGAGGGCAAAGGTCTGCATACACCCCACTCGCTGCGCAATGCCTTCAAGATGCACATCGCCTTCGAGGAAACGGGCGATATGCGCAATGCCAAATACGAACTGTAAGACGCTTACACGCTATACAACAGACACGCACTGCTTCGTTGTGACGAAGTGGTGCGTGTCGTCTGTTATACCGGGCTTCTTGCCGAAGCAGTGCGTGTCGTCTATTATGCCGGGTCGGGTGGAAAAGCTGTGCCGACTCAGAGCGTGAAGCCGGGGTCTACGTAGTTGTAGATGCTTTGGCAGACATGGGCGGCAAAGCGTTGCCCGCTAGTAGCGAGCGATTGCCAGACGTCGGTGGAGGCATTACGCAGTCGCTCCTTTTTGATGCCTTGTTCTACGATGCCATAGAGGAATCCGGCATTGAAGTTGTCTCCGGCTCCAATGGTGCTGACGGTCTGGACGGGGATGACGGGAATGCGGACCATGGACTTTGGCGTGAATATCCACGCGGGCCTGCCTCCGTCGGTGCAGATGAAGGTCGGACAAAACGGACGGATGTGCTGGTCGTAGATAGTCTGCGGGTCGGTGGTGCCGAACAGATAGCCGAAGTCTTCGGCCGAACCGCGTACGATGTCACTGAGACGGCAGTTCTCCTCGATGTTGGACATGACGGCCGGAATGTCGGGGATGTGGCTTGCGCGGAAGTTGATGTCGTAGTAGAGGATGGAGCCGGCGTCGTGTGCGGCTTGCAGCAATTGTCGGGTGAGAGGACGCAGTACGGGATTGACGGCAAAGAACGAGCCGAAGAGCACCAGGTCGTCGGGCTCGAAACTACCGAAGCAACTGACCTTACCGGACTGCAACGATGCATGCTGATGGTCTTTGTAGAATTCGTATTGCGCATCGTTCTTCTCGTCGAGGAAGGCCAGCGAGATATGGCTCTGGGTGCCCAGGTTGCGCGTTACGCCTTGTGCGGATACGTGATTCTGCTGCATGAAGCGGACGATGATGTCGCCGATATGGTCGTCGCCGGTTTCGGTAACCATGAGGATGGGAATCTCCGGATGCCGGACACCAACAGTCCGGCCAAGCGAAATCATGGCGTTGAATGTCGAACCGCCAGGAACAGCCGCCGTAGGCTGGTCGTCCTTGAAGATGATGTCGAGCACTGTCTCGCCGATGCCGATGAGTTTGCGCATAATATAGAACTTAGAATTTAGAACTTAGAATTTAGAACTTAGTACCTAGAGTTTAGAACATTTTCGTAAGCCAGATGAGCAGAACCAAACTTGCTTGGGTTATGCCATGGCGAGAAAATGAGCACGAAGTGAGCTTTTCGTAAGCCAGATGAGCAGAACCAAGCTTGCTTGGGTTATGCCATGGCGAGAAAATGAGCACGAAGTGAGCTTTTCGTAAG
>CAVGQN010000093.1:0-7002 GCA_963631395.1 bacterium
CATCGACGCTTACGTGGAGAAGGTGAAGAACAAACTGAAGGAGGCCGAATAAGGCCGAATAAGGCCAAATAAGGCGTCCCCGGTAAACGCACAATCACAACACAAACCGTTCATCCCGACCTCTGCTCTGGGGCAGAAGCCGGGATGATTTGTGCGTCATCTGCCCGGTTCTACAAAACGGCGCAAGGGTAAAGGGTACACATGAAAAGCATGCACAAAACAAGAGCAAATAAGCACAAAAAAGCACAAAAAAAGAACTGAATGCTTGCCAGCATTCAGCTCCGAACGACGTAAAAATGGTTGAAAATTTCCGTAGAAATTTAATAAATATCATGGTGGTCGCTGAGGGATTCGAACCCCCGACCCTCTGCTTGTAAGGCAGACGCTCTGAACCAACTGAGCTAAGCGACCTTATCTTCGATAAGCAACTTTTTCTAAGGGGCGCTTAGCAACCTTTGTTTCTAAGCGACCTTTGTTTTTCTAAGTGGCGCTTAGCAACCTTTGTTTCTAAGCGACCTTCTTTCGATGGTTATCTTCGGAAGACGGGTGCAAAGTTAGGGGAAAAATCGCACCAATCCAAATTTTTTGGCCGAAAAATGATAAAAAAGCCCGTTTTTTTTGTTTGGTAGCCCAAAAAAGCCTAATTTTGCGTTCCATATCATCAGACAAAACAACAAAACAACACCCGGAAACGTGATCACTGACTGGTTGCCCACCTCGGCCAAAGAGGTACAGATGCGCGGATGGGACTATGTGGATGTAGTCCTCTTCAGCGGCGATGCTTACGTGGACCATCCGTCGTTCGGCGCCGCCGTCATAGGCCGCGTGCTCGAGAGCGAGGGATACAGAGTGGCCATCGTGCCCCAGCCCAACTGGCGCGACGACCTGCGCGACTTCCGCAAGCTGGGCCGGCCCAGGCTCTTCTTCGGCATCTCGCCCGGGGCCATGGACAGCATGGTCAACCACTACACGGCCGCACGCCGACGCCGCTCCGACGATGCCTATACGCCCGATGGACGCGCCGGACAGAGGCCCGACATGCCGAGCATCGTCTACTCGCACATCCTGCGCCAGCTCTTCCCCGATGTGCCCATCATACTGGGAGGCATCGAGGCCAGCCTGCGCCGCCTCAGCTACTACGACTACTGGGAGGACCGCCTGCGCCCGGGCCTGCTCGCCGAGTGCGAGGCCGACGCCATCTGCTACGGAATGGGCGAGAAGACGATGGTCGAAATAGCACGCCGCATCGAGCAGGGACGCCCCTACGACGACGTGCCGCAGGTGGTGTGCCGCAAGCCGGAGGTCCAGGCCGGGGAGGGCGACATCGTGCTGCACTCCTACGAGGAATGCCTGAGGGACAAGCGGTGCCAGGCCGAAAACTTCCGCCACATAGAGGAGGAGAGCAACAGCTGGAACGCCCGCCGCATCTGGCAGCAGACGGGCACGGTGGCCATGCTGGTCAATGCGCCTTACCCGCCGCTGACCACCGAGGAGGTGGACCGCTCGTTCGACTTGCCCTACACACGCATGCCGCACCCGCGCTACAACGGCAAGCGCATCCCCGCCTACGAGATGATTCGCCACTCCATCTGCCTGCACCGGGGGTGCTTCGGAGGCTGCTCGTTCTGCACCATTTCGGCCCACCAGGGCAAGTTCATCGCCTCGCGCAGCAAGGAGAGCATCCTACGCGAGGCCAGGCAGGTCATCGCCATGCCCGACTTCAAGGGCTACATCAGCGACCTGGGCGGCCCGTCGGCCAACATGTACGCCATGCACGGCAAGGACCTCGCCCTGTGCAAGCGCTGCAAGCGCCCTTCGTGCCTCACACCCCAGGTGTGCCCCAACCTGAACGCCGACCACCGGCCGCTGCTCGACATCTACCGCGCCGTCGACGCCCTGCCCGGGGTGAAGAAGAGCTTCGTGGGAAGCGGCGTGCGCTACGACCTCATCATGCACGATGGCAAGAACGGCGAGTTCCGCGACGGGGGACGGGCCTACGCCGAGGAACTCATCTGCCACCATGTGTCGGGCCGACTCAAGGTCGCTCCGGAACACACCAACGCCGAGGTGCTCCGCGTGATGCGCAAGCCGGACTTCAGCCTCTTCCATCGCTTCAAGGCCATCTTCGACGAGGTGAACCGCAAGTACGGCCTACGCCAGCAGATCATCCCTTACTTCATCTCGTCGCACCCGGGCAGCACGGAGGAGGCCATGGCCGAACTCGCCGCCGAGACCAAGAGCATGGACTTCCAGCTCGAACAGGTGCAGGACTTCACGCCTACGCCCATGACGGTGTCGACCGAAATCTACTACACGGGCCTGCATCCCTACACACTCGAGCCCTGCTTCTGCGCCCGCAACCCGGAGGAGAAGAAACGCCAACGCGCCTACTTCTTCTGGTACCAGAAGGAGAATGTGCCCATGCTGCGGGCGGCGCTGCTCAAGATGGGCCGCCAGGACCTCGCCGAGAAGCTTTTCGGAAAAGGCACTCCCATGCACGAATCCTTTGCCCATAAGGACAAAGAAGATTATGGCCACAAAGGAAAGGCTTTCTCCGGCAAAGGCAACGGGAGAGAAAATTTCGGCAATGTAAAAGCCTCCTCCGGAATAAGCAATAGGAGAGAGACTACCAGCCAAAACAACACAACGAAAGGAAAAAACGAAAATCAACGAAAATACCCTACATCTTATGACTACAAGGAAAATCGCACTCTGCCTCATGGCTCTGATGCTCGCCGCACCCGTCACGGCCAGGAAAAAAACGACGGCAAACCGGGCGGCAACGGCCGTCCCTCACGAGGTCCTCGTACCCGCTGACAGCATCATGCCCTGCGACGGCATGGTCTATCTGTGGCCCGAGGGCAAGATGCCCAATAGCCGCGGCGTGGCCGTCAAGGACTCCATCGCCCGCCACCGCATCTGGCAGGTGAGCGCCCCAAGGCTCTATGCCTACCTGGCCACCAACAGCGAGCAGACGGGTACTTCGGTGCTCGTCATCCCCGGCGGAGGCTACGTGAAGCAGGCCTACGAGACGGCCGGAATCACCTTCGCCAAGTGGCTCAACAGCCTGGGCATCAACGCCTTTGTGCTGCTGCACCGCAACCCCGCTTCGCCCGACGTGGTGGAGAGCAGTACGGCTCCGACGGAAGACGCCCAGCGCGCCGTGAAGTGGATACGCGCCAATGCGGGCCGTCTGCACCTCGATGCCCATCGGATTGGCGTGATCGGGTGCAGCGCAGGCGGACACGTCAGCGCCTGTGTGAGCACCGTGGCCGACGACCTGGCTGCCGTGGGCGACTCGCTCGACGCCGTGAGCCACCGGCCGGACTTCACCATGCTGGTGAGCCCCGTCATCAGCATGGCCGACAGCATCGTGCACCGGGGCAGCAAACTCTGCCTGCTGGGCCGCGACCGCATGGACGACGACGCCCTGGCCCTGCGGTGGTCGATGGACCGCCAGGTGAACGACCAGAACCCGCCGGCCTTGATGATTCACGCCTCGGACGACCCTGCCGTGAATGTGCAGAACAGCGTGGCTTTCTACCAGGCCCTGATGCGCCACGGCGTGAAGAAATCGTCACTGCACGTCTTCCCCTTCGGCAAGCACAGCATCGCCGTGCGTAACCAGCCGGGCAGCACCGCCCTTTGGCCTCAGATAGCCGAAGCCTGGATGCGCGAAATCGGCGTGCTGGGGGAGTGAAAAGCTCGGAAATATTAAACAAGAAACCGGACCTGGAGTTATCCAAGTCCGGCTTTTTTCTTTTCCTTGTCCAAAAGCTTCGGCTCTTTGACCAAAGCTTTGACTATAATCTTTGACTATAATCTTTGTCCAAAAACCTTTGTCCAAAATCTTTTTGACCTTTGTTCAAAAGCTTTGACTATAATCTTTGGCAAAAACCTTTTGATTTAAGTTTTTGGCCAAAGTCTTTGACCAAAATCTTTTGATTTAAGTTTTTGACCAAAACTTTGACTATAATCTTTGACCAAAATCTTTGACTTAGAAGTCAAAGTTCAAGCCGAGGCCGATGACGCGGTTTGTGCGGTGGTAGAGGTCGGTCTTGTCCAGGCCGGAGACGATGTAGTTGGCCGTGGTGACCTCGCGGTCCTGGTAGAGTGTCTGCATGAAGCCGGCATCGAGGCTCATGCGGTCAGTGAGATGCAGGCGAGCGCCGAGGCCGTAGGTGTGCGAGTTGCAGACGAAGCTGATGTCGTTCATGTAGGCGTCGGAGAGACCGTACTGGGTCGTCTGCCAACCGGCTGAGACGGTAATCCACTTGTTGATGTCCCACTCCACACCGGCCGTTGCCTCCCAGGTGTTGTCGTCGATGAGGTCCTGCTTGTTGCCGTACTGCGAGGTGTTCTTGTCGTCGTAGTAGTGGTAGCCGACGGCGATGCGCACCTGCTGGATGGGGCTGTACTGTACGCCGGCATAGAGGGTGCCCGGAATGTCGGCCTTGATGGTCGTGCCGTCCTTGAACTGGGCCAGGGTGGCGTTGCTCTCGGCCTGGGCTGCCGTGTTGGCGTTCATCTTCGAGTCGTTCTTGAGGCGCAGGCGGGTCTTGAACTCGTACTTGAAGGCAAAGTTCCACTGGTCGTTGAGCTTCCAGTCGGCGCCTATCATGGGCGTCCAGCCGAAGCCCGTCTGGTCGGTGTTGAGCTCGAGGGCGTATTCGTCGCCGAGATGGTGCTGGTATTCGGCCACACCGGCTGCGGCCAGGCTCTCGTAGTAGGGCGAGGGGAGCTGCGACTTGAGGTGGACGGTGAGGTCAGTGACTTCGCCCTCGTAGCTGTTGGTGGCATAGACGAGACGCGAGCCGACAAAAACGGAGAGGTTGTCGAGGACCTTGTAGGCAGCGCCCACCGAGAGGCCGAAGTAGTAGCTTTGGCCCTTCATACAGGAACTGAGCGTGTAGCCGTTGTAGGCGTAGTCGGGGTTGACACCGGCCTTCTGCTGCACACCGGCATTGATGGCGGGGATGACCTGCGTGTTGGCTGCATTGAGCAGACGGGCTGCATAGAGGCTCTCGAAGGTGCCGATGCCCTCGTCGAACTCGGCCTTGCCGCCTCCGCCCGTGGCACCGAAGTGCGAGTTGATGCTCCAGCGGTCCCAGTTGTAGCTGAACTGATAGCTGGGTATGATGAGTGCGTTGGCCGTGCCTTCGAACTTGCGCGTATTGTTGTTGGCCTGGCCGGCGTACTTAAGGTTGCTGGAGAGAAGGCCGTAGGTGGCCGTTACGTCGCGCTTCTGACGGGCGTTCTGCAGGTTGAACGACACATGGGCGCCTTTGCCCAGAAATGCCATACCGGCAGGGTTCTCGTAGACGCTGGCGATGTCGATGGTGGCCTCACGGCTCATCATGCGCAGGTAGGCTGCACTCTGGTTGGTGTTGGTCACGATGCCTCCGGCAAATGCCGAGGTGCAGGCCAATGTGGCTGCTCCTGCCATGACAATACATTTGGGCATGTTTGAAGTTTTCAATGTCTTTTACGTTTTAGGTATGTTTTGCATTATTGCGGCGCAAAGGTACGGCTAAGAATGCACACTTTCTGAATTTGTGTGTTAGAAAAATATGGTTTGTGTTCATTTTTTCTTCTAATACCCCGGTTTTGACATCCCTCCTTTGCAAAAGCGGATGCACATATTTTTGAATGTGTGCAAAATGGGGCTTGTGTGCAGGTTTTTTGTGCACGAAGCTTCGATTTTTGGCCGCGAGGCTTCGATTTTTGGCCTGAAATGGTGTGCAATTCGGATTTTTTGCCTAATTTTGTGCCGTCAAAAGAAGGGAATCAGTCTGAAAGGAAGAAAGGTTTTGATTTCCGAAGAAGGAAGGGAGTCTTCTGATTTCGGAAAGGGAAGAAGCCTTTTGAATCTGAAAAAGAAGGAATGCTTTGAAAGGGAAAACCATTCTAAAGAAGGATGGGAGTTTTTCGAAAGGAAGGAAGCTTTGAAAAAGAAAGAAAGCTTTTTGAAGAAAAAGGAAGCTTTCTGATTTCTGAAAAGAATGAAGAAGTTTTCCGAAAGGAAGCTTTGAAAAAGAAAGAAAGCTTTGAAAAAGAAAGAAAGTTCCGAAAAGAAGATTATCGAAATGAACATTACACCCATAGCGCATATTGAAACGGACTTTGCCGACAAGTTCGGAGTGCCCCGTCAGAGCGGACTTGTGCCCGAACTCATGGGCCGCATCGTGTTTGAGCCGGAGTATAGAGTGGCCGAGGCTTTCCGCGGACTGGAGGGCTACTCGCACATCTGGCTTTTGTGGCACTTCAGCGAGGTGCACCAGGACAAATGGAGTCCCACGGTGCGTCCGCCGCGTTTGGGCGGCAACAAGCGGGTAGGGGTCTTTGCCACGCGCAGCCCGTTCCGCCCCAATCCGATAGGGCTCTCGTGCGTGGAACTGGAACGCGTGGAACTCGATTCGCCCGACGGACCGGTGCTTTGGGTGCGCGGCGCCGACCTGATGGACGGAACGCCCATCTACGACATCAAGCCTTATCTGCCCTTCACGGACAGCCACGCCGAGGCACGCGGGGGATTTGCCGACCAGACGCTGCAGCAACCTGACCTCGAGGTCTCTGTCTCGGACGAAGTGGCCCGCCTCCTCGCGCCCTCGAAGCTGAAAGCCCTGGAGCGTGTGCTCGCCGAAGACCCGCGCCCGCATTACCACACCGACGATGGCCGTGTGTACGGAATGACGTTCGCCGGGGTCAATGTGCGCTTTAAGGTCCAGGACGGCCGGGTCGAGGTGTTTGTATAAAAGGCCGAGGCCTTTGCATAAAGAAAGTAGGGATTTGGTCTTTATATAATAAGCAAGGCCTCGGTCTTACATAATAGTAGGGCCGAGGCCTTTGCATAAAGAAAGTAGGGATTTGGTCTTTATATAATAAGCAAGGCCTCGGTCTTACATGATAGTAGGGCCGTAACCATCCGAAACAAGCCGACTTGTCCATATCAAAAAAAATCTCGCAAGGTTATCTGCGAGATTTTTTGTAGTTGTATGGCAG
>CAVGQN010000094.1:0-6745 GCA_963631395.1 bacterium
CGCCATGGCAAAGCTGAAGCAAGCTTCGCTTTGCTCATTTGGCTTACGAAAATGTTCTAAGTTCTAAGTTCTTACATCCCTTTCGCCTTGGCTTCGTCCCACAGGGCATCCATCTCGCCGAGAGTGAGGTCGCTGAGCATCTTGCCCTGCTCCTTAGCCCGGGCCTCCACATAGCCGAAGCGGCGCTGGAACTTCTGGTTGGTCTTCTCGAGCGCGTTGTCGGGCTTGATCTTGTAGAGGCGGGCGGCGTTGACGAGCGAGAAGAGGAGGTCGCCGAACTCGGCTTCCATCCGGTCATGGTCCATGTGGTCCACCTCGGCCTCAAACTCCGCGATTTCCTCCTTGACCTTCTGCCAGACCTCCTCGCGCTTCTCCCAGTCGAAGCCGGCGTTGCTAGCCTTGTCCTGCATGCGGTAGGCCTTGATGAGCGCGGGCAGGGAAGAGGGAATGCCGCTCAAGATGGTCTTGTTGCCGTCCTTCTCCTTCTGCTTGACCTGCTCCCAGAGCTTCGACACCTCGTCGGCGTCAGACACCGAAGGACCGCCTTGGGCACCCACCAGGCTGATGAGCGAGCCGTCGGGGTTGAAGACATGGGGGTGACGGTACACCAGCTTGTCGCACATGGCATTGAGGATGTCGGCCATGTCGTACTGTCCGGCCTCCTCGCCGAAGGTGGCGTAGAAGAATATCTGCTCGAGCACGTCGCCGCACTCCTTCTTGATCTCCGAGGGGTCGCCCTTGACCACCGCTTCGGTCAGTTCGTACATCTCTTCGATGCTGTTCTGCCGGATGCTCTCGGCAGTTTGCTTGGCGTCCCAGGGACAATCGCGGCGCAGGGTCTGAATCACGCCGAGGGCACGCGACCAGGCGGCCAGTTTTTCGTCCAGACGGGCGACGGGTAGATGCTGTTCCATTGTGTGTATGTTTTGTTGTATGTAAGTTTCGGACAAAACCGTTTCGGACCAAGGGCCGTCAAGAGCCTCGACAAAGCGCGCCCCGAGAGGCGGAGATAACATGCCTGGCGGCCAACATGACGGCTTCTGCATGAAAATCTGCAGAAATCCGCAGCGAAATTAGAGAAATATTTTGGAGATACCAAAATTTTGTATAACTTTGTGCGCTGAAAAGTGACACAATGCCCGGCAACCGACCGCTTTGCCCAACCTACGGGACAAAAGAAAGCGTGCAGGCGGGGTCGCCGACAAACCGAAACGACGCACTCACTGATGATGCACAAACTGTTATGGTTAAAACGACAACGAATATGGTCAACAAGATGACAAAGATGATGAAAGCCGCCGGCCTGCTGATGCTCTGCTCGCCCGCCGTGGTCCTGACAGCGCAGGACACGCTGTCGGTCACCAACTTCCGCTACGTGGGCGGATACGCCCTGCAGCGCCCCCTCGAGGTGGACAGCACGGATGTCAACGCCAAGCACTACGACGCCGCCAGCCTGCTCTCGACGGGCCTGGACCTGCGACTGGTGCAGCACGGCGAACCGTGGTCGGGCAGCGCCCTGCCGGGCGACTCGGGCACCCTCTGCATGGTGGGCTTCGACATCGAGGTGACCGACTACTATAAGGGCCAGCTCGCCCTGGCCAAAGCGCCAAAGCAGTACGAGCTCTACAGGGACGGCGAGAAGTCGCAGCCCGGCGACCTGACCCTGCTGCCCGGTGCGCACACCTTCGTCATCAAATACCTGTCGCAGGGCTCGGACAGCCTCGACGTGGCCCTCACGTCGGACAGCGCCGCCCATGTGCCCGCCTCGTCGCTCCGCGTGGCCGACCCCGCCAAGGGAGGCAACAGCCTCTGCACCATCGAACAGCAGGTCAAGGCACGCGGCTACAGCGCCGTCAGCATCTCGCCCGACGGCAAGTGGGTGCTCACCTGCACCTACGGGCGCAACGACGGACCCGAGGGAACGGACTGGAAGTACGCCCTCATTGAGCGCAGCACCGGCCACAAGAAGGCCCTCTCGCAATACAGCCGCTGGATGCCCAGGTCGAACAAGTTCTACCAGACACGCCGCAATGGCGCCGACATGCAGCTCGTGGTCATCGACCCCGTCACGCTGACCGAAGAGGTGGTGGCCGACCGCCTGCCTGAGGCCCAGGGCTACGACATCCTGCCGACCGAAGACCGCCTGCTGCTGACCATATGCCAGGAGGGACCCAAGGAACTCAACCCCGACGCCTACCAGTTCGTCCACCCCGACGACCGCCAGCCCGGCTGGAGGGACCGCAGCTACCTGGCCCTCTACGACATCAAGACGGGTCTGACCCGACAGCTCACCTTCGGCTACAACTCGCAGTGGTACGCCGACATCAGCGCCGACGGCAGCAAGATACTGCTCGCCAAGTCGGAGAGCCGCCTCACGGCCCGTCCCACATCGCTCACCAGCCTCTATGTGATGGACCTTGGTGACCTGCATCTCGACACGCTGGTGGTGCGTGACGGCTTCATAGCCCATGCCGTCTTCTCGCCCGATGCCAGCCAGGTGTGCATCAAGGGTTCGCCGGAGTGCCTGAACGGCGTGGGCAATGTCTGCCCCGACTCGCTGACGCCCTCCATGTTCGACTACCAGCTCTACCTGATGGACGTTGCGAGCCGCAAGGTGACCCCGCTTACCCGCGACTTCGACCCCTCGGTCAACGACTTCGGATGGAGCCGCCACGACGGACAGATCTACTTCTCGGCCGACTGCTGCGACTCGTGCAACCTCTACACGCTCAATCCCAAGAGCGGCAACATACGCATGCTGGCCCAGCCCGAAGAGGTGGTGGGACGCTTTGACTACTCGGACGCATCGGGCACCCTCGTGGTGAGCGGCGAAAGCCACGACCACAGCTGGCGACTCTATGCCCTCGAGACGGGCGGCAAGAAGGCCCGCCAGCCACAGCTGCTCGAGGACCTCAACGAGGAGGTCTACCGTGGCATCGAGGTGGCCGACTGCGAGGCATGGACCTGCCGGAACAGCATCGGCGACGAGGTGCACTGCCGCTACTACCTGCCCGACGGCTTCGACCCCGCCCGCAAGTATCCGATGATCGTCTACTACTACGGCGGCTGCTCGGGCACCCTGCGCAACTTCGAGTACACCTATCCGTGGACCATCTGGGCCGCCCAGGGCTATGTCTGCCTCGTGGTCAACCCCAGCGGAGCCTCGGGCTTCGGACAGGAGTGGGCCGCACGCCACGTCAATACGGCCGGTGCCGACCCCGCCCGCGACATCATCGAGGCCACCAAGGCCTTCTGCGACGAGCACGCCTATGTCGACCCCGCCCGCCTGGGCTGCATCGGCGCTTCCTACGGCGGCTTCATGACGCAGTATCTGCAGACGGTGACCGACATCTTCCGCTGCGCCGTGGCCCACGCCGGCATCAGCGACCACACCACCTACTGGGGCTACGGCTACTGGGGCTACACCTACAGCGAGGTCTCGATGGCCAATTCCTATCCCTGGACGCGCAAGGACCTCTACGTGGACCATTCGCCCATCTACAACGTGGACAAAATCAAGTCGTCGATGCTCTTCCTGCACGGCGACCAGGACACCAACGTGCCCTACAACAACTCCGTGCAGATGTACACGGCCCTCAAGCTGCTCGGCAAGGACGTGGCCATGGTCAGCATCAAGGGCGAGGACCACGGCATCCGCAAGCCCTCGCGCCGCATCCTCTGGCACAACGCCACGATGGCCTGGTTCGCACGCTGCCTCAAGGGCGACTCCACCTGGTGGGATGCTCTCTATCCGCCCAAGACACTTTGACGAAATAAATAGTTTGATTATAACGCATTGATTATAACGCATTGATTAAAATTTTGACCAAAAAGTTCTGAGCACTAAGTTCTAAGTTCACTCCGTGCTCATTTTCTCGCCATGGCAAAGCTGAAGCAAGCTTCGCTTTGCTCATCTGGCTTACGAAAATGTTCTAAGTTCTAAGTTCTAAATTCTAAGTTCCAAACTCCAAGTTCTAGCATACACATGGACAAGATAGAAATAAGTTTCAATTGCGGGAACACCCCGCCCATCCCATTCGAAGGTGTAGCCGTGTCGCTGCCCAAAGCCGACGGCGGTGCCGACCCCGTCTTTGACGAGTCATTGATCGACGCCGGGAACCTGCCCATCATCGCCGCGCGCGACAGGGTGCTCTTCCCAGCCATGACCATCACCCTAGCCGTGGGCCGCAAGAAGTCAATCCGCGTGGTCCAGGACGCCGAGAAGCATCACCACTACGTGGGCATCGTGCTGCAGATTGACCCCACGATTGAGGAGCCCAAGGATGCCGACCTCTGCAAGATAGGCTGCGTGGCCGAGGTCATCAAGAGCTTCGAGGTGCAGGACAACGCGTACAACGTCATCCTGCAGGGCAAGCGCCTCTTCCGGCTCGACAAGCTGACTTCCCTCGAACCCTACCTCGTCGGCCAGACGGAACTGCTGGAGGAGACGCCCCTCAACGACACCCAGCAGACGCAGGCCCTCATGAGCAACATACGCGAGGACCTCAACGCCTTCACCGACCTCAAGGACTGCACCCTGCCGCCCGACATCGTCTTTGTGCTGCAGAACATCAAGAACGACAACAACTACCTGGTCAACTTCCTCGCTTCGGTGTTCCCGATGTCGGTGCTCCGCAGGCAGGAACTGCTCGAGTTTACCAACGTCTACGACCGCGCCGTCGCACTGGCCAGCACCATCAACCGCGAACTGCAGTTTGCCCAGATACGCAGCAACATACACGAGCGCACGCAGGCCAACATCACCGAGCAGCAGCGCCAGGCCTATCTGCACAACCAGATACACACGCTCCAGGAGGCCCTCGGCGAGACGCAACACGAAGACGTGGACAAGCTGCGCAAGAAGGCCAGGACCAAATTCTGGCCAAAGAAGGTGCAGGCGATCTTTGACAAAGAGGTCACCAAACTGGAGCGCCTCAACGACCAGAGCCCCGACTATGCCGTGCAGTACAACTATCTGCAGACCCTGGTCGACCTGCCCTGGGGCGAAGTGACCTACGACAACCTCGACCTGAGACGTGCGCGCCGCATACTCAACCATGACCACTACGGCCTCGAAAAGGTCAAGGAACGCATCCTCGAACACCTGGCCGTGCTCATGTTGCGCGGCGGCATGAAGTCGCCCATCCTCTGCCTCTACGGCCCTCCGGGTGTGGGCAAGACATCGCTCGGCAAGAGCATAGCCCGCGCCCTCGAACGCGAGTATGTGCGCGTCTCGCTGGGCGGCCTGCACGACGAGGCCGAGATACGCGGCCACCGAAAGACCTACGTCGGAGCCATGATGGGACGCATCATGAGCGGACTGCTCAAGGCCAAGAGCGACAACCCCGTCTTCGTGCTCGACGAGATTGACAAGATTGCCAACGACTTCCGCGGCGACCCGTCGGCAGCTCTGCTCGAGGTGCTCGACCCGGAGCAGAACTCGGCCTTCCACGACAACTATCTCGACATCGACTACGACCTCTCGAAGGTGTTCTTCATCGCCACGGCCAACGACCTCAGCACCATCGCCGCCCCGCTGCGCGACCGTATGGAGATCATCGACCTCTCGGGCTACATCCTCGAGGAGAAGGTCGAGATAGGCAAGCGCCACCTCCTGCCCAAACAGAAGGAGGAACACGGCCTGAAGGACCTCAAGCTGACCGTGCCGCGCACGGTCATGGAGGCCATCATCAATAGGTACACGCGCGAGAGCGGTGTGCGCCAGTTCGACAAGACGCTCGCCAAGCTGATGCGCAAGTTGGCCTGGAAGTTGGCCACCGACGAGCCGATTCCCAGTCGCCTGCGTGTCGAGGACCTCAAGGAATACCTGGGCGCACCCCTCTACGACCCCGAGAAGTATGAGGGCAACCGCTACGCCGGTGTGGTGACGGGCCTGGCCTGGACCTCGGTGGGCGGCACCATCCTCATGGTCGAATCGTCGCTCTGCAAGGGCAAGGGAGACAAGCTCACCCTGACCGGCAACCTGGGCGACGTGATGAAGGAATCGGCCACGCTGGCCCTGCAATGGGTGCGCTCCAACGCCGACTACCTGGACATCCCGGAGGAGGTCTTCAATAACTACTCCGTCCACATCCACTGCCCCGAGGGCGCCATCCCCAAGGACGGACCTTCGGCAGGCATCACGATGGTGACGTCGCTGGCTTCGACCTTCACGCAACGCAAGGTGCGGGCCGGCATCGCCATGACGGGCGAGATAACCCTGCGCGGCCGCGTCATCCCGATAGGCGGCGTCAAGGAGAAGATTCTGGCCGCCAAGCGGGCAGGCATCACGGACCTCGTGCTCTGCGAGGACAACCGCAAGGATGTCGAGGAAATCAAACCGGAGTACCGCACCGGGCTCACCTTCCACTACGTCACCGACGTCCGCGAGGTGCTCGACTACGCGCTGCTCCCCGAAAAGGTGGAACATCCCCGCAAACTCTACTGACCCTCTAACCGACAGGCCCTTGCTCCTTAGCAAGGTCTGTCGGTTTTGTATAGAGTTTAGAACTTAGAATTTAGAACTTAGAATTTAGAACTTAGAACTTAGAGTTTAGTGCTTAGAGTTTAGTGCTTAGAGTTTAGTGCTCAGAGTTTAAGATTTAGTTTATAGATATAGAAGAAAAAGAATCTTCACACTAGCGGAAGTTATTTGACGAGTTTTGCCCTTATTATATTATTGTGTTATTTACTGAAGTTTCGCAAGTGAATATACATCAATTTGCTTGTTTATAAATATACATAT
>CAVGQN010000095.1:0-5713 GCA_963631395.1 bacterium
GGGGGGTATACCCCGATTAAAAAACACCCCCCCGGGTCTCAGCCCGGGTGTCCTGCTCCGTATTGGGATTAAAATTATACTAAAAATTTTTCTTTGAATCTTTTCAAGTGTTCTTTCTCTCTGTTGACTGCTCGCACCTTGCCGCACCTGCCCATGTCCGTATGTACCTTTACATGGCACCCATGACAGAGTGCGCGTAGGTTCGTAGGGTCAAACATCAGTCTTTCTTTTTCTGTTAGTGTCAGGCCATTCTCCACGGGGATGATGTGGTGTACCTCTGTGGCTGGTGATAACCGGCCTTGCTCTTGGCACATCTCACACAGAGGTCGCGCACTTAACTTGTCACGCCTGAGGTGCAACCATCGCACGGTGTGGATTAGTTTCTTGTAGTCCTTGTCTTTTGCCATAGTCGTTGTCTTTAGTGGTTAATGTTGTGTTGTATTTCTTGGTCAAGTAGTTCAGACTGTCCAATAGACTTTGCTGTACGCCCTGCTTCCCCTCAAGCGCGGCGTTTGCCCTCTCGTCTACAGTGCCCGCACAGATTAGCTTGTAGACTTGCACCGGGTGCTGTTGCCCTTGTCGGTGCAGCCTTGCGTTTGCCTGCTGGTATAGTTCAAGGTTCCAACCCGTGCCGAACCATACGATGTAGTGCCCGCCTTGCTGCATGTTCAGTCCAAATGCTGTGCTCATAGGGTGAGCCAACAATACGTCAATATGTCCGGCGTTCCAATCTTTTAGATCCTCGCCACCTTCATAGGTCCTCACCTTATAGCCCTTTAACTTGCGGGCTATGCGTGATGCGTCATGCTTGTATTGGTAGAACACCAGCACGCTATTGCCGTTGGCAGCTTCCACTATCTCTGCCAGTTTATCCAATTTTTCATCGTGTATTTCATGCACGGCTTTGGCGTCATCATATATAGCCCCATTTGCGAATTGGCTTAACTTGTTCATCAAAGCAGCGGCGCTGTTGGCCAATATATTTGCATTCTCCCCGGTATGCTGTTCGGTAAACTCCAGTACTTTCTCCCGCTCAAAGGTGTTATAGGCTTCCATCACTTTTGCAGACAAAGTCAACTTAGTATCATGCGCAATCATATCCGGCAATTGCAGATAGTCTTTTGCTTGCATTGACAGGCTAATATCAGCAATTTTCTGTTTGATGATTTCTTCGCAACCCTTCTTGATGTCACACCGCACAATCACGTTATTCCATTTATGCGTATTGAAATAAGCCTCACGGTAACGCGTAATGGACTTGCCGAGTCGCTCACCCGTGTCTATGCAGTATATCTGTGCCCATAAGTCTATAAGCCCGTTAGGCGCGGGAGTGCCAGTCAGGCCTACAACGCGGTTGACTGAGGGCCGTGCTACGCGCATGGCTTTGAAGCGATGGGATTTAGGGCTTTTAAAACTGGTCAACTCATCCAGCACCAGCATATCGAAGGGGAGCAGCCCATTATATTTGCCGACAAGCCAAACAAAACTGTCCCGACTTATCACATAAACATCCGCCTTTTCCGCCAGCGCGGTATTTCGCTGCTTCTCCGTGCCCATCACCTTTACGACATTCAGGCTCCGCAGATGATCCCATTTTTCGGCCTCGGCGGTCCATGTAGATTCAGCCACTTTTTTCGGAGCCACTACAAGTGCTGTGCTTATCTCGCAATCATCTATCAGTTGCTGTATGGCGGTCAATGTTACAGATGACTTGCCAAGGCCCATATCCATAAACAGGGCGCAGTAGGGTTTGTCCATAACCCACTTGATGGCTGCTTTCTGGTAGTCGTATGGTCTGTATATCATTTTTTGATCCTCCAATTGTTTATAAGTTCATCGATGGCCGGCTTGTTGTCGATGACGTACACATCAAAGCCCAGCCTTGCCAATTCCTCTTGTCGCAGAAGTTGTATTTTCGTGGGCTTCTTTCCTTTACTCTTCAATTCGACCCATGTCGTTTTTCCACCGGGTAGGCATATCAGTCTGTCAGGAAAACCAACCATGTTTTGGTTTGCGAATTTTAGGCTAAGCCCTCCGATTTCTTTCACCCGTTCAGAGAGGTATTTTTCTATAGCCTTTTCAGACGTTTCAGCATACCGAATTATGTGGTCAATTTTCTTCATATTTTTTGGGGTGTAACATTTTCCTCGCGCGCGCGAGATGTACGGGGGTATATGTGTTTATATACGTTTTTTTATATAATATATTAAATATCTCCATAATAGTATTTTTTTTGTTACATTGTTACAAAATGACTTAACACATTGTCTTTCAATCGGTTAAGGTGTAACATTTTTTGTAACATTCTTTGTAACATTTTATTTTGTTTACATTGATTTTTGACTGAACCATAATTTTTGATACGTGTAACAAAATGTTACAAAGAATGTTACAAAAAGAATGTTACACTTTTTCGTCCTTAATTTTGTCCTTTTCATAGCCGCGTTGAGGGCCATAAATTGGTATGCGCAGAAGGCCTTTTTTCCATCCCATTTTATCCAAAATTTTGTTCACTTTTCGCGCTTCGTATTTATAGTCTTTGTCACCTATGTTGCGCCCCATGACCTCGCAGAGGAATTCCGCTGCACATACTTTTGTACGGTCAATCGTAGCCTCTTCATCTATCGGGTCCGGGTTTTTAATATACGCACGGCGGCGGTTTAAATTCCATGTATTCCAACTTGGCGGTAGCTTCATTTCCGCAAAAGCCCGTACCATGCCCGGCAATGGGTCGTCAGTATTGTCATTAAATTCCGTTTGTCTCTTCCTCGCCTCCATCTCCTTTTCGTGGTCTAGATATAACTTTTCGCCGTCCTTATAGCACTTTACGGCTTCTGCCCATATTTGGTCGCGGTCCCTCTCCAGCGCTTCCCTTGGGTCGCCATTTTTGCGCAGTTCAGGGTCCACATTTATTACCCAAAAACGGCGGTTACCCGTGTCGCCCTTGAGAAAAAAAGTTTCGTTCGTTGTTCCGCAGAATACGCATTGGCGCGGATGTGGCTCTACGACGGTGCCGTATGCTGGTCTGTACATGTCGTTTTGCCGGCTTATAAATGCCTTCTGCTGGTCCACTTCCGACCTCTTCATACTGCCCAGTTCCGACAACTCCACAATCCACGCATTACGCAGCTGCTCCATCGCCTTTGTGCCCTCCATCGTCACTAGGGAGTCGCTAAACCATTCGCCGCCCATGACACTAAACAGAGTGGACTTTCCGACGCCCTCCGGCCCCGTGATGATCAGGCAGTAGTCATATTTGCAACCCGGGTTCATAATGCGTGCTACTGCTGCGGTAAAGTGTTTGCGCGTCATTGTCCTGTTCAGCGCATTGTCCTCCGCGCCTATATAGTCAATAATTAGTTTTTCGAGCCTCGGCACGCCATCCCATTTAAGGCCATTCAGATACTCACGCAATGGGTGCCTCTTGTGGCGTGTTATAACCGCCACCATTGCATCCTTTATCTTGTCCTTGCCGGTTATTCCGTAATACTTTTCCATGTAGATGCGCAGATTGGCATCGTCGGTGTTGCCCCATTGTTTTGCCGTCTTGTCCCACGGGAGCCCACCGTCCACATAGATGAAATCGTTGAACTGGTTCAGCCAGACATGGCCCTTTAACTTCGGGTCGTTTTCGAGGATTGCGATAATATTGCCGGCGGTTGGCTTGATACAACCTCTTTTGTCGGTCTCCAATTTTCCGAGCCATTTGCCATTTGCTTGGTCATTTTCTGTGTTCTCTTGCTCGGCGTCTATACCGTAAAAGTCATCGTCCGCTCGATTGCGTGTCTCATTTGCCAGCAGCACACGTGTCCGCTCGTCTTTGGCCACGAAGTCCTGCATTTTTTGGTACGATGGCAGCCTTGTTATATCCGTTGCTTTGGACCCTTCGTCCTGAGCTCCGAAAAGGTGGATTCTGCACAGGTCAAAGGCGTTGCACAGTTGTTTGCTTGCGGGGTCGGTTTCGTGGTTGCTGTAGGCAAATTTTTCTTCGTAACATACAAGTCCGGCCGCCACACTACCATTAATATATGTGTAACGGTGGTCGTGTGCTGTCTTTTCGTATACGTCGGGGAGGAATGTTTCTATAGCCTCCTCGATGGTGTATGCCCGGCAGAAAGCGCCTATAAGCCCCGGTTTTTCCGTCGGGTCTCCGGCCCTTTTCATCTGATGGACCATAATGTCGCCCTCTCTGCTTGACAGCGGCCATGCGGAAGCATCCTTATAGTCGTGGTACATCCCCAAGAATTCATCCACATTGCACGGCTTGCCATCTTGGTATTCGAACACGTAAACCCCGTCACGGCTGGTGCTCGGGTAGTAAAAAAGTCGCGCAAGTTGATAAGTAGTATCGTCGAACAGGTCAATACCGATTTTACTTGCTATCATCCTGCACAAGGGCTCATACTCGTCCGGCCTAACCCGGCGGCTTAAAGGGAACACAAGGCGGTAGCGCGGTTTCTCTGCTGTGTGCTTGTGGGTGCTGTACAGCATTGCTGCAAAGTCAAAATTAAGTGTAAAATCATCCCAGACATCGGGCGTGCCGTAGTCTATGTCCAATGTGGCTATACTTCGCCATTCCACATTACCTGTCTTGCGTATGCCTCCTGACAGATAACCGCCGACGAAGCCACCCACATCCTTGATATTGCTTTGCTCGTCTTTGCTCATCCTCTTATATTCGCCGACACTCTCCGCTGTTCGTGTCGTCTGGCTGCACCTTTCAACAAGTTTTGCCCATGTGGTGGCTTTGTTTTTCCATGTCTTAGCCAGCCTTGTGCGTGCCGAAGCTATGTCTATAGGGATATCATTTTTGATAATTATCTTCATAACTGCTATATTGTTTAAACTTCTATTAAATTGATTATAATACTACTCATCAAGCGAGAGCA
Source organism: bacterium (assembly GCA_963631395.1). Lineage (GTDB taxonomy): Bacteria > Bacteroidota > Bacteroidia > Bacteroidales > UBA3663 > Liminaster. The sequence goes on from CAVGQN010000095.1 coordinate 4,890, forward strand.
GCACCTTGACCAAGATTGCGATGAGCACCACCACAACAATGGCTATGATGGCAAATATTCCAACTGGTGTCATAGGCTTATAGTGTTTTAACCATTAATGCATATTCCCCTGTCATTTTTTAACTTAATTATTTTCTGCTCTGATAAATTTATCTATTAATTTATTTAATGCAGATGTGTTCCATAAATTACACCAAGGATGCCCCGTTTTGACATTAAAACCATTTACAAGTTCGGCATTGGTCTGCGTTAAAATAACAGTATAAGAACCTTTATAGTCAATAGTATAAGTATTGCCTAAAAAATCTTTGCATTCATAAGATTGACCTTTTTGCATTGTACTTTTAAGATTTGCAAAATCTTGTAGAGTTTTTACTACTGCTTCTTTATCTTGCCCCAGTCCGAACTGAATGTGGTCAGCACAAAAGGTATAGAATACTGTACTATCATTATATGATTTGAATATATGAAAATAATTAGATGAAGTACAAACACGTTCAGTCTTCAATGCCTTTTTATTTGTTATGTTTAATTGTGCAAAAGAGGCTGAACTAATGAGCAGGCAAAGTGCTAATGATAAAAATAAAATCTTCTTCATAATAGTTGCGTTTAAAGTTAATATCTGTTTTGTAATTTTCTGCCACAATTCTTGCAGATATAAATATCCCCAAGTACACAATCATGGTCTATAAGTTTTACTTTGCCACCACATATTGGGCATCCAGTACCTGTGGCAAGACGGAATATTCTGCCTAACATATCACTCAACAGTCATATTGTCATCCACTCCCAATGCCCAAAGGATATGTTGCAACTCATGCACA
>CAVGQN010000096.1:0-5439 GCA_963631395.1 bacterium
GAGGGCGCAAGGCGGCACCATGGGGAAGCAGGCACGGCAATGCGAAACAATAGCCTCGGAAACGCCCGGCGGTTCGACTCCGCCCTTCCCCGCTACGCTACATGTTGTTTAGTTAATAGACTTTTTGGTTTTAGTTAAAATGTTTTATTCCTCCGGCAGCGGCCGAGAGTCTGGATTAATTTGCTACGACACCGCGAGCCACCCGTGAGGGCCGCGCGTGGTTTTTAAACTGAATTTTTCTCATTTCATAAATATTTCTATAATTACATTCCTTTTCCCCTTGGCCCGCCGTGAGGTTCGCCGAGGGTTTCAAGGGCAGCTACGACGCGTGGGCTTGTTGTTTTCCCCACGCTGGTGTTGCGAGGTTCGAATCCTCAGCCGCCCACCAACGACATCAAAAAAACGAAATTATGAAATCAAGATTAGCAAAGAAACTCACCTCCACGCCGTGGGTCAAGTTACCCCCCCCGCTGGATAAAAGCCCTGCGGTCTGGCCGACATCACCACACGATTGAAGCCGCCCTCAGAATGACAAATAAATCAAAATTCAAAACTCAACATTCAAAATTCATAAAATGATAGCACTTACATTCACGGGCATCATCGCCGAGGACGCACGCCTCTTTGAGGCTGCCGACGGTCGCCCATCACTCGCATTCACCGTCAAGGTGCGCCAGCCGCGCAAAGCCGCCGACGACAAAGCCGCCACCGAGTTCACGTTCATCCGCTGCACCAAGACAGGTGCAAGCAAAGCCGACCGCTTCTTTCTCAAAGGGCAGAAAATCTGGATCCGCGGCGGCATCAACGTCGAGCACCACGCCGCCAGCCCCGACGACCTGCTCTGCCCGGTATGGCAATTCGAACTTTTATAAACATTTACTTAATTTCTCAAAATTATGGAACAGGAAACCACCAACGACCCCCACGCTCGTGTACTCCGAGAGCTGCACGACATCTATCTCGCCAAGAATGCCGACTACGGCGACTCCTTTGCGGCCTTGTACACCGAATTTGGCCCAACCTATGCAGTTGCCCACATCGTGGAGAAAACGGCCCGCATACGCGCATTATTGAAGCGTACGGCCAATGTGTCGGGCGAATCTATGCGCGACTCGCTTATCGACTTGGCAAACTACGCTATCCTCACCGTCATGGAGATTGACAAAGGAACCGAGGAACATCACACAATTCTGACTAAAAAGATTTAGACATTATGAACGAAACATGCAATACAATATCCCCCTCGCGCAAAGCCGCCGAGGACTGGGCAGACGAAAGATGGGAGCAGATACTGCGCGACCCCGCCGCCGCAAACCACTTCCGCGATATGGTCGACGCATTCCTCGCTGGCGCGTCGTGGCTATCAGAACAGAACGCAAGACAAGGAAAGGAGGCAGGAGATGGAGAGTAGTCAATTCAAGCAGTACGCCGTGCAAGTGCTGGAAGTGCTCGGCAACACGGGCGAGGGCCAAGCACTCGCGGTCTTGTTCTTCTGCGCCGCGGCCATCTGCAAAGTCACGCTCAAAGAGAACCCCGCCAAGTCGGGAACACTCAAATCGAGCCTGTCGCAATTGTGGGAAACGCTCACCAATGACATTGAGGAATACGAAACCGACCTCATCGTTGACGGTAAAATCACCGAGGCGGACTTCGCTAAAACGGGAAAGGAGGCGAAAGATGGAGAATGAACAGCAGAAAATCCACCGCATCGCGTCCGCTATGATAGCCGAAATGAATGGCGAAGACTTGTTGACTCAGCTCAGCATCATCGGCACGCTTCTCACATCAGTGACGGGCAGCTTCGTAAAGCAGCATCCCGACGTGCGCGAAGGTTTCATAAAGGCACTCAAAATATTCACCGACGACGTTTTCGAGAAATGCGAGCAGATTGCCGACAAAGTCGCTACGAAATCCAATCACCATGCCTCGTAAGCTCATCAACGCCCCGCTGCGCATATTCCTCTACCAAGCCATACACAAGGCCCAGCGCAACCCGCAACACCGCGTGTGGCTTCACGATTTGCAGGCCACGAGCCGCACCGCCTCACAGATGGCCCTCTCGTGGATGCAGTGGCACGACGGCAAGCGGTTCTTCCACGGCAGCATCGAGGCCGACGGACTGGCATACACGCTCAAACCAGAGTATTGGGATACGCCAAGCGGCGAGATTTATTCACTTTTATCTGAAATTTACACAAAATGAAACAAAGAATGTTTGCTATAAGGCTCGCAATATTCATCGCGTGGAACTTCGTTTCCTTATGGTGTATCGCCGAGATGCTCACCGAGCCGAACACCGTTGCCAATATTATGGCCCTTCTGTGGTTCGGAGTGCTGGCATGGGTTGACACCGAGATTTGCATATTGCTTTATAAATATTTTAAACAAAAACGAAATGAAAAGAATGTTTAGATTTTCTTGTCTGGCTGCTGCGGCCTTTGCCGTGGCGAGTCTACAATCGTGCTGCGAAAAGGTCGACGCTGGCTGCGAAGGCGTAAAAGTCAACCTCTACGGTTCCGACAAGGGTGTGGACGATGTCTGCATGGTCACGGGCGCAGTGTGGTACAACCCTCTCACCGAGCGTGTGTACGAATACCCCACCTATGTGCAGACCGTCGATTACCCCGCGTTCACCATCAACGCGAAGGATGGTTCAGAGTTCATCATCGACCCCACCATCTCCCTGAAGATTGTCGACGGCAAGTCACCACAAGTGTTTCGAAAGTACCGCAAGAAGCTCGACGAGGTCATCAATTCCACGTTGTTCAACTACGTGAAGGATGCTTTCCGTATTCAGCTCAACAAGTACACCACCGACCAAATCGTGTCAAACCGCGACCTTGTAGAGCGGGCTATCGAAAGTCACCTGTCTAAAGCCTTGGCGAAAGAGAATTTCCATCTCGAACAACTTACGTCGGGCTTGAAATACCCTAAGTCTATAGTTGAGGCCGTCAACTCCAAGAACGCCGCGATACAGAAGGCTCAGAAGGCTCAGAATGAACTTGCCGTTGTCAAGGCCGAGGCCGAGAAGAAAGTCGTTGCCGCCCAAGCCGAAAGCGAGGCTTACCGACTGCGCATGCAGACTCTCACTCCGCTTATCATCAAGCAACAATGGATTGAGAAGTGGGACGGCAAACTCCCCGTCTACGGCAACCTACCCTCGTTGTTCAAGGGCGTAGAATAAGGTCATTTTTTTAATTTTAATTTAAAATACTCTCTCATTTCCCCGCCGCCCGCACCCGCGGGCCACATCATAATGTATTTCGCTAATTTTTCCCGTATGGGACGGGCGCACGGGGATTTTTCTCTTGAACCAAACACAAAGCAACGAAAAAATGGAAAAACAACTGTTCACCGAGTCCGAAGAACGCCTCCTGCGCACCCTCTTGCCTAGTCACACTGTCTACGAGGTGGCACGCGTCATGGGCCGCTCGGTGTCAAGCATCCGAAACAAGATGCAGCGCATGGGTCTGTCAGTCCACCGACCCGCACCGCGCACACCATACCACCCCGTGCCTCGCGTCTATATCTCCGCGCCCATCACGGGCCATAGCATCATGGAGCGGCGCATAATGTTCGCCCACGTTGCAAAGCAGCTCGCCGACGCGGGCTTCACTCCCATCAACCCGATGGAGAACGGACTCCCCGACGAGGCCAGCCACGCCCAGCACATGAAGGTCGACATCATGCTTCTTCTCACCGCCGATGCCTACGTGCAAGACCCCGCAAGCACATACTCCGCCGGGTGCGAGATTGAGACCGCCGTTGCCGATGCCTGCGACATTCCTCTCATCGGCACTATCCACAGGGGCGGCGGGCTTCATGTCCGTCCCGACAAGGCCGACCGCCTGCGCTGGGAAGTTGAGGCACGCCCCATCGACCCCAAGCCCCACCACTCCATCAACCCCGAGGAAACGGAAAAATTAACACCTAACTGCGATTTTCTATGACATCCACCAACGACATCTACTACGTCGACACTGGTCAGCAGACCACATACTTCACCGTTGCCGACGACAATACCATCATCGCGCCCATGGGCCGCGTCACTATGCCCCGCGCACGATTTATCGATTTCATCAACACGGCCCGCGTCTTGGGCCTCAAAGCAGGAAAACTATGAGCACCACGCAAGCATTCGCACCCACAGGCCGGTTCAACACCTTTCGGCTCACCGAACATCAAGCCGAACGCACACGCAACAAGATAGACCGCTGCTGCTCTTTCTACTACATCACCTGCGGGTCGGTCTACAATGTGGCCCAGTCCGCAATGGTCGATGCCGCCGCCGAACTGCGCGAGCGACCCGACATATTCCGCCACCGCCTCAAATACAACGTGCGCCGCGCACTCGCCGCCTACGACGTGTGGAACCGCAAAATGGAACGTCAGCTTGCCGAACGCTATCAGCTGTGGCTCGACATCTCCGATAAGGTCGACGAGGTGATGCAGCCACACATCACAAAACTCTACTGGGCCATCAAGTCCGTGCTCATGAAGCGCAATATCCCCGACTACGCCCTGCGCGCCCGCTGCGAAACGGCCCTCATCGTCTGCAACCTCGCCCGCACCTATACCGATGCCGTCTTCGCCCACATGCGCGAGTCGGTGAACGTAGACATCGGCGGGTTCTTCTTCGCCGGGGCCGACTTCTCCGATGTCGCACACTACTGGCAAGAGGCATTCTCCGGCTATCTGGCCACCGCCGACGGACAGGAGAAAATCGACTTCAACGACGACCCTAACTGCCGCCTCGCTCTCGACATCCTCGAACGCGTGCTCTCCGAACAGAAAGTCTTCAACGTTGCCGGAGCCTACGCCCTGCACCGCAACCCCGACCAATGGAAGCACCTCGACAAGTGCGACCGCATGCGCCTGAAGAAGGGTCTGCCGCTCGTCGACGAGGAAGGCAACGCCCTCAACCCGTGCATCTAATAAGTAAAAATTACGTAAATATGAAATTCCATGACATTCTTGCCATCCTCTCGCTCATCACGGCCGTCGTCTCGTGCATCTCAGTCTTCTGCATGGACGGGATGACCGACCGCAAGATACGGGAGCTGCAAGACGAAATTGACAAAATAATCAAAAATTAGTCATTATGAATAAACCTACCACCCTCACCATCGCCCACGCTCTCATCGTCATGGGCGTGACAATACTGGCTATCGGTCTGCTTCTCGCCGCCTACGCGCTGCACCCACTCTGTGCGGTGTGTCTAGGAGGGTTTGAGATAACCGCCGCCGGATTTAGCTTGATTGACGACGGAAAATAAACATTTAAACAAACAACAATTATGAAAAAGACATATATCGGAACAAAGACGGTGAAAGTCGAACCAATGAGCGCGGAGTGCGCCAACAATATGAAGTATAGAGTGCCAACCGAACTTATGGGCACGATGGGCTACGAAGTCGAATACGAAGATGGCTATAATAG
>CAVGQN010000097.1:0-5271 GCA_963631395.1 bacterium
GGCTTTGACCAGGAAGAGGCTTTGACCAGGAAGGGGCTTTGACCAAGAAGGGGCTTTGACCAGGAAAGGGCTTTGACCAGGAAAGGGCTTTGACCAGGAAGAGGCTTTGACCAGGAAGGGGCTTTGACCAAGAAGGGGCTTTGACCAGGAAAGGGCTTTGACCAGGAAGGTACTTTGACCAAGAAGGGGCTTTGACCAAGAAAAGGCTTTGAACAAAAGAAGAAAAGAACATTAAACAAAGACATTATAGAAATATGAAAATACTGGTAACCGGCGCCAACGGCCAGTTGGGCAACGAAATGCGCATTGTGGCCAAGGACAGTGCCGACACTTATATCTTTACCGACGTCAACCAGGTAGAGGGCCTGGAGACCACCTACCTCGACATCACCGACCTCGACGCCATCCGCCGCATGGTGCGGGACGAGGGCGTCAACGTCATCGTGAATTGCGCCGCATGGACCAACGTCGATGCAGCCGAAACGAACCAGGAGCTGTGCGAGAAACTCAACGCCACGGCTCCCGAAAACCTGGCCAAGGCCATGAAGGAAGTGGGGGGTCTGCTCGTGCAGATTTCGACCGACTACGTCTTCGGCCACGACCCCTACAACGTGCCCTGCCGGGAGACGCAACAAGGCACACCCTCGGGTGTGTACGGCTTGACCAAGCTGCACGGCGAACAGAAGATCATGGCCACGGGGTGCCAGTACGTCATCATCCGCACGGCATGGCTCTACTCGGAGTTCGGCAAGAACTTCTGCAAGACGATGCTCAACCTCACGGCTACCAAACCGGCCCTCAAGGTGGTCTTCGACCAGGCCGGCACTCCGACCTACGCCCTCGACCTCGCACGCGTCATTGCCGTCGTCCTGGCCGACTATGCCCACGAGGCTCCCACACCCGACAAGGGCTACTCGAAGGCGGGCATCTACCACTTCTCGAACGAGGGCGTCTGCTCGTGGTACGACTTCACGAAGATGATAGCCGAGTACAGCCGCCACACTTCGTGCGACGTGCAGCCCTGCCACTCCGACGAGTTCCCCTCGCCGGTCACCAGGCCTTCGTACTCCGTCTTCGACAAGACCAAAATCAAGGAGACCTTCGGTGTCAAGGTGCCCTACTGGACCGATTCGCTCAAGGTGTGCCTCAAGAACCTCGGCGCCCTTTGACAATAAGCATCCTTTGACCATAATAGGCACTTATGGACCAAACACGCGCCCTTTGACCACAATATAAAAAAGAAAAGCAAGAGTCGGAATAGCTATGGGTATCGTCATCCGCCAGTCGCTCAAGGCCACGGCCATGCACTACATCGGCGTAGTGCTGGGCATCTTCGTGTCCTTCTACGTCATGCTCAAATACCTCGACCCGGCCGTAATCGGCTTGACCAAGGTCGTCTACGAGGTGGCCTTCCTGCTCAGCGCCTTTGCGCTGATGGGCACGGCAAGCAGCGGCATGCGGTTCTTCTCGTACTTCAAGGACGAGAAGTCGGGGCACCACGGGTTCTTCTACTACTACCTGCTCTTCCCCGTGGTGGGCGTGGCGTTCTTTTCGCTTCTCTACCTCTTGCTCAAGGCGCCGCTCGTCGACTTCTTCAGCAAGAAGGACGCCCACTTCGGCGACTACTTCTACTACGTCCTGCCCCTCTTCTGGGTGCTCACATTCTGGCAATTCTTCGAGAACTACGCCAACATCCACATGCGCATCGCCGTGCCCAAGGCCGTGCGCGAGGTCGGCATGCGCCTGCTCCAACTCGCCATCTTCGTGCTCTACGGACTGGGGTGGCTCGACGTGAGCGGACTCATCATCGCCTATGTGGTCTGCTACGGCCTCTGCATGCTCACCACGGGCGTCTACTCCATCCATATCGGAGGGGCGGTGATGAAGCACGACTGGAGCTACGTGACTCCCGAGTTGCGCGGCAAGGTGCTGCGCTACACGGCCTTCCTGATGCTGGCCGCCATCAGCAACAACGTGCTCGCCCAGATGGACATCTTCCAGCTCACCAACCTGCGCGGACTCTACGACGCGGGCATCTACACCATCGTCATCTACATGGCCGAGGTGGTCAACATGCCTTCGCGCAGCATCACGCCCATCTCGGCACCACTGGCGGCCCAGGCCATGAAGGACGGCGACATAAGCCGGGCCACAGACCTCTACCGGCAGGTGAGTGTGCACCAGATGCTGGCGGCCTCGGTGCTCCTCTTCTTCGTGTGGATCAACCTGGACAATATCTTCGCCATCATCCCCAACGGCGACAAGTTCGTGCCCGGACGCTATGCGGTGCTCTTCCTGGGCCTCTCGAAGGTCGTCTACAGCACGCTCAACTTCGGCAACACGCTGCTCAGTTTCTCGCGCTACTACTACTGGACGCTGGTCGTCGCCATCGTGCTCACCTTCGTGTCGTACGGCACCAACCTCTACTTTATCCCCATCATGGGACTGAGCGGAGCGGCTCTTGCCACGCTCATGGCCAGCATCCTGAGCTTCGGATTCCAGCAGGGACTCGTCTCGCTCTCCCTGCATTCGCACCCCTTCTCGTGGCGCCACCTGCGCGTGGTCGTCATGATAGCCGTGCTCTACGGACTCAACATGCTCATCCCGACCTTGCTCGACGAGCAGCACTCGTGGACTTCGGCCATCGCCGACGGAGCGGTGCGAAGCGTGGTTTTGGCCATCGTCGCCACCATTCTGATGTACAAGCTGCACATTTCGGAGCAAATCAACGGCATTATTGACCATCATATACTGAGAAGATGAAGAAATACGACTATCTGATTGTGGGGGCCGGTCTGTTCGGCTCGGTCATCGCTTACCGCGCCACGCGCCAGGGCAAACGTTGTCTGGTCATCGACCGGCGCAGCCACCTGGGCGGCAACGTGTATTGCGAGGAGACGGAGGGCATACAAGTGCACAAGTACGGGGCGCACATCTTCCATACCTCGGACCGCGAGGTGTGGGACTTTGTCAACAACTTCGTGCCCTTCAACCGCTACACCAATAGCCCGATAGCCAACTACCGGGGCAAGCTCTACAACCTGCCTTTCAACATGAACACCTTCTACGGCATGTGGGGCGAGACGCGCCCGGACAAGGCCATGGCGCACATTGCCCGGCAGAGGAAAGAGGCTTTGGCCAAAATGCAGGCCGAGGGAGCCAACACGCCCCGCAACCTCGAGGAGCAGGCCCTCGTGCTGGTGGGCCACGACATCTACGAGACGCTCATCAAGGGCTACACCGAGAAGCAATGGGGAAGGCCCTGCAGCGAGCTCCCGGCTTCGATTATCAAACGCCTGCCCGTGCGCCTCACCTTCGACAACAACTACTTCAACGACCTCTATCAGGGCATCCCCGTCGGGGGCTACAACCGGTTGATAGAAGCCCTGCTGGAGGGTGTGGAGACGAAGACGGATTGCGACTTCTTCGAGACGTACGCGACCACCTGGCGCGCCATGGCCGACCGCCTGGTCTACACGGGGCCCATCGACCGGTACTTCGACTACCGGTTCGGCCGGCTCGATTGGCGCACGGTGCGCTTCGAAACGGAGGTGGTCGATACGCCCAACTGGCAGGGCAACGCCGTGGTCAACTACACCGACGCCTCGGTGCCCTACACCCGCATCATCGAGCACAAGCACTTCGAGATGTTCGGCCAGCAGGTCTACGACACGCCACGCTCGGTCATCTCGCGCGAGTACAGCGTGGAGTACCGGCCGGGCATGGAGCCCTACTATCCGCTTGGCGACGAGCGCAACGAACGCCTGGCCAGCCAGTACCGAGCCCTCGCAAGCCGCGAGAAGGACGTCATCTTCGGCGGACGTCTGGCCGAGTACAGGTACTACGACATGGCACCCGTCATCCGCAGGGCGCTCGACGCCGGAATCATGGGGGCGCTTTGACGTCGAAGTCCGAAGGGGCTTTGACCAAAAACTTGCAAGCGGACTTGCAAAACAGGATAACAAAAAATGGATTAGCAGAAGCCGGCGGAAAGACAACCCGCAAGCTTTGCAAAACAGGATAACAAAAATGGATTAGCAGAAGCCGGCGGAAAGACAACCCGCAAGCTTTGCAAAACAAAGAAAATCAAACTACGGAAGCCTAAGAAAACCGAGAGATAATATGAATCAAATCATCGATACGGGCATAGAGTGCCTCAAGATCGAGGCCCAGTCCATCATGGACCTGATACCGCGCATGGGAGCGGAGTTCGAACAGGCCGTGCAGCTCATAGCGGGTTGCTCGGGCAAGCTCATCGTGACGGGTGTGGGCAAGTCGGGCCACATCGGAAGCAAGATAGCCGCCACACTGGCCTCGACGGGTACGCCTTCGTTTTACCTCAATCCGCTCGACGCCTATCACGGCGACCTGGGCATGATAGCACCCGGCGACGTGGTGATGGCCATCTCCTATAGCGGCAATACCGACGAGCTGCTCCGCTTCATGCCCCTGCTGCTGGAGCGCAAGATACCCATCATCGGCATCTCGGGCAATCCGGATTCGCTCCTGGCCAAATACTCGAAGGTGCACCTCAACATCTCGGTGACGCGCGAGGCTGACCCGCTCAACCTGGCCCCGACTTCGAGCACGACGGCTACGCTCGCCATGGGCGACGCCCTGGCCTGCGCCCTCATACGTCTGCGCGACTTCAAGGAGAGCGACTTCGCGCAATTCCACCCCGGCGGAAGCCTGGGCAAGCGCCTCCTCGGACGTGTGCGCGACTTTATGTCGACCGACATGATTGACACTTGGCGCGTGTCGCCCGACGACATGCTCTCGGATGTCATCATCAAGATTAGCGAGGGCAAGAAAGGCCTGGTCGTGGCGCTCACTCCCGACGACGCGCACCCCGGACTTACGCGCGTGGCGGGCATCATCACCGATGGCGATGTGCGCCGTGCCATGCAGAAGCACCGCGAGGCTTTCTTCCAGCTCAAGGTCGAGGACGTGATGAGCCGACACCCGAAGTTCATCCACGTGGACGACAAGATTTCGGACGCCAGCGACCTCATGCTCTCCAACTCCATCCACGCCCTCATCGTCCTCGACGAGCAGGAGCAGTTCTGCGGCATCATCGACTGGTTCGCTTGCGCGTGAGGAAGTTTAGAACTTAGAATTTAGAGCTTAGAGTTTAGAATTTAGAGTTTAGAATTTAGAACTTAGAGTTTTAAGCGAACAAGGATAACGCAAAACGTAAAACGTAAAACGTAAAACGCAAAACGCAAAACGTAAAACGCAAAACGTAAAACGCAAAACGTAAAACGCAAAACG
>CAVGQN010000098.1:0-5163 GCA_963631395.1 bacterium
TAACAACAATCAGAATAAGGATGCCTGAGAACGGCACTTACTTCACGAAGACCCTGTTCCTTACCAAGAAACACCTCGCCGTCAAGCCCCTCTTCGGGCTACCAACAGACAAATTCTGATTCGGGTGACGCATTGACGAAGTCAGGAGTTTTTGGAAAGTATTGCCCAAAGTGTTTTGGAAAAAGTCTTTTTTTTGGCCAAAGTATTGGTAAAATAAAAACCCGAAGTCTCTTTGAAGGGGGCTTCGGGTTATCGTTTTGCTTTGCGTGCCATAGAGATTATGGCGTGGCCGGAGTTTTTCCAATCGGTGTGCGTTAAAACCGCACAATGTGTGTTAGCTCAGGCCCGAGATGACGCCGTTGTCGTCGATGTCGATATGTTCGGCGGCGGGCACTTTCGGCAGACCGGGCATGCGCATCATCTGACCGGCGATGGCGACGATGAACTCTGCGCCCTGGTTGATGACGATGTCCTCGATGTCGAAGTTGAAGTCCGTCGGAGCGCCGACTTTCTTCGGGTCGGGGGTGAAGCTGTACTGCGTCTTGGCGATGCAGACGGGGTAGCGGTCGAGGCCCGAGTCGTGGACGAGTGTCAGCATCTTCTGCGCTTTCTCGCTGAAGGTGACCGACTTGGCGCCGTAAATCTTCTTGGCCACGGCCTCAATCTTCTGGGCCGGCGTCTCGTCGTCCTCGTAGGTGAAATGGAGCGGCTTGGACGGATGGTTGGCAATCTCGTCGACGACGGCCTGAGCCAGTTGAGTAGCCCCTTCGCCGCCCTCGAGGAAGCCGTTGTTAATCACGCAGCGCACGCCGAGTTCCTTCTGGCAGTGGTCGATGAGGCACTGAATCTCCTCGTCGGTGTCGTTGGCGAAGCGGTTGAAGGCCACGAGCACGGTCTGTCCGAAGCCCTGCATGTTGCGCACATGGCGGTCCAGGTTGGCGAAGCCGCGGCGCAGGGCGTCCATGTTGGGTTCCTTGATGTGGTCGGCATCGGCGCCTCCGTGCAGCTTCAGTCCGTTGCAGGTGGCCACGACCACGGTCAGCTTGGGGCAGAGGCCGGCCTTGCGGCACTTGATGTCGAGGAACTTCTCGGCGCCCAGGTCGGCACCGAATCCGGCTTCCGTCACCGTATAGTCGGCCAGCGACATGCCCAGCTTGGTGGCCAGGATGGTGTTGCAGCCGTGAGCGATGTTGGCAAACGGGCCGCCGTGCACGATGGCGGGCGTATTTTCGGTGGTCTGCACGAGGTTAGGCATCAGCGCATCCTCGAGCAGGACGCAGATGGCGCCGGCGCAGCCGAGGTCCTTGACCGTGAAGGGAGTGCCGTCGTACTTGTAGCCGAGCAGGACGTTCTCGATGCGGCGGCGGAGGTCCTGGCGCGAGGTGGCCAGGCAGAGTATGGCCATGATTTCGGAGGCGGGGGTGATGTCGAAGCCCGATTCCTGCGGGATGCCGTTGCTCTGACCGCCCAGACCCTGGATGATGTGGCGCAGGGCGCGGTCGTTGACGTCGAGCACACGTTTCCAGAGCACCTGCTTGAGCGGCGGGATTTCCTTGCGGCGCTGGTAGAAGTAGTTGTCCATCAGGGCGCATATCGTGTTGTGGGCCGAAGTGACGGCGTGGAAGTCGCCGGTGAAGTGGAGGTTGATTTTCTCCATGGGCAGCACCTGGGCGTGTCCGCCTCCGGCAGCGCCGCCCTTCAGTCCGAAGCAGGGGCCGAGCGAGGGTTCGCGCAGCACGACGATGGCCTTCTTGCCGATTTTGTTGAGGCCGAGGTCGAGGCCGATGGATACGGTCGTCTTGCCGATGCCGGCTTTGGTGGCCGAGATACTGGTGACCAGGATGAGGTTGCTCTGCCGGGCCTTCTCCTCGTCGATGTAGGAGAGGGGTACTTTGGCGATGTAGTGTCCGTAGGGCAAGATGTCCTCGGGGTTGATGCCTGCCCGGCGGGCGATGCTGTCGATGCGTTCGAGTTTAGTCTCTCTTGCAATTTCGATATCAGACTTCATATCGGGTAAAAATGTGTTGTGGCTTTCGGTCACTCCAATTCGGTTAGGGTTCACCTACGGCCTGGTTTATAATGGGGCCTACATCGACACAATGCGGGTACGTGTCGCTCTCAGCCTGTTACTGTTTTGCTTTCAGACGTTCGATGTGCTCCTCGAGCATCACGATGTAGTCGCGCAGGTGAGCGGCTTCGAGGAAGTCGAGGGCCTTGGCCGCCGCGAGCATCTTCTCCTTCGAGCGGCTGATTTCCGCCTCGAGCACCGGGATGCTGTCATACTGGACCTGGCTGCCGTCGGCCACCTGGCCGGGTGTCGGGATGCCGGTTTTCGCCTTGCCGTTTTTGCCCTTGGCCTGCGGCTGGGTCGGATAGGCGGCCGCAAACTGCTCGCGCGTCTGCTTGAGTTCCTCGTTGTCGAGCAGGGTGTTGCGCTTGCGCTTTATCTGCTGCGGCGTGATGCCGTGCTCCTCGTTGTAGTGCAGCTGCTTCATCCTGCGGCGTTCGGTCTCGTCGATGCACCGCTGCATGCTGCCCGTGATGGTGTCGGCGTACATGATGGCGCGTCCGTGCACGTTTCGGGCGGCTCGGCCCACGGTCTGCGTCAGTGCCCTTTCGTTGCGGAGGAAGCCTTCCTTGTCGGCGTCGAGTATTGCGACGAGCGAAACTTCGGGCAAATCAAGGCCTTCGCGCAGCAGGTTCACGCCCACCAGTACGTCGAGCTTTCCGTCGCGCAGTTCGTCGAGAATCTTGACGCGGTCGAGCGTGTCGACGTCGCTGTGTATGTAGGAGGAGTGGAAGCCGTGGTTGTGCAGGTATTCGTCCAGCTCTTCGGCCATCTTCTTGGTGAAGGTCGTGACTAGCGTGCGCTCGTCGGCTTCGACGTTCTTCTGAATCTCCTCCATGAGGTCGTCCACCTGGTTGGTCGAGGGTCGCACTTCGATGCTCGGGTCGAGGAGCCCCGTGGGACGGATGACCTGCTCGGCGACGACGCCTCCGCTGCGCTGCAGTTCGTAGTCGGCGGGCGTGGCCGACACGTAGATGGTGGTGGGGGTGAGCGCCTCGAACTCGTCGAACCTCAGCGGGCGGTTGTCGAGGGCGGCGGGCAGTCGGAAGCCGTACTCCACCAGGGTGCTCTTGCGGCTGAAGTCGCCGCCGTACATGGCGTGAATCTGCGGGATGGTGACGTGGCTCTCGTCGATGATGAGCAGGAAGTCCTTGGGGAAATAGTCGAGCAGGCAGAAGGGTCGCGTGCCGGGTTTGCGCCGGTCGAAGTAGCGGCTGTAGTTTTCGATGCCCGAGCAGTAGCCGACCTCCTTGATCATCTCCATGTCGTAGGTCACGCGTTCCTTGATGCGCTCCGCACGCTCCGGCAAACCCGTTTCCTCGAAGTACTTGACGCGCTCCCCGAGGTCGAGCGTTATCTCGTCGATGGCGCTGTTGATGCGGTCCTGGGTGGTGGTGAAAATCTGTGCCGGCGAAATCGTGTACTCGTCGTACTCGGCCAGCTTGTGTCCAGTGACGACGTCGAGGGTGCTTATCTCCTCGATTTCGTCGAAGCAGAAACCGATGCGGACTATGACGTCGGTCGAGGCGAGGAAGACGTCGACCGTTTCGCCCTTGACCTGGAAGTTGCCGCGCTGCAGGGCCACGTCGTTGCGGGTGTACTGGGCGTTGAGCAGGGCGCGGAGCAGTCCGTTGCGGTCTATGGTTTGACCCACCTCCAGGTGAATCATGTTGGCGTGGAAGTCCTCGGGGTTGCCGATGCCGTACAGGCACGAGACGCTGCTGACGACGACCACATCCCTGCGTCCGCTCAGCAGAGCGTTGGTGGCGGAGAGCCTGAGCTGGTCGAGCTCCATGTTGATGGCGAGGTCCTTCTCGATGTAGGTGTCGGTCTTGGGCAGGTACGACTCCGGCTGGTAGTAGTCGTAGTACGACACGAAATACTCGACGGCGTTGTCCGGGAAGAAGGCTTTCATCTCTGCATAGAGCTGTGCGGCGAGCGTCTTGTTGTGGCTCAGGATGAGGGTGGGCCGTTCGCTCCGCGCAATGACATTGGCCATGGTGAAGGTCTTGCCCGAACCGGTCACGCCGAGCAGCGTCTGGGCAGGCAGTCCCTGTTCGAGACCTTCTGTCAGCTGGCTGATAGCCTCCGGCTGGTCGCCCATGGGTTGGAATGGTGATTGCAGATCAAAAAGCATACTTGCGTAGTGTCGGGTCCGGCCGGGTTGTCGACGGGTTGCGGCATCGGACAGTCGGGATTTCAATGCTGCAAATTTACAGATTATTTTCGAGACGGCGGACGTGGCGGGGCAAAAATCATAACAAAATGCCATGACAAAGTGGATAAATGGGCGAAATGCACTCACTGGGTTGACTTTATGCGAAGTACTCCGCTTGATTATGATGTTTCGAATTGTCAAAGATCGTTTGTTGCTGAGAGGCACATTTGGTTTTGTGTTCTGACCCGCTGGACACCTGGCCGGAGAGTCCGATGTGGGGGGGTACGTTGCAGCCCAACTGGATTTTTTTTGAAACTCAACTGGATTTTTTTTGAAACCCAACTGGGCAGCATTTTCGTCCTCATCTGGGCTCCGCGTTGCCCCACTACGCTTCACCCTCGCGTTGCCAACTCGCAATTGCCCCTCCGTTTCACCTTCTCTCCGCGTTGCCCCCACACCGCGTTTGCCCTCCGCTTCATCCCTCTCCTCGTCAAATCGCAGCGCAAAGATAGGGCGAATTTTCATAGCCTCCAAATTTTTTTTCGAGTTAAGGGTCAAAAACGGGTGAGTTAAGGGCCGTTTTTTGGCAGACCCCCGCTACAGGCCGCTGAAACGTGGTCGGGGGTTATAAAGGTTTTGGGTGTTGGGTGAAAAATGTTTTGCGTTTCCTGCCCTCGCGCGCGTAGACGCGCACCCACCTCCCCCCGGGCAAGTCTGCCCACGTGCTCTTGGGTGGGTCTCACAAGCCAAGGAAGTCAAGCCATACGAGATGAAATTTGGAGTAGAGTGTTTGTGTTTTGATAACAAAGACACAATATATATCATTGTTTTACAATGCGTTACGATTTTCTTACGCAAAAAAAGACGTGTGCTGCACAAGTTAGGCGTTACAGCGTTACGCGTTACAGTTCGATTTTCCGCAACCCTATTTTTGCTT
>CAVGQN010000099.1:0-5106 GCA_963631395.1 bacterium
TTTTCGTAAGCCAGATGAGCAAAGCGAAGCTTGCTTCAGCTTTGCCATGGCGAGAAAATGAGCACGAAGTGAACACGAATCTGACGAATCACACGAATACAATATGTCTCGTAACGATTTCCGTTCGTTCCGTGTGTTCCGTGTTCGTTATTATCCCACGGTCCGGATGACAAATTTCCGTTTAATTTCCGTTTAAGTTCCGCGGATAATTTAAAACCACGGTCCGGATGGCAACGTAAAACGCAACACGTTTTTGTTCCGCGGATTAATAAAACTACGGTCCGTAACGTATTCGTGTTATTCGTGAGATTCATGTTCTCTACAAAACAATTCGTCAGATTCGACTGATTCGTGGTTCCTTTTTTTGTTGTTAGTTTTCATAATTGAGTAGTTTTGCGAGGAGAAACGTTGGAATGTTGCGCGCTTTACCATGGAATATTCTCCGCCGCTTCCACTCAGATTAAGAATTGTGTTTTTACAATAAGTGTGTCAAGATTTAGAGTTTGACAATTTCCGAGGCCAGCACATCCTGGTAGTAGCGGCCCTCGTGCTCGTGGGCGGAGCAGCGCAGCCAGGCGGCCACGAAGTCGCCCGGGGCCAGGCTGGCTTTCTCACTCTTGTTGCTTGGCACACTGATGGGTGCTGAAGCCGTAGGCGTCCATCACGGCGCGGTCGTTCCGGCGGTGCGCCTAGAGCAGTGCGGGGGCATCAGCGCGGGGTCGTAGAGGTCGGCGAGCGACGAGTCGGGCTCCTGCGCCATGGCGTCGAGTATGTCCTGGGCCGTCTGCCGGATGCGCTCCTCCTGCTCCGCCGTGGGCTCGGGCCCGTAGGCGGGCAGCAGGGCGTTGTAGATTTGCGCCACGTAGCCTCCCGCCTCGACGCTCACCTTCTCCTCCGCGCGTATGTGGTCGCTGCGCGAGTCGGTGAGGAACTGCAGGCGGTAGTACTCCTGCTCGAGGTTGGTAAGCAGGATGTGCTGCGGGGCGTCGTGCGGATGCTCCAGGTCGTAGACGTCCCACTCGGCGAAGTTGCAGACCACAATCCACCGCGGGCGCTCGGAGTAGGACATGTGGCCGCTGTAGCGCTGCGCCTGCTCGATGGGCTTGAGCAGCGTGCCGTCGCTCTGGCGGATGGGTTGGCGCAGGTCCTTGCCGAGCGACTTCTGCTCGATGAGGACGTGTGTGGAGGGTATGACGGCGTCGACAAACGAGGTGTGGTCGAGCATCACCTGCTGCTCGAAGCGCACGTACTCGGTGGGCTGCTCCACGCCGTAGACGCTCCCCAGCAGGTCCAGCCAGAAACTCTGGCTTTCGCCCTTCTCGTATCCGCGTCCCTGCCACCTTTGGGCGAAGGCTGCCGCTGCCGCTTTCTGTTGTTTCTCTGTGAGCATATCGTGAGTGGGTGTGAGGTTTCGTAATCGGCCGCAAAGGTACGCAATTTCCGCGAAACTACCAAATCTTTGCGCACAAAAGGGGATAAAATTATTTTTGCCTCGCTATGGCGGACTTTGCCTTTACACACCGATAATGTGTCGGTACTGCTTATTTTTGCATGCGAAAGTGAAAAAAATCGTTTTTTCTTTTTTTTTATTCAAAAAAGTTGCGTACTTTTGCGCGCAGATAACTAATCGCAAACGGCAAGTTAAGGCTGGAATATGTTGATAACTTATCGTTTGCGAGCATTTAAACAAAGAAGTTGACCTATGAAAGACTATTACGAATATTCCACTCCGGAGCTGGTGGAGATGCTGGGGCAGAGGTTCAGGGACTATCGTCTGCGTTCGGCGCTGACGCAGCTTGAGGTGTCCGGGCAGGCGGGCGTGGCGGTAGGTACCATCCACAAATTCGAGCACGGCAAGGCGGCCAACGTCTCGCTTGGCACCTTCCTGGCGCTGCTCAGGGCCATCGGGTGTCTGGACGTGCTGGACGAGCTGTTGCCCGAATTGCCCGAGTCGGCCTACCTGGTGCGTAATGGAAAGAAAGTGCAACGCATCAGACACAAGTCGCTATGATAACCTCTGTGCTCAAGGTCCTGCTTTGGGGCAGGGAGGTAGGCCGTCTCTCGTGGGACAGCCGGCGCGGTCTGAGTTACTTCGAGTATAGTCAGGACTTCCTGCGCGGCGGGCCGGACGCTTTTCCGCTCCTCGCTTCCATCGCGAGTCCCGCGAGTCGCCGCCCTATATGGGGAGACCGGGAGACCAAAATCTATCGTCGGCTTCCGCCTTTCCTGGCCGACTCCCTGCCCGATGCCTGGGGCAACCAGGTCTTCGAGTGCTGGCGCGTGGAGCAGGGCATAAAGGGAGGGGAGATTACGCCGCTCGACCTCCTGGCCTTTATCGGCCGACGGGGTATGGGAGCCCTGGAGTTTGAGCCCGAGACGTCGGGAGCCAGGCATGACGAGGTGCTGCATCTTCAGGCCTTGACCGAACTGGCCCGGCGCATCTACCGGGAGAGAGAAAGCGTCACGATACACCCCGACGAGTCGCTGACCATGCAGTCGCTGATAGCCGTTGGCACATCAGCCGGCGGACGTCAGCCCAAAGCCATAGTGGCCATACACCCCCTGACGGGCGAGATACGTTCCGGACAAATCGGCGGCGTGGAGGGCTACGACTACTGCATCCTGAAGTTCGGCGACCCCGCGCGCACTACGGCCGAGCTCGAGATGACCTACTACGCCATGGCTACGGCTTCCGGCATAGACATGATGCCGTGCCGGCTGCTCGACGTGGCGGGCGAGAAGCACTTTGTCACGCGGCGCTTCGATAGGGAGGAAGGCCGCAAACTGCACATGCAGACCCTTGCAGCACTATACCCTGAGGCCGACAGCTACGAGCAGCTGCTGATGGTGTGCCGCAAGATGCGCTTGCCCGAACAGGCGCAGGAGGAGGTCTTCCGGCGTATGGTGTTCAACATTTTGGCCAACAACACTGACGACCACAACAAGAACTTTTCGTTCCTCATGGACGAGCAGGGGCGATGGCGCCTGGCACCGGCCTACGACATGACCTACATTTTCGACACGGGAGGCTTCCTGCCCGAGACGCGCCATTGCCTGTCCATGTGCGGCAAGTTGTCAGGCCATACGCTCCAGGACGCACTTGACCTGGCCCGGACGTGTGGCATACGCCGGGCTCCGGACATCATCACCCGAGTGGCCGACGCCATAGGCGGCTTCAGGACTTTGGCCACAAGGTATGGTGTGGGTGAGGTGTGGACGGGTGCCGTAGAGAGCACGCTCCAGGCCAATCTGCAGGCTTGGGGCTTGACCTCTGAACCATGCGCCCGAGTCGACATCGAGGTAGGCGGCACGCTATACTGCGACGTGCATGTCGAGAGGACCTATCGGGGCAATTTTCATCTCTATGCCACGCTCGGCGAAAGGGTGTTGAGATACGTCATCGGCCCAAGCAAGGCCGAATACCGCCTCCTGGAGCAAGTCGGTCCCTGCCGTCTCTCGGAGGCCCAGCTCAGGAGTCTGTTGGAACGCTTCCTGGTGTCGGGAAAAGGGGGACTTGAAAACCTTTAAACACGAAAAATGTCAGAATCCGCAGGGTTTTCGAGGCTCTTTCGAACAAGAATCGCACGAATCGCACCACACCCAAACACAACCCACGTCCCTGCGTCGGACAACATAAAACGCATAACGCAAAACATAAAAACATGAATGCTTTTGTCCGAAATGTCAAAGGTATGTGATGGAGCATCCAGATGCTTCTGCTGCCGACGCAAGAGATGCACTGAGTGGAAAGTCGGAGGTAGATAAGTTCGAATATGGATACAATTCTACCTTGTTGATATTGGCCCATATGGTCATAAACGGAGCCAAATCGAAGGGCGTATCTCTTTGCAAAAATACAAATCTTCCTCTCCAGCAAATCTACTATGGCGCACCGGGGACGGGAAAGTCGCACGAGATAAAGAGGCTGACGGCAGGGAAGGCCGTGATACGCACCACGTTCCATCCCGACACCGACTACTCGACATTCGTGGGGGCATACAAGCCGACCATGGAGGATGTGGAGGTGCAGACCGTGCCCGTAGTGGTGGCAGGAGGCATCACGCTCGACAAGTTCTATACAGTAAGCGAAGGCCGCACCCAGGTGGTCGACGGCAAGGTGGAGCTCTTCCTCAAGAACCTCGGCCTCGAGCCTCTGACCCCGTAAAGACTAAACGCATAAGCCATGCGCATCCTGATTGAAGAATATCCGTACGATGCCGCCGACGTCCACGACGAACTGCAGGGCCTCGATGTCCTGGAGAGCGTGGAGGGTAAAGTGGTGGTTCGCTATGTTGGTTATTACTACAATAACCTGCTGGGCGACTGCGTCTTTATCCTGCCCAAGGTGATGCTCAAGAAGGACGAACGGGACGGAAGGGAAAAGGTGTTCGGCCGGTACGAGCCGCGGGACATCGTGCGCTTCGAGGCGGGACGCACCTTCACGGACAGGGCGGAGGAGGACTTCGTGTACAAGTTCGCCGTGTGGATATACCGCGCCATCGTGGTCTACAAGAACGACGCTCGCCACACTGAGAGGGGCCTTCTATGTCGAGCCGTGCGCACTGGGCACCGCGCCCGATGCCGTCTTGCCCCAGGTCAGCCCCGCACAGGCCGCCGGACCGGCTCTGCCTGCCGACAGCGCCGAGCGCAACGTGCTCACCTGCCTCGTGCGCAAGGTCGGCGACAACTTCGAGGCTTTTGCCCACCACAAGGGCCGCAACTACGTCATGGAGCGCGTGCCCGCCATCAACCTCATGGCCGTCCGCTACCTGCTGCCCATGGTCGGCGGCTCGATTGACGGGTACTACGACCTGGAGCGCATAGCAGTGGAAGTGGGGGACGACGGCAAAGCCCATCTGCGCATACGTGTGGGCCAGTATCACGAACTCGGCCCGGCGTGGGTGCCCATCTACCGCTCCCAAATGCAGCCCGGCGAACTCATTTCGCTCCGCGACGCCGCAAGGCTTGCCAGGCAGGCGAACGTCACTCTCTGACCTCCGTCACCATCGGCTCCATCTGAATGATGATGCATAACTCGCTGTGGGCGAGGAGGTTGGCCCGTATGGACGACGCGAGCGGAACGCAACAAAGCAATTACAATTACAA
>CAVGQN010000100.1:0-5097 GCA_963631395.1 bacterium
ACCAACGACCCCATGATTAACAGTCATGTGCTCTAACCAACTGAGCTATTGGAGCAGGATTCTAATAACAATAGTCATTAGACAAAAATAGTGATTCCCAAGATTGAATAGCAACCTTACGGGAACTCACTATCCATAAAATTGTGACTCCGGCGGGATTCAAACCCACAACCTTCTGATCCGTAGTCAGATGCTCTATTCAGTTGAGCTACGGAGCCATTGTATATTTACTTTCGCAATGTCTTATCAAAGATCGTCTTCGAAGGTGTCGCCTTCCTGTTTGTCGTCGGGGTACCAGGATTCGAACCTGGGACCCCCTGCTCCCAAAGCAGGTGCGCTAACCGGACTGCGCTACACCCCGAGAAGTTCACCAAAAGGGCTTTTGCATTCGAGACTTGCATCTGTTTGCTATTTCTCTTTTAGCGGGTGCAAAGGTAGGGAGTTTTTGAATACCCTCCAAATTTTTTCATCACTTTTTTTGAAAAAAGTTGAAATCACCCCATTTTTGGCCCTTTTTTGCCGGTCTCAGAACGTCATTTACAATGTCCGGATTGCAAATTCAGTGATTCCTCTCGATAAAATAGTCTACTAGGCCCATCAAAGCATCCAGACAAGGTCCGGCAGGAAAATCGAGAAGCAGTTGTTTTGCCTCGAAAGCAATATTCTTCATTCTCGCCTGTGCGTACTCGATACCGCCCATCTGCTTGGCGAAGTCTATCAAGGTCGAAATCTCCTCTTCCGTCAGATCTCTGTTGTTGGACAAAATCGCCCGCATACGTTGACTTTGGTCCGAAGGGGCCTGTTGCAGTGCATATAGGAGCGGCAATGTCACCTTTCCCTCCTGAATATCGTGTCCGGTAGGTTTACCCACCTCGGACGTAGAAGGGAAGTAATCGAAGATATCATCCCTAATCTGGAAAATCAAGCCTATCTTCTCTCCCACTAGGCCCAACTTCTGCACCTGTTCCGGTGTCGCTTTGACGGAATGTGCACCAATACGCATACATGCCGAGAAGAGAGAGGCCGTCTTGCCCGAGATGACACTGAAATAAGCTTCCTCACTCATCAGGTGCGAACGCGCATTGGACAATTGTTCCAATTCGCCCTCGACAAGGGACGTCACCATTTGTCCAAGAATGAGCGACACCTCCATCGAATTAGTGGCATTGCTACAGATAAGGCATTTGGCCAAAAAGAAATCACCGGTCAGGACAGCCACGCGATTGTCCCAGATTCGGTTGATGGTAGCCGAGCCGTGACGCTCCCCGCTGTTGTCGACCACATCGTCATGCATCAGAGAAGCATTGTGCAGCAGTTCGACAGCGACAGCTCCATAGATTGTCTCGTCTGTGATTTCATTTGTCAACACTTTGGCCGAAAGAATCGTCAGCATAGGACGAAGCTGTTTGCCCTTCCGGTCCAAAAAATAGCGGATTACATTGTCAGCCAAAGGCACTCGGGTCCGGAGCATTTTGCCGAACGTCTCCCGAAACAATGCCATTTCGCTTTCGATACATTTCAATTGAATATCCATAACCTCTCGCGCGTACATTATTATATAAGAGTGCAGACGTCCCCTCTAGCTACTTTTTGCAAGAAGAGTGTCCTTATGACTCCGCAAAGTTATATGTTTTTTTGCAAAATACAAAAAAATGAGCGTAAAAAATTGGAAAATACAGAGAAAGGCTTTAACTTTGCGCCCGAATTTTGAATGCCGTCCGTTGACGGATGGCTTGGGGTGCTGGACAAAAGACAGTCCAGCTGAGATTAGACCCATAGAACCTGGGCAGGTAATGCTGCCAAGGGACGGAATATCCCCCATGTTTTTGTCTTGTTGTTATACTTAAACATTTTTCAAGTATGAAAAAGGTATTGTTTATGTCGGCAATGAGTATGTTAAGTGCCAGCACCCTGTTGGCCGAGGCCGTTGCCGATGTTCATGATTCACTCCGTATGGAGGAACTGAACGAAGTGGTGGTACAGGGGATTAAGGCACAGAAGAATGCCCCGTTTGCCAAAAGCAATGTCGACAAGAAGGAACTCAGCGAGTTCTCACGCAGCGGCCGCGAACTGCCTATGCTGTTCTCACGCACACCAGGCATCGTAGCTTGGGGCGAGAACGGACTAGGCACGGGCACATCCTATATGCGCATCCGCGGTGCCGGCGACAGCCGAATCAATGTCACCCTAGACGGTGTGCCTCTCAACTCTCCTGAAGACCAGTGTGTCTTCTGGGCCAACATGAACAGCTACGGCGCTCTGCTGGGCAATGTTCAGATACAGCGCGGTGTAGGCAGTTCGACCAATGGTGATGGCGCTTTCGGCGGAACAATAGCCCTGACAAGCAAAGCACCTGACACCGAGGCCGGCGGCGAACTCTCCGGTAGTTATGGCAGCTACAACACGTTCAACGTAGGCGGCAACTTCTCGACCGGTCTGATGGGCAAGCACTGGATTTTCGACGGTGCTTACCACGAGACCAACACCGACGGATACATCCACGGCACATCCGGACGCAGCGGCTCTTACTACGGGGGCCTCACCTATTTGGGCAACGACTTCGTGGTACGCTACAAGAATTTCGGCAACTTCGAGAAGACCGGACAGGCCTGGAACGGACTGGACACAGGCGACTTGCTCGACGGCAACTACGGGATGGCCAGCCAGTTCCATTCGTTCAAGGACTTCTACAAAGCCGGATTGGCCAAATACAACAGCCTATACGAAAGCCTCTCTTACGACTACAATGAGCAGACAGGGCAATACGAGAACCTGCAGACCCAGCGTTATCAGATGCGCGACGGCAGCTACTGGCCACAGACGACCGACAACTTCTGGCAGAACCGCAACATCCTGTCGCTGGCCTGGAAGATCAACGACCAGTGGAGCACTGCCGGTTCGCTGCACTACACCCACGGCTACGGTTACTACAAGGAGTTCCGCAGCAACAACAAACTCGGCAAATTCGGACTGAACGACTTCACCCTTTCCGACGGTAGCATGCTGAAGAAGACCGATTTCGTCCGCAAGAAAGGTCTCACCCAGGACTGCTTCGGTCTCGTCTGGAATGCCAACTACAAAAACGGTGCGCTCAACCTCACCGGCGGACTTTCAGTCCAGGACTTTATATCCAACCACTTCGGTTACCTCACTTATATCGCCGACGAAGAGCTCAATGCAGCGATACGCAACGGCAAGAACTACAAGTACTACGATAGCGATGCCAACAAACTGGACGGCAGTGTCTTCGTCAAAGGTTCATACACCATCAGCGAGCAGTGGGAAGCCTTTGCCGACGTGCAGTATCGCTTTGTCAATTACACGACAGACGGCATCAACGACAAGTTTAAGAAAAACGACGCCGGACTGTACGAGAACCACGTGCTCGACATCGACAAGCAGTACAATTTCTTCAACCCCAAGGCCGGACTAACCTGGCACAACAGGTTCATGAACGCCTTTGCCTCGGTAGCCATGAGTCACCGCGAACCGGAGCGCAACAACTTCACCGACAACGGCAATTATCCTGCCCCAACGGCCGAGCAATTGTTGGATTACGAAGCCGGCATCGGTTTCGGCGACCATAGGACATGGGATATCAGCCTCACCGCCTATTTCATGGACTACAAAGACCAGTTCGTACAGACCGGAGCAAAGAGCGACATCGGCGAGTCGCTGACCACCAACATTGACAAGTCCTACCGCACCGGCATCGAGATTGCCGCCTCATGGAGTCCACTGCACTGGTTGACGGTCGAAGGCAATGCCGCCCTCAGCAAGAACGTCATCAAAGACTTTGACGAATATGCCGAAAACTGGGATGACTGGGAGAGCAATACCGATGCCAACGGCAACGCTTACGACGGTGACGGATTTGACATCATCCACTACGACAACTCTACCCTGGCCTTCTCGCCTTCCACCATCCTCAACGGATTTGTCACCCTGCACAAGGCCGGATTTGAAGGCACATGGCACACCAACTTCGTGTCCAAGCAGTATCTCGACAACACCGAGAGCGACAGCCGTTCGCTGCCTTGCTACTCGACCAGCAACGTCTATCTCAGCTATACGTTGCCCATACGTCGTGGCATCCGCAACATCGTCTTCAGCCTCACTGCCAACAACGTGTTCGACCGCCACTATGCCGCTTCCGGGTGGGTCTATTCCGCCATCTATCCGAGCGGAGGCCATACCAACGACAACCGCTACACCGAGATTGGCTACATTCCGCAGGCCGGCAGAACCTTCTCCGGCAGCATCACTGTAAGATTCTGACGCGGCCATGGACCTATTCACCCTGCTCGGATACGTCGGCCTGGCCGTCAGTTTCCTCTACCTTTGGCTGGAGTTCAAGCAGAAGCCTGCCATGTGGATTTTCTCCATCCTGTGCTCCTGCATCTACATCAGCATCTACTTCCACAAAAAACTATATGCCGATGTAGGATTCTCGACGTTCAATGTCTGCATCAGCATCTGGGGACTGCTCCAATGGCTGAAGCCTAGTCAAACGGCAGCCAAAAGCGGCACGGGAAGTGCAAATGCCAAAGGAAACGTAACGGCCGAAGCGAAGAAAGAAGCCATCGTGTACCGCAGGCTCTATCGAAAGGAGTGGATTCAGGTCATCGCGGTGTTTTGCACTGTCTATGCGACCATTTATCTGTTGCTCCGTGGTCTGACCGACTCTCCCGTCCCGGGTAAAGATGCGCTCAACACCACGATGAATATCATCGGCACCTGGATATTGGGGCGCAAAGTCATCGAGGTATGGGGCGTGTGGTTCCTGGCCAACCTCTTCTCCGTCTATCTCTACTACGTCCGGAGCGTAGACGGCGACATGTTGCCGACCATCCTTCTCTACCTCTTCTACACCGGTTCGTCGGTCTACGGGTTCTGGAAATGGAAGACACAAGGCACAGAAATCCGCTAACCCTCAGCTCAACGAAAAAAAACGGCAAGGAAAGAAATAAAACGCTTTCCTTGCCGTTATTGTTTATGTGCAAAGGGGTTCTGGGTTCAATTCCAGATTCTAAACACTAAGTTCACTTCGTGCTCATTTTCTCGCCATGGCATAACCCAAGCAAGCTTGGTTCTGCT
>CAVGQN010000101.1:0-4905 GCA_963631395.1 bacterium
CCATCTGCGCCAAGACGGGATGGTCTGAGAAGAAACTTGGAGATGTTGAAGTCACTGTCAAGGACTACAACAATGACCATAATGTCTTTACAGACACACGTATTGGGTTGAAACACAAAGAAGATGACAATGGTCAGATCTACTTGAATGCAGAACTGAGATTCATCCTTTGCGACGAGTGCTATAAGCCCCAAGAAGATAAGGAAAAGCGCTACAAAAATCGCGAACGGGCTTTAACCAATTTTATGCTGCAAAAGTTGGCAAAAGGCGAAATGACAAAAGACGAAGTCATCAAAGAAGCCGATGAATACCTCGGATATGTTCCCAAAAGTCTAAAGGAGTGCTAACTCCATCGCTTTGAGTCTACGAATCAAGCCCAAGGGTGCTCCGGTCACGGACACGTCTTGGGCTTGAATGTTTTTCAAGAGACAACTCTCTGTCTAGTTTTACTCAATGGATGCCCCTCACATTAGCATTGCCTCGTAATTGTCTCTTGTGATAACCTCAAACGAGGCATCTGGATAGTCTCGCGTCCAGGTCAAAGGAGCAGAAGGATGACGGCGCGGGTTCCATTTTATCTCGTAGGAAGAGAGACGGCCATCCATCTCCTCTATGTAGTCTATCTCCTGCCGGGCTGCTGTACGCCAAAAATATGCCTTGGCATACGACTTTTCATAGTGGAGTTTCTTAAGGCGCTCAGATATGATATAATTCTCGAACAAAGCACCCACATCGCTGCGTGTATCGACCGACTGGAAGTTGCCAATGATGGCATTGCGAATACCACAATCCCAGAAATAAATTTTACGGGCAAACTTCAACTCATTGCGAAGATTACGGCTATATGAGCCAAGACGAAAGATGATAAATGACTGCTCCAAAACGTTCACATAGCTGTCGACTGTCTTTGGGTCGAGTCCGCAAGTCTGCGACAATTCGTTGTACGACACCTCCGACCCCATCCGCAAAGCCAATGCCTGCAACAGTTTGACAAGCTTTTCGCTTTTCTTTATTCTGTCAAATGTCAGGATATCTCGATACAGGTAGCTGTCGGCTAACTCGCTGAGAGTCCTTCTTTCATCACCTGCACGAACTACCACATCGGGGTAGTTGCCATACACAAGCCGAATAGGCAACAGACGCTTCTCTTCGAGCAGTCCCCCGTGTGCCACAAGTTCGCTAAAAGACAACGGGAACATCTTATATTCCCACTTACGGCCAGTTAGGGGCTCATTTGTCTTGTTCGCCAAGTCAAGCGAAGAACTGCCAGTGACCACAACTTGCACCTCGGGCATGTTGTCTATGATGAGTTTCAACTTCAAGCCGATGTCTTCGATGCGCTGCGCCTCATCAATCACGACGATGGTCTTTTTGCCTATCACGGCACGTAGGAGAGTGGACGATGCGTTGGCCATCATACTGCGCACATCCTGCTCGTCTCCGTTCAGCCATACCACATCAGCGTTGTCACCATACATCTGACGCAACATCGTAGTCTTGCCCACTTGGCGAGCCCCCAATATTATGATGGCCTTGCCTTGTCCTATGCGGGCAGCAATCTGCTCTTGTAAGATACGCTCTATCATTCTTCGTTGTTCCCCTTTCTCCGTTTTTGCTTTGAATATCAATATCGCGTGCAAAGTTATGCATTTCTTGGCCCAAATCCAAAAATATCATGATATTTTTGGAATAGAATCCACAAATATTGCAATATTTATGGAATTGGAGTGATTTTGGGTCAAGGGAACACCTCACGGCTTGGCCCAACGGGCATCGAAGTCGGAGAGTTTCTTTTCGAAATACTGCTTGAAGTCGCTCCACTTGTAGTAGGGATACTGGTCGGTGGGGAGGGGCAAAGTGGCTTCGTTCTCGTTGAGGAGCACCTTGAGGAGAATGTCACCCTTACCGTTCTTGGGGCGGTAGAAGACCAGCTGCACATTGCAGGCCATAGGATAGATGCGGTAGTTGACCCACTTTTGGTCGAGTGTGCGGAGGTCGTCGACTTGGCGACCGC
The DNA here is from genome assembly GCA_963631395.1 of bacterium. Taxonomy (GTDB): domain Bacteria; phylum Bacteroidota; class Bacteroidia; order Bacteroidales; family UBA3663; genus Liminaster. Next base: position 2,015 of record CAVGQN010000101.1, read on the forward strand.
AACTGTCGAGTTCAAGCAGACAGGCCAGCGGCATCACGCAGACCTCATGGCCGAAGCGGAGCGTAGCACCATTCCAGTCCTTCTTGCCGACAATCGTGTCGGCGGTGGCCAGAATGTTGCGCAACAAGTTCCTCTGGCTGAAGGGCATCACGCCACCCGTCTGAGGTGCGGGGCCGTAGCCCAGATACCAGTCGATGTTCTTGATCTGCCAAAGGTCGTAGATTTCATCTTTGGTGAAGAGGTCCATCCAGTCGATGTCCGTATCGTGGCTCTGCATATTGGTGGCCAAGTCAAAGATGTGGCGCATCAGACTGCCGGCATTGACACTGTCGCGCACATACTGGGGATCGTTGAAGAGCACCGTGCAGAAGCGCTCCGGGTGAGTATACTCATGCTTGGCTTTAGCTACGGCGTCGCGGCGCACACCGCTATGGCCCTGCCGCGCCACCTCGCCGCTCCAACCCTGATTGAGATAGTACTGCAGGCTTTCGCTGACGTCGTTGTGCATACGCGTCTGCGGATTGTAGGCCATAATCTCCTCACACTCCGCCGTCATGCTGAGGATGCTGCGTATCACGACAGTGCTGCGTGCATCTACCTCGGGCGTGCCGTCAAAGACGCTGGGGAACCGCTGCGTCATGCGCTGCGCTATCTGGTGGTGCTGACGCTCGCCCACTGTGGTCAGGTCGCCCAGGCGCTGGCGGGTAGTCGGATAGAAGGCCTGCAAATCCTGCAACACCTGCTCGCCCTTCGGTGTCAACTTGCCGTAGCGTGAGGCCTTCTCCAGCACACGCATCGGACCTGTATAGTCGCCGTCGGAGAGCAACCAGCGCGAGCCGTGCCGCCCATAGTGGCTGATATAGAACGGTTCGTATCCGCGGGGCGCCTTTGTCAGGGGCTTCACGGGGTCGAGATAGGCCAGGTAGTTGCCTCCGGCACGCAAGGGGTTCTCGTCAATTTCCTCCCGTGCCGTCTGGGCTTGTACCGACAAAGCGGAAGCCAAAGCAAGGACAAGTAGGACTGTCTTCTTCATATTGGTATTTCTTTTGCGTTAAAATTACGTTTCTGTTGTGCGAAAATACGCAAAATCATTCTATTTCGGACCACTCCGTCAAAAGAATTTGCTAGAAACCGATGGAAAAGTCCTCTTTGGGGCAGATTTCCACCGATTTCAAGCAAATCCGAGGTCTCATTGAGTCAAAGCCAATTTGATTCAGACTCGCACGAATGCGTTGCTCTCCTTCTCTCAGCAATAAAAGACAATGGGCCTTGAGGGAAAAGGAAGGCAGGACCGGCAAGGGAAGGTTTGAGCCTTTTCTCCTACTAAGCCTTAACCCGGATCATAGACCGGTTGTGACAGTTGTGATAGTGCGCCAGGCTACGAAAATCCGCCCTATCTTTGCGCCGTGATTCGACGATGAGGGGTGAATCGAAGAGGCAACGCGTAGAGAAGGAGAAACGAAAGGGGCAGCGCGGAGCCCAGATAAGGAAGAAAATGCTGCCCAGTTGGGTTTCAAAAAAATCCAGTTGAGTTTCAAAAAAAATCCAGTTGGGCTGCAAATACCACCCCAACGTCGACGACTCACACGGCCCGCCCGATGCTCCTAAAGAGGAGCAATCCGGCAAATGGCCCGCCGGCAGGCCAAAGGTCATTAACGAAAAAGCTCTTTGGCAAGTTCGTTTTCTCGTCATGGCATAACTCAAGCGAGCTTGGTTCTGCTCATGTGAACGGAAACACTCTTTACGGACACCCCGGCACTCCGGCCGTGGAGCAGACGGGCAAACACAGCCGACAAGTGGGGATTAACCCGGTGTGAATCAGATGCCATCGTGTCTCAGGCATACGAAGACCGGGGTTGCAAGTGGCGTCCGGTCTAGCCCACGCACGGTTAGCGGCGCGTGATTTTCATGTCGCCACCGGAAATATTTATCACATAGGGGGCGTTGTGAGACATTTTAATCACGATTGAAGGAGGGCAATCATGGAAAGCCGTACAGCAGATGTCGGCAACGCTGGAGGGCAATGTTACCGATGTCAGACTGATGCATTTAGCGAATGTTTCGCCCCCAATGGCCGTAACGTTGTTGGAAATCTTTATCGAAGACATTTGCGTGCAGCCCATGAACGCACGGTCTCCGATTTCCGTAACGCTGTCGGGAATCTCAAGCATCGTTAAACCGGTGCAATGGCAAAACGCACTATATCCGATTTCAGTGACACTGTCGGGTATCTGAATGGATTTCACGTTCGCGCACCCCACAAATGCCAAATCTCCAATCTTCGTAACGCCATCGGGAATTATTATTTTTCCTTCTGCGTCATCTGAACACTCGGTGAGTATTTTGCCATACTCTGTGTCTTCTACTGTCAACCAGTTCTTGTCCATTACGTATTATTGTTTTATGATGTGTGTTCCGGGTTGAGAACGCACAAAGGTATGCAAAAAATCCGGACCGGCCAAACGTTCGGGCAAAAATCTGATGAGTCGGCCTGATTTCGGGGCGTTAGCCTGCTGGCCCGGCCTCGTTTTTCACATCGGACATTCCGCATGGCCCGGTACATTCCATCGCCCCAGGACACCACCCCCAAGACACTACGAAATGGGCGGAAAGCGCAAAAGAAGCCACAAAATGGGGCTTTCGCACAAATTGTTGCATATTGGAAACAAAACGTAACAACCGAGAGAAAATAACCCGATACCTTTGCACCCGAACCTTAAACGTTAGAAGCAGAGGACCTGCGCCAGCAGAACCTTTTGCGCCAAGCGAGAGGACCTGCGCCAGCAGAACCTTCTGCGCCCCAAATCTAAACACCATGAGGTTCAAACAACAAATCTAATTACTAACAATAACAAAAAAACCATGAGAAAAAGATTTCTTGATTGGTGCCT
>CAVGQN010000102.1:0-4729 GCA_963631395.1 bacterium
GTCGAGATGGTCGAAGCCGACGAATTGTCGGCCACTGACCGCGGTGAAGGAGGCTATGGAAGCACGGGGAGGTAATTATGAGGCCAGGCAAACTATCACCCGACAACATCGCCTACATTCGGGCACACAGCGACATGACACGCAAGGAGCTCGCCAAGATGTTCGGTGTCACCCCATCTGTAATATCCTATTGGCGCAACACGGATAGGGTACCAGCAAGTTACACATGTTACTCCGAAGACTTCCGTCGGCGTGCGATGGAATTTTACGTCACCCATTCCGCCCAAGAGGTGGCCCAGATGATGGGCGCAAAGCAAACGACCATCTCGCACTGGGCGCAGCGTCGCGGTGTCCGCCACGATGCGGCAACCGTCACGCGACTAAGGAAGAAAGCGAGAGCGGCAAGCCAGTCAGCCAGGACGAGAGAAAGCTATGTCAACGGTCAGATAAAGCGCGCACGCACCTATCGCATGGAGCGTTTTCGGCTCATGTCAGGGATGACACGGAAGACCAACATCCGCATCTGCATGGTACCCAAGAAGACTGCGCACGCTATGTATAATGCGTGTTACCGCCGCAACTACTTCTGCATGGACTCCCTAACGCCAACGCTCTACTACGACGAGCAGACACGCCGCGGCGACTACTGCGAGGCAATACTGGCCAAACGCTACGGCATCAAGTTTGTCTCTGCAATGGATTAAAATCGACAATATGAACGAAGACACACCAAAAGACAAGAAACGCCAGGCTGTGCAAAAATTGCACAACCTGCTCGACGACCGCCTGCTGCAACGCCTGGCCGACATCGACGTGCGCCTGGCCGCCTACCTTGTCGCCCTGGCCGCTGGCAATGAAGAAGACGGCGACATCAACCCCAAGCACAACTACTACGAGATATTAGGCGGCTTGCGGTTTGTCGCCAACTTCCATCGCTACGACTTCGACGCAAGGAAAGTCAGGCAAGTCATCCGCTTGCGTGAGGGCGAGTGGGCGAAGGACGAGCACGGCATCTGGCGACATCAACGAGGCGGCATCAAGTGTCCCAGCAATAGCGGACTAACATTCTATCGCTGGGAGCCCTTCCAGGTGTTCATTCTCGCCAGCGTCTTCGGCTTCCGTTGCCTTGTCCCCACGGGCTACAAGGCAGGAAGCCGCGACCTGTCGCCCACGGAGACCATCATCGACGGCGACATCTACGACAACCGCCGCCTCTGCACCGACTACACCTGTTATATGCCACGTAAGACAGACAAGACTGGCCTTGCCGCATTTATTCAGGTTGTGTTTTTCCTGCTTGAAGACCACAACGCCGAGATCTATTGCCTTGCCAACGCATCGGAGCAGTCGAAAATCCTCTTCGGCCGCACGGTGGCGATGCTCCGCCAGCTCGACACCATGCACCGCATGCACATCACCGCTACCGGATGCGACTGGAAGCCTATCTATCGCGATGTGCGCTCCACCGTCATCAAGCCGCTGTCGGCTGGAGGCAAGACCAAGGACGGACTTCAGGCGCAACTACTTTGTGCCGACGAGTATGGCTCGGCCGCCTGGGTAAAAGACCACAACGACATGAAAAGTCTTGTCGATGTTGTTCAATCGTCGATGGGCCCCCGCCGCGAACCGTTGAGTTTCTATACCACCACCGCCGGTTGCAACGGTGAGGGCCCCTTCCAGGACAAGCTCGACGGACTGCACAGATTGTTGGAGGACTACGACGACACGGGTTCCATCCGCTCGCCCCATCCCATCCTTCGCACGCCCACCGACCGCACCATGGGCTTCCTCTTGGAGCCCGACGTTTGGGAACGAGACGAGGAGACGTTGCTCACCTCGCACACCGTTCGCCAGAAGGTTAATCCCATGCTCGGCAAGATTGTGCAACAGACGTTTTATGATGATGGAGCAGCCCGTGTCCGTCTCGACCCGACCTACATCACGGAGTTTGTGCCGAAGTATATGAATGTCTATCGCACCGACAGCGTGCAAGAGTGGATTTCGCCCGAGCAGATACGACGGCTACAAGTGCCCCGCCGCATCGACGATTGCACCGACGCACACGATTGGGTGGCCTTCGCCGGCATGGACTTCTCCCTCGGTGACGACCTGCACGCCCTGTCGTTCCTGGCCTACAACAAGGCCACGGGTGCTTTTTTCGCCGACTGCGACGCTTGGATCAGCGAACATTCGTTGCAAACAGCAGCCATGCGCGACATCTACCAACAGTGGATAGCCGACGGTTGGCTCCACGTGTCGCCTGGCGAAACCCTTGCACCCGAGCTCCCGGTAAACCGCATCGCCAGTCTCTTCGAGGATAAAGGCGTGTCGCTCTTGCTCTTCCTCTACGACCCATACAAGTCGCGCACGCCCATCAATGCGCTGGAGTCCTACATCTTCTATGCGATGGGCAAGCGAGGCCAGGCCGTTGACCCCAAGCAGTCGGTGCTCCCTTGCCGTCAGAATTATGCAACGTTCAACCCATTGGTAATGGAAATGGATTACATGGTGAAAAACGACCCGCCGCTGATACACTTCTCCGCCTCGCCCCTGTGGTCATGGGAAGCCGGCAACATGGTGCTCGACACCAGCACCGACGGCATGGAAAACCGCAAGCCGCGGAAGCGCACGCAAACATCAAAGATAGACAACTGGATAGCTTTGCTTATGGCTCTCCGGGGCTTTGACATCTTCAGCGGAAGAGTCAACAGCGAAGCATCATAATGATAAGTGTTTATGTGTTTAAGACGTTAATTTTGTATTAGTTACCTTTTTTCGACCGCACCGCCTGTGAAGGTAGTGCGGTTTTTATGTAGTAAACCTATCCGCCCTTAACGCCGAAAAGCAGAAACTCAATACTTTGCAAAGATGAATTACAACAGTAAAGACTCTGCCATCACCCGTGTAACACAGGGTAATGAATTTACGCTTTCCGTTCAGCTTCAGCATCCCGTCGCCGTAGCCGGTAAACTGACATACGAGGAATATGACCTCTCCACCGCCACAGACATCGCCGTGGCTCTCTATCCCACCGTTGGCGCATACATCTCCCTGACGACCTTTACCGTCTCAGGCTCGACCATCAACATCAACTTCCCCGCCGACATCGCCGCAGGTCTTTATGGCCTGGAGGTAAAAGGCAAGGATAAGCTCGGCAAGGAGTGGCGATGGTATGCCGGCCCCGGCGAGATTATCGAGATTGTCGAAAAGTCGTCCGACGCTTATACCCCCACTGACACCATCACCGCCAGCCTCGCCGTCGTCGGTTCGCCCACAACGTCTCTTACACAGATGCAGACCTATGCCGAGCAAGCCCAAGCAGCCGCCGACACCGTCTCCGGCTTGCAGAGCAACATCGACGCTGAGGCAACCGCACGCCAAACAGCCGACAAGAAGATAGAGACAACCCTCACCAACGTCTCCGCAACCGTGTTGTCGTTGCAGAAGAGCCAGGTGAAGATGGTGGCTCTTACCCAGTCGGAATATGACTCGTTGGTTTATGCCGGCACCGTAGACGCTGACACATGGTATAATATCCTCGAAGAATGATAAAACTCAATGGCAAGCAGTTGCTTGCACGATACATCGGTGAGCGAGCCGTTGATGCTGTTTATCACGGCTCGCGGCTCGTTTGGCGTTTAGCCCAATCTGCCACGGGCAAGGAAGCGAAGATAACCGTTTGCACCCCTGGCACCATGAGGCTCGGCGGCCAAGACATCTCTGCCCGGTATTACGGCAAGAAGGCCGTCGCCGCCATCTATCACGGGCTCCGACTTGTTTGGCCGGTCATCAGCAGTGCGAAGCCCAGATGGTGGGCAGAAAAAGGCATCGCCTATCGCGGCAAGCAAATGGAAGCCCGCTACCTTGGCGAGAAGGCCATACAAGCAGTCTACTACGGAGCGTTACTTGTGTGGGAGGCCGTCAGCAGTTGCTTTGGCAGCGGAATGTGGATAAACGACAGGCCGTGGAGCAACACGGACGCATGGAACAACGGAACAAATTAAATAGAATATGGCAAAGAGTACATCACCCAATAGCATCACGTCGCTCAGCCAGGACTGGGGCAAAGATGATGCGAACGGCTTGCCCTTCAGCGGCCAGGCCGTACAAGACTTTATCAAGTCGCAATTTGGCACAAAGGTCGGTAGCTTATGTTGGAGCACGAACCCCGACGCAAGCAATTTCTATCGTCTTTGGGGCTTCGCGACCGAGGCCGACAAGGAAGCCTATGTCACTGACCCTGAAAACAATGCCGACCTGTTGTTGGTCAATGAGGCGTTGCCCATCAGCACCGTGCAAGGCGACAGCTATGGAGCTTATCTGTGGACGGACGTATCGAGCACCAACGAGTTTATCGTCAGCGGCGGCACCCTGAAGGTTAAGTTGCGCTTCGCTGCCGTGCGGACGAACAACGGCGAACGCATCAACATGGGCAGCAACGGCACGCTCATCATCCAGCGCAAGACCGCCAGCACCGACTGGACGACCATCGACACGCGTGTGGATGCAATCGGCAGCACCGACTACGCCGACACGGAAAACTACACGGAGGTAGACCTTGGCGGTTGTCTGACCACCGGCAAGCAGCAGCTCCGCGTGCGTGCCACAGTGCCCTACACTACCGACGACGGCGAGGAGAAGACCGCAACATCCACCTACGTCACCATCGGCTCCAGCATCACCAAGACGAACATCTCGTTGGTGTGTCAGCAGAACTGGCAGACACCTA
>CAVGQN010000103.1:0-4649 GCA_963631395.1 bacterium
TCTTTTATTTTTCTTTTTGTTTCTCCTGCTTGTTATTCTTTTGCTTGTTTTGCTCCGGCAAGTTAAACTTACCCCAAGCAGGTTTCTTTGACCAAAACAACCCTCTGGACCTATTGCCCTCCCGGAGTAGTTCTGGAAGGCTGCCAGCGGTTCGCTTCTGAGCCTTTCTTTTTCTGCTTCAGCACGAGCCAGGGAGTCACGTTGTAGAGGGAGTAGTCGCGATATTCCGCGGCCCTAGTGCCACAGACCGCCGAGCCGTCGGGATTGCGATAGAAGCCGACTTCGTTGCCGCCGGTCAGGTAGATGGCATCGACAAAACCATATTCGCGCAGGGCGTCGGCAAAGTCCCAAAGCGTTTCGGGATGACGCGTCTCGACGATGCAGATGCGGTCGGTGGCTGTGCGGGCCAGGGCTTTGCGCTCCACCTTGCCATGCAGACGGAATCGTGATGGCAGCATTCCGTCGGAGACGAGGATGAACTGGCGGAAATACGAACCGCCCTGATTGATGACGTAGTCCTTCACATCGTCATAACGCGACACGCCTATCACCATATTGCCGCCCGAGATGGCGCAGTAGCCGAGCCGCGACACATCGCTGTGCAACTCCTCGCCGTTGATCACGAGGCTGCCCAGATATTTGCCCGAAGCCGTATAGTCGGCCGTGCGCACATACATCAGCACCGAATGGTCGGCCGTATCGGGCTCCACCAGGGTCATTTCGGCCCGGACGTTTTGCAGAGCGTAGACGTTGAGCGCCACACCGAGTATGGAGTCGCTTGTTAGCTGGATGGCCGATGCGCCATCGCCCTGCGGGCGTGTGACGGCGAGTTTTCCGATATTGCCCTTGGGAGAAACAGAGACGCTCACCCCGATGTTGTGATAGTAGTTGTAGAGCGATTTGGCCTTGTAGCAGGCCAGTACGAGCAGCGCGATGCTGACGACTATCGCGGCGTACTTGGCAAACGCCCAGAGCTTGCGGTGCTTCTGCGGTGCAACGGCGGGGTTCTCATCCGCGTCATCGTCCTCGATGGTGATGACGGGCTTCTCGACCAGTTCCTGCACCGACGACTGCCGGCGGTCAGTCTCCTCTGCCTGTGGGGCGGACTTAGCGTGTATGTTGTTATCTGAGTTCTGTATCATTTGTCTTGCTCTAATATGGTTTTCAACTCCTTAAGCGCCTCTTTCGAAGCCTTAAGCCTAAAGTCTTTGTGCATTCTGTGGTCCATAAGCCGGAGGTCCTGGTTGGCGAGATTGATGGAATAGACGAAGTTCTTGTTGACTATCAAGCTCTTCCCCACCCTTGCGAATATTTGTTCCTTGAGCTGGGCCAATGCATCGACGAAGTAGTGGAGCTGGAAGGTCATAGTCACCCGCTCCCCATTGAAGAGGCACACGTCGCAATAGTTGCCCGACGCCTCGATATAGGCGATGTCCTCTGTCGGAATTCGATAGAGTCCTATCGAAGTAGAGATTTTCAGTCTTTCCATTTATTGCCGATTGCTTTGGTTGGTGTGTAACTTGTGCATCTGTATGATGTGGGTCTCGACACCTCAACTGTATAACGCAGAGAGAGGCATTTTATTGTACATCCTCCACTGGTTGCGGACACTCTTTGAGCGTATCCTGCCCGATTGAATCCCGGCTCGACGGATTCTGGCGCATAATAATGTCTATGCCATAGTAATCGCGCATATAAGCCTCCCGCTCACGGAGATCTTCCAGTTCCTTTTCGTTCATCTTATCTCTCACTTCCTGCTTTTGACGGATGTCATTGTAAATATAGTTTCGGGCAACGAAATTGAAGTTGATGGGAAGAACAGATACAAGAGCGAAGACCACACAGAAAGAGATTGGAATCCAGTGTATTCGGCGCACCTTGGTTTTAAGCATGATGATACAGACCACATAGAACCACACATTGAGTGTTGCCAGATACAGTCGGGAAGTCGTAATTCCATAGTCGCTGATGCGACGGCAGATGCCAATGGTCATCAGTATCAGCAGCGGCATCATAAACAGCGGCATCCAACGCAGGAACCAGTTCGACGTATGGCTGTTCCCATCGAGACGGATGAAGTAAAGGAAGATTTCAAGCAGGAGGCACATACCCATCATCACTGCTACCAAATAGGACACGCCTCCGTTTGGCAATTCCCAGGCCAAGGCAATGTGACACTCATAGCAATAGAGAATGCACATATAGACTATGACGGCTACAATGAGCAACGAGGTGAACATTCGGACGTAGGAAGGTATTTCCAGCTTTCGATTGGTCATATGCTTGCCTTTGACCACCCTTGACAGGAAGAGCAGCACGGGGAATACTATCTGGAAGAAGATAACGATAGACCAATAGTCTTCGGGAGAGGCTGTTATGTCGAAGAATACAGGGAACGATGCCGTGATGAGCCCGCACAAGAGTACCGTAGGCAACAACCCGACTAGTGGCACCTTTATTCCTGTATTCCTGTGGCAATGAGGCGTGAGACAAAATTGACTACCGGAATCTCATCCTTCTCGCCTGAAAAGGGAAGGAACACACACGCCATGATAAGGTTCAGGACAATGGCGATATGAGCCGTGACAAGTCCCATGCCGACACTTCCCATGACATACCACTCTATGGCTAGGGCCAACAATGCCACATGCCCGACTACCTGTTGCCACAGATGCTTCTTACCGGTGCATTCGTCCCAGAACTGTATGGCGAGACCCAACAAAGCACCTTCGAACAGGAAGGCAAGAATGTTCACCTGCTGCACCCCCTCTACAAGATCCGGATGCCACACAAATGTCATGGCGGCGAGGGTAAACAATGCGGTATAGCCTATTGTGACGGGAAACCGCTTTAGTGTTGACAATACGCAAGACCGAATTGCATCTGGCGTGATTGTGTTCATGATTTGCTCAATTTTTTTCATAATGTCTGTAGTTTTTGATTTGTTTTGACAGCGCAAAGGTAGGGCAATTGACCGGACTGGCCAAGCGCTTTCGGTCCGCTTGTATGAAATGTCGGCGGCGTTGTATGAAATGAAGAGGAAGAAGCGGAAATGTGTTGAAACAGGGGAAGAAATAGGGTTGATTAACCTTAAATCCGCAACCCAGGACTAAATATCCCATAGCTGGCAAAAGATGGATAAATCGGGTACAAAAAGCATGGAATGTTTCAAAGATGGTCTCTTGTGCTCACAAAAACCCCTTACCCCATGATGCGACTTGAGGCAATACGCAAAACTCCGGCAATGTCGATGCATTAGCCGAAATCAGTCTTGCCAATTTCAGCATATGCATGGTTTGTGGAATAGATATTCAGTATATGTCTCCTGGCTGTTTTTATCCACTTTGCCGGTACAGTGATAAACTTGAAAACGAAAGCCTTTATACGGCTTGTGGCTTTTAGGCCAAACTTGTTCACTTCAAGCCTTTGCATAATAACCTTATAGAAGTTGCGTATCAATGCTGTCAAAATAAGAAACACAGTATTCTCAGCCATGAATGATTTCGGCAACCTATTCCAGCCAAATCCGTTGTTCATATCGTCAAAGATGCGTTCCTTGCTTCCTCGGAGGTTATAGAACTCCACTATATCTCGCATAGACGATTTGTAATCATTGGTCAATATGCAACGATAGGTGTATTCTCCCTCCCATACGTCAAGTTGGGAGTCATTACGCTTTTGTCTTTGGATGACAAGGCGATATGCCTTGTCTTTCCACTTCTCTACAAGAATGGAATTGAGTTCAAATTCAATGCCGTTTATTTCTTCTTTCTTCCATCCCCTAAGTGCAAAGATGTCATCATACAGTGAACTACACCGATTGGCTCTGATGTAGAAATGCTTACAATGCTTCTCAACCTCAGCTACAATATCTTCCGAGCATGAACCGCAGTCTGCTCTAAAGCGGTTTACAAGGATACCTTCACCTTCCAATCTTGTAAAAAATCTATGGAGAGTATCTTCTTGGTGAAACCGAACATTTGTGTTTCCGTCGGCATTTTCTATGCCGACAATCATGTTGTCAATGACGGCAACACCAGGTCTGTATCCCAAGAACTTCTTGTAAGTCGGCTTACAATCATACTTTTCTGTTTCTAGAAACTGGTGGTCGAAGTCAACATCATACGCCTCACCCTTCTTTATTCCGCCAGATGCAAGCAGAACCTTGACAAGCAATGTGTTTAGCTTGTCTGCTGTGTTGAAGTCATATTCCTTGCCGGATGCGGAAACAAGAGTCACATTATCTTGCGTAAGTTCGTTGATCGCCCGAAAAATGGTGTCTGAGCTGCAAGTGCGCATTGTCGGATGAAGCGAAAGGTGGGGCATGAGGTGAGTCGTGACATCCTCAATACAGGAACCGCCACAGAAGTATACACACATCAAAGAGCGAATGATTTCGCTGTACCGATACCCGCCCCCAAGGCATCTTTGACCAAGTACACAATCAATGGTGCCTTCCAACATACAGTTAAAAAGCTCCATTATGGAAAATATTCCACCAAAAGGTGTGAGTTTCTCAGATTTTATTACTACCTTTGCCATGTCATTTCAGAATTTTATTGCTTTGATTTTGCACCACTAAGGTAAGTGAAATTTCTGACATGGCCAAATCCTGAGCAACTTTTTGTTGCTCAGGATGTTATAAAAAA
>CAVGQN010000104.1:0-4320 GCA_963631395.1 bacterium
TGCATGAACCGGCTGCCCAAGTTCGGCGGTGACGATGGTCAGTGGGTGTATGACCGCATTATGGTGGTCAGCTGCCCCAATATCATCCCAACGGAGCAGCAGGACAAGCAGCTTCTGGACAAGATGTACGCCGAGCGTGACGGCATCGTCTACAAGGCGGTGATTGCTCTGCAGAAGGTAATCGCAAACGGATACCGCTTCTCTGAGCCGGAAACCGTAGCAAAGGCCCGGAAGGAGTACCAAAGCACTAACAGCACGGCAGTCAGCTTCTTTGAGGAATGTATGTGCGCATGGCCACAGCAGAAAATCAATCCGCACTGCACTACCGGACGCATCTTCAAGGTCTATCAGGCATGGTGCCGAGACAACAACCAAGGTTACGCCAAGACCGCAAAAGAGTTCCGCGAGGAACTGGCTGCTTACCTCGACACCACATATACCGATATGACCATCCGCAGAAACGGCAACACCTACTACCGGGATTATACGCTCACACCGGAGACCAAGGAGCAATATTCCAAGGAATACGGCTATGACGGTACGGATTTTCTGTCTGCCGTGTAGCGTTTAGTAGCAGTTGGTAGCAGTTCAGTAGCAGTACCCACGCACTACTGCTACCGCCTCAAAGCCTTGCAGCATAAGGGTTTCCGGCACTTTGGTAGCAGTTGTAGCAGTACTTTAAACTTCTCAGCGGAATTTGGAAAACTTAGAACAAAAAGCAGTGTGGGTAGGAAGATTGAAAAAATCCCGGACGGAATTTCAACTGCTGCTACTGCTACTACTGCTACCACCGACATGAAAGGAGGCGGTGCCTATGATTGCGTAGCACCTTGTGGCAAAACCATCTAAACAACGAAAGGAGCAGAAAAATGCGATTCAAATTCTTTTTCGGCGGACAGCCGGTTATCAAGCAGTACCGTGCCGAGGACTTCTCCCGTAACGGCTACGAGGGCAAGGTGCTTCTCCAGACCAAGCACGGCATTCCCGTCATCGTTGCCCGGAATACAGCTCTGGACATCTGGAAGGTACAGTGGGGCCTGTCCACTGTGTTCTTCGGTACGAAAGCAGAAGCCATGGCCTACTGCCGAGGACGTTTTTTCGATGCTGACGGACGGGTGGTGTAAACCATGACCGATATCAGATATTACCCACTCATCGACTGCAACACCGAGGGTGCGGAGAAGGTGGCAATGATCCCCACGCTCGACAGAAACACAGTCAAAGCGCAGAGCAGTATGTGGCTTGAGGAAATGGTACCTCACTACTTCCGGCTCTTCACCAAGGATACCACAATTTCCGCAGACGCCTTTCATATCCGTTGTCCCAGCTGCGGCACGGCGCTGAAGTGCATCAGCGGAGCAAGCAACGAAAACAAGCGTGGCCTGTATGTATGCTGCGCCTGTGCCAAAATTTAAGGAGGAAACCAATATGGCAAACAAAATCGAGAAGCAGTTTTTGCAGGAGCATTTCCGCAAGAACGATACCCTCACACTCTACAAGCCGGACGGTACGCCCGTCACGTTCAGCAAACGGCAGCAGATTCGCCTTTTTGGAGGCTACTGCGACCTCAGATTCAAGGATTACGATGCGTTCCTTGCCTTCTGCACAGAACAGCATCTTCGCCAGAAGCCCGTTCCCATCGCCGTAATTTAAGTCAGCGGTGTGTGGTTCCCCGTGACCGGGAGGGGCGGTCAAAATCTCTACGACTCGCTTATCCGGGCAACGGCGCGGGGTCTCACGCACAAAAAAGCGTATTCAAACGGGTAATATACCCTAATTCAAACAAAACGGAGGTTTTCATTATGAATCTGACCCAAGAGTTCTTTGAAAAGCAGCTCAAGAAGCACGAAAAAGTCACCATCTTCTCTCCGGAGAACATCTCTCTGGACATCAGCAAGGTACCGTATATACGCAAGAATGACAACGGTCCCGACTTCGACATGGACTGCGACGACCTTGCAGATTACTGCAATGCCCTCGGTCTGTCCGTTAAACCTAACCGCAATTAAGGAGGATTTCAAAATGAGTACTACTATCGACACCTTTACTCCCGTTAATCAGCCGGAGTACCACAAGCACTTCTGGAACTATCTCATGGGCAAGGATGGTCACGATACCTTCCTCGGACTGGGCAGAAACATCACAGGCGCATACGCGCTGCCCACCACTTCGTCCAAGAAGTTCGAAGATAAGTTGAAAACAGAGAGCCTGTTCCGACAGCTTGCCACCGTCCACTACGCGCCCAACGGCCCGTCCACCATTCTTGCGAAGGTCAATACCGACTCTGCCGAATGGGTCGGCCCCGGCGGTGCCATCAGCGCATACGATGCCATCAATGATTTCAGCATCTATAAGCTGAATGACTACAAGCTGGCGGTCATCATGCAGCTTGACGCATCTTTCCTGCACGACAACCACTATATCTTTGAAGACTATGTCACCAACAGACTGGTCAAGGATTTCGCTCACGCAGAGGAGCGTGGTTTCATCAATGGCACCGGTGTAAATATGCCCACCGGCATTCTGGCAGAAAACGGCGGTGCGGAGGTCGGTGTGACCGCCGATGCCGTTACCTATGAAAATGTGGTCAAGCTGTTCTTCTCTGCAAAGCCGGAGTATCGCAAGGATGGCGTCTGGACGATGAACAGCGAAACTGCTCTGGCTATCCGCTCCCTTACCGATACGGCCGGTCAGCCTCTTTGGAACCACACCAACGATACCATTCTGGGCAAAAAGGTGTACATCTCCGAATATATGCCCGATGCAGAATCCGGCAGCAAGCCTGTCGCTTTCGGTGATTTCAGCTTCTACTGGATTGTGGAGCGTAGCAATATGACCGTTCGCACTCTGCAGGAACGGTTCTTTGAGACAGACCAGATTGGCTACCTCGCATTTGAACTTCTGGACGGAAAGCTGATTCGTCCCGAAGCCATCAAAGTCCTGCAGATGACCGCATAATTTCCGGGGAGACCCCTGTGGGCAGTATCCTGCAGGGGCCATTCCCTCAGAAACTTATGCGAATTTGCACTCGATGCCCTGCGCCGTTGCTCGGTTATATGGGTACAGAGTATAGACCCGCTCTACTGGGTCGGAAAGGAGCCACCGTGACGATTCATGATAAAATCCCGGAAAGTCAGCCACATCGCGTCAACGAAATGCAGGTGGGCGATACGCTTTTTACCGTAATCTCCGTTGAAAGTGACCGTGCCAGAGAACGTCTGTACGATAAGGTGAAAAGGATGATATTGAACAATGAAAATACGGAGACGCCCACCACGCCTACGGCTGCATAAACGCCTGTGCGGCAGACCGTGCCGTTATCCCAAGATTCATCCGAAAGGCCGCAAATAAACCTTGACTTATCCGCAATAGTACGGGAACATATAGTACCCGCTTGAGGACTGTCGGAAAGGAGCGTATCATGAAACAATTTAATAGACAGTCCTCCACTATTGCAACGGATAAAATCACGGCTCTGTACTGCCGCCTCTCCCGTGACGATGAGCTTCAAGGCGATAGTAATTCCATCCTGAATCAAAAGGCCATCCTCCAGAAGTTCGCTGATGACAACGGCCTCGGAAACACCTCGTTTTTCGTAGACGACGGCTACAGTGGGACGAACTTCGAGCGTCCGGGCTGGCAGCACCTTATGACCCTTGTGGATGAGGGCAAGGTCGGTACGGTCATCGTAAAGGATATGAGCAGACTGGGCAGAGACTACCTCAAAGTGGGTTATTACACCGAGGTGGTGTTGCCCGGCGCAGATGTCCGGTTCATTGCCATCAACAACGGTGTGGACAGCGACAATCAGCAGGATAGTGATTTTACTCCGTTCCTCAATATCATCAACGAATGGTATGCTAAGGACACCAGCAAAAAAATTCGTGCGGTGTTCAAGGCTAAGGGTGAATCCGGCAAACCGCTGTCTACCACGCCACCGTATGGCTACCTCAAGGACCCGGACGATAAGCATCACTGGATTGTGGACGAGACCGCAGCCGATGTGGTCAGGGACATTTTCAAAATGTGTGCAGCCGGAAAGGGGCCTTCCCAGATAGCCAAAGCGCTGTCACAGAGACAAATACCTGTCCCCACAGTACACCTCCACCGTATGGGTGTCAACACTCCCGCCAGAGAGCCTGAGGATATTTACGCTTGGCAGCAGCGCACAGTGGCGGATATGCTGGTGAAAATGGAGTACTTGGGCCACACGGTCAATTTCAAGACCAAGAAAAAGTCCTATAAATCCAAGAAAAAGGTCAACAATGACCCGTCCGAATGGGTGATTTTCGAGAATACGCACGAAGCCATTATTGACCA
>CAVGQN010000105.1:0-4219 GCA_963631395.1 bacterium
CTAAGTTACTAATTTCCAGCGACTTGGCCAAATTTTAAGTCGATTATTTTCAGCCTTTTAACACTATTTATACCACACTTTCAAAGACCCCTTTAACTAGGGGCCGAAGGCCATCGAAGCTATATACTGATATAGCCGAACATGTTGTCTATGTACTTGAAATTTAAGCATTTGAATAAATATTAACTAAGTATTGATACTAAGCAAGCACTACCAATAACCGACCAATTGGAACTATTCAAGCCAAACAGTCGTTTTGCTGATGCCGTAGCCTTATATGAATTTGATACGGAATTGCGAGATTTGGTATTCAAGGCTGTCCAACGGTTGGAGATAGCACTCCGTACCAAGATAATCCACGAATTTTCAATCGTACATGGCCCATTCTGGTTCTATGACACCAGTCTGGCAGATGATGAGCACAAGTTCATTGAAAATATGAACGCCATTGATAGAGAACTTCAGCGCAGTAAGGACGATTTTATCAAAGAACACAAGCAGAACTACGACAAGCCGGTGTTTCCTCCTGCTTGGAAGACTCTTGAGTTGGTATCTTTCGGTACTTTGTCAAAGCTTTACTACAATTTCAGCGACAAGAAAGCAAAGAAACGTATTGCCCGGCAGTTCAATCTCCCCCAACATGAAGTCTTGGAAAGCAGGATGCGCAGTCTAACCGTATTGAGAAACTGCTGCGCCCATCACTCCCGTCTATGGAACAAACATTTCCCCAATGCTCCACAAATGAATGCCTCCCTTCGAGGTGTATGGGTAAGCATAGAAAATCTTGATTCCAACAAAATCTATGCGGTATTATGCTGTATTGCCTATTGGCTCGACTCCATTGACCATGGTCAACGATTCAAAGACTCGCTAAAGAACCTCATAGCGAACTAAACCCAAGTTGATCCAACCGCCATGGGCTTTCCCGAGCGATGGGAGACTGAACCCCTTTGGCGATAGCCGCCTATAAATAATATAATGTGTCCTGCACTTCTTGCTACTATTTCGCAAGAGATGTAGGACACATTCGTTTTTGAGAAGAAATGCCCAAAATCCACCCATTTCCACTTAAACGGAAGTTAAATACGTTAAATCTGCATCTCCACAAGCTATTCTCGTAAAATCTTTATCACTCTTCTATCTTATCCTTGCCAAAACACTGATAATCAACTATTAACGGATACGGCACGTATCTTGACATCTCTTTGTTTAGTGATTGCCCATTGAAGAGTGTATATATAGGGGGTAACATCAAATATTCGAAATCGCCTTTTTATTTCAACGAAAGTCTTGAAACAGTAGTGATAGCCGATAAGCAAACTGAAATATCAGAGAAAGAATTCTATGGTTGTACAAATCTGAAGAATGTGACTATAGGTGACGGAATGGAGAAAATAGGTGATTATGCTTTCTCCGGTTGCGCTTCACTCGATAATTTCTCATTCGGTACAAGTCTGAAGTCTATAGGCAAGGGAGCTTTCTCTGGCTGCACGGCTTTGACGAAACTTGTTTCCAAGGCAGAAGTGCCGCCCACATGTGGCTCACAGGCATTGGATGATATCAACAAGTGGTCATGTACGCTCTATGTACCATCAGCACAGATGGCTGCTTATAAAGCCGCTGACCAATGGAAAGATTTCTTCTTCTATGAAACTCTAGAAACCGGGGTGGAGGAAGTAAATGCGGACGATGCCATAGAACTGTATCGCTACAATGTCAATGGCACTCGCCTTGCTGTTCCGCAAAAAGGAATCAATATCACCCGTATGAGTGACGGAAGTACTCGCAAAGTGCTGGTAAAATAAGCATCTTGTGAATTTTACCGTGCGAAAACAATAACAACTAGAAGCCCATACTCGCTTGAGTGTGGGCTTCTATATGCTCGTGCAGAGGCATTTCAACGGCCTGGGTTTTGAAACTCGACAGATGGACGTCTCGCTTGTCCGGTCGCTTCCGATTCGTCAAAATAGCGAATGCGAAGGGAAATATTCAGCAAGTCGGCCCGTCCTTAGTCACGCCTCTGTCAAGGCACGACGGTGACGATTACGCGAGCGTAGCGGGATAATGACGGAGTGCCCTTGTCGGTCACTTTGAGGATGAAATGCAAAGTCTGGGCGGTCTTCACTTCGGGGGCTTCGACATAGATGTGGTGGATGTTCTTGGCGCCCATCATCTTGACGGGCTGGCGGTAAGAGCCGGCTTCCGGATAGAAAATCCATTGGTACGACAGATTGTCGCCGTCGGGGTCGGTGCAGTTTTCGGCGCTGAGCAGGAAGGTGGCGCCCGATTTCACCGTCATGAGGTTCGGATGGTCAAGCTTGACAGTAGGGGCGTGGTTGGCTTCGTCGAACGGCTTGACGCACCAGTCCATCCTGGCGGCGAAGTCGTTCTGAATCTCCGACCTCCATCGCCAGATGGTTTCCTTGTAGCCCTTGCAGGTGACAGTGTCTTCCCTGATGGCACATCCGCTCTCGCCGGGCACAGTGGGGCGGAACGTGTCGATGGCATTCGTCCAGATGGCATGCGGTTCGTCTTCAATGGGGACGTTGCCGTTGAACCCGTTTGGGTCGCAGTCTGCCTTCTTGGGTCTAAAGTATTCGTAGCGGCCGCCCCAGCCGCCCCAATCCGGATGCTCGGGGGCGTTCAGGCCGTTGGGAATCAGGTTGAGCCAGGACGGAGTGTCGCCTTCCATGCCGTAGGCTACGTCGGGGTAGCAGGCGCCCAGCGCGCCGTGGCCTTGCTGTATGTTGTCACGAATCCACTTGTTGCCCACCTTTTTGTTGTCGGCGCCCGGCGCAGTGGCATTGATTCCGCCCCATGTGGCATTGCCGTAGCCGCCCGGACTGACGATGTAGAAGAGGTCGGGAAAGTTGCGGCGAATCCAGATGCCGGTATCGTCCTGGTCAGATATGGTGTAGACTCTTAGTCGGGCGATGCACTTGGCCAGTTGCTTGGGCGTGAGCGTCTGCTTCATTCGGTTCAGGGCTTGTGCCAACGTGTTGACACCACCCCATGCGCAAATCCAAAGCGGACGGTCGTCGGTGGCCTGCAGTTCGTTGATGATGCAGGTCGCGCCATCCGAGAGCCGGTTGTCGTCGAGCGCCGCCATCCCGTATGTTTCGGGCCCGGTAGTGACGACGGAATGGAGGTAGTCTTCCGTAGGATAACCCTCTTTGTGGAGCAGGAGGTTGCTTCTTACGCGGCCGTAAGCCGTCACGATTTTGTGGATGGTTTCGGGGGCAACGCGGTTCCGCATGTGCGTGGAGGTGGTGGCCACTATTCCCTTGACGTCGATTTCGTTGGTATAGAGCATCAGCCGTACCATCGATTCGGCATCGTCGGGTTCGTTCTCGATGTCGGTCAATATGATTACGCGATTCGTTGTCTCGCCGGCCTCGCTTGCCGTAGCTGCGGGCGATAGACAGCATAGGGCCAGGAATAAAGGGAAGTGCTTCATAGTCGATTGTCCTTTTGTGTGTCAGGTAGATTTGTCGGCACAAAGATACTCTTTTTCGGTCAAAGTCAATGGCTTTCGATGCTTTATGGTGCTAATTATGGCAAAATCAAAGTTTTTTGATGTTCCTTATTCATTTTCTACCATAAAAGTTTGGCAGTTCAGATATTCTTCGTACCTTCGCGGCGTTAGTTCCAGCCGAGCCTCTTTACAATGCTTAAATAGGCTGGGCTTTTTTGTTCGTGGCCTATGGTAAAGAGACATTTTGACAAAGAATACAGATCTCCGGAAG
The DNA here is from genome assembly GCA_963631395.1 of bacterium. Classification (GTDB taxonomy): domain Bacteria; phylum Bacteroidota; class Bacteroidia; order Bacteroidales; family UBA3663; genus Liminaster. The sequence goes on from CAVGQN010000105.1 coordinate 3,747, forward strand.
AACTGGTAAGCCTGATGACGCATCATAAATGATGTGGCTAAAGCACAACGATACGTTGAATGCATCGGTTGCTATCGTTTGTCGGCCTACATGCATCCATTTTTACAGACTCCGAAGTCACAACATCAATTCAAGTCAGGTGTTTCATTCGATAAGGTTATGAACCTGTATCGTTTTGACAAGAAATTGCGCATTCTCATCTTCAACGAGATTGAAAAGATTGAGATTGCCGTCAGGGAAGCCATCATGAACATAACGGCTGACAGTTCTGGCGATATATTTTGGCTCACAAACTCCTTTCATTTTCGCGACCAGAGCATATTCAATGGTAGCCTCTCATTGTTGGCAAGAGAGTATTCGCATTCCACAGAGGATTTCATTGAGCATTTCAAGGGCACATATCTCGAATCCTATTCACCTGCATGGATTCTTGGAGAACTGCTTCCCATGGGAAGTGTAAATATGTACTATAG
>CAVGQN010000106.1:0-4135 GCA_963631395.1 bacterium
GACTTCTCCGTCGACACGGGCGGCTCAAGCTCGGATGACGACCTCGGAGGCGGCATGGTGTGACGACCACTATATTTAAAAGACGGTCACCCGGCACGACTTGCGTGTCGGGTGACTGTTTTATTTTCATTCCACAAAGGAAGCTGCTTCATTAACTCTATACCTCTGTTCCAAAGTCCTGGATTCCTTTGCTGCACAGCTCTATCCCATAAGTGAGTATACTCGTGTATGGGATGCTCTGGTGAAATCACAGTTTCATCAAGATAGATATTACCTGCTTTGTCTACAAAGCCATAGATTTCTCCTTGGGGAGTGGTGAAGGTTGCTATTTCACTTTCTCCTTTATTTCCTCTGCCACTTCTATCACTTTGTCTTCCGTCGGGTTCTCCTTGTAGTGTTTGCTTATCCAGTCTATCATTGTTCCTCTCTGCTTGTCTGTCATTAATAATGCCATCACTACTAAACAAGCTTCTTTCCTCATTCCAAGTTCCTTGCTTGCTAAGCACTGAATTAATGTTTCCTCTATTTTTGATAACATTTTCTAATGTATTTAATTGTTCTTCAGTTAAGTTACTAATTTCTCTTTTATCTAGTATTTCAAACCCATCATGCTCATCTATTCTGTTTTGTTCATACTGCTGAAAAGAAGTATTAAATTTGTATGCAAATCTTTTGCCTTTAAGTTCACCTTCAGTATGTAAAACAATATGCCATAACCCATTAGAAGTATCTGTATCATTGGGCAATGTTTCGATGTAGTCTTGTATTGCAGTTATTTCTTGCTTCTCCAATTCAGAATTATAGATTTCTCTTTTTTTGCCCCAAGCAGCTTGGATGTCATCGTCAGTTGTAGAGAAGCTACCGTTGTTATCAGTGGCAGACTTGATTTGGTTGGGGTTAAATACTATAATCTCGGTCCTTGTCTTGGCAAGATGTAACTTATACAAAAATGAGCACGTAGTCGGAATTTAGAATGCCAACATAAAATCCAAAAAACAAAACATTATCGGCGTCTCAGGGCTTCTATCCGTTCTTTGAGAAGTTTCTTGGGGAGGCGATTGTTGCTGGCAAGCAGCCGTTCCAATGCGCAGGCCATTTCGTCATTGCCGATAACCGCTGCTTCCGTGAGCATATCGGTGAGGATGTTTGTGTCGTTGACAACTACCTCCATGCCTACATCAGATTGAGTGTGTCACGAACTTCGTTGACAGACTTGTCGAGGAGAGCTGCCGCCTTGGAACAGGAAATCGCTTCGCTGGCAAGTGCACGGTACACCAAACGCCCGAAACGGCAGGTCTGTTCCATCGGATAAAGGCTTCGCTCAACTGCCTCCTTGAACTCGGGCAGGGCATTCTTCTTTTTGTGGAAAGAAGCATATCTCGTCTGGGTGATGATGTTGAGCTGGCAGGCTTTGACCATAAGCGCATCGACCGAAATGCCATACTCGCGCTGGATGGACTGCAGTTCTACCAACGAAATGTCATGGCGCGATTCTCCAATCAGACCTTTCAGTTTGTCAGACGGTATCAGCACTTCGCCGGCAAAGACGTTGCACATCTTCTCCTTGTCGACTCCGTCAGCACAATGCATCAGCAAATGCCCCAATTCGTGGAAGATAGTCAGACGCTTGCGCTCGGAACTCATGTTCCTGTTCACCACGATAACGGGCAAACCGCCGGCTCTGGTGCAGGTGCCGGAAAATGACCTCTCGTGCTCTATCTCGATAATCCTGACGCCTGCCGACTCCAGAAGATCAACGGCCGAAACGATGGCATCGGAACCGATTTTCAAATCGCTGCGAAGGCGCAACGCCAGGAGCCTGGCTTCGTTCTCTCCCTCTACAACCGTGTTGCTGTAATCCAGGCCGAATTGCGCCGTTATGCCCAAAATGGCCTCTATCTCCAGATATTTCTCTATTTCGGAGCAGACCAAAGCCTTGACGGACTCGACCTTTTTGCTCCCCATGACCGATTGCTTGCGGAACTCGAATCCGGACGGGTCTATGTCTACGGTGAAGGGGCGGAAGAAGTAGTCGAGCTTCATGCCCAAAGCATTGGAGAGCACAATCAGCACGTCGCTGGAAGGCATCATCAGGCCCTTCTCATATTTTTCAATGGCAGTCGGCGACACTTTCCCATCAACCGAATTACACAATTCACGTTGTGACATACAACGGATTTTTCTGGCATTGACCAGCCTTTGAGCGAAAGTATTTTCCATAATCTGTTTGTATTATCAGTTTGTTTCGGTGTGCAAATCTAGGAACTTTTCCCGAAAATGCACACCAACGTCACTCACCGCATGTTGTTTTTTAATAATCATTAACTTTAAACGGCCTTATCGCTTCGTTTGCCGTTTCTATTGCGCCTCACCGGCTGTATCGGCAACGGCACGTGAAATTCATTTCCTACTTTTTCCCTACATTTCGTACAACATTCGGCCAGAGAATTTGGAGTGCGGCGCACGGCCGTGAGCGCTTTGGCCACCGAAAACACCCTGGAGAGCGCCCTCCACACGGGCGGCATGCCGATGCAGGAGTATGTGTCGACCTGCCTGGCCCAGGAGGGGCAGATGATCAGGCGCGAACACTCGGACGAAGACCTGCCAAAACCGGTCTACACCTACCTCGACGACGACCTGACCGTGCACGGCGATCATCCTCGCAAGCCAGCTGCCGATGTCTGACTGGTACAATGTCTTCCAAAGCGAGCTCATTGCAGAGGCTTGCCTGGACAGAATCGTGCGTAAAGCGATAAAATATGCCCTTTCGGGCGAGAGCTTGAGAAAAAAGTATTAACTTTGCCGCCGATACTGAAGATCACCAACGGACTGAACGGATATCACCGGAATTGGTGAACGGGTATCGACCGGAATACGCATTTTCGTAATTTATTCGCAAATATACGGACGAAAAACAAAACACAACACTTTTTATGCGATTTTTTTTGACAATTTTCTTCAATTTTTCGCACCAAAGCGAGCAAACACACCGCATTTCGGCATCTCTGAATTCCAGATTAGGTGCTGCCATGAACTCTCGCTAACTACACAACTATATACTTTTAGGCACAAAACCTAGTGAGTGTAGTATATAGCTGCCATCTTTTTACCTATTACAGATTTCATCTCTTCAACATTTTGACCATAAGCATATTCTATAAAGCTGTTCTTAAATCCAAGAGGTTCAATTCTCTTGAATGTAACTCTTGTACCACCTTCTTGCGGGTTATAGGAACTAAGATTATAGTAAACATACTTACCTCTTATCTTTGTACAAATAAAACTAAAGGGTGAGTATACTACAAAACCGAATTTTTCATTGTAGACCGCTATTTGTAATGCTGCTTTGGTTGCTGTTTTAGAGTATTTACTGAGGGTAAATTCAACCTCGGGTTTAACATCCTTATTACTTCCTTCAGTGAAATTGATTTCAGAACTACTTGGGACTTCAGGAACAAGTTTTCTGTTATCCAAATGATTATATATATACTGGCTTATAAATTCTAGATAATCATCTGTTGAATCAAGCATTTCTTCCAAGGTTTTAACATACCCTGGGATAGCTTGTCTTACAGCCACAGGAGCCAAATGAATAAAAGTACTTGGACCAAAAGCAAAACCATTTCTATAAAAGCTATATCTAAACAAGTTAACAGCCAACTGATGTGCTGCTGCATTATCCATATATAATAATGAAGCCCAATCTCTGCTGTATTTTTCCCTTAGTAAGGGTGTAAGTCTACCGACATTCTTGAATACCAAAGTCTTTACAGGATTGTATTTATTGGCTCTCTTGACTTGAAGTCTCCTTATGAATTCCAGTTTTGCAATATCAGGATTTTCAGTAACTATTTTCTTACAATAGTTCGTTAAAAATTTGAGTACTAGGCCGCATGCGCGACCCCATAAAATAAAAGATCTTTGAAATCGTTGGTATTTAATAGTAAGTTTGGTCTGCAGCCACACTTACGCAAAAACTGTTTTATCAGTACGGCGTTATGTATCAGAGTCTTGACTCCGGAGACAGAAAGTCTGAGGTTATTCTCCCTTGCAAATTCCCTTATGACATTGATGGAGGAGAGTGACATATTGAAGTGAAACTCCAAGGCCTCCTTCTTTCGGCTCTGGCAGTTGG
>CAVGQN010000107.1:0-4001 GCA_963631395.1 bacterium
TCCTCTCTCGGGCATCGGCTATCTGTGCGCAGATGTCCGCCACCTTCTGTGACCTTGTCACCTGGTGGAACAGCTCGGGCGTGCACACCTGCACCGCCCTGCTTCTGACGTTATTTGAAATACCAAACATAAGCGTTTACTTTTGTGATTGATAGCGGACGATGGCGATGCAGGCTTCGGTGGCCTCGTCGGCGAGGGAGCCCGAGATGTTGACGCACTCGCGGCGGTAGAACTTCAGCGTGAGCTGGATGGCGTCGTCCTTGGTTTGCGAGAGGCGTCCGTGGGGCAGTTTGCGGATAAGGGTGGACTGCGTGCGGCGGCGGGGTTGTGCTTCGAAGTCGAAGGTGCCGTCGCTCATGCGCTGAGCCACACCGCGTTGGCGGGTAGAGCGGAGCGAGCCTGGACGCGGGTCGTCGGGCGAAAAGGTGATGTGCTGGTCTCCGATGAAGGTGGCGCGGCCGATAAACGTGTTGATGTTTTGCGTCTTGCGATTCACGGTTTTCTTCACATTCGTGTTATTCGTGAGATTCGTGTTCTCTACAAAACAATTCGTCAGATTCGACTGATTCGTGGTTCCTTTTTTGTTGTTCGTTTTCATAATTGTGTGGTTTTGCGAGGAGAAACGTTGGAATGTTGCGCGCTTTACCATGGAATATCCTCCGCCGCTTCCACTCAGATTAATAATTGTGTTTAGAACGTTTTGTACACTAAGTATGCTTCTTGTTTTGCTCTATGCCCTAAGTACTAAGTTCTAAACTCTAAATTCTAAGTTCTAAGTTCAGAGCTTGACGATTTCCGAGGCGAGAATGTCCTGATAGTAGCGTCCCTCGTGCTCATGGGCGGAGCAGCGCAGGTTGGCGGCCACGAAGTCGCCCGGGTTGAGCTGGGGCTGCGGAGTGGAGGCGAGCATAGTGGCGACGTAGGTGTCGGCGTAGCGTCCGCCCAGTTCCTGGAGCACAATGGTGCACTTCCACACCTGTCCGTCCTCACTCTTGTTGCTTGGCACACTGATGGGTGCAGTCTGCTGCACCACGCGTAGGATTTTTGTTTCCATACTTAAACAAAGCGAAGGTTTCTTGGAGAGTACCGTGCGAATGCCGCCTGGCTTGTCTCGTCCTTCGACGGGTGCAAAGGTAGGGGGAAAAAGAAAGAACCACCAATACCTGGTTGTATTAGTGGTATTAACTTTTTTGCAAGTTGTATTAAGTTTTTCGGTTGGTTGTATTAAGTCGGGTGTTTTGGTTGTATTAAGTCGGGTGTAATTATGAATAAATGAGTCTAATTGGTGAGTGCCATTCTCTTTCTATAGTCCAAGTAAAAGTCAATTAGGGCCTTGAACCGAAGCGCGAATTCCTTCTTTTTTTGAATTCGGGAGTCGCCTTCTTCCCATTCTTCGACATTTGTTACGTATCGGTTTTTCGCTCTGCTGAAATCGCGGCTATTCAACTCAAGGTTAAACAGAGCATTCATTTTAGCGCAGAATCCACTTAAATTGTCTTCTATCCACCCCTTTTCCAGCAGGACGCAGTAGAAGCCGAGCCAATAGGATTTGGACGCAGCCTGGCCCTGCATGTGGTCCATTACGGCCAAAATATCCTTGGCGTGCTTTTTGATTCCCGATGCCCGCACCTCCTTGTCACTGAAGCGGCACGGCAGATGGCTGAAGTCGATGCCCGCGCAGATGCTGCCCACCCGGTTGTCGTTACGCAGCGAGTCGATGTCAGCGTTGATAAGGTTCAGCAAGTGGTCAAAATGGAGGAGCGCTTCGAGTTTGTCCGGCTCTTTTCTGAGCCGGAAGAGCAGCCGTCCGGCATTGGACATTTTGACGGAGTACATGCCGTCCTGTTTTTTGTTGTAGATGTCGCGAAAGCGGCAGTACAAAGTCTGCATTCTGACTCTTTCAGCAGGAGCGAAAACATCAAAGTTGAAGTCCGTCAGATAGCGGTTTACGTCTTGTTCGGAGGCGTTTGACCTGACGCCGTCGAACACACCGGAGCGGAGTAGACCGGCAATAGACTCGTCGACAAAATGCTTGTATTGATTTTCCCCGAGGTTACTATCAAAGTGGCTTTTTTTCCACTTGTCGTACTCGCGTGCAACCTTTTTGCCCAGACACATGTTGTAAGAGCGCCTCGCGAGCCAGTACAGATATGCATATTGCTTGTCGCCGTAAGGTGGTGCATCGATGGTGTCGGCAATGTCGAGCAGTGTGGTACACAGGTGTTGAAAAGATTCGCGGATGCCGGGGTCTATGTCCTTTTTCTGGTCGGTCCATGTCTCCAGCTTGCTCCAATGCCTATAGTCCACATCGCGGTCTATTTTGATGATAGGCCTTCTTTTCAGTTTTTTAGCGGTACGGTCGAATAGTTCTACGCTGACATCCAGTTTTTTTTCTAAAGATGACTTGAGTTTTTTTCTGTTGCCGATATAGATTTTATAGCAGTTGTCGAAGTCTTGGGCAAGTTGCTCAAGGTTTAGGAGGTATTTGGTTCCCATAGCAAAGTATAAATAAGAATAAAAGACGTGGACACACCTCATAGTACAATCATCGCCCATTGATTTTTTTCACTGAACCGTAGACTCTGGATTGTACATACAAGAAATGCCCACGCCGTAGAGTTTTGGTCTACATGCATGAGCGTCGCTTGTTGTCATCTTCAGAGTCAAGTTATCTTATTGGTTCAGTGAAATAGGGCGATAAGATTCCACTCGCTGACAACGCTTTGCATTGTGCCTGCCTATGTAGGATAGGGGACAGGCGGCCTGTATTCTGTCTGTTTTTCTTCTTTCTTGATTTAGTTTCTGTATATGTATGTTTGTGCGTTTAAAATTCAAGTTACTTGCATCGGCCGGTGTGTCCCTGTGTGGAAGCACATCCCTCTGATGCGGTGGCAAAGATAATGCTTTCCGGCGACACTGCAAAATGTTTTGTACACAAAATTCACAAATCGCGTGAATTCTGTAGGACCAAAGCCGTTTCCCTTGCAAATTGCAAGCAAACTTCCCACCCTTCCGCTATTTGTCGAGGGATTTAAGCATCCGGCTGATGCAGCGTTTCTTCTGCTCCATGTTGGGATGCACATACAGGTTGAGCGTGGTGGTGATGTTGGCGTGGCCAAGGAGCACGCTCACGGTCTTGTAGTCGCAGTTGCTCTCGATGCAGCGTGTGGCGAAGCTGTGGCGCAGTCCGTGGTACTTCAGCCTGGGGAGGCCGAGCCGGGACATCAACCCGTGGTAATAGTTGCGGTAAGTGCGCGGTTCGGTCGGCGCCGGCTCGTTGGTCAGGACATAGTAGTCGGCGTTGACCACCTTCCGCAGCGGTTTCACCATGGAGAGCAACTCGCGGCTCATGGGTATCTCGCGGCAAGAGTTCTTGGTCTTGGGCGTATTGACGATGAGCTCCGTATGTCGGCGTTCGCCCTCGACGACGTATATGCGCTCGATGGTGCGGCGCACGGTGATTGTCCCGTTGTCCACGTTGATGTCGCTCCATCGGAGGCCGCACATTTCGCCTATGCGGAGTCCTGTGGTCAGGCTGATGTAGATGCCCAGGTTGCGGAAGGTGAAGTTCTGCTTGATGTAGTCGAGAATCTTCTTGTGTTGTGCTACGGAGAGTACTTGCGGCTCTTTGGCCACCTCCGTCGCGGGGTACTTGATGTCCCACTCGCTGTAGGGCATCCATTCGTTTTTGACTCCGAACTTCATCACCATTTTCAGGACGATGAGGATGTCCCTTACGGTCTTGACGCTCAGTCCTGCCTCGAGTTTCTGCAAGACGAACTCCTGCACAAGTTTTTCACTCAGAGCCTCTCTGCTGCCGAATGTCGGCAAGATGTGGTTCTCCAGAATCAATGCGTAAGCAGCGTATGTGGACTGCTTCACGTAGCGCCGCTTGTCACTTTTCCAAGCCAGCGCAATGTCTTTAATCGTTTTTGTCATAACTTCCTTAATTTAAAAGGTCCTTCTATAATTAAGGAATGCGTTTCGCTTATGTCCCAAAT
>CAVGQN010000108.1:0-3897 GCA_963631395.1 bacterium
CACGATCTTTGGTTAGCAGGAGTGACTTGTTGCCACGGAAGTTTTAAACTGCGCCAAAAGTGGGGCGATGTGATGGTCGTCTATAAGTCCTCCGGATTGACGAACGGGCCACTTAGTGTGTAGTTGGGGTAGTCCTCCAGATGAAAATCCTTGTCGATGTCACAGGCCTTACACACCTCGTTGTAAATCCGGACCTCGTTGTAGTTGATGTCTCCGTCGACCGTTATCATCTTGCCCATTAGGCTCGCAATGTCCGCTTTCTGATTGGCGGGCAATTCGCGGATTTCGGATAATACCTGCAAGGCATTGACCGTGTCGAACTCGTCTTTGTAGCCATCGTCCATGCCGAAGTCTTCTGCAACCTGATTCAAGTATTGCACTTCGTTCTTGTGGATGACGTTGTCAGCATAGACAATGTCGTTCAGCACTTTCAGTACGGCTATTTTGGTCGTGTGGGATAAATAATTCATGCCTTATTTCTTAATGGTTATACAGATCCAGGTCCAGGATTCTTTCTTCTTGTTATAGTCGTAGACAACGAGCGCCTTGACGTGCTCTTTGTCCGACAGACTGTATTTCCGGACTATATCGGGAGATATGAAACAGTCCACACCCGTGGATTTCAGAAACGCATAGGCATTGTTCTCCTTTTTATTGACAGTGCCTTCAGTCTCTTTTATGTACGGGAGGCCGTCCGGTACCGCAATCTTTATGGCATTGAGAACCTTGAACTGGCCTGTTGCATCGTTGACATAGTTGATCCTTAACACAGATCCGACGGCTGCCTTTACCGGTAGTTTGCAAAACTCCCGTTGCTCCTGGTCGTAGACCACCGTCGCGCGATGTGACTTCGGGTCGATGTAGGTCACTACGGCAACGGCTTCCTCGGCGCCATCACAAAGAATCCGGTCCGTTATCTGCTTATAGTCAATGGGGTCGCTGCCGTTTGGAGCGACTGTATTGATCCATGGCTGGTGAATCCAGTTGCTCACTTCGTAGGGGAGTTTCCACCCCTGTGATACATAGCAGCGCGTTATGGCGTCTATGTGGAATTTCGCCCTGTCAAGCTGGCCAGCCTGCATGTACAGCGTCGCGAGCTTTATCCTTACTTTGCCAAGAAAATTTTCCTGAGTTCTGCAATGCACTGCACGAAGGAGGCATGCCAACTGCTTTTCGGGGTCATGGGCGAACACGTCGCTCAGCAACTGCCAGACCCAAAAGTCGGCCGCTTTCTTTCTTGCAAACGGGATAGTCACCTTTAGGGCTTCCTCTTCGTCGCTTCCCAGTTTGAGCAACAGCTTGCCATAGAAATATCCGGGATATATCATTCTCGGATAGCCCGTCATCAGATTGTCCAACTTTGGCAGGAATTCCTTGATCTGTTCCGTGTCGTCGTGTTTTAAGAGCGCCTTGGAATAGGCGATGAAGGCGCGTTCGGCCAATGCCATTATTTCCTGTCCGCTTTGGGTCTTAAAAGGCTTATAATCATCCGGAAGAAGCTTGTCCAAATCCCACCAATCGATGAAATCAGCCATTTCTTCCCATCCTTCGAACTTGATGAACGACTGGAGAAGGAAAGAATGCCCGCGGGAAGGATTAAGCTGATAGTCCTTCAGACGATGGAAGAGGGCCGACAACTTGGAGGATGCATCGGGGACAGTGACGGGAACGTGCGCCTTGACGAACATCGCAATCTGGAACTGCACGTTGTCGAAGATCATGCTGTCGCCGGCACCCGTGAGCTGGTCGAGAGACTTCAGCTCGTCCAGATGTTCAACCATTTTTGCATAGTCATTGTGCTCTGCATCGGTCTTCATCGTATAATACAAAGCCCAACCCAAGGCTCTTTGGGCCCACTGCGAACTCGTGTCGGAAGCATAACCTTCTTTGGCAAGCTTGTAGGCCTCCTGGACTTGTCCGGCTTTGCACATGCCGGTAATATCTCTGATGTCAGGCATAGTTATTTCGTGAAATTGTTACTGATTTCGTATATCAGGGCTTTGAGTTCGCTGTCTTCAGTGCCCGCCATGGACATCGGCTTGGCATAAGTGACAAATCCGTCGCCATTGATGTATGTCTTAATGTAGGAGAACAGTCCGCAGGTCCTCAGATAGAAATCCACGCTGTAGTCTTCGGCATGTTCCACGACATTGGTCATTTGTATGGACAAACCGTCGCATGCGGATTTTATCAAATGGAACAGCTTCTCGTGCATCTCGTCTGACGGACGGTAGTCAAAGACATAAGGCCAGGTCCGTTCGTCGTCAAGCAATGGCTTTATTTGCGCAGTGTGGGCTTTAGAACCACCTGGCGCGGCCGGTTGGAAGATACCTCCGGCCTTGTAGCGCAGGTCAAACCGTTCGGTGCCGTCGGGAGTCTGGATCTGATAGATTTCCATGTATGGCCGACTCTGTACACTCGAGACCCGATAGGGCGTGCCCTCCATATTACGCACGATGCAATGATACTTTGCCCTCAAGAACGTGTCGGTTTGAGGGCCGTGGAAAGGCGTGCCGGGGACATCGTCCGTAATGCGGCATTCCGGGTCAATGTTCTTACATTTCTGTATGGGGTCAATACGGAATTTCGAGAAGGGTGTAATGTGGGGCAGGTTCGAGACATAAAGAGTCTGTTGCGCACGGGTCGTTGTCGTATAGGCCCACCGCAAACAATCGTCACTGAGGCCCGTCCGGCTTGTGTAGTCGACAAAGACAGTTCTCCACTCTCCGCCCTGACACTTGTGCCCGGTGACGGCATAGCCGTATTTTGCACGAACCGCATTATAGTATTCATCGGCCATTAATGCGGCACTGAACTCTTCCGAACCTTGCTTAAGACCAGGATGCCTTATGCAGAAGTTTATGTACAGGGCACGGCTTTCGTCAATGGAGATTGTGGCGGAATCGCTGGTCAGAAGGTCTTCGAGTAACATACAGGGCATTGCTCGGCCTTTGGAATCGGACAAGGTAACTTGCTGGAAATCCAGGGTTATGGTTGTCCGTTTTCTTTCCCCGTTGTTTTCGACATATACAGGTGCAGACTGCTGTATGCGCTCACCGATATCCAATACGGAGACGAACTCTCCGTTCATACGGTCTAGCCTGTAGTTGTTCTGGACAATCAGCAGGATGTCATTCACTTGAAGGGGTGCATTGTAGCCATACAGCGCTTCCCGTATTTCCTGGTTGTATTTGTTGACCGATTTGTTCGAATAGCAGATAATAATGCTATTGCTTTCTTCGGACTCTTCACTGCTGCTGTTATGTCCTTCGGATCTATGGCGAGATTCCAGAAACTTGGAGAGCAGCTCTTCCGGTTTTATGGTTTCGACATCTCCTGCCTTTTCTTCGAATGCCAAATGATTGCGCTTGTCTTCGTCCAACAGATCGCGTATCATCATGGCATTCTTCAGGATAAGGCTGTCACCCTGTTGCCTTAGCACCTCTGTCAGCTCGGCTTCTTCTACCTTCAGGTTTTTTGCTCTAAAGAAATCGGCATTCAGGGCATTGGATACGGGTTCTCCGATAGGAGGCAACTGGGCAGGGTCACCGACAAATATCAGCTTCCCGCCAAATGACGGGCGTGCAAAAGTCAACAGATCGTCCATCAGGTTGTCGGTGCCAAAGACGAAAAGCTCATGCTCTGACCTTTGGGAACTCAGCATAGAGGCTTCGTCTATGATGCACACAAGCTTCCCATCATACCCGCTTTTGACCGGAAAGATATATTTGAATTCGGAATCGGCTATATCTTTCACATTCTTGGCCGTCATACAGGCCTTACCATAAATGGCCTTATGTATGGTGCTTGCCTCTTTGTCTTCTTTTCCGATTTTATTATTAACTGAAGTTTCGCAAGTGAATATACATCAATTTGCTTGTTTATAAATATACATAT
>CAVGQN010000109.1:0-3645 GCA_963631395.1 bacterium
ATATATGGTTTGTCGTCAAAATATCCCGCGCGGGCATTCACTCGGACATATTCTTGATGTAAGGCAGTTCCGGCAGGTCGTGGAAACCGTAAAAAGCACAGGCATTCTCGCCCAGGAAGCGCTTCTTGAATGCGTCGCTCAGGTCTTTCGATTTCACGACAAAGTCGTACGACATCCGGTAAGTGATGGCCGTGATGGTACGTGGATAGTCGCTTCCCCACATCAGCCGGTCTTCCCCAATCCAGTCTGCAGCTTCGCGGATTCGCCTTATCGCAGTCGGATAGGGATAGAACTCCGTGTTGTACAGCCACGTGATGCCGCCCGACTCCACTTTCACCTGGCTGCCCTTGCGGGCCAACATCACCTGCGACTTGAACGACGCAGTGGTCGGCATGCCGAAGTGGCCGATGGCTACCTTGAGTTGCGGGCATTCCTCTATCACCTCAGCCATCTCCGCTATCTGCCGCTCGGCATCGGCCAGGCAGATGGAGAGAATCAGGCCGTTGGTCTCCAGATATTTGAACAGCGGCATCTTCTCCAGCAGCGACCTGTCCGTCATGCGGTGTGCCGGCAGGGCTATGCCACGCAGCCCTTGCCGCACAGCACTCTCTGCCTGCTCGGCCGTGTCTGCCATGCCCAAGCAACAAAAACGGGCGGGGTACTGGCGCTGCACGGCGGCAAGATAGTCGTTTTGATTGCCGTCTATGACTTCCTGCACCACTACGGCTCCGCCGACCTGGGCATAGTCCATATTGGACAGGAACACCTCGGCCGAGTTCTTGCCGTCAATCATGAAGGGCGGCAGCATCTGCACCTCCTCGCCGAAGAACAACGAGCGCGACCCGTTGGGCGACAAAGTTCGGATAGGCTGGCCGTCGACTTCCGCGTCTTGCTTCAGCCACAGATGGCTGTGTGCATCTATAATCATAATATGCGGGATTACGGGTTAAATATGCGGGGTTACAAGGTCAAGGCTCAAGTGTTTGCCCAGCTGACGCGCCTCTGGTCGCCGATGATGGCCCGCACGCCCGCAACTAGCTGCCTGTCCATCTCCTGGTTGGCCCATTCGATGTTACGCTTCACGTTCTCCGGGTTGGCTGACGAGAAGAGAGTGCTCGAGATGCGCGGATTCTCCACGCTGAACTGGATGGCCAGTTTCTCTATCGGACAGTCATGCTCCTGACAGTACTGCGCTGCCTTCCGGCAGGCCTCGACCAGAGGTTTCGGTGCCGGATGCCAGTCGGGCACGCCGCGCCGGGTCAGCAGTCCCATGGAAAGAGGCGATGCATTGATGACGCCCACCCCGTTGGCTTCAAAAAAGTCCAGATAATCCAAAAGCTCGTCATCATTCAGGCAATAGTGGCAGAAGTTAAGCACACTCTCCACGGTTCCCTTGGGGCAATGGTCAATGACCCACTTGAGGTTCTTCAGCTGCAGGTCGGTTATGCCCACATGTCCGACCACGCCCTTCTCCTTCAGTTCCACGAGAGCAGGCAAGGTCTCCTGGCACACCTTCTCCAGACCGCCCGGCAAGGCAGCCTGAAACTCTATGTCGTGCACATTGATGATGTCGATATAGTCCACGTTGAGCCGCTCCATACTCTCGTACACGCTCTCCGTAGCACGTTTGGCGCTGTAGTCCCACGTGTTTTTGCCGTCCTTGCCGTAACGGCCCACCTTGGTGGAGAGATAATACTTGTCGCGCGGAATAATCTTGAGCGCCTTGCCCAAGACGGTCTCAGCCTTGTAGTACCCGTAGTAAGGGCTCACGTCGATGAAGTTGATGCCGCCCTCGATGGCCGTTTCCACTGCCTTGATGCTCTCGGCCTCTTTGGTCTCGTGGAAGACACTTCCCAATGAAGATGCCCCGAAACTCAGGTTCGAGATCTTCAGTCCGGTCTTTCCCAATTCTCTGTATTGCATATCGGAATCATTTATTAAGATGTGAAGTATGCTCTGATATTTCGCCGCAAAGTTACAGAGAGCACGGCAAAAGGCATCGCATTATTTTATCGTATGATAGGACAAAATTGCGCCGCGCTTTTTCCGTCCCTCATCAACGCATAGAGTTGCGGTACACCATCGGTGTGATGCCCGTGGTTTTCTTGAAAAGCCGTATGAAGTAGGAATGGTCGTTGAAGCCCAGGCTGTAGGCTATCTCCTTGATGGGCATTTCCTCCGTAATGAGCATCATCTCCGCCCGTTCTATCTTTTTCCTATTGACGTACTGCAGCGGCGGCAGCCCCATCGTCCGGGTGAAGAGCCTGATGAAATGCGACTTGGTCACGCATGCGATGGAGGCCAGCTTGTCAATGCTTATCTCACTGTACGTGTTATTGCGTATGTAGTCCAGCGTCTCCACCAGCCTCTTGTCCTGTGTCCAGACCCTTGGGGTAGCCATTTTGACGAAACGGGAGAAAAGCAACAGAATGCTGCCGCGCAGCTCCAGTTTGGCATCCAGCGACAGCTCGTTGTAGCGGTGCACATAGTCGACAAACTTGCCCATATAGTCGTACGACGACGGGTCGCTGGCAGGCAGTTCGAAGGTCGGGTACCGCCTGCACATATTGCCGAATATATTGGCATCCATGTCATCGGCCGCCACCTCTACGGGAAACTCATAGAAGTCCATGATGTCCGTCTCCTTCTTGAACCCCTCGTAGAAATGCAGATAGTAGTGGGCGAACTTGCCGCTGCACACGTAGCTGTGTTCCGTATGGGCCGGAATGATGTACATGTGCCCCGGTTCCAGTTGCACCGTTTTCTCGGGCAGACAAAGTTGGGCGCATCCCTCCGTGATGAGATACACACGCGTGAAGGGCGAGACGATATGCTTCCAGTTCCAGTCCCCATCGTGGTGCGCAAGCCCCACATTTAGCATTTGGAAATTAAGAGATTCTATGGGTATGTCCATTCTGTGTATATTATGGCATTCTACGATTGCATTTGCAAATATAGGGATATTTTGACAAAACACCAAAGATTGCGAAGAATTTAAACGAAATAATGGCGCAGACTGTGCATCCGCGAGGGGGTACGTTGCAGCCCAACTGGATTTTTCTTGCTACCCAACTGGAAAAATTTTGCAGCCCAACTGGAGTGCCGATTCTCTCCAATTGGAACCGCTTCCGGTCGGTGCGCTTCTACGGCTCTGTCTTGTTGTGCAGATGAAAGCGGCGCATCACAGTTTTCTCGACATGTGTGCGAGAAGCGCCTTTCCTATGCCATATAAACAGATGTGATGATTCATTTCCCGCTCTTTTCGCCACATTTCTTGACAAAACACAAAAAATCAAATTCGGGCAAATATGCCGAAAGTGCGGGCTTAGCCTCCAGAAAGTGCCCTTTCACCCGCTTTTTGAGGCTTTATAGAGGGGCAAAAAAGCTCATTTTCGGACTTTCTTGCGTTTCAACATCTTCTGAGAGTTGCGGCCTTTGAATCCGTAAGTTATTGCTTTTGAGGGAAATAAGTCGTTTGTTAGTCCGTTTTATCGGGGGTTAGATTAACAGTTAACAGTTATTTTTTCGGGCTACCCCTATTTCCGGTTTTTCTTTCTCCCCTCTCATTTATTATATATATAATATATTAACAATACTTAGTTAATATTTATTCAAATACTTAAATTTCAAGCACATAGACAACAT
>CAVGQN010000110.1:0-3644 GCA_963631395.1 bacterium
GGCCTCCGACATCTGAGGAATGTTCTTGTAGACGATTTTCTGCCATACCTGTTGGCGGATATGGGAGCCGCGGGCGAAGCCTTCGACGGCGGCGGTGAAGTCGTTGGGACTGAGGGATAAGTTAATCATGATGCGCCAAGTTGGGTTAATATTTCTTCTTCGGCTTCGGCTTTCTCGACATCTGCCATGTCGTTATACACGCCACGGATGGCCTTGGCCTGATAGCCCGGCGTGCGCCAGACTTCTTCATAATCCTCGAACGTGTCGGCCATTGAACCATAAAGGGTTTGTGTGGCTATCCACCGTTTGGTCAAGTCTTCGACGCCGAGGGCGATGTTGCGCTCCTCCGTCTCGTCAAGCTCGGAGATGATGAACGGATCCAATGATTCGCCCGCTTCCGTCCATGCTTTTTCGATGGGGGACATATCGAAGGCGACAAACTCACGGCGCAACCGGTATTCGATGGCCCCGAAGGTCTTGGCGGCGTTGCGAATGCAACTGCTGAAGATGTCGCAAGCGATGTGCAAGCAACACTGGGCGACGCATAGCCAGGCGGAGATGTCGGGATGGGGGTTGCCGTGACGCTCGAAGCAGAGGCGGAACTTGTTGGCCAGGCAGGTGATGTAGGGTCGGGTGTTGCAGTAAGCCTTCTCACCGATGGCAGCCCAAAACTCGTAATACTCACGGTCGGAGATGTCTCCATATTGCTTTCTGACTTCGGGCTTCAAATCCTGCATGCGAAAGAAGTAGAGTGGGCCACCGTAGATGAGCCTCCGCTCGTAGGCCTCGTGCATCTTGATGACGCGCTTGAAATACCATTCGGGCGTGTGGCCTCCCTTCATGCGCTTGCGGTAGTCGGGGTGCTTCTTGGCCATGTCGCGTGCCTCGAGGCAAACCATCCATGCGGCGTTGTTGCCGATGCCGCAGCAGAGCTTCACGAGGCCGGTGGTTGCGCCGAGACACTTCGCGAGCTGTTGCTCACGAGCGGTGTAGGTGTGTGGGGCGTTGCTCATTGTTCGGCCTCCTTCTGTGCGTCAAGCTCGACGACGGTTAAGATGGCATAATTGGCAAGGTCTACCAGGCTGTCCCTCATGCTCTCGCCCTTGACGGCGGCGGGATGGTTCATCAACGCACGCACGCGGCGCAGCTTCTCGGCCAAGTGGCCATAGGCGTAGGCCATTCCGACCTCGGCGAAGATGTCGGCGAACGAATTGCCGTAGTCGGCGTTCTTCTTCTCGTAGAGGTCGTGCAGGTCACGACAGATGAGTTGGTGATAAAATGTTCTGTCCATAGTGTTTATTTGTTTATTGTTGAACGATGGCCAGCGGGCAGGGAGTCGAACCCTGCTAATGTCCGAGGCTTTTACACCTTCGCGCCTTGCCGTTAGCGCGCTATCCGCTGAGGTGGCTGGCCGCTGCCAGCCTAACAAAAAAACATGATAATCAAATTCAAATAAAATGGAAACACCGTGTCTCACGACACAGACTAAGAGTGAGTAGTGTCTCACGACACAAAAACACCAGCAGTGGTGTTCCCGGGATTTGAACCCGGATTGGTTGGCGACCTCCCAGAGGCTCGGTACACGCAACATAGACGCTCCTCGCTTGCAGGCTGTGCGGCTTCCAGATGCCCGCACCACAACACCTAAACTTTTAAACTTTGATTATCTTGTATGTCGGCTCCTCACCGCTCCCGAACAGGTCTCCAGCGAAACGCTGGGTGTCGATGTGCTTGACGCGGTGGTGGGTCATGGAGCCGAGGATGATGACGTAATCCTTTCCGCCTCTCTTCTCAACGACAATGCCGTGGGGTGTCTTCCGGCTGTCGTAGAGGGTGTTGCCCATAGCGTCTTGGATGAGCGTCACGTCGGTCATTGTCATATAACCATGCTGTGGCGCACGCCTTGCAGCCACCAATTAAGTCCGATGTGGTGTTTGCGAGCGTGGTGTTCATTGGCGAGGCACCATTCGACCCACTCGCCGTGGGTCATGTGATATTTAACGGCGAGCACCATTTCGTCGGCTGTCATACGGTCATGACAACCGCCTTCAAAGAAAAAGCAGGCGGCATTTCCGTGTTCGTCGCGCTCCCAGTACCACGAGCGTGTGTTGTGGAAAAATTGGCGGTTCACTTCGTTTGCCAGTCTGTCGGCAATCTCCTTGTAGAGTTTTTCTGTTTTCATGTGATTATAGTGTTTATAATTTTTTAATATTCCCTTCGCCCAGGTAACGGTAAACGTTCTTGTCCGAGTATTTATCCGCCAGGGCTTTGATGCGGTTCAGGGCGATGGTTCCGCGGCGGCAGTCGTCCCGGAACTCTATTGCGTCGCTCTGACGGTCGCCGAAGTTGAGGATGCTTCCGTTGGAGGCGCAGCCTTCTTGCCAGTCGGTGGCATACATGACGACGTAGCCAACGCCCTCACGGTTGTCGATGAAATAGTGGGTCATGGCTTCACCTCCCCCTTCCCAGCTGTATATGAGTCAACCAACGCTTGCAGGTGTGCGGCTTCTTTGTTATATTTGTCTCGTTCGGCTCTTGCCTGACCGATGCAGACGTATGATGTGAGGATGCTCACCAGCAGGATCGAGATGATGAACGCCCAGGGAAAGCGGTGTGCGGCCTTGTCGATGGCCTTGATGAAGTTGCGGATGACCAGACCCGTGAGGCGGAAGATGTAGACGATAGCCTCGCGTGTGGTGATTTCTTCACCGACTTCGGTGTCGAAAAAGACGAATGATGCTTTGTTGTTCATGATGCTTTTGTATTAGTTAGTTATAGTTCTTGACTGACGCGCAGTGCCTCGCTCAACATGTCGGTGTCGGTGCCGCCTTGCTTGGTGTTCTCCGTCACCTTCTTTGGTGTGGTGTTGTAGTTTAAGCCAAGGGCTTCAAACTGTGCAATCAATGTCCTGTTCAACTTATCGAAGTAAGGCAGTAAGGGGTTAACCTCCGTCTTCTGCTGACCCGTCGAGCCTATGCCGATGGATGTCAAGTCCGAATTGTCGAGTTCTTCCGTCACCTTGTCGAGCATATACTCATTCTTGGCCGTGGAACGTATCTGAGGCAACAGCCAGGCCTCGAAGTCTCTGCCCGTGCGCTCCTTGATGAGCTTCTTCAGCTCGACCTCATATTGCTTAATCGTCATTCTTTTTGCCATTTCTTCGATTTATTTGTGGAATTTGATTTGAAGTTGCAGTCCTTGCTCGTAAGGAACCCGGCACTCGTTGTAAGCCTTTATCTGTATGCCGAGCTGCATCTTCGGGAGCCTGAGCCAGGCACTATACTTGTTGTCGCAAGGTCGGTGCAACTTGTGGTTGACATCCTTTTGGCTCGCCCTGACGCGACTGCCTATTCGGGTCATCGCTTCCATGGTGCCCAGGCAGACCATCGTCTCCTTCGACCTGTGTTGCCGCAACTCCTTGGGTATCTCGCCCAGCAGGGGGCACTCGGCGCAACAGTCGGGCTGCATTGGCGGCAACTTAATCTGTATGATGTTTCGCTTTGGCATGATGTATTTTTTTATTCGTTTCCGTGGTGGTTCGGCGTTGACGGGGTGTTGGCTTTCCGTGAGGTGGGCGTTTGCCGGGGTTCGCGTCGGTGGTCGAGTAGGAAAAACGAGATTTTCAAAAATCAACTATTTAATTC
>CAVGQN010000111.1:0-3205 GCA_963631395.1 bacterium
AAAACTAAAAAAAACTGGAGAAAAAATTTGGTGGTTAACATAGAAAGCGTAGACGGTAGCAATCGAGCGCAGCTCGCAAAACGTTTTCGCTTTTACGCTCTCGGAGAGAGCTAGCTCCTAGCGCTGGTGCTTTCGTCGGGCGTTTGTGCTCCAATTCCTGCTCGTGTCCTTTGTCTGTTTCCTTTGCATAATAATATGTGTCAAGTTTTTTGGGGCTGCCTGCCCGACTGCCGGGCGGCTTCTGCCTTTTCGTTTTGACGGGTGCAAAGTTCGGGAATCCGAATAGGGTGGAGAACAGTTTTCCCAACACTTCCCGGAAAAACCCTTGTTTTTGGGAAAAATCGGGGTGGGTGTTGGGAAAGATTTTTGAGTGAACAAACAAAAAAAATACCCCTTCTCCACGAGAAGAAGGGGTTTGGGAAGGGGAAATATGGGTTATTTCATTCTTTCTTTCAGCACTATGCCGATTTTCTCGACGATGCCTGTGACGAGGGCGTTGCCCATGAGGAAGGCACGGCGCAAGTCTGACGAGCCGAATGTGTGGTTGTCCGGAAACATGTTGAGGCGCTCCAGCTCGACGGGAACAAGCCTGCGCCAGCGTCCGCTGGGAGTCTTGATGATGTGTTTGAAGCGCGACGGGCCGGCACCGCCTTCGCCCGTGATGATGGTGCGCGAGGCGCGGTCCAGGTAGTCGGGAAAGGCCATGGCTCCCTCGCTGTAATTGTACTCGTAGCCAGTGGCTTTGTTGACTCGCAGCAGGCTTTTATGTCCCTTCTGATATTCCCATTTCGGCAGTTCTTCGGCAGACACGAAGAATTCCTCCGGCACCTCCGACTCGTCGACAAGGATGTCGCCGAGCGTAAGACACGGCCCGTCGTAGCAGGGGAGAGTGTCGACTGTGTTCACCTGTCCGGCAGCCATTACTCCTGAGTTTAGGAAGGGGCTGCTTTGTTTGCCTTCGTTGAAGTGGTCGGAAACATCGGCGATGTCGTCGCTTATGGCGA
Organism: bacterium; assembly: GCA_963631395.1. Classification (GTDB taxonomy): domain Bacteria; phylum Bacteroidota; class Bacteroidia; order Bacteroidales; family UBA3663; genus Liminaster. Next base: position 1,005 of record CAVGQN010000111.1, read on the forward strand.
AATGATTCGGTTTGCCGTCCTTGGCCTGACAGGGAAAAGCCTGTGGCATGATGCCGCCCTGCAGCACCCAGCCGGTCTTGTCGTCGGTGGCAGAAAACTGGTCGGCAAGCGGTGTGCCCAGGCGATAGGCCACCATATAGGTGCGGCGGCGGCGCTGGGGCATTCCGTAGTCGGCAGCATTGATGACGCGCCACTCCACGATGTAGCCAAGGCTGGACAAAGACGAGAGGATGATGGCAAAATCGCGACCACGCTGCCGGGCAGGCGAGTTGAGTAGACGGTCTACGTTCTCCAGCATCAGGTAAGACGGCCGCCGGTCGCCTTTCTCCTTGAGGATGCGGTAAATCTGCCACCAAAGCACGCCTTTCTTGCCCTCAATGCCTCCGCTGCGCTGCAGTGTGGTGGCAACCGAGTAGTCCTGGCACGGGAATCCGCCGCACAGCAGGTCAGCGTCCGGAATTTCGCAGGTGGGTACGGTCGCTATGTCCTCATTGGAATGGCCTTCGGCACCAAACCTATGGCAGTAGATGATGCTTGCATCCTGGCGTTTGGTGGAAGGCTCCCACTGGTTGCTCCACACGGTCTTATAGTGCTCGGATGCCCGCTCCAGTCCGATGCGGAAACCTCCCACACCGGCAAAAAGCTCCACCACACGGATGTCGTCCTGAGCGGTTACGGTCTCTTCGTCGCTAAACAGCAAAAGCTGGCGTGCGCTCTGGTGTGCGGTCTTCGAGTAGAACGATACGGGGTCGCAGAGCACACAGCGGACTTCGGGCTCCTGGTCTTCTTCTATTATTTTATATTTCATGTTCTATGATGTTCCTAACGTAATTGCGGTTGAACCAATAGCAGTACTTTCGTGCCATTCCTCCGTTGGGATTCTCTGCCATGTCAGAGGCCTGCCGGGCTTTCGGACGCACATGAAAGTTGCGGTCGTCGGCTATCGACCAAAAGTACTGCGGACTGATGCGGTTAGCCAATACACTCTGGCGGATGTCGCTCCAATACTGCCGGGCTACGGTCAGGTCGGCTTGCGGCATGGTCCAAAAAGCCACTTTTTCAAGCCGGTACTCGGGCTCGGGCTTGCCCCGCGACACACGAAACGTGCCCCCGGTCTGGCGAAAGACTACAAACAGGAAGCGGCTCGTAAACAGTTCGTAAAGCCTTGAGTCTGTCCATTCATCGCAATCATATACCTCGCGATAGTCGATGTTTTCGAACGACATCGATTCTTTGATATTGCCCGACGTCTCTATTCTGATGGTTTTCATCATCAGACCCGACTTGACAAATTCCTCCGACCTGTTGACATTGCTCACGGCACCCTTACCGGCAATTTCGTTGGCCAAGATGAAGTATTTCGATTTCGATTTCGAGCGTTTGATGCCGAGCATTTTGCATATTTCCGGATAGGTCTTGCCGAGATAGGGCGAGAACCTTTCCATAACGATTTGGTCGACAGTCTTGACCTTGAGTTCCTCGACCGTGAACATCGTCTCCATAGCCGAAGCGGACGGCACTGCCTCATAGTTGCAGTACGCGCCGTCGCGGTGATTCCTTTTGACCTCCTCGAGCACCGTGCGCATATAGGCCGTCTTGAGGCACCAGGCCCTGCGCGGTGCGCCCGTCTCGCTGTTGTGCTGCTGCATGAGCGAGTCGCCCTTTTGGCCTTTGCGGCACGCTCCCAAATACATCGTGTCGCCCTCTGACAGGGTGTGCGCCTGTCCGTTCTTTATCTTTGAGATGATTGTGTTGTAGTCGTTGCGGATGATGAGCAGGTCCTTCTCCGGTATTTTCCACAATATTGCGAAAAGGAACTGCAAGTCGAGTTTGGAAACATTCGGATTGTGCAAATAGAACATAATCAGCATGATAAGACACTTCTGATAGAAGTGCGATTCCTCAAACGTCTTGTCCCAATCCGTCTGATAGTTGATTATGCTGCACGCAAGCCTCTCTTTTATTAGCAGCACATGTTCCGCCGACAACTTGAGGGGTGTGCATTTCAGTTCTGCCCCTGCTACGGAAAAATCTGCTTCCTGCCTTGTGTTGAGGTCGTATCCGAAAAACAGTTCTTCGACCAACTGACCCAGGCTGCCCTTGCCGCCATACTCGCTTGCATCGGGTGCAAAGTCACGCAAGCACTTGTGGACCAAACGCTTGCTGTAGTTGAAAATCGAAAAAATGTCCTTCTCGTTGTA
>CAVGQN010000112.1:0-3069 GCA_963631395.1 bacterium
AGCCTCCTTCACCGCGGTCAGTGGCCGACAATTCGTCGGCTTCGACCATCTCGACATCTGGGATAGGCATGATGATTAACTGTGCTATTCTGTCGCCCACTTGATAGATACAATGGTAGACCGCAAGTTCCGCCAGCATATACTCGTCCTCTTGCCTATCTAATTTTTCCCGTGCTTGAAGTGCAGGCTTGAACTTTGCCATTACCTCGCCGCGATAGTGGCAGTCGATAACGCCTACTGCGTTCGACAGGGTGAGGTCTTGCTTGCAGATGGACGAACGGGGGAAGATAAGGCCGACATAGCCTTCTGGGATTTCAAAGGCGAGGCCAGTGCCGTAGACGATATTGCCATCCCAATCAATGCCGCAAGAGGTTGCCACAAGGTCGAAGCCTGCGTCTGTTGGGTGTGCCTTCGTCGGGATGACGGCGGCGGAGTCGAGTTTCTTTACTTTTACTTTCATGTTGTTAGTTATTGTTAGTTATTATTCGATGTCGAGGTCGTTGGTGAGCTGCTCCAGCACCATGTCGTGGATGATGCGGGCGAAGAGCGATGCGATGTTGTAGGGCAGGTTCTCGGCCATGTCGGTGCGGATGGTCAGCTCCACGTCGATGCTGTCAACGGTGTAGCTTGCGGTTATCTGGTCTATCATGGTCTTGTGTTGTTTAGTTGTTGAAGTCCGTCTTGTCGCTCATCATAAGCATCTTTTAGCTTGATTATCGCTTCGCCGCCGTAACTGTACTTTGTCAGTGCGACAAACTGCCTGACGGTGGTCTTTCCGTCCATGTCAATGCCGTGGTTCTTGACGAAGTTCTCGCGCCCCATGCGGCAACTGCCTGTCAGAACATGGTGGTAGGCGAAAAGGTCGGCGTTGTCGTAGGGCGTGTCGTAGTCGGGGAATTTCGCGGTGAAGGCGGCTATGCGCTCTTCTTCGGTGCTGTCGTCGTACAACTTCTCTTGCAGTGCGGTGTAGGCTTCATGCAAGGTCTTGCCGTGGGCGAAATTGTTTGCCTCCTTCACGATAAAGCATTGGGTGAGGTTCGTGTTGTACTCCAATATATAGCCTTGTGCTACATTGCCTCTAACCGCCGTGATGACTGTCGGCGTGTCGTCCACTTCATAGACCTTATGGCCTTCTATCTCAGCAATGCCGTCGCCGTCGCCGTGGCCGTAGCCGTTGCCGTCGCCGTAGCCGTCGCCGTAGCCGTGGCCGTGGCCGTAGCCGTCGCCGGAGCCGTTGCCGTCGCCGTAGCCGTAGCCGTGGCCGTAGCCGTTGCCGTTGCCGTCGCCGTCGCCGTAGCCGTGGCCGTGGCCGTAGTCGTTGCCGTCGCCGTAGCCGTTGCCGTCGCCGTAGCCAAATCCTATGCCGAGGAATGTCTGTATCTGTGTTTCTAACAACTCCATACGCTGATATTGTCAAGGTTGTTGATGGCTGCTTCCTCACAAGGGATGATCTGGCAGCAGCGATTGAGCACCATGCTCGACACAACGCGGCTGACCTTGCCGCTCGCTATGCCTTTGGTGGCAACATCGGCAAGGCAGTTGGCTCCCTCCCAATACCAGATGTTGCGCACGTTCTCTACCTTCACGGTCTCGCCGTCAATGGCGGTCACTGTTCCGTAATACACACCGGCATCGTAACTGCGCACGATGCACTTCTTGTTCATAATCTCGCTATACATAATGATTAGTTGTTAATGATTAATTGCTGTTGGTTGTGTTGTTTAGTTGTTCATGACCAGTTCCTCTTGCCGCTTCCAGTGCCATTCTTCTCGCTCCTTCATCTCTTGCTCGGAGAGGCTGTCTTCGGTGACGTAGCGCATGTCAAGGGCGCAGTTGCGTGCTACCTCGTCTGCGCTCGTCATTCCTCTGTAAGAGGTAGACGAAAGGATGAGCTTCTCGATGATGCAGTGCAGGGCGGAATACGCCTCGTCCATTTCGATTTGCGTGCAATGGTCACTGTCATAGGCCAAGTCTAAGGCCTTGTCGATGGCTGCATATTCACGGCGCAGCCCTTGGATTAATAATTGCATCATTGTTCTGCCTCCTTCACTCTTGCCTCCAACTGTTTGATGATGTTGTCGATGGTCTTGCCGCTGTATTCCAGCGCGACCTCCTTGAGCACCGCTATCTGCTCTTTGATATTGGGCTTTTTTTCCTTGTACTTCTCGCACGCCCAGCCGCCGTCATTGGTCGGGTGTCGCTCGTTGAGATACACGCCGAGCAGGCAGCCGATGTGAAATCCCTTGTACATAGCGGCATGTTCGCATGATGCGCAGCCGTAGTAATGTTCTTGTTCCATGGTTCTGTTGGATTGATGGTTGTGCCGCCGCATTACGAGGGTCGGCGGTATGCCCTTTTCAAGTGGGTGACCTTTGAGGTCGAAGAGGGTGACCCTCTTGGGCAGTAAAGGTGACCTTTTCTCGGGGTAAAGGTTAGGGGTCAAGATAGGGCTTGCATCTTCCGTGACGCTGATATATCTTGAGTGCCTTTGTCCTCAGAGTAGTCTACTTTAATTACAATTTTTTCATTGTCTGTGTCTATATCGTCTACCACCTTGCCCTCCGAAAGCGAGACCTTTATGTTACTCACCTTGTATGGTTTGGGCGTGATATGGAAGATTGGTATGTACTTTTCTTGTTCCATGGTTATAATGTTTTGTTATAGATTGATAAGTCTTCCCACCATTCCTCTTTGCCAGCTTGCACGTATTCGTTCTCGGGCAAGGGGATGACGGTTTGTTTTAGCACCCATTCGCCAGGGATGAAGGCGTTGAAGCGTTGCAGCATCGTGCGGCCGTCCACATAAAGCGGATGCAGCTGCCCTTGGAACGTGTAGCAGAGTGCCGTGTGGGTCTTGCCGTCAGTGGCCGACCGGAAGCGAACGTAGGAACGGTTGCCGCGGTGCAGAGCTGCCAGGGCGTGAAGATAGTCTTCTGCTCCAAAGCGTGTCTCGCCCTTGTAGAAGTAATCGTCCCACAGGTTGCGGCGGAAGATGAACCAAAAGAAATCGAGGTTGGCCTCCGACATCTGAGGAATGTTCTTGTAGACGATTTTCTGCCATACCTGTTGG
>CAVGQN010000113.1:0-3065 GCA_963631395.1 bacterium
CTTGAGAATTGAAAAAACACACAGTCCGAATGGTTGTTTTTTTGGTTTATGGCCCTGTGGTGGGCAAAGTGCTTGCAAAGCACTGATGTCGGTCGGTTGTGCAGGGCGTCGGAAGCTGGCTTACGTAAGCACTGTACTGCCGACTGGCATCGAACCCGAAGCCATGAGGGTTTGCCCGCCTCAGGGTGTTTTTGAACTGTTTTTTTTTCCCCTTTTTCCCCTTTGGAACATAGTATGCCTCAGCTCACAGCAGGGCGTTTTTACTGTTTTTTCGCTCCACCTATTCAGTCGCTTCCTTCAGGAAGGCATAGCTGTCCAGACGAAGCTGGCGGATGCGTTGGTCCACGTCATCCCAAGGGATGGCGCTTTCGGCTATCGGCTGCACATCGGCTGCGCTGCCCGCTACGCGGCTGTCGAGGCCGACGGAGGTGAGGAGACCGGTAATGCGGTTGTTCATTTTGGAAAGCTCTCCCTGAAGCGGAATGTACACAAACGGGGTGTGCATCAGAAGACAGAACACGATGCCATGAAAACTCGGAGTGACGACGAGCTTCGCATTGTCGATGTCGGACAGCCACGCAGGGATTGTCGCGTAGTCATACTCTACGTCCTCGAACAGCTCCATACCACAGAAGCAACCGGAGGCTGGGGTCGCAACTATCTTATAGCCACGCTGCGATGCATAGTCCGACACCGCGCCGAAATGCATCTCGCCGGCAGACCTGACGTTGAGACTGTAGATGTATATGTAGTCTTCCTGCCGCCTGGGCGATGCTATTGAGCGATAACGGTCGCTGTCGAGCAACAGGGTCGGGTCAAGGACCAGCCGGGCGTCTGCACCCACGTTCCTGCAGATATCCACACCTGCGCTTTCGCGCACAGAGATGAAGTCGAACCGGGCGAGATTCTCCTTCAGCGCACCATTGAACTCCGACGGGTATTGCTTCATGCCGAAACTTGCCGCATAGGAAACCCTTCTCACATGGCTGTCGCCAAAGTTCAAAAAGAACACTTCATTCTCTTTGAAGGATAGCACCTGGCTCCACACCTGGTCGCTGCCGGTGATGTACATATCTGCTTCAGGCGGATTGTCTTGAAGCGACTCAAGGGATCTGTACATCACATCGGAAACCTGCAAGTTGTCTTGCCTGAATTTCCCGAAACGACGCAGAACGTTCTTTTTCGACATCCGGGCAACCTGCATCTCGTATTTATCGCCCTTCAGCCTCCTGTAGAGACTCCGCAGTGTCTGATAGACAAAAGAACTTTTAATTCTCGTTTTCAAACTCGCACGATTCAAGTCCCTCCGGCTCAAATCGTAGCGAATGAGAAAGGCTTCGTGCCCTTGCGACTTGAGATACTGCTGCAATGCCCAGCACTGCAACTGCTGCCCGTAGTTGTCGCTGGACTGCCAATAGGTTATTATTCCAATTTTCATAAACTTCTCTGATAATCAAAAATTTTCCAAAAAAACAAGAATCTCAAAGAGATTGTTGAGTTTTCTGAAAAAAACGTGCACGGGTGTGACTCAAAATGAAAAACACAACACCCCACACCTTTATGCCTTTCCCATTATCTTCTTGACCGTGGTCACGCCACTTTTACCGATGACGAGCTTGATGAGCTTTCTCACTCCTCGCCTGAACTTGGCGATTGCTCTCTTGTACAGAGGCACGTGCAGGCAGACGTTCACGGCTTGCTCCACGGTCTTGCCATTTTGCAGCAGAGAGAAGAACTTGTCGCGATTGGGATGCGCCTTGGTGTGCTCGTTGAAGCCTCCGTTGTATTGGTGAGCATCCTCAAGCGTGGACGGCAGGATGTCCATGTCGAGCCGGCTGAAACAGTCGTTGCCCTTCGGCGTGTTGACGAGCACCAGGCCGACGCCCTTGTCGTCGTCGAAGTCGGGAGCGATGTTGTGAACGCCCCAGAAGTCGGCGATGGTGAGGTCGCTGTGGCTCGCTCCGTTCTTGCACCGGCACGCATAGCACGAAGGGCGCAGGTAGATGTCGGAGAGGAAACCTCTCATATACGCGTTCATGTAGTGTATATCGGACGACAAAACGGAATTTTGGTCCGCCTTGGAGGCGGACTTGCTGCGGACGACAAAACGGTATTTTTTCCAGCCACTCTCGGTTTTGTCTCTAAATTTAATGTCCCCAATGGGGGACTTTGCATTTAGAGAAGAATACAAAACGGTATTTTTTCCAGCGGCCGCCAAAGGCGGCTTTTGTTCTCTCCCTTTTGCTTCGCCTTTGCATCCGCCGTATGTCTCTGCCAAATACTGCCGCCATACGCCCGGACTTGGTGCGCCATGGCAGAGGAAGTCGACGGACAGGAGATTCGGATAGTACTTGTGACGAAGATAGCCGTGCAGGCCGGCTATCTGACAGGGACTGCCCACGAACATCACCTCGCGGCCTTGCTTCAGGAAAGCTTCTGCCTCACGATAGGTGTCTTCCGTGCGGCTCTGGACGTATTTGCTTCCCATCATGGGATAGACGCCCTCGATGGTCTCGGTATAGACATGATGCACTTCCCACGACTCGTCGTAGACGGCACCGAAGACCACACCTCCCTTGTTGATGACCTCTCTGGCCAGGGGAAGGAAGACGCCACCCGAACTGCTATCCATCCGCTCCTGCTCGTTGCGGTTCTTTGCCCCAACCACAGAGATTGGCGCTATCTTCTCCTGCGGACTGACAATCGGGCATACCTTCTCGCAAAGTCCGCAATCGGTGCAGAGGCTCTCATCCACATGGGGATAGAGGAACCCCTCGCTGTCCTCGCATAGCGAGATGCATTGCTTAGGACAGCGCTGCACGCAGGCGCTGCAGCCGCAGCAGTCTTCTTTTCGTTTTATATTAATCATCAATACTTAGTTAATATTTATTCAAATGCTTAAATTTCAAGTACATAGACAACATGTTCGGCTATATCAGTATATAGCTTCGATGGCCTTCGGCCCCTAGTTAAAGGGGTCTTTGAAAGTGTGGTATAAATAGTGTTAAAAGGCTGAAAATAATCGACTTAAAATTTGGCCAAGTCGCTGGAAATTAGTAACTTAG
>CAVGQN010000114.1:0-3025 GCA_963631395.1 bacterium
GCGTGCTGCGTCGCTACATGTTCGTGCAGCAGGAGCTGAAGAGCGTGACGATGGCCGAGCAGACGGCTACGATGATGTAGCGGAGCAGCGTTTTGACTTTGTCGTTCATTGCAGTGGTGCATGTTTGGGGTTGTTGTTGGTTTGGGTTGATTACTCTCGTGGGTTTGCCCTGCGGTCTCCGCGTCCAGTGACTTGGGGGCGGGTGGCCTGCCGCTCTGCGTCCAGAGTTTTGGGCCGGGTGCCCTTCGGTCTCCGCGTCCGGTGGCCTGGGGGCGGTGGCCTGGCGCTCTGCGTCCAGAGTTTTGGGCCGTGTGACTCGATTCGAGGGGGGGTACGTTGCAGCCCAACTGGATTTTTTTTGAAACTCAACTGGATTTTTTTTGAAACCCAACTGGGCAGTAAATTTCCTCTCGCCGGGCTGCTGTCGTGCCCTCGTCGAATCACGGTGCAAAGATACGGAATCGCGTCCGGGCCATTCGGCACTTAGCGTCACTTAGCGTCACATTGTGGCACATTTCGGCACTTTTTTACGGACAGCCCAGGTAGTGCCCGATGATTTCGGCCTGTCGGGGCGTGAAGCTTTTCGACATGGGGCGATAGCCTGCCTGCAGCAGTTCGGCGTAGAGCGGCTTGCAGTGCTTTATCCAAGCCATGAGTCGCCTGGAGGCATTGCGCGGTTCGCTCTCGGGGAAGTACATGAGGGCGATTTCCTTCTTCGTGTACGGTCGTATGATAAAGTCCATAAGCGTGTTGTGTTTTGTGTTTTGCGTTTTACGTTTTGTGTTATTCTCCCACAGATCTCACAGAACTCACAGATGCGTTACGGGTCGTTTTTTTATAAATCCGCGGATAAATAAATCTTTGGTCCGGATGGTATTCGTGCTATTCGTGCAATTCGTGTTCGAAAAAACCTATTGTCCGGAAGGCAAAATTTCTGTGTAAATCTGTGAGATCTGTGGGAGACTTACCCTGGCGCGGAGACCTGGCGGCGGAAGAGTTCCGCGTAGTCCTTGCAGCCGGGCGGGAGTGCGTGTCGGCGGATGTCGGGCAGGAGGTCGCGGAGCTGCAGGAAGAGCCGTTCGCCCGGTGCGTCCTGGTCCGGGTACATGTGCCACTGCACGCGGTAGTGGCGCGTGATGTCGAGCAGGAGGGCTCGGTCGGCGGGGGTGAGCAGCGTGGCCGAAGGCACGGCGATGGCCTTGTGGCCCGACGAGAGCATGGCCCAGCAGTCGCTGCACCCCTCGGTGATGTAGAGCTCTTCGCCCTCCGTGAGCGTGCTCAGCACGGGCAGTCCGTAGACGGTGCACTGTGAGCCCGCGGGGAAGCGGAAGCGAGGGACGTGTTGCGTGTTGTGTGTTGCGTTTTGCGTTGTTCCCTTGCCGGCAGCGGTTTGAATTTCTCCCACAGAACTCACAGAACCCACAGAACTCACAGAATTTTTTATTCGTGCGATTCGTGCGATTCGTGGTTCCTCTTCTCCGGACCGCAAGGCTTCCGTTTTTTCCGTGCTTTCCGTGTTCACTAAAAAAATATCCTTGTCAGAACCCATATCTGTGTTATCTGTGAGATCTGTGGGAGCTTTTTCCAGTCGGCGGAACTGCACGCCGATGAGGCGGTCGCGGGTGTCGTAGTACGGGATTTCGAGCCAGGGGGTGCCGTGGCGGTCCGTCCACGAGGTGAGGCGGCACCAGCGGACCACGCGGGGGTCGAGCCGCCGGTCGTCGTAGAGGAAGTGCCGGGCGGCGGGGCTGAGCACGGGGTGGGCGAAGAAGCGGGCGTAGCGAGCGGCGTCGAAGGGACGTGCGGGCTGCGAGGCGGCGGGGTCGGCGGCCACGGTGCGGTGCCACGTGTCGAGGATGACGTTGGTGCCGCGGGCGAGCCATCGGCAGGCGTCGGGGAAGGGGAGGTGCAGTGCCTGCATCACGAGGTCGATAGGACCGAGGGGGCGGTCCATGCAGACGAAGCAGCGGCACACGTTCTTGGCCGGGCTGAAGAACAGGCTGGCGTGGTGGTCGTCGTGGAACGGGCACAGCGCCTTGTGGCGCACCACGTCCATGCCCAGCCGCGCGGCCACTCCCTCGATGGGGAGTGCGCGGAGCTGATTGATATCTTGTTGTGTCATAAGTGTGTTGGGTTTTGTGTTGTGTGTTGAGCGAAAAAAACAATAAAAACCCTCGAGCAAAAACACCGCTTGCTTTCGCTGGGCTCAAAAACCTTCCGGACCATGGTTTTAATAATCCGCGGAACTTAGACGGAATTTAAACGGATTTCATTACGGGTTGCGTCATCGGCCCGGATGGTTGTTTTTGAGCCGAAGGCGGTGTTTTTGCTCGGGAGTTTTTCCTGTTTTTTTCTTTTGCCTCTCAATTCTAAGTTCTCACCCTTTCAGGTATTCTGCGGTCTTGGTGTAGAACCCCGTTTGGGCGGAGTAGGTGATGAAGCCGCGGGTTTTCCAGACGTTGATTTGTCCTTTTGCCCCGTTCGGGCTCTTGCCGGCCTCTATGCGCAGCGCTTCGAGTTGGGCTTCGGAGAAGGAATTGGGCAGACTCTCGAGCATATTGCGCGGACCTCGCTTCAGTTCGCCGTCAGCCGGTCCGTTACCCACGCCGAACATATCGCCGAACACCTGCACCTTCGACCACAGGTCGTAGTAGCAGAACCACTCCATCATCTCGCCGATGTAGCTGGTCCAGGTGCGGTCGTTGAGCAGCCAAAGCACGGCGGCCTTCTTCCAGGCGGCGAGGATGCTGCGGTGCGAGAGTTCCCAGAGCAGGTCGTCGTCCGTCATGTCGGCCAGGCTGGCCATATCCTCGGCCAGGCGGTCGGCCATACGGTTGAGGTTGCGCACCTCGAACTTGCCGTGGCAGCTGTCGAGCTTCACGAGGAAGGCGTCGAGTTGGGCCAGATAGTCCTCGCCGTACGTGCCCACCTTGGGTATCTTGCCGCTGCGCAGGCCGCGGGGCTTGTAGACGAAGGGGATGCGGCCGAAGAAACCGTTGGTGAGGTCCTTGCGGTAGAAGTCGCG
>CAVGQN010000115.1:0-2808 GCA_963631395.1 bacterium
TCGGAACGGGATAAAGTCGAACACATATGGGTCTTTCATAGTCTGCACTGCCAGCTCACTTTGTGGCGATGGCAAGCGACTTTCAAAGTTAGAAACCTTATCAACCAGCACCTGCCGCTGATATAGTCCGCTTTCAATCTGATGAACTAGCACATTGCGAGACCAACCGTTTTCTGCCGATTTTTTGATATACCATTCGCGTTCTTTTGCATCAGCCACTTTATCCAGCAGTACCACATTGTGCCCCCACGGAATTTGTGCAACAATCTGTTGCACAAATTCACGATTCGGATAAGTATTGGCAAATTTTGCCATGTACTTCAGATTGCGGACGGAATAGCCTTTGCTTTCCGGAAATGCCATATGAATATCAGAGGCAAGGTTATCAATGAACTTATTGCCCCAAGATTTATGCTCATTGATGATGCAGCCGATATCATAATAGAGAAGCAGCATATTTGCATTCACATGAACTGCTGCACGATATTGTGCTCCTGTGTACTAGTCTCGACATCATCGGACACTTTCCCAGTTTGAGAGGTATTTGTTTGTCAGATTCAGACTGGTTGTCAAGGTTGTCTATTTTATGACGCCAAACCTCCTTTGTTTCAATCAAAGTTTGTAAGGGTGTTCGTCCACAACACATCTTCCCCTGGTGGGTGCGTTCATTGTTGTCATACCTGAGCCAATCATCAAGGTCTTGCTGGAGCTCTTCTATAGACCGGTAGATTTTTTTCCTGAATGTAACCTGATAAAACTCCTGCAAGACGGTTTTGTGAAAACGCTCACAGATACCATTGGTCTGTGGATGTGCCGCTTTTGTTTTCGTATGCTCAATGTCATTTACCGCAAGGTACAGCTGGTAATCATGGTTCTCTGCTTTACCACAGTATTCCGTTCCTCGGTCGGTAAGAATCCTGATGATTCCCATGCCTTGTGATTCGAAACAGGGCAGCACTCGATCATTGAGCAAGTCTGCCGCCGTTATCGGTGTCTTGGTGGTATACAGCCTGGCTGTTGCCTATTTGGAGCAGGTGTCGACAAAGGTCTGTTGGTATATCCTGCCAACCCCTTTGATGGTTCCGACATGGAAGGTGTCTTGACTTCCAGGGTAACCGGGATGTGCGGTTTCTATCTCACCATGTGAGATGTCATCATCCCGTTTCTTCTCAAGGGCCGATACCTGTGCCTCTGTCAGCACTTCTCCTGTTTGGGCAACATGCTGTTCGAGGTGGGAAAGTCGTTTCCTGAAATTCTCAGGATTATGGCGGAGCCATACCGACCTGACGCCTGATGCCGATATGAAGATGCCTTTCCTGCGCAGCTCATTGGATGCCCGTAGTTGACCGAATGCCGGCTGCTCCAGGGCCAATGCAACAACGGCATCCTCTGTTTTCTGGTCAACCCTGTTCTGAAGATTCGGTTTCCGGCGATTGGCATCTATCAATGCCTGGACACCTCCTTGTTGGACAGCGTTCTGGTATCGATAGAAGGTATCCCTTGACAGTCCCATCACCTGGCAGGCTTTTGATATGTTGCCAAGTTCCTGAGCAAGATTTAAGAGACCGAGTTTGTGTTTGATGATGTTTTGAGACATACCGCTCATGGGTTTTTCCTTTCCGGCTTTCGCCTTTTGATAAAGATTCACACCTCTATCAAACTGGAAAAACCCGCTTACCGCAAGTCTTAACTGTCAGATGTAATCTGAACTGGTACACAAAAAAGAGGGGCTTTGCCCCTCTTTTTTGTGGTACGACGTTCGCTTCAGAATGTGTATTGCATTCGGACTTGTCCGGCTACGCCTTCATGTTCTCCGAAGTATCCCGTAAAGCCGGCATCCACTGTCAACGGGCTGTTTTCCGATGGCTTGAAGTCCACTCCCAGTGTCACGATTCCGCTTGAGCCTCCCAGGTCGGCTTCGTCCATTGTATGCCCCTGGACGCTGCCTTTGGCTTCTCCGTCGAATTCATGTTCCCATGCCAATCCGATGTATGGGGTGTATTGCGGATTGGCTGTGTAGTCCAGTCTGACTCCCAGCCGTGTCCTGTGTGAATCCATCGAGTCGAAGTGGTACCGGTCTCCCAGGATGCTGGTGTTTTCGCTGTCTACATGGGCCCACATGTACCTCGCACTGCTGTCCAGTCGGATGACGTCTGTCAGGTTCCACTGGTATCCGATGCCAAGGTGGGCGGCATAGTAGGTGGAGTCGATGTCGTAGCTTGCTCTCTGTCCCTTGGCGTTGGTGGCGTCGTTGTTGTGGTAGTCGTTCGAGAGTTTGCCTGCTCGCAGGGAGGCGTCTGTATACAGTCCCTTGACCGCTCCCTGTGTCCACTCGTAACGGCCCAGTATGCCTGCTCCATAGTAGTGGGCGTTTCCGTTTCCTTTCAGCCGTTTCCCTCCTATGCTGTTGTGGGTGGCTGTGTCTCCCCAGCCGGCTTCCACGAAGACTCCTCCTGTCATGTCTCCGCTTTCTCCTGTTATGGTATGGGCGAATCCCGCGATCAGGTTGACGCCGTCTATTTCGGCTGAGGAGCCGGTGTCATAGCGGGAATGTCCTCCCCGGATGGCTCCGAAGACGTGTTTGCCTTTGCGGATGTCGGTGTCCAGCAGCAGGTCGGTTCCGCTGTTGATGAAGGCCAGGGACGCTGCCCGGCTTTCGTTGAGGACTTTGGTTTCGGGGTTCAGTTTGTCTCCTTCGATGCGGGCGATGACGTTTCCTTCATCATTTTTTATTTGTGCATCGTATCCGACGGCGAAGCTTTCTCCCTTGTGGACGAATTGTTTTTGTCCATCATTGGCCAGGGTGCC
>CAVGQN010000116.1:0-2721 GCA_963631395.1 bacterium
TGGCGAAAACGGAGCATACCCACCCACTCGAGGCGGTGAAATCCACCCACATTGGGGACTGAAAATGGCATGAAAATGGCATGAAAAACGGAGCATTGCCGTTCAAAAGTGCCAAAAACGCTCCCAAAAACGGAGCATTGCCGTTCACCTCTCGTGATGAGAGGTCCTTTCGCCCCAAAACAGCATTGAAAACGGAGCATTGCCGTTCAGTCCGATTAAGTGAAGACGCTGTGAGCCAAAGACTCGCAACCCTAAAACGGAGCATTGCCGTTCACTTTTTCGGCAAACGACGGCCCGTGAAAAGAAAACGGAGCATTGCCGTTCACTTTTCTGTTCTTTTACGATATTGTATGGAGATAATCATCTTCAACAATATTCTGTATATGGCAGGAAAGACAAAAGACATGAGCAAAATCAAGCAACTGCTCCTTCTTAAAAAAGAAGGCGTCTCCAACCGCAAGGCCGCCGAATTGGTCGGCATGAACAAGGAGACTGTAAACAATTACGTAAAGAAGGCCACTGCCGACGCACTTGGCATTGATGGTCTTCTGCAACTTGACGACCCGATACTCGAGCACCGTCTCAAGGGTGGCAGTCCCGCATACACTGACAAACGTTTTGAGGTATTCAAGGAATTGCTGCCACACCTTAAGGAAGAGATGATGCGCAAGCACGTCACTCTGAAGTTACTGTGGGAAGAGTATGTGGAGGAACATCCTGACGACCACTATAGCCTTACCCAATTTCGCTATCACTACAGCCAGAACAATGAGGCGAGCAAAGAATCTCCGTCCACCGTACTTGCCGACAAGCGTGAAGGTGGCGAGAAACTCTTTCTCGACTTCACGGGTGACACTATGGGATATGTCGATATTGAAACTGGCGAAATGGTGCAGTGCCAGGCATTTGTGGCGACGCTTCCCGCCAGCGATTATGGCTATCTGCTCTTCGTCCCGTCACAGCGCACGGAGGATTTCGTATATGCCATAACACAGTGCCTCAAGCATCTGGGCGGTGTGCCGAAAATGCTTGTGCCAGACAACCTGAAAGCGGCAGTGGTCAAGACCGACAGATATGAGCCGTCCATCAACAAAGTGCTTGAGGACATGGCCAACCACTACGGGACGGTGGTAGTTCCTGCACGGCCAGTTCACCCGAAGGACAAATCGAACGTTGAGGGAAGCGTCAGACTTGTCTACATGCGCGTCTTCGCAGAGTTGCGCAATGAGACGTTCTTTTCCATAGACGAGCTGAACCGTGCGGCAACTTCCAAAATGCTCAAGCACAATCAGAAGCGCATGCAGAAGAATCCATATACCAGAGAAGAACGCTTCCTGGCTGTCGACAAGCCCAATCTCAAACCGCTGCCGCCAACGGATTTTGAGATTGTCTCGTACACAGACTTGAAGGTTTCAGCCAACTGCTGTATCTATTTCGGGCGTGACAAGCATTACTACACGGTGCCTTACCGACACATATCGAAAACCGCTCATGTGGCCTATACGCGGAATCTCGTGAAGATATACATCGACGGGGAATTGGTCATCACATACGTCCGCGACTATCGGCCTGGAAAGTACACCATTGTAGAGGAGCATCTGGCAAGCAATTCAAACCAATATAGGGGACTGAGCGCAAACACATACATTGAGCGGGCCGACAGGACCTTGAGAGAACTGGGCGAAGTGGTACGCAAAATCTTCTACAGTTCACAAATGCCGCCGGAAACCCATTACAAGACTTGTGACGGACTGCTCAGCCTGCAGCGGAATTCCGACCCGGGAGTCTTCCGCAAGGCGTGTCAGGTCGCTCTTGAATGCGGACGTTACAACTACAAGTTCATAAGGGCGCTTGTAGAAAGCAAATGCGCCGGAGCCGTAGGCCGAACACATCTCCCGGCTCCTCCGGAGCACGACAACATACGCGGAAGCGAACAGTTCCGCTGAACGTGACCGCCTATTATAGCAACACAATATCCATCCACCCAAAACAAAAAAATCAATGGACGAAATCGCAAACTCACTCAAGAGTCTGAAGATGCCAGGCATGGCGCATTTTTGGACTACAATGCAAGAGACGCGTCAGCATGACTCGCTCTCGCTCAAAGATGGCCTGCAACTGCTTATACAGGCCGAACTGGACAACCGCTTGGCAAGCCGGAATGCCAGGCTGGTGAAGAACGCGCGCTTCCGCTATCAGGCTTCCATCGGCGAAGTCATTTATGACAGCAAGCGGGGTGTCGACAAGCACAAGGTGCTGAACCTCGCCACATGCGATTATGTGCGCCAAGGCGTTGCCGTTCTCATTACAGGCCCAGCCGGTACTGGCAAGAGCTGGCTTGGATCGGCCTTCGGCCATCAGGCTTGTATGAACGGCTTCAAAGTGGTGTACTACAACGTGTACCGTTTGTTCGAGGAAATCGCTCTGGCGCGTATCTCAAGCACGCTTCACCGCTTTTTTGCCAAGCTCGCGCAAACAGACGTGCTTGTTCTTGATGACTTCGGCATGAAGGTACTTGACGGACAGCAACTGCTCGACTTTATGGAAATCATGGAGGACCGACATGGGCAGAAGTCGACAATCATCATCTCCCAGTTGCCAGTGTCGAACTGGTATGATGTCTTGAAGGGGAACACCACTGCCGCAGACGCAATACTTGACCGCTTGGTGCACACAAGCGTACGTTTCGAGCTAAAAGGTGCGTCTCTCCGTCAAAAAAAG
>CAVGQN010000117.1:0-2673 GCA_963631395.1 bacterium
TATTTCAAAATTACGTTAAATTATGCATGTGAATTTTCACTTGCGAAACTTCAGTTACATTAATATATAATTTGATGCTATGAAAAAGAAACTGTGTACTTTGTTTCTGGCCATGTTGTCTATCGCAGCAGTGGCACAAAATCCTTATCTTCCGCTATGGGAGTTTATACCCGATGGCGAACCATATGTCTTTGAGGACCCTGACAATCCCGGCAAATACAGAGTGTATATCTTCGGTTCGCATGATACCCGCGTGACCGACTATTGTGGACTCGACCTCGTCGTGTGGTCTGCTCCTGTCGATGACCTGCAGCATTGGCGTTACGATGGTGTGATATTCCGTTCTGAACGTGATGCTGAAGGGGAACTGCTCAATCCGAATGGAGAGTGTGATGTACTCTTTGCTCCTGACATTGCCCTCAAGATCGATGCCGACGGCAAGAAGACCTACTATCTCTATCCCAACAACCAGGCCGGTGGACGACAGAATATGGTTTGCCGCTCAAGTCGGCCTGATGGCCCGTATGAGGTATGCAACTGGAAGAAAGACAATCCGCGTGAGACGGAAGGTCCATTCAAGTTCGACCCTGCTGCCTTTGTCGATGATGACGGACGTGCATACGGCTATTGGGGATTCTGCAATTCTTATGCGGCAGAACTGGATACTGCAACAATGAGTACCGTGCGACCAGGTACGGAGATAGTACAAGACATGATAGCCAGCAAGGACAGCGACCAGGTGTACCGCTTCTTCGAGGCTTCGTCTATCCGCAAGATTAAGGACAAGTATGTCTTTGTCTACAGCCGGTGGACCAACGAAGGCGAGTGCGGTGTGCCGCAGACCAACTACACCCTTGCCTATTGTTACAGCAACAATCCGCTCGGACCGTGGACGTTCGGAGGTACCATTATCGACGGACGTGGCCTGGAACGTCGCCCGGACGGTACTACAGCCATCACCGCCACTCCTTTCGGTAATACCCATGGCAGCATCTGCGAGGTCAACGGTCGTTGGTATGTGTTCTATCACCGCCAGGCCGGTACGACCGAGTACTCACGTCAGCCCATGGTTGCTCCTATAGATGTCGAGGTGCGTGAGGGCAAGGACGGATATGTGCGGATATCACAGGCCGAATTTACTTCTGAGGGATTCGCTACTGAAGGCCTGGATCCTTACACCCGTTATGCTGCGGGCATCGCATGTTACTACACGGGCCCTGCTCCGGCGCATCAGGATTATCCGTATGTGTACTATACCGGTTCTCATAGCGAGGTGGTGCGTTTGACGTATGACGGCAAGACAGATCCTTACGACGCGAGCATTAACCGCTGCACTATGGTCAACAACACGGCCGGTTCGGTGTTCGGATACAAGTACTTTAATTTCAGTAAAACCTATGGCAGCAAAGGCCTAACCCTATGTCTCAACCTTTTGCCCGAGGGCGTCAAGGGCGAAATAGCCGTCTACCTCGACCGTCCGTCAGAGCAGGAAGGCGGCATCAAGTTGGGTACTTACAAGCTGAATGGCAAAGCGGTTGGCCAGCCTAGTGATGTCAAGATTGCCGTACCCAATCTGAAGTACTACAACGGCAAGCATGCCCTCTTCTTCGTCTTCAATTCTACGACCAAGGACAAGTCTCTCTGCCAGATCAACAGCTTGTGCTTTGAGAACAACGGGAAGTAATAGTTCTCGGGTTACAATCAGCCCTATTAAGTGTCCTGATTAGTCGCATTCTATGTTCAGCGACGTTGAACTTGTATTCAACGTCGCTGAACTTAAGTTTAACGTCGTTGAACATAAGTTCAGGGATGCAAATCTGGGTTTATGACCTAAATTGCACGAAATTTATGCAATTTGTGGCGATTCCTGCACGGATTTGATGCAAAAACATCAAAATCAGCAACATTACAAACATTCGAATAAGGCGATAGGTGCTATACGCTTATTCTTGCGCACGCTGCTTGTTTCTTGTCATCAAAACGCAGTATAATACTCCCGAAATTCTAGACAACCGCATAGGTTTTAGAATGAATATTTTTTAGTACCTTTGCGGCAAAGAACTAAAATTACGATGAGCAGAATGAGTAAATTCAATTCAGCGTTCAAAGCGCAAGTAGCCATTGAGGCATTAAAAGAGACTGCTACAGTACAAGAGTTGGCCCAGAAGTATAAAGTAACTCCAGCCAAGATAACAGAGTGGAAGGAAGAATTTCTGGTCAACGCTTCCCAAGCCTTCGAAAAGCCATCCAATGACAAAAAGGAACTAAAGCGCCTGCAGGCCGAGAACAAACGTCTCTTCCACAAGGTAGGCGAACTGACGATAGCCTGTGATTTTTTTGCGGAAGTCTGCGAGGATGCCGGACTAAAAGTGAGATAGTCGAAATGGAGAAGGTGCGCCCCGCAGGCCTGTCGCGCAATAAATTCTGTCAGTACATGCATCTCAACCGCAGCACTCTCTACTACAAGCCAAAGGGTGAGAGCGAGGAGAACTTGGAGATAATGGCGAAGATAGACCATATCTACACTGAGCATCCTTACTATAACGTTCAGCGCCCTCACCAGTCCCTTGATGGTATGTTGCCGGCAATGAAATATGGCATTGCAGTGTAAAAAAGCGAAAAAATATTGGTTGTTTGCTGGAAATGACGTATCTTTGCACACCAAGACATTGG
>CAVGQN010000118.1:0-2635 GCA_963631395.1 bacterium
AAACAGTATTACATTGAACGGCCGAATTGCCGTACCACAACGAAAAAGGAGAAGGCTCTTGCCCTTGCTCTTAAAGTCTACCAGTACACCCTCGTCACATTCTCTGACGATTACACCTTGGCCGACTTTCAGAAAGAGTTGAAGACGCAGCTGGAACAAATCAACCTCATCAGTCATGGCCGTGACATAGAACTCATCACCCATGACTACCAAGACTTCCTCTCGTTCGCCTTCCACCTCACCCCATCCAATGGCGAGTGTGTAGGCACTATCTACATGAGACCAGTTAAAAACTACATCAGCAAATAAACAAAGACTATGGAAGCAAAACAGGACAAAGACGAAATTTACTACATCGGTGACCGCTTTAGCACACGCTACTACCATGTCATTGATGACTCCACCGTTAGCCTCGGAAACGACAAATACTCCATCCCGAAGGAGCGTTTTCTGGACTTTATCGCAGCAGCCAAAGTGTTAGGATTTAAGGCCGGGCGCATATGAGAGTGAATATATTCAGCAAGGCGCAAAAGGAAAAGCAGGAGAAAGCCATAGACCGCTGCTGCTCCATCTACTATGTGATGGTCGGTGCAATCTACAACATTGCGCAGTCGGCTATGGTTGATGCCTACACCGCAGTCCGCAAAGACCCTCGCTTTCGTCATGAGACAAAGCAGAACATGAAACTTGCTTTGGCTTGTTACGACAAGTGGGACAAGAAGATGAAGGACGTACTGCAAGACAGATACCAACTCTGGTTAGACCTCACCGACTCCATTGCCGAACACATTGACAAGGACACCAAGATTTTGCTTTATGCCTTTGATGACCATCTGCAAAAGTACGATGTTCCCGAACACACCAAGATAGCCACCGTAGAGTTGTCTCTGACCATTGTCAAGATGGCTCGCATAGTCTTCGAGAATCTCTTTGACAGCTTCCGCGACCAGTGTGGTGTAGACCTTCGCCCGATGTTTGTAGGTGGTGACTTTAGGGATGTATCCTTCCGCTGGGAGAGAGCAACCAAGGTGTTTCTGCACACCGATGACGGCAAGCCGAACATCAATTTCAACGACTCACAACGTGTGCGCCTCGCATATGATGTGCTGATGACCCGACTGTCCAATGCCGACACCTACAACATGGCTGGAAAAGAAGCATTGAAGATGAATGAGGATGTGTGCAGAAAGTACGACCCCAACTTTGATGAATCCATGAAGGAGATAGAATTAGCGAATGCTTAAAACGTTTTAACCCACATGAAATATCTTATACTTTACATTGTACTTGTCTTGGGTGGCCTCTTCGCAGCAGCCATCGGCCTTGACATCTGCAAGGCATTTGCCGAACGCAATGCCGAAATCAATGCCTACAAAAACTACTACCGCTCGGCAGAACGTGTCCTGGACTATGGCAATACAGACTCCGTGCCGACACTCGTGTACGACCGCTACCTTGATGCCATCGCAAGCCTTGACAAATATCGGGAGGACGAACCATGAAAGAGATTGAACGTATACAGAGAGTGGCTGACATAGTGGCCGCCGATGTCCTTGGCGATACCAATTCGCCACAAGTCAACGCAGCCGATATGTTTGTCCGTGGGGCTAAGTGGTATGCCCAGCATATCTGGCACTCGCCATCAGAGAGGCCCACACATTATTTTCGCAACAACAAGGTGACTCTTGTCATGCTACGCAGCACAGAAGAAGAGGCTACCATTGAGACCTTTAGCAAAGAGGACTTGCGCAAGATGTTTTTCTTTGACCGCTTCCGCAAGTACGACCGCTCGGTAATCGCATGGGCATACCTCGCAGAAATAAACCCACATACAAATATCTACTACTATGGAGACAAATAGTCAAGACAAAGAGCAGAGACTCGCAGACCTCTGCCTCATCGAAGCTGCACACATCTATGCCTACAAAGACTGGCGAGAGGATTCCATCTGTGGCATTGCCTACAATGCTTTTAAGGCAGGGGCAGAATGGCAACGGAAGTACGAACGTGAAAAGAAAGGAGAACTATGAACGACATTACAAGACCAGAGATGGTTGACCATCCATCCCATTATCAAGGCGCAAAGTACGAATGCATTGACATTATGCTTGATGTCTTCGGCAAGGAAAAGACACTTGCCTTTTGCGAACTCAATGCCTTTAAATACCTATGGCGGTCTGGCTCCAAAGGTACAGACATACAGGACAAGAAAAAGGCTATTTGGTATCTTGACAAGTACAACGACCTTAAAGGAGAATAAACAATGACACAAAAAGAATTAAAGATTGGGGATTGGGTATTGGTTGACGGCAATCCAGTAGCACTTACTGAGTTGCCTGACGATACCTTGACTTTCTATATTTCAGAGACCAACACCATCAAGGATTATGACTACTGTGATTTAAAGCCCGTCCCTCTCACCAAGGAAATCCTTGAGAAGAATGGTTGGGAGTATAGTCAGCCATACAATGATTGGACATACTTAATTGGTGATGTCAAGGAGTTCTGCATCTATGAGGGTGGCCGTGGATTTATCATCAAGCAATGCAACAGTATTACTGACTTGCATACCATTGCCTATGTGCATGAGTTGCAACATATCCTTTGGGCATTGGGAGTGGATGACAATATGACT
>CAVGQN010000119.1:0-2576 GCA_963631395.1 bacterium
CAAATGAGCAAAGCGAAGCTTGCTTCAGCTTTGCCATGGCGAGAAAATGAGCACGTAGTGAACTTAGAGTTAGAACTTATAAATCCGACGCAAACATAAAACCTAACACACAAAACATATAACATTTATATGGACACCAAATACATATTCGTGACCGGCGGTGTAGTGAGCAGCCTGGGCAAAGGCATCATATCGTCGAGCATAGGCAAGTTGCTGCAGGCACGCGGCTACAAGATTACCATTCAGAAGTTTGACCCCTACATTAACATCGACCCCGGCACGCTCAATCCCTACGAGCACGGCGAGTGTTACGTCACCGTCGACGGCATGGAGACCGACCTCGACCTCGGCCACTACGAGCGCTTCACGGGCATTCACACCACCCGCGCCAACTCCGTCACCACGGGCCGCATCTACCAGGCCGTCATCGACAAGGAGCGCCACGGTGACTATTTGGGCAAGACCATTCAGGTCGTTCCCCACATCACCAACGAGATCAAGGCCCGCATACGCGAGAACGCCTCGCGCGAGCACTTCGACTTCGTCATCACCGAGATAGGCGGCACCATCGGCGACATCGAGTCGGCACCCTTCATGGAGGCCATCCGCCAGCTGCGGTGGGAGATGGGCCGCAATGCCGTCTGCGTGCATCTGACCTATGTGCCTTACCTGCGTGCTGCCGGCGAGACCAAGACCAAGCCTACGCAGCACAGCGTCAAGGAACTGCAGAGCATGGGCATCCAGCCCGACATCCTGATACTGCGCACCGAGAAGCATCTCGAGCAGTCCATCCTCGACAAGGTGGCCGGTTTCTGCAATGTCGAGCCTTCGTGCGTCGTGCAGAGCGAGGACCTGCCCAACATCTACGAGGTGCCCATCAACATGCAGAACCAGGGCCTCGACGCCTCCATCATCCGCAAACTGGGCGAGGAGGTCGGTCCGACGCCCGAGATGAAACCCTGGCGTACGTTCCTCAAGCTCCAGCGCGAGGCCACCGAGGAGGTGCGCATCGGCCTTGTGGGCAAGTACGACCTGCAGGACGCCTACAAGAGCATCCGCGAGAGCCTCAACCTGGCCGCCATCTACAACCACCGCAAGGCCCGCCTCGTGTTCGTGAACAGCGAGGACATCACGGCCGACAATGTGGCCGAGAAGCTGGCCGGACTGGCCGGTGTCGTCATCTGTCCGGGTTTCGGCATGCGCGGCACGGAGGGCAAGATTCACGCCATCCAGTACACGCGCACACACGACATTCCCACCTTCGGCATCTGTCTGGGCATGCAGATGATGGTCATCGAGTTCGCCCGCGACGTGCTCCAGCTCGCCGACGCCGACTCGATGGAGATGAACCCCTGCACCACGCACAACGTGATTGACATCATGGAGGACCAGAAGAACATCAACGACATGGGCGGCACCATGCGTCTGGGGGCTTATGGTTGCGACCTGCGCGAGGGCAGCCATGTGCGCGCCATCTACGGCACGGACCACATCGAGGAGCGCCACCGCCACCGCTATGAGTTCAACAACGCCTACATCGACGAGTACGAGAAGCACGGCATGCAGTGTGTGGGCCGCAATGCCGAGAGCAACCTCATCGAGATTGTCGAGATTCCGACGTTGCGCTGGTTTATCGGCACACAGTTCCACCCCGAGTATAGCAGTACGGTCCTCAATCCGCATCCGCTTTTCCTCGATTTTGTCAAGACTCTCATCGAAACACCTAAGGCATAAAGGGGATTTTGCAAGAAAAATCTGCGATTTTTGCGAGGAAAACAGGAAATTCGCAAGGCAAAATTGGGGATTTCCGCAAGGAATAACGGAAATTTTCGAGGCAAAACAAGGGATTTTCCCAGGTCAAAGCCGGGATTTCCCGAGTCGAAATAGGGATTTTTCCAGGTCAAAACAAGGAATTTTCCGAGGCAAAACAAGGATTTTCATCGCAAAAATCGAATCATTTGGGACAAAATTCGTGTCCTGACACGAGAAAAAAGAGAGCTCTGCACTGCGGCGTGGGGCTCTCTTCGTGTGCCTTGTATCTGCACAATGTAGATACAATAAGACTGGAGATTTGTTGCTCGTTTGCATAATGCATATTTGTTTTTATGGTTATGCATATGTGCAAAATGCTTGTGTTTTCCAATAATAAATATGCATTGTATAATGTAAAGTATCAGCCGTTTGCATAAATATATGCAATCTTTATGTATTTTGTGAATAATTGCATAAAAGCAAACGACAGTGCTTTGCTTTTGATAAAATGCAGAGGGGTGATACGGACGATAAGCGCACAATAAGGCGCGCGAGTTGTACCGTTCTTGCTGTCCTCACCACGTAAGTGCTTTTAGTTGCTCATCCCAGCCTCGAATTGACATGAGTGTCATCAAGTGTCACATTTACATTGATTGTGCTTGTTGTGTGTAACACACTGAGAGTGAGTAAGATAACGAGTATGAACGATGTCAAATGACTGCTGCAAGCTGTGACAGTGACAGTTACAGTTCGATTTTCCGCAAGTTGTATTTTACCTCTGAAAACCTTGAGAAAGAAAGTTTAATATATATATAATATATTAT
>CAVGQN010000120.1:0-2538 GCA_963631395.1 bacterium
ACTATTAAATACCAACGATTTCAAAGATCTTTTATTTTATGGGGTCGCGCATGCGGCCTAGTACTCAAATTTTTAACGAACTATTGATGTGAACTGTTATACTTTCCTTGAAGAGCCGGAAAAAGATTGGGCGAAGATGCTTGAAGATGCAAGGGAAGGACCTCCAGAACCAACCTTATTTGACTAAGGGGGGCTTACTTTTTCAAAAAATCATCCGCAATGCCTGTTTATGGGCATTGCGGATAGGGGTGCTATGCTAATTGGTGTTTTAGCGGACAGCAATAATTTTTAATTGAGATTTGACATGAGCCAAATCGCTCTATGGACTTTTCGTTTTGCGGGAAGGGAACTTTGATTTTGGCCGAAATGAAAAAAAATACAGAAATCGGAATCCGGATTTCCCCTGAAAGCCTACCTTTGCCGCGCAAAGACGAAACGGCAGAAAGGAGAATCGAATTTGCCCACCGCCCGAATCATCGTTCTTGCGCAGGAACAATGTCAGAACTCACTTCATTCGACCCGACTCAACCAGCCACGACCGCAACGGCCGCAGACGGCACCACAACGACCAATGCACCGGCAGCGACCGGACAGGAACTGCTTCGCAAACTCGACCTGCTGCTCCGCACGGGGAGCATCCTGATGGAAAGCGCGGCCGACACCTCGCGCATCATGCGCAACATGAAGCGAACGGCTGCCTATCTGGGCCTCGACGAGAAGTACATGCACCTCTACATCAACCACAACGTGCTGATGGCCAACTACAGCGACGAGGAACATTCGTTCACCAAGTTCCAGCGCTGCGAGAAGCACGGCATCAACCTCACCGCCATAACCGAAATCAGCAAGCTCACCTGGCGCGCCATACGCGAGGACTATCCGCTGGAAAAATACGAGCAGGCACTCATGGACATCAAACAGGCGAAACGCGGATTTACGCCCTGGCAGGTAGCAGTGGGCGGCGGCTTTGCCTGCGGAGGGTTCTGCATACAGTTCGGCTGCGACTGGACCGCTTTCTTCTACTGCGCCCTGGCCGCCATACTCGGATTCCGCCTCCGCATGTACTTGCCCACCAAAGGCTGGAACAACTACGTAGCCCTGGGCGGTGCGGCCTTCGTGTCGACCCTCATCGCATGGCTCACCTCCTACCTATCGCTTGAACCGGCCATCGCTCAGGTGCTGCCCGGCGTGATGATTTCCGACACCCCCTGGCATCCGCTGATGGCGTGCGCACTGTTTATTGTGCCGGGCGTGCCGCTGATCAACTTCGTCAACGACATGCTCGACGGCTATGTCGAGATGGGCATCATCCGTGCCGTGGGCACGCTGCTCATTGTCCTGGCCATGGCCTTCGGCATTGCCTTTGCCATCCGCATCTGCGGTGTCGACAACTTCATCACCGACCTCACGATGATTCCGCACCATGCCTATTGGGAATATGCCCTCGCGGCTGCCATTTCGGCCATAGGTTTCTCCACTATCTTCAATATTCCCAAGCATCTGCTCCCCGTCGTGGCCGTGGGCGGCATCATCGCCGTCTGCACCCGCAACATCGTCAACCTGGGCCCAAGCAACGGCAACTTCGGTCTCGACCTCGGACTGAGCATCGGCTCGCTCGCCGGCGCTGCCCTGGTCGGCATCATAGCCACACGAGCCCAGCACTGGTTCCACACTCCGCACCAGTGCATTGCCATCCCCAGCGTCATTCCGCTCGTACCGGGTGTGCTGATGTACCGTGCGCTCTTCGCCTTCATCGACATGCACGGCATCGTGGGCGAAGTGACCGTGGGCATGAACAACACCATCAAGGCCTCCCTGGCCATCCTCTGCATCGCGCTGGGCGTGGCCATCCCGAACCTCGTCATGCGCCACAGGATGGAGCCTGCACGCAAGTCAAAGCTGCTCGACCTGCTGATTGAGCGCAAACGCAAGCGCGGCGAGTTTGTCGACCTGCACGCTATGGACACAAAATGATGGTCTCCCGCGCGGTCTCTGTAATTATAATGGCGCGCGTAGCTCAACGCCTCTTTGGGGTGCAAGGGTAGATCGGGCGTCAAGACCTCGGCCCGTCCGTCAAAAGCCTCCTTCAGCGCCTGTGCCATTGGGCAGTTGCCTGTGGCAAAGAAGCCGTGCAGGAACAATATCTTCTTCATCGTCAAATCGTGTTTTTGTCTCGTTTGTCTGTTCGATACCTGATTCTTTGATTTACGCTGCAAAAGTACGCATTTATTTTGACATACTTGAAATTTTTATTGTTCAAGAATAATCTGAGTATGCTCACACGTGAGCTATTGAATAAGTTACGTAAAATCGACTAAGTGTTGCAAGCGAGAACAACTCGTATCTGACATTGTCGGAGGAACCAGTTAAGTTGAACTAATAAAGGTTGGATATAGTGTAGATATTTTCACCGCAAATATACGCAAATCACCCGAATCTGCCGTTGAAGGCATCGTTTATTTTGTTTTTCCCGAGATATTTTAATCAAAGCAACCCATTCTTGAAAGAAAAACCTTATATTTGCATCCACGATGAGTC
>CAVGQN010000121.1:0-2465 GCA_963631395.1 bacterium
CGCCACAAAAGACCTTCTACCTTGTTACTACAAGGGATAATGTTAAAAACAAAATCTTAATCGTCTACCCAAAGTCCTCTGACCGCCTTACTGCAGGCGGTTAGAGTGGTCGTGGGCGGAAAATAGTACGTTTACATTATTCCCCTCTTTATTGATAGCGCTGCTATTGGCTTTTGTAATTATTTGCGATATATACCCTACAGATTATAACTGGTTTGATTACGCGGATGACACAAACATATTTTTATTTTTGAGCATAATAGCCACTGTAGGTGTATACCTGACAAAAGACAAACTAAAGAGGTCTTCGTGTGCCTGAGGCACGAAGGCATATGAAGACCGAGTTGTACGGACACGGCCAGCAAGTATGGGGATTAACCCCGTTATACATGGTTTTTGGCTACCGTCTGAAGTAATTTGAACAAAAGCAGACAGCGACGGCAAAACTGTCTGAGACATATAATCGGTATGGGGAACCTGCCGAAATCGTTCTTTGAAACACTGAAACTGTCACGTATAGGCACTATGAGGGCTGTCCGCCAAACATCCACGTTTTGACGGACTATATGTGTAGGCATTAGTTACAGGCAGTTCGTGTAGGTCGGCCATCTGTAGGCGGAGCACGTGACGGCTGTATGATTTCGACTATCTGCATTCTGCACTTGCAATGCGGGCAGATGCCGATTTCCCAGCCCAGTTCTTCACATACCTGCAGATACGACGGCTTCTTCCGTGTCTTGGGAACCGGCGTACCACCGAGCTGGACTTGCACTTTGCGCATCTTGTCCCGATTAGACGGCGAAAGCAATCCATAATGGCGGATGCGTACAAAGGCAGGAGGCAAGATGTGGAGGGAGATCAGGTGCAGGAAATCCACGGCATGCATAGTCATGGTCTTGTGTTTTCCGTTCTGTTTGTAGTCCTTCCAGTCGTATGCCACTTGTCCGTCTGCCGTGTAGTCCAAGATGCGTGAGTTGCTGATTGCTACACGGTAGGCATAGCGGCCGATATACTCAAGCACCTGGTTGACGCCTTTTGCAGGAGGACGACTATAGACCACCCATGCCTTGTCCATGCACTGCTTACGGACATTCTGAGGTATTGCCTCGCCAGTATCTTTCAGAGCCGACGTGAGCATAGCCATGAACTTGGCACGGAATACCTTGCTGAGAGCCTGCACGGGAAAAAGGAAATCCTTCGCCTGTTTGCATCCTTCAAGCGGATGCCATACGCCGTCCTTGTCGACGCCTCCACCGGTAACGATGCAGTGGATGTGGGGATGAAAGAACAGATTGGAGCCCCATGTGTGGAGTATGCTTGTCATGCCTCCCTGCAATCCGCGCGCATCATAGAATTTCTTCAGTGTGTTCCATGCTGCGCGGAACATACAGGAGTAGAATACAGACTGATGTGACATGGCAACGGGATGCAGACGGTCGGGAACGGTGAACACTACATGGAAGTATTTCACTCCCGGCAGTATCTCCTCCTTGCGCATCCGTATCCACACTTCACGTTCCTTGTTCTGGCATTTGGGACAATGACGGTCACGGCAACTGTTGTAACTCACATGCATCTCGCCGCACTCGGGACACACCTCCACATGCCCTCCGAGAACCCTCGTACGGCACACCGCCATTGCAGCAAACGATTTCCTCACTTGCGGGACAACCTTGTGCTTGGCATACAACTCATCGCTCCAGTCGCGGACAATCTGCCCGACTTCGAAACGTGGGCGCATCATTCCAGATTGTGGTCAATGAGACAGATACACTGCCGTTTCTCCACCTTTGCCAGATGCAGATAGATCATGGTTGTTGATACGGATTTATGCCCGAGCCGTTGCTGCACAGTCTGGATGTCCTCGCCGGCATCCAACAGATGGGTGGCATAGGAATGACGCAAGGAATGGGTCGTGTAGGACGTGTCCAATCCGGCCTTGGCCAGCATCTCCTTGAGACGGAAACGGATAAACGAAGGGGTAATCTGTGCATCCTTTCCGAACATCTTGAAGACGAAATTCATGCTCGGATACAGAGAGCGGTAAGCTCTGAGCACCTTGAGGGTACTGGCGGAGATGGGCACAATGCGGTCTTTGCCTCCCTTGCCCTTCTTGATGTGCACCTGGAGGCGGTCGAAGTAGATGTCGTTCCACTTCAGGTTGCAGGCTTCAAAAGCGCGGAGCCCACAGTCATAGATTACAGCAAGGAGGGTCTTGGAGTACAAGTCGCACACGTTGAGCAAATGCATGACCTGTTCGGCAGAAAGGATACGGGGGAGCTTTCTCTCGCGTCTAATCTTCGGCAAAGCCAGACCGCACAACTCGGGACAGTCCATGCTTTTGCGATAACATCTCAAGCCATAGACGAAATGCTTGAACTGCGCCTCTGCCGGCATCGGCTTCCGTGAGAGCATGCTTGCCAGATAATCGTCGACATCCTTTTGGGTGAAGTCGTCTGGCTGCT
>CAVGQN010000122.1:0-2370 GCA_963631395.1 bacterium
GGACAGCCATTGGAAGAATTGGACGTTGACCATTTCCGTGATTTCGTGGACGCTTGGCTCAACAGATTTTTCCTGTGGCAAACTAACCAAACACCAACGACAAACGGTAGAAGAAAAAGGGTAGGTCTCTTACACCACGCAACATGCTTCGGAAAGCCTTCGTTTTAGAATTCAAAGACTCGGCAGAGGCATTGGTAGCAAAATTCTTAAAGTAATTGAGTATCTCGTCCTCGTATGATTTGATTGTATCCTTTACAGCTTTCATCTCTCGTAAAGTACACTTGGTAACTTCGTCATACCACTCATGTAGTTTCACTTTTGCCGCTTCTTTGTCCTGATCATGATTTCTGAAAACAACGCGCAGTGCGTTGCAAATGTCATAAGCTTCCTTTAGTTTGGGATATTTCTCAAACAGTATCTTGGCACGCTCTTCCTGACGGTCATTCCATTTGTTCCGACTCGTCTGCATCTGCCTGCGGCACTTAGTCAGACTGTCAACTAAAGTTTCGCCGTTGCTCAGTTTACTCGGTACAAAACGGGTATTCAGACGCTGCGGTTTACGTCCTCTCTTCTTTCCTTTTGGGCGTGGATGCGTCTTGCGGTAGGCTGTACGGCGCTTGGCCAGTCGGAGCAGTTTCTTCTGATGCTCGGCTTTTTCACGTTTCTGTTCTTTGATGGCTTCACGCTTCAGATGCAGCCGTATCTCTTCTATGCCTTCACCAGAGCGTTGTATGACGTGGAAACAGTCGCGGACTATCTCGGCGTTGGGGAATGACTGACGTACAATGCCACTCATGCACTCCGATAAATCCATCGTAACATCCTCTACCGTTTGACGCTTATCCTCAGGCAGTTGATTGAGAACTGTACATACTTCGTCAGGCTTGACTCCCTTGACTATGGCCACTATCGTCCCTTTCTTCCCATGTCCATCCTTGTTATGCAGAAAGGTGTACACTTCGCCGCAATAGCTTGTTTCATCAATTCCCAAGTGAGGACCAATATTCTCTGGCAACAAGACCCAATCTGCAGCATGCTCATTCTGGTCCCATTGGCGGAAATCGCTCAGTACATCCTTATAGTTCTTGGTAAACGTTCCTTCTTCTATCATGTATGTGCGAGCCACTGACTTTGCCGTCAACGGCTCGGAATCCATTCGATCCCTTTTAAAAAAAGCGCGAATTCCTTGGAATATCGCGTTTTATCGTGCGCTATTTTTTCAAGTGGCACGATATAGTCTTTGTTGTCCTCTGTCAACCAGCGCCTACGACGTACATGGAGGATAGTCTTACGGGCACGGACGGGAAAATCAAGGAGCTTTATCTCTATTGTAAAGCCATTCGGACGGGTGCCCTGCTTGTCGGCAGGACGGTTGTCACGCTCGTCTAGATAGATATCCAGCATTTTGTCATATAGCTGGTCCTTTGACTTTGATGGGGTCTCTGCGAAGTCAACGACTTCAAAGTAGTTGAGTATACCGTCTGGAAGCAGATAGCTTGCCAGTCCTTCATAGATATTGGATGAGGATTGTTGTTTCATGCGGCAAAGGTAATACTTTTTCTCGAAACTCTACCATTTGTCGTTGGTATTTTGGTTAGTTTGCCACAGGAAAAATCTGTTGAGCCGGTATGCTCCGGAATATGTAGACCGTAAACGAAATAGCTGAGCAGACAGGATTCTCGTCGCCCAGCTATTTCACCAAGTGCTTCAAGACCCGTTACGGTCTGAAGCCCTCGGAATATAGATAAACAAAATTACAAATTCACACTTACTTGCTTGCCTGTGTATTCCACCTGTGCGGTGCTCTTCATAGGCAGGTTGCCTGCACCGCTGTTCTTGTCTACCACCACGAAGCGGAAACGGCGGTTCTTCAGCATGCCCTTGAAGTTGCCTTTGCGGTCGGCAAGGGTGAGGCGGCGGTGGGCATCATCCCAGCTGAAGACAATCTCGGAGAATTTTCCTTTCTCATAGTTGTAGTTGTCGCCCTCGTCTTCATAGAGGGTGAAGGTGCCGTCGGCTCCGGGGTAGATGCGTACTTCGAGGTCGTCCCACGCCTTCTCACTGCTGTACTGTACGGCGGGACCGAAGGGCAGTATGGTACCGGCCGTGACATATACCGGCATGATGTCGATAGGGCAGGGACGCTGTATCTCCTGGCCGCCTTCCAACAGTTCGTTGCTCCAGAAGTCATACCACTGGTTACCCTTGGGCAGATAGACCTTGACGGGGGCGGAAGCCTTGCGTACGTCGGGATAGATTTCGTGGCCCTTCTTCTCGCTGTCCTTCCACGTGTAGAGCGGGTCGGTGACAGGCTTCACCAACAGGTTGCGGCCGAAGAGGTACTCGTCGTTGAGGAGACTGGCCTTGCGG
>CAVGQN010000123.1:0-2322 GCA_963631395.1 bacterium
GTGCGAATGCCGCCTGGCTTGTCTCGTCCTTCGACGGGTGCAAAGGTAGGGGGTTTCCGTCACTCGGGACGAAAAAAAAGTGGCCGTTTTGGCCGAAAAACAGGGAGATTTGGACGCATTTGGACGCATTTGGACGCATCTAGACGCAAACGCTGGACGCATTTGGTCGCAAATGGCACATAAAATACACTAACAAATAGAAAAAGCGGCAACAACCAACTGTCTCTCAGTATAGTTATTGCCGCATATGTTGCTGACTAAAACGAACGGACTATTGCGCTTTCGTCCTCATGGTATCGAATATTTTATTTCCTGTATTACGGTCTCCGGTTTTCCATTGGCAATGGTCGGATGGGAGTGGCATAGGCCGTTTTCCATTTGTTGTGCGGCCAATCTCTTTCCTCGCCATTCCGTCTGTCAGTTTGTCAATACCTTTCTTGTCGGTCGGCGGGATTATCCTAAGTCCTATCAGCGCTTTGACAAAGTTGGGGCGGGAGCAACCGGGCTTGACTGCTTTCAGTTCGATGGCGATGGCCTTGAGCATGGCCAACTGGGCCCCGCTGCCGGTGTCCACAACCCCTGCGGCCTGCAGGAGTTGCTGGCGGGAGTTGAGTACCGTGCCGCTAGGCTGCACCGTAAAGGTGTCGGTCAGCACCTTGCCCACAGCATCCAGGCAGTCCTGCGGTATGGCAGGCGTGTCGTCCTCCGCGATGGCGGTCGGATCGGCATCGTCGTCGGGGTCTTCGTTCAGAAACCTATCGAACCATCCGTCCTCCATGTCCGCGTCGGCCTCGGTGAAGATGCGCGGGAGGACTGTCTCGTTGACTTTTTTGCCCAAGATTCCTTGCTGCCTAATGTCGGTTTCGATGAGCAGCCTTGCCGCGGTCTCATTGTAAAACAGGATTCGGCTGGTGTGGAGGGCCAGGGCTGCGTAGCCGAACACGATTTCGACGGCCAGGCAGAGGTCCTGCGTCTTGACGTTTTTGTCCCACTCCCTGTAACCGTTAAACAGCTCGCACCACAGGTCGTCGAGCCGGGGCACGATGTCCGGCCCCTCGTCGGCGATGTTGCCGAGCAGGGCGCGCACGTCGCGGTAGCACTCCTCCGGTTTGAGACCGAACGAGTCAGTCTGCGTCTGAAGTCTTTGGCCCAGCCGGCGCACACTGCGATAGAGCCAGTCTGCGGCGTAGCGCTCACGGATTCTTTCGGCTTCGGCGGCTGGGAATCTTTCCTTCATCGCAGTAGTTTTGCTTGATGTCCTGGTCCACTTGGTTGAACCACACGGCCAGTGTGCTCACAGCCTGCTGGTCGGACTCCGTATTGTCGAGGTCCAGGCATGTCTGCCCGTGTTCGAAGTCGAGGAGTTCGCTTTCCTTCAGTTCCGCGCAGGCGCGCACGTTGTCGTTGACGCGGTACACGGCGTAGTATTTGGCAAAGGCAATCTGCAGGTCGTATCCGTTCGAACCGCACAGCCGTATCACTTCGCCCAGGTCGCGCTGTTTCTGCTCCAGTATCTTGCCCGCGGACTCGGGGCCGAGGGTCATGGCGAAGGTAGACTGCAGCGCGCCGGTCTGCTCCGTCATCCGGAGCAGGTTGTTCAGCCACCGGTTCGGGCTCTTGTAGCCCGCGCCGCCGCCCACCTTGTTCGGGTTGTGGAACGTGAACGACACTCTCTTCACATAGTCGTCGTGACGGCGGATGCGTTCTCTCATGAAGTCCCACACGTCCATCACCTTCATGCAGGACCGGATGTCGATGGCGAGGCCGAACTTGCTGCCCAGTTGCTTGTTGAAGTTGTCGCGCACGACGTCTACCAGCGAGTCGGGTCGGCCACCCCAGGCCGTCGACACCTCCACGGCCATCAGGCAGCGCCCCGGCCGGTTGTCGATGAGCACATAGCAGAAGGGTTTACTCTCCAGCACCCGCTGTTCGAACTGGTCGATGCCCCGGCTGTCCTTGCCGGCTTCCAACCATGCTTTCACCATATGGCTGTTGTTGACGCGCCACATGGTGATTTCGTCCTGCCGCCTCAGCACATCGTTGCTGAGGCAGGTGTGGTCGCCATTGCCGCTTTCTTTGCTGAAGTGGTCGATGGTCTTAAGGTCAAAGAGACTGGCAAAGCACGTCTGTGCCCGCTTGAGGTTTTGGTCGCCGTCGGGGGTGTTGAATTCTACCTCGGCGGCCTTGTGGAAGTCGTACCTGTAGATAGCGAACTGCTTTGTGGGTGCGTTCATTGTGATGTTGTTGTAATAATTCTAAGTTCACTTTGTGCTCATTTTCTCGCCATGGCAAAGCTGAAGCAAGCTTCGCTTTGCTCATTTG
>CAVGQN010000124.1:0-2319 GCA_963631395.1 bacterium
GTGCGAATGCCGCCTGGCTTGTCTCGTCCTTCGACGGGTGCAAAGGTAGGGGGTTGGGCGCAAAAAGTTACCCTACAATGGCCCATTGTAGGGTAATGTAGGGTAAATGTAGGGTATTGCTTAAAGTGGGGGTTCGGTTATTGGAAAATGCTGTCTACCAAGCCGATATCACTCGGATTAGAGCCCGTTTTCTGAATGTCGTTGTAGCTGAGGCGAAGATTTTTGATACCAAAAAAGATTTCGAAGGGCAGCCATGCGATTCTTTCTCCCTTGCCCAAATGCAGCTTCTGGCTCATGTCGTGGCAGAAGCAGGCCAGCAGCTGCTTGCCTTTCAGCCACCTGTAGTGCTTGTCTATCAGCCCCAGCGCTTTGGCCTTGTCCAGATATCGGCGGGCTTCGGCGGTGTTCAGTTCCGGGGGTAGCTGCCGGGCGTAAGAGTGCGGCTTTTTCTTTTGTCTTGGCGGCTTTTGTGGCCGCTGCTTTTGCTCGACTCGGCAAAACGGACTCAGCTTCTCTTTGAGCATTTCGCACTCCTCGTGGCCAACGGGCGCGTTGAAGATGATGGTGACGTGTGTGTGATGGTCATGATGGTTGATGACGGGGCGCGGCTGTTGTTTCATGTGTTTGGTTGTTTGTTTTTGATATTTATTTATTGATATTTCAAAGACAAAAATGTCATTCGAATGTCGAGTGCAGCCTCATTGAAGCCGACCACAAGAGTCGGCCGGCCGGTGAAAAAGCGACTTGGAGTATAGAACTTAGAAAATGTTCCGCGGATAAAAAAACGGTTCGTAACGGACAAGATTGCTGTATGCGTGAGGAGTATTTCTGCGTGAAGTGGTCGATATGATGCGGCGTTCTTCGCTCAGGGTGAGAATCTTTGTCCCGTCGCTCTTGGGGCGGTACGGAGTTTTCTTCTGATTTGCAACACTTTCACCCGAAAATGTCAAAATCCGGGAACTTTAAAAACCAGAAAGTGTCAAAATCCGCAAACTTTTAAACCCGAAATATGTCAAAATCCCGGAATTTTAAACACGAAAAATGTCAGAATTCCGGGAAGGTTTAAAGCCCGAAAATGTCAGAATCCGCAAAGTTTTTGAGGCTATCATACTTTCCAATTCTCCACCTGCAGATGCGGGATGCGGGTGAAGTGCTTCCCGTTGTGCGTCACCATAATGCAGTGGTTGAAAGAAGCGGTAGCGCCGATAAACAGGTCTATTTCGTCCACACGTTGTCCGATTTGTTCCAGTTGGGCTTTGATTTTGCCATAAGTATCTATGGCCGGATAGACGGGCAGTATTTCAAAGGCCCGTTCGATATTGGCTACATCGTCGAAATGTTTTGGGTTGGCCGACTTCCAGGCGCCATAAGACAATTCGGCCAGCGTCATTTCCGAGACACAGCAATTCTCCTGTCCGACCTCCTTTATCTTGGCCAAGACAAAAGGGTCCCTGCGGAACAGACTGATGCAGATAGAAGTGTCGAGCAGATACTTAGCCATTACCATTCAATCTTTTTCTCCGTGTCGTAGTATCTGCTGGCGCGGTACTGGTCTGCCAGTTCTTCGGCTGGGATATCGTTCTCCCAGTCTCCGCTAAACAGAGTGGCGACGTCAGGACGGGTCGTCCGTGCCTGTGCGTCGTGATGTTTCATCGAGGAGAGCAGTCTCTCGATGATGGTAATCTTGTCGTCGTCACAAAGTCCGACGAGCATTGGCATGTAGAGGTCCGGCATTGTCAGGGTTGACTTCATCGTTGTATCTAAGTTACTGGTTGGACGTTGCAAAGGTACGGCTTTTCTTCGGATTTGCAACACTTTTTGCCGAAAATGTCAGAATCCCGGAAGTTTTTAAGCCTAATATGTCAGAATTCGGCGGAAAAATACGCTTTGGGGCTTGTAATTCATAAAAACTGCGTATATTTGCAGCATTCTATATTTCCGTCGACCAATTCCTGGCTTCGGTAGAGTACGACTATCCGGATTTTCATCTCACGATGCATTGTTTTCTTTGCTCGGTGGTCGCGGGTCATTTGTCATTGCTCGAACACGAAGCTTCGCGGGCGGCTTGACGCGAATCACCTGCACTCCGTGCAGTGGCTTCCCGCCGACGCCGCCCTGATTGACATGGTTCAGTGGGAAAAGTGGATTTGACTACCGGTCAAAAAACGTCCCGCTTCGTCAAACACCCGTTTTTCTGCTCGCTGTGACCTCCGTCACCATCGGCGCCATCTGAATGGTGATGCATAACTCGCTGTGGGCGAGGGGGTTGGCCCGTATGGACGACGCGAGCGGAACGCAACAAAGCAATTACAATTACAA
>CAVGQN010000125.1:0-2313 GCA_963631395.1 bacterium
AAAGAACAATCGTAACCATCCGAAACGAGCAGACTTGCAGCAACTCAGCAACTGAATGGTAATGTCGCAAAGCCAGACAGATATGCGTATAGGTGTGAACGGGATGTGCGGCCATGTGAGAAGTGTGGGTTTGGATCCGACAAATGGTGATGTTTATGTTTTTGTCGGACGTACCCGGAAAGTGATGAAACTCCTGCACTGGGAGCGCGGCGGTTATGTGATGTATTACAAACGACTCGAGCAGGGCCGCTTCCATCCACGTATTTTCTTGAGAAACGGTATTGGTTTCCGGTCATTGCGCTGGGATGAGCTAGTTCTCTTAATGGAAGGAATTTCCCCGAGGGTTGCGCGCCGGAAGAGGTATGAACACCCTTCGGACAACAGTAGCAAAGACGCTGAAAAGGGTAGAAATAAACGCTTGAAAATTTGGCTAAATCGCTGATTTGTTGTATATTTGTAATATGAAAACAAAGCAGACATATGAAGAGTTGGTTGCCGAAAACACAATGTTGAAGCACCGCATTGCCTACCTGGAGCGCATGCTTTACGGTTCGAAATCCGACCGTATTAAAAAGGAGGCGGTTACCGATGGACAACCCGGTCTGTTCGATGATTTTTTCAAGGAAGCCATTGACGAGAAGACAGCCGAGATAGAAAAGGTCGCCAAGGAAATTGAAGCGACAGCGGAAAAACGCCGCAAGGCAGCCAGCAAAAAAACGGAGCGTCCTGCAAAATATCAGTATGCCGGCCTTGAAGAACGTACTACACTTCTGATGCCGGAAGGTGTTGATGCAGACATGTGTGATGTCATAGGTAAGGACGTGACGCGCATCCTGCATCGCGAACCTGCCAAAGTATGGGTGGAAGTAATCGAACGTCCCATTCTGCGTCTGAAAGCTGACAAACAGTTGCCAAATCCGCGCATCTATCAAGCAAAAGCACCGTCAGCCGTAATAGGCGGCAACCATATCGGTTCTGACATACTCGCTCAGATAGTAATCGACAAATACCGCTATCACTTGCCGGAATACCGCCAGGTAAAACAATACGCCGACCTCGGAGTGAAACTGCCCACATCCATATCAATGACTGGGTACATCGGGTGGCGGAAAAACTGGAACCACTATATGAAGCATTGCGCAAAGATATTCTCTCAGGTGACTACCTGCAGATTGACGAGGTGCCGTGGCGTATCGCAGACAGGCCGGACAAAAGCAGAAAAGGCTACGCCTGGCAATTTCTCGACAGCCGTCCGCAAAGCCACGGACTATATTTTCTCTATCTCAACGGTTCAAGGGCCGGAACGGTTCCTCGAGCGGAACTGCGAAACTTTCACGGTGCAATACAGACTGACGGATATGCCGTGTATGACTTTTTCGAAGAACAGGACAATGTGACCTTGTTGGGTTGCATGGCCCACGTGCGTCGTAAATTCTGCGACGCCCAAATCTCGCATCCCGAATTGGCTGCACAGGCAATAAAAAGGATAGAACTTTTGTATACCCTTGAAGCGAACCTCCGTAATGAGAATGCAACGGTCGATGAAATCGTTGCTGCACGTACAGCAAAAGCCCTGCCTATAATGGATGCCATGGAGAAATGGATGCTGGCAGTGCATACACAATGCACTCCGTCCGATCCTATGGGCAAAGCCATTGACTATGCCTACAAACTGTGGCCGAGGCTTCGCCGCTATGCAATCGACGGCCGTTACCATATCGACAACAATGCAGTTGAACGCAACCAGCGACCATCGGTACTTGGACGCAAGAATTACCTTTTCAGCAAAAACGACAATGGTGCGGTAGACAACACCATCTTCTATTCCTTGATAGAATCCTGTGACATCGTTGGAGTAAATCCGTTGGAGTGGCTCACCTATGCATTGAGTAGCCTACAAGACGGAACTCCTCCAGAAGACATCACAAACATGTTGCCCTATTACTACAAAAAATCTCGCAAATAACTCTGCGGGATTTTTTTGTAATGGACAAGTCGGCTTATTTCGGATGGTTACGAACGGTAGGCGTACCAAAAGAAAATATGAAATAGAGCTTCTGCCTAAAACAGACGGACGGCCGTGACAAATCGTGCAAATGCGATTAAACCTTTTAACCGTTTTCAACCCCATCGAAAAAACACGGGGACGAGTCACATCGTGCCGTGCATCTAATGCAGCCTTTCCGCCATCAGCTATGTTTAATACGCCACAAACTTCCAAATTTCGGACAGAATTTTTTCTGCTATATCCGAAAAACCGTAAGCACTCAAATTAGGGCGTCCCCTAGAAAGTAGGCACTTTTCAGTGCCTAC
>CAVGQN010000126.1:0-2276 GCA_963631395.1 bacterium
CCATCTTCTTCTGCTTTGTGCAAAAATACAAAGTATAATTTGCATATCAAACAAAAAGGATGAAAATGCAAATTACGATTTGCATATTTGCTAGAAAGAGTGCACACTGGTGCTGAAGCCGCTCGACCCGGGCATCGTCTTCGAGAAGGTTATCGTAGACTATGGTGGCTACAAGAAGAGCTATCTGTTTATGAACGAATCTCCCAATAAACGGACGGCAGAGTAACTTTTGGTGTCCGTTAATTTGGAAGGAATGGTGATAACGTCTATATTTGCGAATTATGAACAGACAATCCTATATGAATATGAGACTGATTACGATTCTCTTGGCCCTGCTTTGTGTATCGCCCGGCATAGCCAAGATTCAGCTGCCTAAGCTCATCAGCGACCGGATGGTGCTGCAGCGCGACACCCAACTCGAGATATGGGGATGGGCAGACCAGGGCGAGAAGGTGACGGTACGCTTCCAAGGCAAGCATTACGATGCCGATCCCGGCGTGGACGGCAAGTGGTCGGTGACGCTGCCTCCGCAGAAAGCCGGCGGACCCTACATCATGGAGATCAACGAAATCGTCATCCGCGACATCCTCATCGG
This sequence comes from bacterium, assembly GCA_963631395.1. Lineage (GTDB taxonomy): Bacteria > Bacteroidota > Bacteroidia > Bacteroidales > UBA3663 > Liminaster. The sequence goes on from CAVGQN010000126.1 coordinate 596, forward strand.
CGACGTATGGCTCTGCTCCGGACAATCGAACATGGAGACTCCCATAGCGCGGTTGACCGACAGATTCCCCGAAATCAACGTGTCGAACAATCACATGATACGTTACTATAAGGTGCCCACACAGGACGATGTGTTCGACACCCACGACGAGATAGCCGGCAACGCCGTTTGGCACTCGGCCATCGCCTCGGACGTTATGAACTGGACGGCCTTTGCCTACTTCTATGCCCAGGAGGCTTACGAGCATACGGGTGTTCCCGTAGGCATGCTCGTCTCCAGTCTTGGTGGCTCCAGCATCGAGAGTTGGATTAGTCAGGAGCACTTGCGCCAGTTCCCTCAGCCGAGTTTCAAGGCTGACGATAAGGTCATCATCAACGTGCCAGGCAAATGGAAAGACAATGGCATCGACTGCAAGGGGGCCGTGTGGTACCGCAAGAAGATTGACTTGCCGGCTTCCATGCACCACAGGCATGCCAAGCTCTATCTGGGAACGATTGTGGACAGCGACTCGGCCTTCGTCAACGGACACTTCGTGGGCCGCACCACCTACACCTATCCACCACGTAAGTACGATGTGCCGGCAGGCATCCTCAAGGAAGGACTCAACATCATCTCCGTGCGGGTGCAGTCCGGGTCGGGCAACGGAGAGTTCATAGCCGACAAACCCTATAAACTGGTGAGCGACGACTTCGAGCTCGACCTTACCGGCCAGTGGACCTGCCAGGTGGAGAAGAAGAATGTGCGTGCCGAGGCGCTGACGGACAATAAACATGTCGGTTCAGGCCTCTACAACGGCATGATTTATCCCATTCGCAACTACAAGGTGAGGGGAGCCATCTGGTACCAGGGAGAGTCCAACTCGGGCTACACCCGTCAGTACGCGGGCATGCTCCAGTCCCTCATCGCCAACTGGCGCGACCTATGGAAGATGCCCCAGATGCCTTTCTTGCTGATGCAGTTGCCCAACTACATGGCCAAGACATCGCAACCCACCAACAGTGGATGGGCCGGCATCCGCGAGGCTCAGTTCCAGACAGCCTTGAACGTGCCCTACACGGCCATGGCGGTGACCTACGACCTAGGCGAATGGAACGACATCCATCCAATGAACAAGAAGGATATGGCCCATCGCCTCTTCCTGGGTGCCCGCAAGTTGGTCTATGGCGAGAAGATCGTCAGCTCGGGACCTCTGTACAAGGACATGAAGGTCGACGGCAACAAGGTAGTGCTCACCTTTACCGAGGTGGGTGGAGGCCTGGCTTGCAAAGGCAAGAAGTTGAACCACTTCGCCATTGCTGGAGAGGACAAGAATTTCGTGTGGGCCGATGCCGAGATCAAGGGCAACACGGTTGTGGTCAGCAGCCCCGACGTGAAAGCCCCCGTAGCCGTACGCTACGCGTGGTCCAACAATCCCGAGGATGCCAACCTCATCAATAAGGAAGGTTTGCTCGCCTCACCATTCCGTACGGACGCGTGGTGATAATCTGACTTCATGGGTAGAACAATAGAGATAGAAATAGAAAAGGCTGGATTCCTCGTTTGGAACCCGGCCTTTTCGTTAGGATGTCTGTCCCTATGCAGACATCAGTGGTATGATATGTAGAAGTTTCTGTGTTCTTCCTTATTTATACTCAAGTTTCGGATTTAGCCTCATGCCGCCTCAGCATATGCTTTGAGCGCA
>CAVGQN010000127.1:0-2272 GCA_963631395.1 bacterium
ATATGTATATTTATAAACAAGCAAATTGATGTATATTCACTTGCGAAACTTCAGTTAATGTAATAGGTCACTTCTCTCTGATGATGGCGACATATCCTCCGGCAGAAGCCAAGCGAATGGTCAGTTCTCTGCCGGTGTCGAAGCTGACGGTCTTGTGCTCGCAACTCGTAGCGACCTTGTCGGCCTTTTTGCCGTCCCTCCAATACTCTACCGTATATACCCCTTGTCCAAGGAAAGGAAGTGAGAGCCGGACAGTGCGGCCCTGGCTATTGTTGAGGACACCGACATACCAACAGTCACCGCTACGCTTGGCAATGGCAACATACGACGAAGGGTCGCCGCCCAGGAAGCGGATATCGTCCCATGTGGTAGGCACTTGGCTGACGAAGTCCTCTCCCACCTGTCCATAGACGTTGTCGGGATGATCGCAGAAGCACATGAATGGACTCTCATAGACCACAAACTTGGCCAGTTCGGCGGCACGGGTATTGGCCACAAGCGTAGGACTCTGCTGGCGGAACTGAGACAGTGTCACATTGAGGAAACCGCCCGGAGTGTAGTCCATTTGTCCGGCCAGCAGTCGGGTGTAGGCCAATGTGACGTTGTGCTCAGGAGTGACACGGTCACTGAACTTGTAGTATTCACTTCCCATCACACCCTCGCGCGTCAGCAGATGGGGGTAGGTACGCTCGATGCCGTCAGGTTTGTACGCTCCGTGGAAGTCGAGCATCAGCTGGTTCTCGGCCGTAGCCTGGATGATACGCCGGTACCAGTTGACCATATCCTGGTCGTCACGGTCCATAAAGTCGATCTTCACGCCCTTCACGCCCCACTTGTGGTAAAGTGGGAAAGCCTCCTTGTACTGGTCATTGTGGTTGGCGTCTTCACACCGCAGCCAAAGCCAGATACCCACATTCCGCTCAGCAGCATAACGGATTATCTCCGGCATGTCCAGTTGCGGGGCCGGTCGGGTGATATCGGCCGAAGGAGTGCAGTAGGGCCCGTACCAAGTCCAGTCGATGAGCATATAGGGCCAACCCTCTTTGGCCGCGAAGTCGATATACTGTTTGATAACGGACTGTTCCATCTTCACTTCTCCGCTCCACCAGTGATCCCAAGCCGACATGCCGGGTTTGATCCACGAGGCATCCTGGATAGCGCAGTCGGGATTGAGCGAACGCAAGATTTCGCTCTCGATAAACTTGCCCGGATTGTGTCCGGCCATAATTACACGCCATGAGGATGTACACGACTCGGAGAAGCGTGCCTTGACCCCGTCTTCAGGTTCGCCCCATATCGGAGTGAGTTTGGTCGAGAGCAACTGGTAGCCGTCCTTCACCGCCGCGTTTCTGCCCAAATAGAAAGCCGGGAAGTTATCCAAATCTGCCTCCAATATAGCCATCCAATTGTCGTCGTCCACACGAATCAGGCCGGGCAGGCCGGCATGGGTATTAGCGTCTATCTCCGTGACGGGCGTTTTCATGAACTCTCCCTCCTGTGAGGACTTGTAGCTCCTACCCTTCTGTTCGTAAGCAAAATTGGGAATCCAAAGGCTGGAGGTAGCAGGAATGTTGAACCCGGTCAGTTCGCACGTAATCTGCCGATTTCCCAACACGGGCACGCCAAAGAGCGTATAGCGGAAAGCCACGCCATCGTCCATCACGCGGAACGTAACATCCATGCGGCGGAACCCGTCGGCTTTTTCCTTCAGCTGCAGCGTTATCTCACGATAAGGCACACGGCACTCGGCATGCTTGTTTCTTACGACCGGAGTCCACGACTCCACACCGTCCACTGCCTTGGCGTCATTCAGCACCTCGAAGTGGCCCGTCATATCTTTCTCCCCTCTCAGTTGGAAGCCCATGGGCGATGGGGCAACAAGCGTCTTACCGTCGAGCGACAAGCTGTATTGCAGCGTCTCTCCATTGGACACTATAAGACTGAGATGACCATCTGGGGAGGTCAACTGATAGTCCTGTGCAGATGCTCCTATCGGGAGGAGCACCGCTAGAATAAAAGCAAAAGGCTTTGCGTTTTTCATATATTAACCGTTATTTCAGATATTTACATCTTTGCCATACAAGTCAAACGAGACTCTGCCAGCGTGGCAAAGATACAAATAAAAACCGAGATACCCGCAGCCTTCGACGGAATATCGTCAATTGTCCGGCATATCACTTCACTATCTGTGCAGATTGTCCACCGGCAGACTGTTCTGTTACTTCTGCCGAGATTTCAGCCAGCCCTACCTCACACTCTTTCACATCGAAGA
>CAVGQN010000128.1:0-2246 GCA_963631395.1 bacterium
AGCTTGCACCAGAGGTCGTAGCGGAGCGACCAGCGCACGAAGTCGGCGATTTGCTTGTCCCACTGCATCCCGTTGGCCACGTAGAGCACACACGCCTTCAGGTAGGCGATGACCGTGGCGCGATAGGAGAGGTTCTCGAACACGCGGTCCTGCGACAGGCGGGCCATCTCGGCATTCTCCTCCAGCAGCTTGAGCGCCAGGGCGGCCGCCTCGGGGCAATCCACCGCGCCGCGGGCGCGGCAGAGGCTGTCGATGTAGGGGCGCAGCTCCTCGTCGAAGGCGGCGTCGTAGGTGCCGTAGACGGGAATCTCCGAGCCGCACGGACGGCGTTCGATGGTTGCGAACGAGATGCGGCTCACCGGTCCGTCGGTCACCACGCGGCGGAAGTAGTCGCGGCACTTCTTGGGCGTGCAGCAGGCGTTCCAGTTGAAGCGCACCTGCACCGTCTCCGTCACGCTGCCCACACCCACGCGGTCCTGGCCGTACCAGCCCAGGTCGAAGGCGAGCTCCATGATGCGGAAGTGCTGGTTCGACTTGCCCTTGAGCGCGTCGAAGAGGTTCAGCTCATTGAGCTTGGCGTACAGGAAGTGTCCTTCCGCTTCCTTCATGCGGAGCACGAAGGCGGGGTTGGTCATGTCCACGTTGACCTCCTGGATGACCAGTCCTTCGGGCCTCTCGCGGCGGTCCTTGTTGGCGCCCTTGCGGGCACATTCGTCCTTCCAGGCGCGCTCCCGTTCGCGCTGCTCCGCGTCGCGCTTTCGTATGTCGGCCATGATGCGGTTGATGGGCTGCGTGATGCAGTCCTTGCCCGAGCCCGTGGGTGCGCAGAGGATGCTCATCATCGTGGCCTCGTGCTCCACGTTGTCCACGTAGCGGAAGCGCACGCCGCACAGGTGGGCGGCCAGGGCGGGGAAGACGGCCTGCGACACGGCCGGTCGGTACATCTCGGGCGTCTTGCTCACCAGGAGGCGGATGAGCTTCGGCAGCCTGGCGGGCAGCTCGGTCACATGGTAGAAGTACGACTCCGGGTTCGCCGTATCGCCGTAGCACTCTGCGTCGTAGTCGGTCGTGCTGCCGCTTGCCTGCTCGGCCCTGCAGAGCTGTATGGCCTTGCGCACCAGGGCGGGCATGCGGTCCGATTGCTTGCGCGAGCACGCGCTGTCGATGGTCAGATGGGCGCGCTCCTCGGCCTCGCCGAAGGTCGGGCAAACTGCCTTAATCCATGCCCGGTTATCGTCGCAGAGGTAGCGCAAGTAGCAGGCCAGGGAAAAAATAAAAGAGTTGCGCGACCCGTGCTGCGGTTCCCCTCCCAGCAGCTCCACCAGCTTGGCAATAAGGGTCGGATAGGGGATTCCGTCATAGGAAGATGGGAAGCCAGGGGTCATAGACCCTTTCTTACTGCCTTCGGGTCCGTTCTCTTTACCTTCTGGCACCATCTCTTTGCCTTCGGGTCTGTTCTCTTTACCTTCGGGAAGGTTCTCCACCTCTCCGGTTTTCGTCTCCACCTCTCCGTTTTTAGCACCGGTTTTGGCCGCATTATTCTCGGCCGAAGCCCCGTTTTTATTTCCTTCTTCTTTTACACTATCCTCTTCATTTTCGTCCCTCTTTTCGTCTGAATTTTGGCCCTTTTTGGCTTTGCTAATAGAACCCATCTGTGATGGTTTTTGGGAGCGGTCGCGGAAGAGTTCTTCCTCGTTGATGTGGAGGATATACGACTCGGGGACGAGGTAGGAGGGCCGGGCCAGGTCCTTGACGCAGGAGTCGTATTCCGCATCGCCGAGTTGCTCCGACATCCAGTGCTGCGCCTGGGCCAGGTCCATTCCATTCGGGATGACGAAGACGAGGCGCAGACCCTCGAGCGAGGGCGTGATGTGAACGAGCACGATGCAGTCCAGAACGGTTGGAACGTGCCCGGTTTTACGTTTTGCGTTTTGCGCCACCTTGCCCTTGGTTTTCCCATCTAGAGCCTCACTGAGGGGGATGTTTGCCAAGACCCGTTTCTTCTCCTCCCAGTAGGTGAGCGGGTCGGCGATGTGGTCCTTGTCGTAGATGGAGAGGCCGCTTGGCACGGCCTCCTTGTTGAGTCGCCTTCCGGAGAGGAAGGTGGCGTGTGGGGTGAGAATGGGCAGCTGCGACTTGAGCCCTGTCTTCATTGTGTCGTAGTCCTCGCGCGACAGTTCGCCGCGCATTTTCCTCTCTCGGGCATCGGCTATCTGTGCGCAGATGTCCGCCACCTTCTGTGACCT
>CAVGQN010000129.1:0-2172 GCA_963631395.1 bacterium
CAACGCAAACAAGGCCCTGAGAACTGCCGTCACCCACCAGTCCTTTTCAATTAACCCAACTTGCAGCCTATGAGAGCGTAACTCTTTGATTTTCAAGTGTCGATTTTTTTGAGTTCCGCAAAATGTACCACACAAATTTTTCGTTTTCGTTTTAGTGGCAGTGACTCCATTCCAAGTTTCCTATACAGTTCGAGCAAGGGAGGCTCAGGCTCCGTGCATTGTCTGACCTCTACCTGCTGACCGTCCATTCGCTTTGCGACGGTGCTCACCACGTGTTGGGTGCCGGCAATCCTCATCACTTCACGCCAGGAGACCCTGCTGCCCTTTTGGCGCAACTGATATAGGGTGGTGGAAACTATCCAGTAGGCCAGTATCGCAAGGTTGAAGTGGGCCTTGACGGCCTCGTCGTTCTGGTGGTAGACAGGACGGACGTCAAGGTCGGTTTTCAATGTCTCGAAAACAGCCTCTACCCTCCTGATGACATTATAATATTCCCATATCTGCTTTTCGTCGCAGCCCTTGAGGCTGGTCTGGACGATGTATTTGCCCTCACTGTCGCTGCGGAGTGCCGACTTCTTCGGGTTGCGCGACCAGGTCATGCCCGTGGCCGTGTCCTTGTCGTCATATGTGAAGCTGATGTCGTAGTCGCCCTGCACGGACGGGCAACGCTCCTTCAGCCTGCCCAGCCGTTCGTTGACGCGGTCACGCCGCTTGGTACCGCCTTTGCTCCCGATGCCTTTCATGATGGCACGCAGACCGTCCTCAAAACGGCTCGCAGCCTTGTCGCGCATGCTCCGCTCCTTGAGGGTCTTGGCATGACTGTCTACCAGCAGCAGCGTGTCGTCGACATTCTCTATTTCGGCAAACCGGATTTCAATGGGTTGGTGCCTGACGTCCTCGACGGTCACCGTACGCTCGCCCATGACCCTGTAGGGTGCGGTGGATCCGCCACGGCGGACGGTAATGTAGTCGTAGCCGTTTTGACGGAGCCATCTGAGGTTCGACTCAATGGAGATGCCGGCATCCATGACGACTATTTTCTTTTTCCCGTCAGAGGATGGAGGGGCCAGCAACGCCATGATGTCCCGCATTGTGGCGCAATCGGCCGTGTTGCCGGAAAAGACCTTCGTGCGCACAAGGAAGCCGTCCTTGTCGACCACCGCACCAAGAACGACGATGGGACAGTCCGACCTCTTCTCCTTGCTGCGGCCAAACTGGCGGAGCTTTGTCCGTCTGGTCGACTCCATGTAAGCGTTGGTGAGGTCGAACAGGTACACCATGTCGTCAAGGCCGAACATGTTGCGGACGCGTTCGTGGAGATAGTCCTCCATGCTGTCGTGGAGCGAACAAAGGTCGAGTGCACTCTTGTAAAGCTTGTCCTTGGTGACGGTTTCCGGGGCAATGCCAAAAAATTCGCACAAGGCAGAGTTCTCGCGCAGATAGCTGACCGTTTTGTGCTCCGAACATGGGTAAATGGCGCGTGCTGCTATTTGAATCAAGGCGAGAGAGATCCGGTCTTGGCTCCATCCCCTGGAAGAGAGAAACTTGTACAGCTTAAGACGTTTCAGGGCTTCGAGACAAACGGATTCCGCGCCTGCCTGGCGGGGCCTGACGTTCTTCAGGCTGTCCTCGGCCAAGGCGGAGGCTTGCTCGCGGCGGTTCTTCTCCTCCACCTTGGCCACATCGCCCAGCAAGCCCTTGGCCGCAAGCTGGCCATAGACAGACCTGGCCTTGCGGGTGACGGGCGTGTCGTCGAGATCCAGCGACGGACCGTTGGCAACCATGTCGTTGAGGACGTGGCACATAGCATAGCGGTCTTTCCAGGATGGGAGGTCGTCAAGTTCGAGGGGCAACAGATAATGCTGCCGCGTCTTCCCGTCGCTGTCGCGATAAGACTCGTACAGTCTCGGATAGAGGCAAGAGCTTTTCTTGCCGTCCTTCCCGACCCTCGTTCTCGTTTGCACCTTGATATACATCGGTGCAAAGGTAAGGCTAATCTACATTCCGCACAAACGGATGTGTACCACACAATTGGGGGTTTGCAAGCCGTTTAGTATTTTTTATGGTTTCCCACCACATAAAAGCCGGAAACATGCTCCGCAAATGTTAAATCCAAGGATTCCCTTCACAAAGTTTAAGATTCGGACTTCAAGATGCTGCAAGTTGGGTTAA
>CAVGQN010000130.1:0-2087 GCA_963631395.1 bacterium
CTCTATGGCTACAACCGCGATTTCACACTCTGAAAAAGCGGTTTAGTTTAGTCCGCCGGTATATAAGATAAAACCATACCAAACTGAAATTTTATGAATATATCAGAAGCAAAGCAGATACGCATTGTTGACTATCTGGCATCCATCGGTTTCCGTCCCGTAAAGGTGCGCGGTATGTCACATTGGTATCTGGCTCCTTACCGCAATGAAAAGACCCCGTCGTTCAAAGTGAATGACTACCGCAACGAGTGGTACGATTTTGGTACGGGCAAAGGCGGTGACATCATCAGTCTGTGCCAACTGCTATATAGGGTCTGCTAATTAATATAGGGCAAGCGAACTCGTGGAGCGAGTAAAACTTCCACGAGACCGTCGACTATACCGATTATTTTGTTTTTGAGCGCCTTCAAACCCGATTTTGCAAAAATGAGACAAAGAAGTCCCCTTAGGAACTTCATTACGTTTTTTGCGAAGAAGCAAGCTCCTATCCATGTGTCAGCCGTATCGTCAAGTTTCGCTCGGATGTCATTCGCCCGGTAAACTCTCTTGGAGGTTCCAAACGTGGCCTCTATCTCGTTTCGCTCGCCGATGGCCCTCTTCTTGTCCTCCGCATGCCCGTCATTGCATTCCTTTGGAGGTCTGCCCAAAGGACGGTTATAACAGTCGACATGGCAATCCTTGATGTACTTCCTGTTCTCTTTCCCAAGGTATAGCTTGTCTGCTTGAATCTCTCTTGGGAGTATGCCGAAACGCTTTTTGTAGAGTTCCATTTGTATGGGAAGGTCGGACGATTCGTTGTATGCATCCCAACTGAGATGGTCCACATAAGTGTAGCCGTTTACGATGCTGGCGCCAATTTTCGCTCCAAACTCGACCTTGGCTTTTGCCTTGCCCCTGACAATGGGACGGAGATGTGGCTGGTAGATGCTGATGATGCGGTCGGCGCATCTGCGGACGTTCTGTTCAAACATCATCTTCTGCTGCTCGTACATCTTGAATGCAGCCTTGAGACATTTGAAGTCATGCCGGCTAAAGCACGCCAGAAGACTGCTCGAGTGTTTTCCCAGAAAATCAAGGAATGTCTGGAAGTCTGCTTGCAAACAACGTATCTGGACCAGCTTAGTCTTGTCTATGAGCTTCTTTCCCTTGCGCTTCTTCTTAGTCAGCTGGATGAAGGCCCGACGGGCTTCAACACGGCGGGTCTGCGGTTTCTTGATTTTGCAGGCTGCGCAGAACTTGTCAAGCAGGCGGTCTATCAGTCTGCTGCCGTCCTCTAGAAGGTTGGAGTCTGTCGGATAGCGGACCTCTGCATCGCAACACGTCGCATCTACCTTCATCGTGCCGCCATGATCATTGCCATTCTCATCGGTATTCTCTTTCTTCGGCTTGCTGCCGTCCGCTTCCGCAAGCATCAAGGACAACATATTGAAGAAGTCATGGTCAAGCCGTTTGCGAACCAGTACGAACAATTCCGGCACGAACACCGGTTTTTCCGTGAATCTCGGAAGCCCAAGCAGATACTGCATGTATGGATTCTCTTGAATTGCCTGAATGGTTTTCTCATCGCTTAGATTTTCCACATGCTTCACTATCAAGGCTCCGACAATCATGCGGGCAGGTTTGTTGCCAGCACCATTGTGACGGTTTTTCAGACGCTTGTTGTATTCTTTCTCTATCTTCTCCCAAGGGAGGTTGTCGGCAAGCTTGACCCATCGGTTAGACTTGCTCAATCCAGAGAGGGACTCTTGGAGTTCAAACAGGTCATGACTGTGATATTGAGAGTAGTATTTCATTAGACTTTTGCTGTTTTAACACCCAAAGGTAGCCATTTCTTATGAATTGAGCAAATATTTTTCATGCTAATTTGTTAATAATCAGTTGCTTGCTATTAATTAGCAGACCCTATATAGGCTCACTTACAATTCAGTTGGTGGTGACAAGTGCGAAAATATGCCTTACAACTTCGAGATGAGTCCTGCGGTTTGTGCGGAAGTGATAAAAGACATGTTTAAAACTCTGAAAGATAGAGTCTGTACATTCGACAAATCCTATAATGTAGAAAAAAGTATGGCGCACACGAAGCGAAG
>CAVGQN010000131.1:0-2085 GCA_963631395.1 bacterium
CCATAGAGGTCAAGACCTTCCGCCAGTCTCACGACCGCTTCCTCTGCATCGACGCAGCGGTCTATCACATCGGTGCCTCCATCAAGGACCTCGGCAAGCGCTGGTGCGCCTTCTCCCGCATGGAGATACTCACCCCCGATGAACTGATAGCGAGACTTCCTAGATAGGACAAGGCAAGCAAAAAAGGCCGTAACGCATAACGTAAAACACAACACATTTTTGTTCCGTCTAAGTTCCGTCTAAGTTCCGTCTAAGTTCCGTTTAAGTTCCGCGGATAATATAAAAACCGGACCGCAAGGCCCACGACCAGCAAGACAGATTTCCGTTTAGATTCCGTCTAAATTCCGCGGATTATAAAAAACCACGACCCGCAAGGCTACAGGACTCGTAACGCAAAAATCCGTCTAAGATCCGTCTAAATTCCGCGGATTAATAAACCTACCGGATTCACGACGCAACTATTCCGTCTAAGTTCCGTCTAAGCTCACTTCGTGCTCATTTTCTCGCCATGGCATAACCCAAGCAAGCTTGGTTCTGCTCATTTGGCTTACGAAAATGTTCGAAAGAAAGAGGTCCGTAACGCCAACACAAAACGTAAAACGCAAAACCCAACACGTTCACAATGAGCCCTATGGACAAGATTAGATACATCAACTTATGCATAGTCGAGTTCGGCAGGAAGTTCAGGATGCCCGTAAATGTTGCCTTCAACTACTTGAAGCAGCACAAGGCGCTTGAGTTTATCGACCGCCACTACTCCGCGCAGCATCTTCTTCCATTGGATGACACGCTGAGAGACTTACAGGCTTATTGCAGAAAAAACGGAGGCACCATCTGATGAAACTCTACCACGGTACAAACATAGATTTTGCAGAGATAGACCTCTCTAAGTGCAAGCCCAACAAAGACTTTGGCCAGGGTTTCTATCTGACCGACATAAAGAAACAGGCGGTAAACATGGCTGTCAGGCGCTGCGATTTGGAAAACAGCGGCTTCCCTGTCGTTCAGGAATATGAGTTTGATGAAACCCTTTTGGATTCCGGCGAACTTAAGGTAAAGCGATTTGAAGAGGTTAGTGGCGAATGGGCCGAGTTTGTTTTTGCCAACAGACAAGCCAAGGGTAAGAGAGTCTATGACTACGACATAGTGATAGGACCGATTGCAGACGATGGGGTTGTCTTTCAGTTGAACCTTTATCGGCAGCATCTCATCACCCTGGAGCAATTGGTACAGGGCCTGAGATACAGACATCTGAACAAACAGTATTACTTTGGCACACCATTGGCCATATCAAAATTGCGAAGGATATGAGACTGAACAAATCACAGATACAGTTCATCATCAATTGCGATGTAGAGGAGATGGTCCACGAACTTCACACCGAGTATCATCTTCCTTTGCTGGAAGCCTTTGATGCGGTCTACAACTCCAACCTCTACCGGAAGCTGACCGACACCCGCACCGGGCTCTACACACAGAGTCCCCTTTACCAGCTTTCCTACCTGACCGAAGAGCTACATCTGACCGACGCCGGCAAAAGCCCAGCCAACGCCAAATCCACGGAGGAATCTGTCAAGACCGGGCTCCAGTTGGCCGAAGAAGATGCAGAGCAGGGCAGAGTCACCCGTTGGAACTCCGTCGACGAAATGTTCCACACCATACTCCGTAAATAGAGTATAAGCTTGCTTCACCTTCCGAGTTGATAGCGAGACTGCCTAGATAGGACATACCAAGCAAAAAGGTCCGAAACGCCCACCCCACACATTTGTGACCTAGCAAGTGTTTCTCTCTGATTTTTAGTTACTTATAAATCAATTAGTTGAAAACATTTGGAATTTCTCCAGCAAGAAAATGGGAACAAAAATGACTCATTTTCAGTTTCTTGTCCAAATTCTAACTTGCATTTTTGCTTTCTTTATACTTGCTTTCCTAACAGCGAAAAATGCCGTCCATTTGTTTTCACTTTTGCACATCCAAAAGAGAAAATGTGCAATGTTTTTGCACTCTCATTTCTTTTTACATTTCCCCTAATATAGTTTAGTATGGATTGGCTTATATATAAGAAGCCAACCCCTAAACCAAATC
>CAVGQN010000132.1:0-2045 GCA_963631395.1 bacterium
TCGATGGCTGCATATTCACGGCGCAGCCCTTGGATTAATAATTGCATCATTGTTCGTCCTCCTTGTGTTTGAGTTCCACAATGCGTGTGTATAAGCACTCATGGTAAGTCTCCATTGTGTGGAGTTGGATGACCATAAGATTTGCTTGCTCCTTGCCTACAATCTCTGCAAGTTTAGCAACATTTTTACTGCGCGTAATAAAGTCCCTTAGCTTGTATATCTTTTCGGCCAGTTCGCTGCATTCAATCTCCATGCGGTCAAGCGGTGTCTCGGCAACTCGATAGGCCTCCTCAAATGCCTTGTCGGGAGACCATGACTTGTAGCCATCCTTATACTCCACCTCGTAGCCGTCACCAGTGTTGTCACCTACCTTGTAGCCTTTCTCTTTGGCTTCTTCTGCGGTCATTGACTGTGCATAGACCGTCTTTGTTCCGATGTACTTTTTCATTGTCTTTATTTCAATTTAAATCTTCCAGTTTGCACGTGAGCAAGTCGGTCTTCTTGCCCTCCATCCACCGTGCCTCCTCTTTCCTTGCGGCTGCTTGCAACATGGGGTCAAGAAGCTCGTGCCCGTTCCATCGGATGAGGATGCGGAGGGCGGCAAACTCCCAGTCAAACGCGGGAAGGCTTCTTCTCTGGGCGCTGATGATGCATGCCGCCAGCACGCTGATGATCATGGCGTCGTTCTCCCCCTCGGCATCTTCCTCCAGGTAGTCAAGTTCAGCGTCTATGCCCTCCTTGATGTCTGGAAGCGAGAGGAGCAATCTTGCGAAATTCTCTGCCGAAAGGAACACTTCGACCTGCGACAAGGCCGTCAGCCCTTCCTTGTGCAGTTGCTTGAGGTGGTCGCAGAAAAGCACATACGCATCATTTGCCAGCAGTCTCCTGTGCAGCTGCCGTGTCTGCTCCCGGTCCAAATGCACGATAGTGTCCTTCATACCACAACCTCCTTCCTCTTCTCAATATCTCCCGACATGTGTTTCATGCCGCTGATGTTGGAGCCTTCGTCAGAGATGACGATGTTAATTCTTGCCTCCATCTGTTTGATGATGTTGTCGATGGTCTTGCCGCTGTATTCCAGCGCGACCTCCTTGAGCACCGCTATCTGCTCTTTGATATTGGGCTTTTTTTCCTTGTACTTCTCGCACGCCCAGCCGCCGTCATTGGTCGGGTGTCGCTCGTTGAGATACACGCCGAGCAGGCAGCCGATGTGAAATCCCTTGTACATAGCGGCATGTTCGCATGATGCGCAGCCGTAGTAATGTTCTTGTTCCATGGTTCTGTTGGATTGATGGTTGTGCCGCCGCATTACGAGGGTCGGCGGTATGCCCTTTTCAAGTGGGTGACCTTTGAGGTCGAAGAGGGTGACCCTCTTGGGCAGTAAAGGTGACCTTTTCTCGGGGTTAGGGGTCAAGATAGTGCTTGCATCTTCCGTGACGCTGATATATTTTTAACGCTTTGGTGATGCGGTGGTCGAGCCAGCCCATCATATCGTTATCGCCCAGGAAGGGAGGGAACCCCTTGTAAAAGACCAGGCGCGTGTACCAATACCGGGAATACTTGTGCTTGGTGCCTCCTCGGGCATAGCGCAATATCTTCTTTGCTTGTCTTGTATTCATAGTTATAATTGCTTGTTATAGATTGATAAGTCTTCCCACCATTCTTCCTCGCCTGCTTCAACTTTTCCGTTCACGGGCAGGGGGATGACAGTCTGTTTTAGCACCCTTTCCTCGGGGAGGAAGGCGTCGAAGCGTTGCAGCTTCGTGCGGCCGTCGAGATAAAGCGGATGTAACTGGCTTTGGAATGTGTAGCAGAGTGCCGTGTGCTTCTTGCCGTCGGTCGCCGAACGGAAGCGAACGTAGGAACGGTTGCCGCGGTGAAGAGCTGCCAGGGCGTGCAGATAGTCTTCTGCTCCACAGCGTGTCTCGCCCTTATAGAAGTAATTGTCCCACAGGTTGCGGCGGAAGATGAGCCAAAAGTAGTCGAGGTCGGCCTCCGACATCTGAGGAATGTTCTTGTAGACGATTTTCTGCCATACCTGTTGG